>PLBE01000138.1 GCA_003134435.1 Acidobacteriaceae bacterium
CGTCATCTCCGCCGCCTGCTGTGGCGAGAGCCTCCGCACCAGCGCCGGAATGGTCTCCTTCCCCGCCATCTTCGACGCCCGCAGCCGCCGCTCTCCCAGTACCAGGACGAACCGCCCCTCCTTCCCCGGACGCACCACGATCGGCTGCAACACTCCCTGCACCTTGATCGAGTTCATCAGCTCCGTGAGCGCCTCGCGGTCAAAATGGTTTCGCGTCTGATACGGATTCGGATCGATCTGATCAATCGCCAGCACAAACACCGTCTCCCCATCCGCGCTCCGCCCCTCTGCCACCGCCTGCAAGTGATCCAAAGTCCCGGGAATCCCCCCCTCCAACCGGGCGCTGCCCGCCGCCTCCCCCTCGGAAGGAGCCCCGGCGTCGTGAGAACCGGCAGCCGCGAACTGAGAACCCTTCTCCGAACCGCTGGTTTCGGGTGCCCCATCCTTCCGCGTATTTTGCGGAAGCGTGGGAGCGGATGAGGAAGAATCCACCGCCGCAGCCGCTGGAACTACCCGTGGCCCTGGCAACAAAGACTCCAGCCCCCTCCCCAAAGCCCGCCGCTTCTCCGCCAGCTTCTCGTGTCCCTTCACTGCCCCGGCCTTCTCCGACCCCTTATCCACCGCTGTATTCACCGTAGTCATCAGATGTTTCCTCTCTCTCCGCCAAACTCCGGGTGCCCCACTCTTCCGCGCCTTTTGGCGGAGGGTGGGAGCGAATCACGAAAATCAAAGGTCTAAACCCGCCGTCAAACCAATCGTGAGCCAACGACAAATCAGCCTGCACGCGGGATCGGCCCACTTATATTGACAAACATAAATATTTATCACCGTCGATTTAAGCAGCCTCTCCCGGACCCCGCGCCGCTCCCACCTGCCGCTCCAGCAGCTCCTTCGCCAGCCGTATGTAACTTTCCGCCCCTCGCGACCGTACGTCATACAACAGCGCCGGCTGCCCGTGGCTCGGAGCTTCCGCCAGCCGTATGTTCCGCGGGATCGCCGTCGTCAGCAGCTTGTCCCCAAAATACTTCTTCAACTCATCCGCCACCTGCTGCGCCAGGTTCGTCCGCTCGTCGAACATCGTAAGGACCACCCCCTCCACCGCCAGCGTCGGATTCAACGCCCCCCGTATCCTTTCTATTGTGTCCAGCAGCTCCGACACCCCCTCCAAGGCAAAGTACTCCGCCTGCATCGGGATCAACACCCCATCCGCCGCCACCAGCGCATTCAGCGTTAACAAGTCAAGCGCCGGCGGACAATCCAGCACGATGAACTGAAAGCGATCCAGCAATCCCGCCAGCGCGTCGCGCAGACGAAACTCCCGTCGCTCCGCCGCCACCAGTTCCAGGTTGGCGCCGATCAGGTTCTTGTGCGATGGAATCAGCCAGAGCTGCTCCAACTCCGTAAGCTGCAGCGCTTCTTCGGCCGAGGCGGAGCCCATCATCACGTCATAGACGCTAATGCGCTCCGGATTCTTCGCCAGTCCCAGCCCACTGGTCGAGTTCGACTGCGGATCGCAGTCGACCAGCAGGGTATTGACTTCGGCGGCGGCGAGTGAGGCGGCAAGGTTGATGGCGGTCGTAGTCTTGCCGACGCCACCCTTCTGGTTGGCAACTGCAATGATGCGTCCCATGGTTTTTGTGTTTCTGTTGGTTGCGGGCAAGAATATGGGAATCGGCGGTTGAAAGCAATGCCAGAGTTTTGTGCAACTCCCATAAGTGTTCCACGTGGAACATTCGGTTACTTTTTGGCGTCGTGTGGATAGTGTTCCACGTGGAACACTACTTCCGACTTTGACGACGGGGGTTAGTTGCGAAATGGAGAAGTGTTCCACGTGGAACACTTGGAACTGTGTAGTATCATAATGAGATTTTAGAAACATTTTCCCACTTACATCCAAATATTTGGACACTTATTGCTTGTTGCTAGTGATATTAGTCGAAATATTGTTGTTTTATACCACTTTATTCGAATGTGGATAGTGACAGGACTCTTGAATGTGACTTAGGGATATGTATTGGTTGGAGGTGGTGCAGGGTGGGGAGGTGGGTGAGGGTGGGGAGCTGGGAAGATCCTATGAGGAGGGCGAGGGTTCCGTTGGGGGCCAGGAGGGCGGCGGCGGCGGGGAGGATTTGTTCGAAGCGTTCGACGGCGCGGAGGGTCACGAAGTGGGCGCGAGGGAAGTCTGGTTGGGCGGCGAGGGTTTCAGCACGGGCGGTGATTACATTGATGTTTGTGAATGTAAGGGCGCGGGCCACTTCGCGGAGGAAGGCGGCTTTCCTGTGATTGGATTCGATGAGGGTGAGGTGGAGGTGGGGCGCCCAGATTTTGAGCGGGAGGGCGGGGAATCCGGCACCGGAACCGATATCGAGGACTTCCGTTGGCGGCCCATTGATTTCAACGTGCGCGGTGAATTGGGCAGCCGGCGGGGTGAGTGGAGGCGCGGGCAAAAGATGGCGAGCGAGGAAGAAAGACTCGCCGAAGTGGCGGGACACGATTTCCTCTTCCTGGCAGATGGCGGTGAGGTTGATGCGTGCGTTCCAACGGAGCAATAGATCGATGTATATCGATATTTGTTGGAGCTGAGCCGGAGAAAGCGGGGATTCGAGGAAAGGTTCGAGGAGAGCGGAGATGCGGGCGGAGTCCATGATAAGGAGCCTGGAGAGATTCTAGCGGGAACGAAGGCGGCGGCGCTGGCTGATCGGGAGCTATCGGGCGGTCTACCTGCGCAAACTGTGACGATGAGCGCAATCAGGCCGAAAGCGCGGATTGTCCGGCGGGCCAGTCCTCAAAAAGCGTGATGAATAGGCGCACGCCCTGGTAAGTGATGTCGGCCTCAAGGGTCACAGGCGCTCCACCTTCTAAGCAGACTTGGCCGACCCGCCCAGCCCCTAATGACAATCACCTGGGGCACCGGGCCGCGTCGCGCAGGTCATTGACCGCTGCCCTACTTTGGAGGAGAATTCGTGTGGTTTTCGACTGGCGCGAAATAACTTCCGTAATCGGTAGCCTAGCCAGTGCTGTCCCTAACCCAAATCTGATGCGACGGAGGCCGCATGAAACGCGCCTGCTTTGTCTGCCTGTTTCTCAGTTTATCTGCAATGGCCTTTGCCCAATCGAACGCGATTCCATTCGTTGACCTGTCTCTCAGTCCCCCCAGTGTCGCGCCGGGCAGTGGGGCGTTCACGTTGACCGTGACTGGAACCGGATTTGCTCCGACTGCCGTGCTCAATTGGAATCGTTCACCACGATTAACGAGTGTAATTTCCAGTACGCTCTTAACGGCGACAATCAACCCCTCCGATGTAGCGAAGGCAGGCACTGGATGGGTCACGGTGACGAACCCGGCACCGGGAGGAGGCACGTCCAATGTGGTGTACCTTCCCGTCCGCCAGTCGTCATCCTCAGTCGCGTTTGAAGGCGTGCAGGCGTTCAGTACTTCCACTCTCGCTGTCGGAGACTTCAACAACGATGGCGAGCTTGATGTAGTGTGGAGCGGCAAAAACAACTTCACGTTGAACGTTGCGCTTGGAAACGGAGACGGCACCTTTCAGGCATCTATTGTGAGTACGGCGGCGCCCTTTCCCATACAGCAAATCATCACAGGTGATTTCAATGGAGACGGCTATCTTGACGTCGCGGTCTATCAAGACGGCGGAAACGTGTTTTTCTACCTTGGAGATGGCACTGGCACGCTCACGCAAGCGGGGAGCGTTGGAACCTCGCTTGAGGCAACCCAATACATCGCAACAGCTGATTTTTTCAATAGGGGGATTCTCGATCTCTATGTGACAGGATGCAACGCGGGTTATGGATGGTTCAACATCGGCAATTGGCAATACATTGAGCCACTTACCGACTGTTTCAGTCAGGCCGCAATCGGAGACTTTAACGGAGACGGCTATCTCGACCTCGCGAATCCCGGCGTGTTCCTAAACACTGGGACGGGCGCGTTGCAGCCTTTCGTAGGTGGAGGATATTACGGAGGGTATGGCTCGATCGCCGCCGACATGAACCAAGACGGTAAGCTAGATTTGGTCCATAACGGCTGCATTGCGCTGGGAAACGGCGACGGGACCTTCACTTTGGCTGGATGCGGTCCGTCCGAATGGCCGACACTGGGCGTCGGAGACTTCAATGGCGATGGGAAATTGGATGCTGCATTGGACGGGACCACAATCACAATTCTTCTTGGCACAGGCACGGGTACATTCTCAAGTTCTTTTTCTTTTGGTGGCGGGGCAGGAGACGAGACCTACTTAGGCGCAATCGGCGACTTCAATAACGACGGACTCCTAGATGTAATAACGGGCAGCGGATTCCTATTACTGCAAACAGCCGCAAGCGTGACATTGTTGCCCGCAAGCCTTACCTTTGGCCCGCAGCCGGTGGGCACTGCCAGCGGACCTCAAATTGTTCAACTTAGTACGAGCAACGCCCTCACAATTAGCTCGATCACTACGAGCGCTGAGTTTGCCCAGACCAACAACTGCGGTAGTAGTTTGCCCGCAGGTGGAAGCTGCCGGATCAGCGTCACTTTCGTGCCGTCAGCTAGAGGCGCTCAGAACGGAACGCTGACCGTCTACGACAGCGGAAATGGCAGCCCACAAACGGTGTCTCTTTCTGGTACTGGCACGGCTGTGGCGACCACAACCAAGGTCACTTCCTCGTCGAATCCTTCCGTCTTCGGCCAATCCGTAACCTTCACGGCCACCGTCGCTTCGCAAGGTCCCGGCACGCCCACTGGAACAGTCACGTTCACCTATGGCAGCACGACCCTATGCAACGCGGTGGCGCTCAGCGGCGGGACGGCGACCTGTGCGTACTCGGCTCTGCCGGTTGGGTCCGATGTTGTAACCGCCGCATATAGCGGCGATGCAAACTTCGCTTCCAGCAGCGGTACTGTGAGCCAGACCGTCCATCAGGCGAGTACGACCCTGACGCTGATTTCCAGCCTCAATCCATCGGGACTGGATTCGCCAGTCACTTTTACGGCCACGATTACGCCGCAGTATGGCGGGCAGGCAAGCGGCACAGTTAGCTTCAAAGACGGGTCTACGACGCTGGGCAGCTCTGCCGTCAGCGGCAATCTCTCAAGTCTGACCACGAGTGGCCTGGCCTTCGGCACGCATTCCATCACAGCGATTTATAGCGGCGACAGCAACTTTACGGGAAGCACGTCCAACACTTTGACGCAGGTGGTGACGAAGGCGACGACTACAACCACGCTGCTGTCGTCCATCAACCCTTCGGTGCAGGGCAAGCCGGTAACGTTTACGGCGAGCGTCTCGTCTTTGGCTGGAACGCCGACGGGCAAGGTTCAATTTCTGAACGGGAAGACAGTTTTGGCGACGAAAGCGCTCACTTCTGGCTCGGCCAAGTACGTCGCGCTGACCTTGCCACCGGGCTCGAACAGCATCACGGCAGGTTATGAAGGAGACTCCGAAAACAACGGGAGCACGTCGGCACCGGTGAATCAGTTCGTGCTGGCGGCGACCACTACAACGCTTACTGCTTCGCCGAATCCTTCGAAGTATGGACAAGCGGTGACGTTCACGGTGAGGGTAACATCCAGCATTGGAGCGCCGCCGAATGGAGAAATTGTCACGTTCAAGAAAGGCACAACGGTGCTGGGAACGGGAACGTTGAGCGGCGGCACGGCTAGCTTTATGACCTCGACGCTCAAGGTGGGTACGAACGCGATCAAGGCAGTTTACGCAGGCGATTCCAAGTTTGCCGGCAGCACTTCGAATGTGGTGGAGCAGGTGGTGGAGGCGGCTGGGGATTCGGCGACGGCTACTCCGTGACGAGGTCGCGCGCCACGCGACACGATGTAAGCTCAAGTTCATGCACATCATCATCTGGGAGTTCACGGTTCGAGAGGAACATATTCAGGAATTCATCTCCGCATATAACTCGAATGGAGATTGGGCAAACCTCTTCCGGCGTGCGGAGGGCTTTGTAGGCACAGAGCTGCTCCGATCTTCTCGCCAACCCAACATCTTCTTGACAATTGACCGATGGGAAAGTGGCACTTGCCTCGAGATTTTTCAGGAGCGCTTCGGCGCGGAATACAAGAAACTAGACACGGAGCTTGAGGGCTACACCTGGTCGGAAAAGAAGGTGGGGGTGTTCTCGGAAGCCTAGCCTGCTCGCGCGGCAGTAATCACCCATGGAGGACGGGCCCACCCGCGGTGAAGCGTGTTCGGTTCAACGAGGGGGGTCAAAGGCATTGACCACGGGGGGCGCGGAGGATCACGGGGGAAATCGACAGATCAATATACGTCCGTCGGTTGGGCGCACTACACTGGCAAATGAGGGAGCACATGACTTCGATTACTTATGCCAGTTCCGCCACTCAGCCATTTTCCGATGAAGACCTCAAGGCGCTGCTGATAAAAGCCCGGGATAACAACTCGAAACTGGGCATTACGGGTCTCCTTTTATATAAGGATGGCAATTTCATGCAAACGGTGGAGGGTCCGGAGGACGCGGTTCGCGAGCTTTATAAGAAAATCAACGCCGATCCCCGGCATACTCACATTCTAAAACTGCTTGAGTATGAAATCACGGAGCGGAGCTTTCCTACCTGGGGAATGGGATTTCGTAACCTGAACGACGTGGGCGCGAAAGAAATCCCGGGTTACTCCGAGTTTCTGAATACGGGGCTAACTTCGCCTTTCTTCCAGAAAAATCCGACCAAGGCTCAGAAGCTGTTACTGATGTTTCGTCAGACGATGCGGTAGGGCTCTCCAATGTCGGGGAGAGGTTTCCGGGTTTCTGAACAGAATTGAGCCGGCAGGACAACAGGGCACTAATCTAAATGATAATTGACACGTTGTCTCGTTTATAACAATGGCACTGAGGAGTCCCTGCATCTCGGTATGGGCGCGGGGCGGTGGACCAAGTCGTCTAGCGTTCGGCAACGCGCGGCTCACTGATAGGGGCGCCGGGCGGCGATGGTTGTTTTGCCGGTAGGAGTGCAAGCAGCGAGACTCCAATCACGCCAAAGATCACAATGTCCTGGGGGCTATCCTTCCTGTGCATCCCGTGCGCCACGGCCTGCGCCGACATGATTGTCATCGTGAACCCATGGGCAAGGCTTGACCACGCCCCATAGGCGATCATCAAGCGATGCTGGGCCGGCTGACTAACGGCCACCAACAGACAGACGCCGAGCGCCGTGTTAAGGCTCAGGAACATCGGCATGACGTCACTATGGCCGCTAAGCCACCTCGAGTGCCACAGATCGTCGAACAGGAGATAGCCCCAAAAGCAATAAAACAAGCCCACCAACACCAACACTACCTGTAAGGCGCGCTCACGTTTCATACCGTCCTCGGTTTTGTGGAATGGAAGGTTATTACGACCTTTTTTACTTCAGATTGTGCGATTGTCGGCTGCCATGCGTCCGACACTGGAACCCTGCGAGCATCCGCAGTGCGAGCAGAATGCTTCTCCCCCTCGAATCGGCTTGCCACAGGAACGGCAAGGCCCAAGGAGAGGCGCTCGGAACACAAAATAAAGGATGAATCCAATGAAATTGGGTATGAGGAAAGCGGCAATCACCCAGGCCCAAGCAGGCAAGCGGCGCCTTTTTGCGTCCCCATAGATATATCCGAGGGCAAGGAAAAAAGCCGCGGTGAAGACGCCAAACGTTAAGCCAAACCAAAGCGCTTCCGGCATGGTACCGAGAAAACCTTGGGAAGCAAGCAGGGAACGGCCCTGGCTGGAAGCAAAATAGACTACCCAGATCGGGATCGCCAGTGCCGCGATGGCCATTGCAGACCTGGGTAGAATATTCCGTGTTGCGGTTCCCAATAAGACAGCCGCAACTAGAAGTCCGCCGAAGAACGGTATCAAAAGCAACGCCGATTGCTGGGTCATGCGATGCCTCTATTCTCACGAGGGGCCGCGAGCAGAAATAAGGCCGAGCAAAAAGATGGCAGCAGCCAAAAGACGAGGACGCCTGCCTGGACTTGAGCAGTGTCAAAATGCGTTGGGACCGCCAGGCGCCTGGTCACCTGGTACACGAGTGCCGATCCGACAAACGACATCGAGAGTGCTGCAGCAAATGCAGCCCAGATTCTGAATTGCACGTTGTGCTGTCGCATGGTGCCGGTGCGATCCGCAAGAATCTCACGGACCTGGGGATTTGAATCTGGTCCACTCACAAAAGTGAATTCCCGCAACCCCCGAATCGTGCGCGCAGTCAGCTCGACGTAGCACTTGCAGCCATCACAGTCGCGGATGTGTTCACGGATGAGCTGTCTTTCGCCCTCTGAAATCTCTTCTGCGAAAGACCTGTCAATAAGCTCGCGAAATCTCTTGTCACTCTCCATGCGAATCACCCTCCTCAAACGCGGATCTCAGTGCTGCAAGACCGCGATAGATTCTGGACGACACGGTTGTAACAGGGGCACCGACGACCTGAGCGATCTCGGGAAGAGACATGTCTTCTTGAAACCTCAGCAGCAAAGCCTCGCGATACAGGGGTGCCAGAATCTGCAGCCGGCCGGCCAGACGCAATGCGTCCTGGCTTCGAGCCGCAGCTTCGAATGGGGAAGGACCGGAGGCGGGTAAGAGCAGCACTGCATCGTGATCATCTGGCAAGGAAACTGTCTGTACCGCCTTTCGTTTTTTCCGGAGGTAATCTACTGCCAAATTGCGGGCGATCGCGAATAGCCATGGATCAAACCGCTGCCGCCCGTTGTACTGGCTGCCCCGTTGCAGCACGCGAATCCAGATCTCCTGGGCAAGATCCTCAGCATAGTCCCACCTCCCGGTGAGGTATAGCAGGTAGCGCACCAGTCGATGCTGAAAGCGACCCACGAGGTCTGTAAGGATCTCCAGATCCCTCTCACGCAAGCCTCGCGCGATCTTTGCCATTTCGGTTTCGGCCGTCGCATTCAACGTCATGGGAAGAGCCCACATATATGCTATATACGGTCAAACCGCAGCGGATTACTCAACTTTGAGCGGAAAATTACGCTAAGACTTGCCTCTGACGGATACTCACTAACGGAGAACGTCGGATCTCCATTTCAGGCCAAGGACTTTTGACACAAATTTTACAAAGCGCTGACAAGAGAATGGAGCGCAACCGATATTCTGACCCAGCTTCTTAAGTTTTGCGCAACCCGCGATGCCGAACCCCTAGTTCGAAGGAGAAGAACAAAATGCGTTTCCCGGTATCCTCTTCAAGTCTTGCACTCTCGGTTCGCGGGCGAAATCGATCTTCGCTCTCGATATCCGGCAGTGTGTTCGTCAGGCTGTCTCTGCTGGCGATGTTCGCGCTGGCATCGCTCGCCTCGGTTCAGGCGCAAACCGAAACGATCCTGCATAGCTTCGAAGGAACGACGGACGGTGAATTCCCAACCTCGGGCCTGGCTGGCGACGGGCAGGGCAATTTCTACGGAGGGGCGTCGGGGGACACGAACTTTGGAACGGGGGCGGGCACCGTCTTCAAAATCGACTCGGCGGAAGCCTTTTCCGTGGTTCACACTTTCGCCCCTGTTTACACCGGGTCCTCTCTCGATGTCAGCGGCCTGACCCTGGACAGCGAAGGCAATTTGTACGGTACGGCTTACAACGCCAGCCCTGACGCACTGCTGACTTTCCAGATTACTTCGGCTGGCGCTTTCAACATTCTTGCGCCAACGGGCCCATTAGGGCCGAGTAACGGTGTGCAGATTCCCGGCGTTGTATTGGACGCGCAAGACAACGCTTACGTCGCAGCATACGGCACAAAGTGTCGCGACGCCGAAAAGGTCACCTGCACAATCGTTAAAATCACGCCCGGGGGGAAAGTCAGCACGGTGCATAAGTTCGCCGGTTCTGGCAATCTCATCCTTTCGGATATGCCTGGGCTGACGATTGACGGCCAAGGCAACCTTTACTCAACCGTTGTCGCCGGAAACGAGTTTGAATCTCAGTACTCGATCTATAAGACGACACCGACGGGCAGGACGACGGTGCTGTACAGTTTCGTTGACACGACCAATGGGATCAGAGTCGGCGCCCTCACGGTAGATGCCAGGGGCAATATTTACGGCATGGCTCCAGAGAATAGCCCATCGAGTCAAGGCATCATCTTCAGTCTGACGCCTGCGGGGAAGCTCACGACGCTGTTCCGGTTCAATGGAACCAATGGTTCATTGATAGATTCTGAAGGTGCGCCGGGGGCGCTGTTGCTGGATGGTGCCGGCAACTTGTGGGGCGCAACTCCGACGGGTGGCAGTCATGGCCAGGGTACCGTGTTTGAGCTCTCGCCTGGCGGGGTGCTGACCACGCTGTACAACTTTGGCGATTCGGCGAACGACGGCAATATCCCGAATGGAGTCATCCAGGATAATTCCGGGAACCTGTTCGGAACGACCTACGCTGGCGGGGCGCACAATCGTGGCACGGTGTTCAAAATCACGCGGTAGCGACGGTCCCCGGATTGGGAATTGGATTGGATTCAGGGGCGAAGTCTCCTGGTTGAGATTTCTCGGCGGAAGCCGACCTTCCCTGGTTCTCAGGAATCGGAGCGCTGTTTATTCTTCGTTCTATTTTTAAGGCGCGGAAAATCCAAATATCCCGAGAGCGCTCCGGCAATCAGGAGGAGTCCCCCGAAAAGACTCAGGAGATTCTCGTCGGGGTGGGTACCTTGCGAGGAGTAGCGAAATATCAAAAAAAGGGGGACATTAACGGCCACACGAAGGGGAGGTAGGTATCGGGCGAGCCTCCGTGGACTGCCTCCATGAAAGCAAGGTAAAGCCAGGTGAGGAGAAGATAAATTCCGTAGCCTGCGAGGGCGCCCAGCAAGCAGCGCGGAATTTTCCCCATACGAGATCACCGATTGCGCCGCTGGGCGTGAGTTTGGCGGCGGGGGGACTCTGATCAGTGTCCGCAAAAAAGCATACACGACAGGGTACCGAGGGGTGCGCGGAGGAACCCGGGACTTAATTAGAGTTTGCTTGGTGAACTTCTCAACGGTTGTAGACCATGTAACAACAGTTATGGCGCCTTTGCTCTTTCAGTCGCGGCCTTTCCCGTAGTCGCGACCTCTCCCGGCATTTGGGGCAAAGAATATGCGAACGACTGCGGCTGACGGAATCGCCCCGGCTAGAAACCAAGCAACAATGAACAGGAGCGCCCAATTGCGGTAGTCGGACATTACGAGGGCCCTGTGATATTCATCCCCATCGGCTTCGAGCCATGCCACAGACCAGTAGAGACAGTTTGTTAGAGCGAAGGGCACGATGATAACCCAAACTTTGCGTAAAGATGCCGGGCACGTGAAGCACAATAGACAAAAGACGCCCGCTGAAAGGACTGCTATAAGAGCGGCTCCCGAGCTAAAGGACAATGATTCGAGAAATGCCTTCACGCGGCACCTAGCCCACCATGAACGTCAAACTAGCACACTGTCCACGGTTGAAAACAGGTTAATCGCCAACTGACTCGCGACCCTCGGCAGCGCGCTACAATCGAGGGCAAGTACTCGCAAGAATCACCCAATGCCAGAGAATCTCGGCACCGCGACTCTTAAATTCTGTTCGTCTCAGCCCTTGCGTTGACCAGACCAGTGCCGCTCAGCGGACAACTGAACAGCGGATCGATCGTAGTGGTTGAATCCGCAGGTGATTATGTTGTGGTGGCAGCGGACAGCCTGAACTTGAGCGCGAAAGGTGTCTCTCTCCACCGCTGCAAAATCATCGCGCTTGACAGCCGACTTGTCTATGCGAATACGGGCTATACGAGCAAAGCGTCTGCGCCTGGACGGTGGGACGCAACCGATATAGCAAAACGGAAGTTTCGCGGCCTCCGGAAGGCTCCCAGGCATGAATTGATTCGGAAACTCGCCGAGGCGTACGGTGCAGAGGTTGCGGCCAGACTGCAACCTGACATTCTGGGGCATCCCGAAGAAGGTTGGCCGCAGACACTAACGACCGCTATCTTTGCGGGTTTTGATGAGGATCATCGGCGGGCGTCGATCGAGGTTAGGATTCATCGAACGCCTTTTGGAGTTGGCTATTCGACAAAGAGCTTGCCGACAGACGACGCTCCTTTTACAGACGTGTTGGGAGAAACGACGGTCACACAAGAATTTGTCGGGGGTAGGACTCTGAGGTCCCGGGATTGGAAAAACAGTCTCGACGCGCAAGTGGCAGGGCTGGCAATCAGGGAGCGGTTAGTAGCGGGCGCGAGGAAACTCGTCGAACTGACGGCTAAGTATCAACCCGACTTGGTAGGCGGGGCGATCGATACGTTGGTGATTTCGCGGAAAACGGGGGTCGAGTGGGTTCAATGCAAGCCGGAGTGCGCCACTTCGACAGGGCGCCAGGATTCTCTCAGGCACCGCCTCGAGCAACAGTAAGTGTTGTCAACAGAAGTCAGCAGGTTTTGACCGCTGGCCAATGAGCGACATCGCGAGATTGCGAGATTGGTCAGCCTACAAATGAGCGTGGGGAAACCGCCGCTTTGACTCGTCGGCTGATGAAGGAAATCGCGATTCGTGGAGTGAAAGTAAACTGCGGATTTCAGGATCTAACGAAACCAGAGGCTGCGCTTGTGCGTTCGGATTACGGGGCGGAGGAAACGGACAAGCTGGTTTGCGCCTTGACCCAGGAGGCCAAAAGATCCAAGTATCCGGGCGCAAACCTGGGGAAAGACCAACGGTCGCGCGGCGTGGGTAGTACGCGAAGATCGTGTCCGGCGCTGGGAAAAACTGCAACCAGCGAAGCCGACGGATGCGCGGCCAGAGCCTGATTCACATTCAGAACCGACGCGTCGACGGGGAGGTTGGGGTCTTTGCCTCCAAAGATGACGAGCACGGGACAGCGCACCTGTTGGAGCACGGGGATGGGGTCGTGCCGAAAATTAAGCTTGATGAACTTGAACCACCATGAGTCTCTGGGGAAAATGCCGAACCCACCCCACTCTGCCTGCGAGGCTTTTTCTTGGGCGGCCGATAGAGGCTCCCATCCGCTGCCTGTAAAGGAGTAATCGATCATCTGCTTGTAAAGGGCGAGCGCTTCCTGGGTGTCCGCGGGGGAGAGATTGCGATCGCGCATCGACCGTTCGGTACGTGCCAGTTCCTCTTGTTCGGGAGTGACGCCAGCGGCGGATTTGACAATCACGAAGCTGATGTTCGGCGAAAGCAGGGCGGCCATGGGAGCGATCCATCCGCCTTGACTCGACCCCATCAAACCAATCTGCGATCTGTTGATTTCAGGCTGGGAGAGCAGGTAATTCACGGCGGCGACGGCGTCTCCTGCCAGGTCCTCGAAGGATGACGTTTTCCAATCCCCGGCCGATTCTCCTACGCCGCGCTTGTCATAGATGAGAGCCGCGACGCCGCGCTGGACGAAGAACTCGGCCATGAAGCAGGAAGCGTTTCGGGCTTCGGCGCCTGCGCCGTGGAGCAGGACGATGGCAGGATAAGGGCCCTTGCCGCCTGGAATGAGGAAGGATCCGGAGAGCAGCACGTGGCGGTTGGCAAACGCGACTGCCTTCTCGATGGGCGAGGCTGCCGTTGCGGGGCGAAGATGGAGGTGGAATGCGCCGGAGTGAGCGCCATCTTTCCATGAGCCTTGGATGACGTCTGCGAGGAGCGATCCCTCGAATACGGTCGTCGAGTTGTCGCCAATCAATTCAAAATGGATGTTTCCGGAGGCTAGGGTCAGGTTCGAGGCGGGGATGCCCGAGGCCCCGAAGTCAGGTAAATCCACCGTGCCTTTCGGGGTTGGCGATGGAGTGAGGTTCAGGATGAGGGCTTGGGAGCTACCATCGGCCTCCTGGCTCCCGAGCCAATGTTGGGTCCACGACTGGGCCAGAGCTGGGCGCGACCCAAGAGCAAGCAGGATGAGTAGGGTCAGGGGCAGCAGTGGTTTCTGCATGGATCACTCTCCAAAGTTGCGAGCGCTGGACGCCGAGGGTCGCGAGTTCAGAAGCCGCCGGGACTGGCTCAACGAGCACTGCAGGAGAGGTACGCGCTGGTAGGTGCAGGAGTTCCGGGAAAAACTCAGAATTGGGTCTTCGCGGCGTCCGCCGGCCAGGGTGCGGGCGAGGGCGTAAAGCCGGGTTGAGTCAAGCATGATTGGCGGATTGTATCAAGCGCGAGAGGGGTTGAGCGGGAGGGTAGCTCTGGTTTCGCCGGGAAGTGGGGACGGACGAAGGGACGTAGCCGGCGCACGGATGGGACGTATTCGTTTGCTGATGCTGGTTTAAATGCAAGCTGCTTCGCTGCAGCCGCACTGCGGCTGACTCTCAGATGTAGCGGAGCACGTAATGAAGTTGAAGTTCGCCCTCCCCCTGTTACTTTCCCTGTCGTTCACCCAAGCCATGGCGGCCGCGCAGGCGCAGACCGCTGAAAATGCCTACTGCCAAGCGAATGGCACGTGGTTGGGACCGGGAAGCGATGCGGATTCGTCGCTGCCTCAGCACTGCGTCAATACCGCGATGGGAAACACGCCGAGCCCAGGCAGGAAGACGGTCCTGGCAGTGGGCGCGAGTATCAACCAGTACCTTGCGCAGGCGCATTGCGGGGACGTGTTGTTACTGACTCCGGGCGCCTATAAGCCGTTTACGCTGCCGGCGAAGAACTGTAATGCCGGGGAGTGGATCAGGATTCAGAGCAGCGCGGGCAACGCACTTCCCGGTGCGGGAATTCGAATCTCGCCTTGTTTCGGAGGGGTAGCGGAGTTGCCGGGGCGGCCGGGGTATAGCTGTCCCAATGCGTCGCACTCGATGGCGACAATTTCGTCCTTTCAAGTGGGGATCACGGCGGCGGCGGGGGCGAACTACTACAGAATCGGGCCGGGAATCGAATTGGCGCGGCCGGATAGCAGCGGGGCCTCGTATGGGCTGGTGAATCTGGCGGGCGGGGACCACATCATTTTCGACCGGGTTTGGGCGCATGGGACGGAGCTTGCCGCCGAAACGGGAAATGGTTTCAATCTGACGGGGGCTACGAACGTGGCGGTGATCAATTCCTATTTTGACGATTTCAAATGTATCGCGGGGAAAGGCGGATCGTGCACGGACGCGCATGCGTTTGGGGGCGGAGACGACGCGGCGGGATTGGCGGAGGGAACGTGGAAGATCTACAACAATTTTATCGAGGCGTCGGGCGAGAACATACTGTTTGGGGGAGATACGAAAGGGACAACGACGCCGCCTGATATTGAGATTCGACTGAACCATTTTTATAAAGTTCCAGCGTGGAATCCAAGGGATCCCGGCTTTGTGGTGGCTTACCCGGGCTTCCTGGGCTACATCGTGAAGAATTTATTCGAGCTGAAGAACGCGCAGCGGGTGCTGTTGGAGGGCAATCGGATGGAGTATTCGTGGGGAGGGTATTCCCAAGACGGTTTTGCCATGGTGCTCACACCGCGCGGAGCGTGGGGGCATGTTGACGACGTGACGATCCGGTACAACTACATCAGCCACGTGGGCACAGGTTTCCAGATAGTGGCTACGCGCAACTGTACGCCGAACCCGAGTAACCCGACGCAATGCCAGAATGGATCAGGGCCGGTCGAGGACTCTGGCGGGGCGGCGCGATTGAGCTTGCACGACAATCTGGTGGACGACGTGAATGCCACTTACTATCTGGGTGGGGGATCGATGGCGCAGGTGTCGAGCGGGCTGCAGGAGAACGCTCCGCTGAATCATCTGGTATTCAATCACAACACATTTGTCACCGATGGTATCGAGGGCAATATTCTGACGATGGGCACGTTTCCGACCAATCCTCAACCGCAAATGGGGCCGTTCACGTTCCTCAACAATATCGTGCGAGCGGGGCAGAACAACGGGATCTGGAGTGTGGGGCAGCCGTCGATCTGCGCGGTGGATATGAATCCGATTCCGACATTAACGAACTGCTTCACGGAGTCGGAGGCTACGAGCAACCTGGTGGTGGGATGGGGGTGGACGCGTCCGGCACCGGATTGGCCGGCGGGGAACCAAACGCCGGAGGACTACACGCCGGTATTTGTGAACCCGCTGCTGTCGGGGGGTGACTATCATGTGCTGCCGCCTTATCAGAAAGCGGGGACCGACGGCCAGGATCTGGGTGCCGATATCGACACCATCACGCTGCTGATGCGGCACGCGGACTAGGCGGCATGTCGGTTTGCGAAAGGCGTTTCACCCCGGAGGGCGGGGAGGTTCACGGCGGAGAAGCTTGAGGGGAAGAGCCTTCGGCCTTGGGCGCGGCGGAATGCGTGTTTTGTCCTGTAAGTCCTTCCCTAATCCACGGTCTGGGTGAGGGCGGCGGAACTGCGATCGAAGTTGGCGGTTCCGTTGTAAGCGGCGGTGATGTTGTGAGTGCCTGAAGTCAAAGTCCTGGTGGCAAATCTGGCGGCGCCGTTTTTCACCACGGCGGTTGCGAGCACGGTTGCGCCGTCGTAGAAGGTTACTGTGCCCTTGACGATGCAGTTGAACTCCGGCGTGACCGTCGCCGTAAAGGTCACGGACTGGCCAAGCTCGGACGGATTCACCGAGGAAGCCAGGATGGTGGTGGTGGTGGCCAGGTTGACGACTTGCTTTACCGGAGTGGACGAGCTGCCGCCGAAGCCGGGGTCGCCGGCGTAGACGGCGGTGGCTGCCATAGTACCGGCGTTCAGGGTTGCGGTGGTGAAGCTAGCCACGCCACCAGCCAACATAGCGGTGCCCAACAGGGTTTTGCCCTTCATGAAGGAAACGGCTTCTCCATCGGGCGGCTGGGTGCCTAAGTTGGAGGTGACGACGGCGGTAAGGGTGACAGCCTCTCCATAGGTGGAGGGATTGGGCGAGGCGGTGAGGGCAGTGGTGGTAGATACCAGATGAATTCTGGTTACGAAGGAAGTGCTGCCGTAGTAGGTGGTCTGAAAGGCGCCTGGGGTGACGGGAAAATTGGAGGAGCCAGTGCTTCCGGTGAGATAGGCGTTGCCGACGCTATCAAGGGTAATGCCGGCACCAATGTCCTGGCCGCGTCCACCGAGATAAGTTGAGTAAACGAAGGCGGATCCATTGGGGTTGATCTCGGAGACGAAGGCGTCGCCAAAGGAGCACTTGACGTCGCCACAGAGGGTCTGGAATGGGTTGGGGGTGGTGGGGAAATTGGTGGAGTAGGTAAAGCCGGTGACATAAGCGTTACCGGTGGCGTCAGCGGCGATGCTCTGACCACCGTCATTGCCGGTACCACCCAAGTAGGTGGAGTAAATCAGGCCGGAACCGGTGGGATTGAATTTGGTGACGAAAGCATCCTGGGGACCATGCAAACCGAGCTGCAGATAGTTGGAGGGAAAGTTGTTGGAGAAGGTGTAGCCGGTCACATAAGTGTAGCCGGCGCTGTCGACGGCGATACCATAGCCAACGTCGTAGCTGCTGCCACCGAGATAAGTGGAGAAAACCAGGGCCGATCCGGCGGGGTTGAGCTTGGTTACGAAAGCGTCGCCAAAGGCGGCACAACCACTGCCGTTGTTGCAGACGGTCTGGTAGGCGCCAGGAGTTACGGGAAAGTCGGTCGACCAGGTGACGCCGGTGACATAGG
This sequence comes from Acidobacteriaceae bacterium, assembly GCA_003134435.1. Taxonomy (GTDB): domain Bacteria; phylum Acidobacteriota; class Terriglobia; order Terriglobales; family Acidobacteriaceae; genus Acidiflorens. The sequence goes on from PLBE01000138.1 coordinate 17,525, forward strand.
CGCTGCCGGCAGTATCGATGGCGATACCGAAGGCTTGTTCGGCATTGCTGCCGCCGAGATACGTGGAGTAAGCGAGGGCCAATCCCGAGGGGCTGATTTTCGTCAGGAAGGCATCGGCGCCGGCGCAATTGTTCTTGCAGGCGGGCTGAAAGGAGCCGGGCGTAGTGGGAAAGCCGGAACCAGCATTGCCCGTGATGTACGCGTTACCGGTGCTGTCAACCGCGATGCTGGCGGCGAGGTCCTGGCCGGGGCCACCGAGATAAGTCGAGTAGACGAGAGCGGATCCGGTGGGATTAATTTCGGCGACGAAGGCATCGCCATTGCCGCCAGCGTAGGCAGACTGCAGGGGGTTCCTGGTGGGAAAGTCGGAGGATTCGGTGAAGCCGGCGACGTACGCGTTGCCGGCGTTATCGACGGCGATGCCGTTGGCCTGGTCGGCTCCGCTGCCGCCGAGATAGGTGGCGTAAATCAGATTCGATCCCGAATTGTCAAACCGGGCGACAAACGCGTCGCCGGTGACCTTGCCACCATTGTAATTGGTCTGATACGCGCCGGGGGTTGAAAAAGTCTGGGACGGGCTGTTGGGCGGCCCGCGATGTCGCGGATGGCCGCGATTTTGGAAAAGGAAAAACCACAGGCGCGAATCTGTTCGTCCGTGACGTCCGCCAAATCTTCCGGCTTCGGA
>PLBE01000035.1 GCA_003134435.1 Acidobacteriaceae bacterium
GGCTGGTTTCTGCAAATATACATCTTTGCCGGCGCGGACCGAATCCACGGCAAGAATCGCGTGCTGATGATCGGGTGTACTGATTACTACCGCATCTATATCTTTGTTGGCCAGGAGCTCGTGATAGTTATGGTAGCCAGTTACACCGTCGTAGTCCTTCCCTGTTTTCTTTGCATAGTATTCGTTGATCAGCGTCTTGCCTGCTTCCACGCGATGGCTGTCGAGGTCGCAGACAGCCATAACCCGCGCTTGGTCGAATTGCCATATCCCGGGAAGATCGTGTACCCGTGAGATACGCCCCACCCCGATCGCTCCGACATTGATACGATTGCTCGGAGCGTTTTCACCGAACACACTTGCTGGGACAATAGCGGGAAAGCCAACCATGGCAGCCGTTCCTACCGACATTCTCAAGAAAGCCCTGCGCGACGAATTGGAACCCTTGCTTGGTTTGCTCATAACATCTCCTCAATGACAGGCCGGAGCTATATCGCCCTTCACTGCCAGTTATGCGTTGAAGGTGAGCACCCTGGCATCCCTCTGCGCCTTTAGCACCAATTCAGCCGCCAGCAGCGCTTGTTCCTGATCCTGCGCAACGTGCGTGCGGTTCACAATGTCCGCGACAAACTGCGGGCCGAACGGCAGCACCACGTTATTGCAATCGATGTAGCGTGTCTGTTTCTGGTCGACAATAAATAGATGATTGCCGCCGGGTCTGCCAGCTATGTCCAGATACTTGCGCAACTCAATGTATCCTTCGGTTCCAAGAATGAAGAGCCGCCCATCGCCCCACGTTCCCAAACCATTGGGGGTGAACCAATCCACACGCACATACCCAGCCCCGCCATTTCCATGGAGCATCATATCGCCGAAATCCTGAAACTCTGGATGACTCGCATGATTAACATTTGCAATCTGCGATGCAGTAACATCAGCCTTGGTCGAACCTGTGTAATAAACGAATTGATCAGCCTGGTGCGATCCGATATCGCATAATATTCCGCCATATTGCTTCGGATCCCAGAACCAGACGGGCCGGCTCGGCGCGTTTACCTGGTGGGGCGCAATGATTATGGTTTGCACGACCTTCCCGATCGCTCCGTCCTTGATCAGGTAGCCCGCCTGTACGGCTGCGCGCACCTCAAGCCGCTCCGAGTACATGATCGCGAATATCCGGCCTGTATCCGCGGATACCTTGCGCACATCCGCCAGTTGCTGCAACGTCGTGATGGCCGGTTTATCGCTCAGATAATCCTTACCGTGCTGCATCACACGGATTCCAAGGGGTGCGCGTAAATTGGGAATACCCGCGCTTGCGACCAGTTGAATGGACGAATCACTTAGTATCTCTTCCTCACTCCTGGCCAGCTTTGCATTCGGATAGATCTTCTGAAAGTCTGTTGTCGCTTTGGGAAGATTTGAATAAAAAGAAACGAGTTCGCCACCGCCCCGGATCACAGCCGCAGTTATGCCCATAATGTGGTTATGATCCAGACCAATCACACCGAACTTGATGGAGTACTTTGGCTTCTCATCCAACACACTACCAGCCGCCGGAATCTCATGTAAGACCTGCGCACTGCCATCATGAAATCCGAGGGAACTCTGAGGTATTGCGGAAAGCATCCCAGCAGCTCCCATGGTCTTTAAAAAGGATCGCCGGTCTGCATTGTCAAATTGCATCGACTCCACTCCTGCCCGGAACCCGGTTTCATCGCTCTCGGTCGTGCACTGTACTAAATCAACTTCCCCAACCCACTCAAGGTGTCACTGCAGCAGGCGTGGCTGCGGTCTTCCAATTAATTACGTGGTAGATCGCCTGATCGGTGCCAACATTTCTCAACCCATGCAGGTGATTCGATGCAAAGAAAACCACGGATCCAGGGCCTACGCGTTTCCAGTCGCCATCGATCAGCACCTCGACAGTTCCCTGCCGAAGGATGACCATTTCTTCATTTGGATGACGGTGCGGTGCGTGGGGAGATTTGCCTGGGTCAAGCGTCGTTACATGGACTTCGAGTTCTTCAACGGTCGGGGTGCGCGCCTTAAAGAACGACCGTACCGAGCCCACGTCTGTTGATTTCGCAGGAATGGAATTCCAATCGAATGCCGCAGAGCCCATCACTGGTCCCTGGTCGGCAATTGCAAATGCTCCAGCAGTGCCTAGAATCGCAATTGCGGCGACGAGCAGGTCTCTCCAAGTAACCATCTCGACTACCTCATTTATTCAAATTGATCTTACACCGCGAAGGCGGGCGTTAGAAGTTGAGACGGAAACCCACCTGACCGGCGAATGGAATGCCGACCGTCGTTCCCGGCCCAAAGAAGTCGCCGAGTGCGCCGCCCGCCAGTCGAAGTTGGTTCGGGCTTGTGATGGGCGTGGTCGCAGTGCATGCCGTGTTCGTGCAAATGCTGGTGACGTTGCCCGCAGACACCTCTGCGGCCGGAACCGGGAGCGTCGCGATATTCGTCACATAGTTCGCACCCGGATTATTTCGATTGAACAAATTGAAGAACTCGATGAAAGGCATCACGTTCCACTTGTCGCCGAGCGAGGTTGGCCGGCTCACCCGGAGATCGGCTTGAATATAGGGCGTTCCCCGGAATTGGTCGAGAACGCTTGGAACGCCATTGATGGAGATCCGGCCTGCGTTGTCTGCCGTGGTTATGGTGAACGGCCGTGCTGATTCAGCTTGGGTCAAAGTGCTCAAGTCGACCTTGCCCGGAGCGTGCCATGTGCCCGCGAATACCGCGCGCTGGCGCACGTCTTCGCCCGATGGCCCATAATCCCCCGGCCCAAACGGGTCCAGCGGATTGCACACTCCATTGACGTAGTCGAACAACTCCCCGAGCACGCAGCCCCAGGTCTGCGCCTTCGAAAAGGTGTAATTCGCAACCAAATTGAGCCTGCGCTTTACATTGCCTTGAAGGTGAACAAGCAACCCGTTATAACTCGAACGATTGTCCGAGTGAAAGACATTGACGTTCGGAACAACCACAGCCTGCGTTGGGTCGTTCTGCGCAAGTAGCGGCGTAAACAGGTTCGTCCCACCAATGTAACTGTACGCTCGATAGGCATGATTGCCTTCTTCATGGACATAGTCGGCACTTAGCGACCAATTCCCACGGAAGCTATGTTGCGCGCCGCCGGAAATATGAATCGCGTAAGGAGTTCTGTATCCCGAATCGATAAGATTTGCGGTTCCGCCTGCGGAGTTACCCGGAATGCATCCTGAATTCTCCGGTCCAGCGGGGTTCACAACGGGATCGACGCACGTTCCTGCCGGCGCATTTACAGCCTGGAATGCTGTTGCCCAGCCGTTCTGGGCCAGATCGTTGTAATAGAGGCCAAATCCGGCACGAATCACCGTCGTGCCGCCGCTCCCAGGGGAAAACGCAAGCCCAATCCGTGGCGCTATCTGCTTACGATCATCCTGTGGCGCTCCATTAACGAGCGGAATGCCAAGCGCAGCGAGTGTAATATAGCCAGGATTCTCTGTCTGACTTTGTCCCGACCCGATAAATAGCCCATTGGTTGTTGAGTATCGCAATCCATAGTTAAACGTCAGGCCGTGCGTGATGCGCCAGGAATCCTGCGCGTAGAACGCCAGACGCTGAATGTTTTGCGAAAATCCTCCGCCCAAGCTCGACGAGCTCGCTCCGGCGCTCATATCGGAAATGAACTGGGCCGTGTTATTCACATAATAAGTCGGATTCTGCGGAAACTGATAGAGGGTCTCGGTGTTTCCTGGGAATGCGCCCCCAAGTACCGGCTCGTGGATGAAATTCACTCCAACATTAATTGCGTGGCGTGCAAATTCCTGTGTCAAGTCGTATCGGAGCTGATACTTTTCCTGGTTGCGCTCCGATGGAAAGAAGGTTATTGGCGTGGCAAACTGGTTATCCCCGAAAGTCTCAAATCCCGAGACCGTCAAAGATGTCGAACTGAATGGGAAGGCCAACGCAAACCCTAAATCGGAGTTACGTGTCTGGGTAAGATGCAGGCCACTGGCATTGAACAGAATCCGACCAAGAAGCTTCGGCGTAAAACTGTATTGATTGGCCAAAACGAGGCTGAAATAGTTGT
>PLBE01000068.1:0-67817 GCA_003134435.1 Acidobacteriaceae bacterium
ACTCGCTTGTACTATCGCACTCCAGGGGCCAGAGACCCAAGTGACCTAAGTCAGCTGTCCTTCTGGTGCCAAACTTAGTGTTTTCAGCGCTCTCCGGGGAATAGTCACATTCTAACCGAGCTCTAATACTCCCAACTATGACACTTTCAGGGATCGGACTGACAAATTTTGCCAATCGCCCGCAGGGTTGATCCTGCTTCAAACCGCCGATCCGAGCCTCCAAGCTCCATTCCAGGAACGCCAGCCCCAATCTTTCTTGCATCCAAAGAAGTTGGACCTGATTCGTCCTCCCGCGGTCGATCTCTCAAGATAAAACCGTCGATCTCTCAAGATAAAACCAGGGATAGGAGCCGGCGGCACAGATTCAATCATCGTCTTGGGCCATCTGTTGGGCCACCCATAGGGAGCTTTCGTTCGTTGCCGGTCCCGCCCCCTTTTCCTCGGCATCCGCGTCGTCCCGGCGGTAGAATTGCTTCGCCCGGAGACTCCCATGCCCAACCTTCAACTCCATGACGACCGCGACATCGCTCGCGCATCGACTCTGCCCGCGCAACTGTATTTTAGTCCGTCCACTTTCGACGACGAAAAGTCGAGGATCTTTGCCTCCACCTGGCAGGTCGTCGGCCATGTCCACCAGGCGGCAAACCCGGGCGACTACTTCACCTTTGACCTCATCGGAGAGCCGCTTCTGATCGCTCGCGGAGACGATGGCATACTCCGCGCTTTTTATAATGTCTGCCGCCATCGCGCCGGCAACCCCGCCACTGGTTGCGGCAACCGCAAGCTCTTTCGCTGCGGCTACCATGGCTGGACCTACCGCCTCGACGGCGCTCTGCTGGTGACCCCGGAATTCGAAGGTGTCGAAAACTTCGATCCGCGCGACTTCGGGCTGGCTCCGGTTCGTCTGGAAGAATGGTTCAACCTCATCTTCGTCAATCTTGATCCCGCGGCTCGCCCGTTGCGCGACTGCCTCGGCGAACTGCCCGCCCAAGCCGCCAAGTTCGATTTCGCCGCCATGAAGTTCTCCGAGCGCCGCACCTACGACATGAATTGCAACTGGAAAACCTACATCGACAATTATCTCGAGGGTTACCACGTCCCCAGCGTCCACCCTGCCCTCAATCGCGAAATCAATTACAGCGCCTACACCGTGGAACCTTATCCCCATTACGTGCGGCAATGGACTCCGATTCGCGGCGCCCAACCCGGAGACACATCGCCGCGCCGCTACCAGCAATCCGGTGACGAGCGGACCGCCGATTATTTCTGGATTTTTCCCAACTGGATGCTCAACTGCTACCCCGATAACGTCTCCCTCAACATCATCCTGCCGCTGGCCCCCGAGCGCACTCTGGCCATCTTTGAGTGGTATCTGCCCGCTAAGGATCTGGGCAGCGAAGCCGCTCAAAAAGCTCTCGCCTTCAGCGACGAGATTCAGGTCGAAGACGTCGGCATCTGCGAGATCGTGCAGAAGAATCTGCACTCCCGCAGCTATCACAGCGGCCGCTTCAGCGTGCAACAGGAAAAAGGCGTCCATGCCTTCCACCAGATGTATCGCGACCTGATGGCCTGATTTCCCCGGTGCACCCTGTGGTTCAAGGTTTTGCTTTCAAACTGCCGCATGATGAGCAAAGACCGCGACGCGAGGGAGTACGGCGATGGTTCGCTGCGACGTTCAGATTGGTTCCGCGTTTTTTCTTGATTTGTCGTGCAGGGCTTCTCGGCATCGAGAAACATCAGCGCCGGCCGTGGTTACCGTCGATTGATTTCAACCGCCGCAGAACCGTTTCGTCAACCAACTCTAGCGTTAGAATCGTCATCGGCGGGAAGGCCTACCGTTTTGCGGAAGAGCCAGCCTTCCGCCCACGAAGCGGCCTCCCGATATCGACATGTCCGTCTCCTCCGACCAGCGCGTTGTCATGCTTTGCCTTGTACTGGTGGCCGCCACCCTCGCTTTCTACAATCCTATTGTCCATAACCAGTTCACCGATTTTGACGACTCGGTCTACATTCTGAAAAACTCCCCGGTACAGAACGGCCTGACCTGGGACACCGTGAAGTGGTCGTTCACGACCTTTCATGCCGGATACTGGCACCCGGTCACATGGTGGTCGCATGCCTTGGATTGCCAGATTTTCCGCCTCAATCCCGTTGGCCATCATTATGTGAACCTGCTTTTGCACACCGTCAATGCGGTGCTGCTTTTCCTGTTGATGTGGAGGGCAACGCAGTCCACCTGGTGCAGTCTGCTCGCGGCTTCGTTATTCGCCCTGCATCCGCTCAGCGTCGAATCCGTCGCCTGGGCGGCCGAACGTAAGAATGTACTCAGCATGTTGTTTTTCCTGCTGGCCATGAATGCGTATGACCGCTATGCCCGCAGCGGACGGCGTTCTTTCTACTGGTGGGTCAACGCTCTCTTTGCCTTGGGACTGATGGCCAAACCGCAGATCGTCACTCTGCCCTTTGTGCTGCTGCTTTGGGATTACTGGCCCTTGCGCCGCCTGGACCCCGCGCGCAACGCCTCGGCATCGCCCGCTGCTGCCGCTCCCCGCCCGTTCTCTTACCTGGTTTGGGAGAAGACTCCACTCTTCATTCTCGCCGCTGCCGCTTCCGTGATCGCGGTCGTCGCTCAGCGCGTAGGCAACGCGGTTCGAACCGCCGCGGAGGTTTCGATTGCGGCGCGTCTGCAGAACGTCGTCGTCTCCTACGTCCGGTATATCGGAAAGACATTCTGGCCCACCGACTTGGCTCCCATGTATCCCCACCCTGGCAACTCGCTGCCCGTCTGGCAAGTGGCGGGGTCGGCGCTCCTGCTAGTGCTGCTCTCCGGTCTCGTCCTTTACTGGCGCGAACGCCGCTATCTTTTTGTGGGATGGTTCTGGTTTCTCGGAACTCTGGTCCCCATGATCGGCCTGGTCACCGTCGGCGAGCAGGCCATGGCGGACCGCTTCACTTACATCCCACTGATCGGTTTGCTGATCGCTGTAATCTGGACGCTCGAGGCCGTTGCCTCCGCGCGCCCAGTTCTTAAACCGTGGTTTGCGGGCGCGGCCGTTCTGGTCGTCATCATCATGGGCTGCCTCACTCATCGCCAGCTCGGCTACTGGCATGACGATGAAACGCTCTGGCGCTATACATTGACTGTCACCGAACGCAATTACATGGCGCACGACAACCTCGCCATCGCTCTCGCCAAACAAGAACGTTCCGACGAGGCGGTCGAGCAGTTCCAGGCGGCCAACGGGCTCCATCAGTATCCGCCCGTTCAAGTGCTGGCTCTCGCGCTCTACGACTTGCGCGTCGGGCACCCGCAGGAAACCATCAAGAATTGCGATTCGCTCTTGCGCCGGACAACCGATCCCAAGGTGCAAGCGGCTGCCTGGAGCGAATCGGGCCAAGCCTATTTGCAATTACATCGCTACGATGAGGCGGCCGAGCACTATCAAACCGCCCTAAAGCTGAATCCCGACGACGCCATGGGCTTGATCGGCTCCGGCGTCCTTGCCTTACGTCAGGAGCGCGCTGACACCGCCGTCACGCAGCTGATGCGTGCCGTGAAAGTCGATCCCAGCGACTTAAATATGCTTCTGCTCGCGCAGGCATTGCGCCGGGCCGGGCGCCCCGCGGATGCGGACTCCGCTTTCGCCCAGGTCCAGAAGATTTCTCCAGACCCAGCCCAGGCGCAAAGCGCCGCCGCCCAGGAACTCGCCTTTGCCGGACTGAAACCCCTGTAAGAGAAAAATCGACAAGAGCAGAATCGAAAAGGGTGAGACTGGAAGAGAGACTACGAGAAGATCGAAAAGAGAGAGATAGAATCAGCGACGCCTTAGAGTCCCGCTGGCGACTTCAGCTTCTCTTCAGCAGCAAACACGTCATATCGTCGTGCTGCGGAGTGTTCCCCACGAATCGATCCAATTCGGCCAGCATCTGGCGCAACATCTCTGCCGGAGTTGCGCCCGCTTCCCGATCCACCAGCCGGATCAATTCCGTTTCACCGTACTCCTCCGTCTTCGCATTCTCCGCTTCCACGATGCCATCGGTGAAAATCACCAGCCAGTCACCCGCCTCCAGCCGCGTCGTTCCACGGTCGTAACTCGTCTCCGCAAAGATTCCGATCGGAACACCGCCCGCCTCGAGCCGTTCCACCACGCCCGACTTTTTCCGCAGAAACGGGACGTTATGTCCCGCATTCACATAAACAATCTCGCCCGTCGCCGCATCCAGTTCGGCAAAGAATGCGGTCGTGAAGCGTACTCCACCCTGGCTGTTCGAGCACGAATAGCGATTCACGCCGGTCACCATTTCCGCCAACGACACGCCGCTCGTCGACAAAGTCCGCAAGCTGGCCTGAAAGGTCGCCATCACCATCGCCGCTGGAATACTCTTGCCCGCCACATCCGCCACCACAAACAGAATGCGATCCGCGCCCCGTTCCCGGCCCGGCCGCAGAATCACATCGTAGTAGTCGCCCGCCACCGTGTTCGCCGGACGCGTGGCATACGCAATCTGATATCCCGGAATCTGCAGCGGCGCTCCCGGCAATAGCCATGCCTGAATGTCTTTCGCGATCTCCAGGTCGCGCTTCATCACCACTCGGTCCGCCAACTCCAGCAGCAGCACCAGCAACAGCAACAGGCCGCCCCATACATGCAAGTCGAATTCCCTGATCTCGACACTATTTTCGCCGTGAGCAAAAGAAAAGCCGCCCGCCGGGAAGAACAGCAGTATCAGCCCCAGCAGCACCAGCACCCGCCGCGCCGGCGTCAGTTTCTCGAGGACCGCCCAGAACACCGCCTTCGCAATCCTCCATGCCCGCCGTAGCTTGTGAGGCTCCTCCTCCAGATGTTCCAGCCCCGCCGAGTACAGCCGATAGCTCGAACGCGCGTCTTTTTCAAATTGCGACCAGAGTTGGTTCAGCGCCATTCCTTCGGTCACGCGGTGCCAGAACTGCCGGGCATTGCCCCTCAGTCGAGATGGTGGAGAAGTCATTTGTGGAGAAGACGCCATGAAGGAACCATCATTATAGGCTGACGCCAGGCCCGCCGGGCAAATGTGTCAGCAAATGCGAGGAGCAAGATCGGTCAGCCGTTTGCGCCGACCGTTCCGCCGAACAAGTCCATCTGCGCCACCGCATACGTTGTGCGGCCGCTGCGGGAGTTATGGTCTCCAATGCCATACTTCCGCCGCAACGCCGCCATCAGTTGCGACAAACGCTGCCCATATCCTTTCGGCAAAAATGCGCGTTCCTGGTAGCGCTTTTTATATGGCTCGACCAGAGCAGGGAACTGCTCTTCCAGAAATGGCAGGAACACCGCCGCCGAACACGGCTTCAGAAAGAGCGGATTGGCAGAAACATACTTCGCCCCCGCCGCGCTCGCCGCTTTTACCAGCGCCTCCAGATCGCCGGTACGATCCGTAATCTGCGGCAGCACCGGAGCGCAAATCACGCCCGCATCCACGCCCGCCAGATTCAACTGGCGAACCGCCTCCAGTCGCAGATCGGGACGCGGCGCCCGCGGCTCCAGTTTCCGCGCTAATTCCACATCCATCGTGGTCACCGTCACATTCACAAAGATGCGGTTGTTCTCCCCCACCCGGCGCAGAATTTCCGCATCCCGCGTCACCAGGTTCGACTTGGTCACGATTCCAATCTCAAGGCCGGAGTGTTTCGCCAACTCTTCTAGAATCGCCCGCGTTACCTCAAAGCGTCTTTCCGCCGGCTGGTAAGGATCGGTCGCGGTCCCTAGTGCAATCTCCTGCCCGCGCTTGACTTTCCTTAACTCCCGCCGCAACATCTCCGCCGCGTGCTGCTTGATGAAAATCTTCTGCTCGAAATCCGCCCCGTCCCGCAGTTCCATGAACTCATGCGTGTAACGCGCGTAACAATACTTGCAGGCAAACTCGCACCCGCGATAAGGATTGATCGCCCAGGTAAATGGCAGATTGCGCCGGCTCACAACGCGGCTGAGCAGCGACCGCGTCCCCAGCGAGAAGTACTCGACATTGTGCCCTTCGCGAAGCGATTCGCCCGCCGCCGCAATGCGAGCGATGCCGATGAACTTCGGGCTTGATGCGGCATCGGGGAGCAACGGAAGTGAGGCCATAGGCGCAGCGCATATTCGCTATTTGTTCGCCTACGATACCTCCAGTCAGGACGCTTGTCAAATAGGTCAGGGGAGAAGGCAAAGGACGCGATTCAGTCTTTAAGCTGCGACGCAACCAGCTATAGCCTTAGGACGCTGTTTATGACTTGATACCATGTTGAAGCGATGGCAGTTCGAGATGCGCTCTTCGTTATGAACTGGAAAGGATACTGTGAGCAAGTTTCTCGTTCGAATCTTACTTTTGACGTCGGCCATGACGATAGCAGTTCTCGCCCAGGATGTGACTGGCGATTGGATCGGCGAAATGAACGGCGGTTTCAAAGTGCGAATCCACATTGAAAAATCCGGTTCCGGGTTCAGCGGCAAGCTTATCAACCCGAGCGGCAATGAAACCGTTCTCGATCGAATCACGTTGGACGGAACGCATTTGCAGTTTGCAGTCAACAACCTCAGCTTGAGCTACGCCGGCGTCTGGAACGAGCACGACAAGCTCTGGAACGGCAATCTCACCTTTCAGCAGGTTTATCCGCTGGTACTGAGACACGCAACTGCCGACGAGTTCGCACCTGTAGTGCACCGGCGTCCACAAGAAGAGGCGATTCGTGTGGCATCAACTCCTTACATCCAGCGGGATGTCCGCTTCGATAATCTTGCCGCCCATAACCATCTCGCTGGTACCCTCAGCGTGCCCAATGGCAAAGGCCCATTCCCGGCCGTGGTGCTGATTTCCGGCACGGGTCATAACACGAGAGACGAGGAGGTTTGGGGCCACAAGGTATTTCTTGTTCTGGCCGATGATTTGAATCGCGATGGTATTGCTGTCCTCCGCTACGACAAGCGTGGTGTTGGGGGCTCTTCGGGCGATTATGACGCAGCCACAACCGCTGATTTCACTTCCGATGCTCAGGCTGCCGTAACCTGGCTCAGGACTCAATCGGAAATCGATGCCACCCGCGTTGGCGTGCTCGGCCATTCTGAAGGTGGAATGATTGCCTCCGCGGTTGCTGCAGCCGATAGAACCGTGGCTTTCGTGCTTATGATTGCGGGTCCGTGCATACGCGGCGACAGATTGTTTGTGCTGCAATCGGCAATGACCGCCAAAGTGTACGGCGCGCCCGACGACTACATCGCCAGACGCAAAGTCTTCGATCAAGAACTATACACAGCTATTGTTTCCGCCCCATCCGAGGCCGCCGCGCTGACCCGTGCCAAAGAACTCGTCGCCCGGGCGGTCGCTGACAAGCTTGTCGATGCGAACGAGGCTGAAACCTTAGCCCAAGACGATTCACGCCCCTGGGAGCGATACTTCCTTGCCTATGATCCAGCGCCGACTTTGGCGAAGCTGACGGTGCCCATTCTGGTTCTGAATGGCTCGCTGGACGTACAGGTACCAGCCAAGGAAAACCTGGCCGCCGCCCGCGAAGCATTAAAAAACAATCCTAATGCCTCGGTTATGGAGTTAAAGGGAATGAACCATCTACTCCAGCAGGCCAAAACGGGCGCGCCCAGTGAATACAATGATATTGAAGAGACCATGTCACCCACCGCCATGAAGATCATCACCGACTGGGCGAGGATGCATAGTTCGTCGCCGGGCCACCGCTAATCCTTCGCGGTCGTAGCTCCCTACGGATGCTCGCCCTGTTCCGGCATCAATCCCGGCGGCGGTGCCGGAATCGCGATATCCAGCTTCGTCACCGATCCTAGTGACGACAACGGCTTGTCGAATTCGGCGACGTTGCCCACCACCAGCACCGCCATCTTCTCGCGATGGAGATACTTTGCCGCCACCTTCGCCACATCTTCCCTGGTTACCGCCTCGATCCCTTTCTGAAAATTCTCCAGAAAATCCAGCGGGTAGCCATAAAACTCATACGCCATCTTTTCCTGCAGCACTTTTTCGGGAGAATCAAACCGGAATACAAAGGAATTCAGAATCGAGTCCTTGGCGCGCTTGATCTCTTCATCGTTAATCGGATGTTTGTCCAGGTCGTCAATCTCTTCATCCAGCGCCGCAATCGACTCAATCGTGGTTTTGCTCTTCGTGCTCACCATCAGCCGCAGCATTCCGTCATGATCCCAGCCCGCGCCCACGCCGCCGCCGACCGCGTAAGCCAGCCCTTTGCTGGTTCGAATATCGCCAAACATCCGCGAAGAAAATCCTCCGCCGAATGCCTCGTTCAATACCGAGATCGCAAAATAATCCGGATTCCGCCGCGTGATGCCGAGCGCCACCATCTGGATGTTGCTTTGATTCACGTCCGTCTTATCCACCTGGTAATATCCCGGCTTGGCCGGCTCCGGCTTAATTTCCGGCCGACCCGCTGCTTCACCTCGCGGCCACGCTCCAAACGCCAACCGCAAACGAGCCTCCATCTTCGCCGCGTCGAAGTCGCCCACCACTCCGAGAATGATGTTGTTCGGATGCACATACCTGGCGTGCCACTCGATCAGATCCTGCCGCGTGATCGCCGCCACCGTCGCATACTCGGCGACCCGCGCGTACGGATTGTTCGCCCCATACACCAGCTTCGCCGCTTCCCGTCCCGCAATCTGCGACGCCTCGTCATTGCGCCGCGAGATCCCGTCGTACATCCCCTTCTGGGCAATTTCAATTTTCTCGGCCCGGAACTCCGGGTTCTTCAGCACGTCTTCGAACACCCGAAACACGTCGTCGAAATCCTCTTTCAGACACGACCAGCTGATCGTCGTCGCATCACCGCCCCCTCCCGTCTCCACCTTGGCCGCGCGCTGCTCCAGATAATCGTCCAGTTGATCGCCCGTCTGTGTCTTTGTCCCGCCCGTCCGCCACACCTCGCCATAAACATCCATCAACCCCGTCTTGTTCGCCGGAACCGACTGCTCGCCCCCGCGAATCCGAGCCGTCCCATCGATCGTCGGCAACTCGTGGTCTTCCTGCAGAAACACCACCATCCCATTCGGCAACTCGATCCGCTTCGGCTGCGCTGGATGAAACGCCGGTAATTTCGGAATCGCGATCTGCTGCCAAGCCTGCTGTGGAGTCTGCTGGGCCTGGGCCCACGCGCACCCATCGCCAACCGTGAATCCAACAACGACAATCACAGCCAGAAAACAAAAAAGTGCGCGCTTCACTGTCCACCTCCCTGCGTCCCTGCGCCCGCTCCCGGAGGAGGCCCGCCCACAAACTCGATCATCCCCACTGTCCGGTTCTCCGGCACAAAAGTGAGATTCGCTACCCGCCGGATATCCGCCTTCGTCACTTTTTCAATTCGATCCACCGACCGGAATAACTCCCGCCAGTCGTCATACCGCGCCTGATTCAGTCCCAGCGCGAACGCCAGCCCCTCATTCGATCCCAGCGAACGGATCAGATTCGCCTTCGCCCGCGTCTTGATCATCTTCAACTCTTCATCCGAAATATCCTCCTTCTTCAGCCGTTCAATCTCCGCATGAATCGCCTCCCCAATCTCCTGCGGCTTGTGTCCCGGTATGGGCAAGGCGTAAAACGTAAACAGTTGCGGATATTTATTTCCCGGGTACCCCGTGAATCCCTCCGCGTCCGATGCAATCTGCTTGTCGCGCACCAGCGCCCGGTAAAGGCGCGATGTCCGTCCATTCGACATCAGATCCGTGATCGCGTCATAGACCTGGTCGTCCGCGCTGCGGTAATCCGGACGATGGTAGCCTTCGATATAGAACGGCTGCGACTGCTCGTGCAGCACCACCGTGCGCTCGGAATTCTGCGGCGGCTCGGTCGTCGTCGCCGTGTCGGGCTTGGGTCGCGCCGGAATTCGCGAAAAATATTTCTCCACCACCGGCATCGCTTCGGCAGCTCTTACGTCTCCCACCACGGTGACCACCATGTTCGCCGGTACATAGTATTTGTCGAAAAAATGCTGCGCGTCGGTTGCCGAGAAAGAATTCAAGTCCGAAATCCATCCGATCGTCGGCCGGTGATACGGATGCGCCACGAACGCCTCTTCCGTGAATTGCTCAACCAGCCGCCCAGTGGGATTGCTGTCGGTTCTCATCCGCCGCTCTTCGATCACCACGTTGCGCTCTTTATAGAACTGCCGCATCACCGGATGCAGAAAACGCTCCGACTCCAGATAGGCCCACAGTTCCAGTCGATTCACCGGAAACGAGTAGTGGTAGCCGGTTTCGTCGTAATCGGTGAAGGCGTTCATCCCCTCGCCGCCTTCCCCTTCGACGATCTTGCCAAATTCATTGGTATAAGGAGCGGAGAATTTGTCGGCCGCCGCGATCGCATCCTTCCAGTCCTGTTCCAGTTGCTTGAGCTTCTGTTCATCGCGATCCACCGGCTTGTCGCGCTCCGCAAGGTAGGCGGCATATGCCTCTTCGACTTTCGCCAGCGCGACCTTCTCGCCCGCATAATCGCGAGTCCCAATCGTGTCCGTACCCTTGAACGCCATGTGCTCGAACATGTGCGCCAGGCCCGTCTTACCCATCGGATCCTGCACCGACCCCGCATCCACGTGCGTGAAGAAAGAAAACACCGGAGCCTCCGGCCGCTCGCAGATAATAATCGTCAGCCCATTGGCCAGCTTCTTCACCGTCGTCCGCTTCTCGAACGAAGCGACCTGCTGGCCTAGCGCGAGCGCGAACAAAACAAAACAGACGACAGTTGTCTGTATCAGACGTATGCGGAATTTCATCCAGCCTCCAGGATTGACCGACGATCGAACAACGATCCAAGCACTATTAGACCAAGAGAGAACACCAAAAATCGAAGTTACGTGCTGGCAGTAAAGATTGTCAAACGCGAGCCTCATTTGTTCTCCATGCACTTTCTCCCTATGTTTGTAGTGGAGCACGTCCAATCGATCGACATTGATAGCTCGGCGGTTTCCCCAGGGGCTCACTGTGGACCTTGTCGTGAAGCCTTTGATTCCCCTCGTGGGACGGAGTTCTTCATGGCGAATTGATGTGATCCGCCTTGCCGCGTCGCGGCCCGGCTATACTGGAAGCCGTTCCAGAGTCCTCGATTTCTATTCCATGTCTGCCCCCTCCATTGTCGAAGTCGACGGCCGCAAACTCAAACTCTCGAATCTCGAAAAGATCCTCTATCCGGACGCCGCCTTCACCAAAGGTCAGGTCGTGGATTTCTACGTTCGCATCGCGCCCGTCCTGCTGCCCCATCTCGCCGGACGCCCGCTTACCATGAAGCGCTATCCCGAAGGCGTTGACCAGGAATTTTTCTTCGAAAAAAACGCCCCCCTGCACCGTCCCGACTGGGTGAAGACCGCTCCCATCTGGAGCGAGAGCAACCACCGCACCATCCATTTCATTCTCGCCAACGATCTGCCGACGCTTGTCTGGATCGCCAATCTCGCCTCCATCGAACTGCATCCGTCCCTTTCGCTCGCCGCCGACATTGCCGCCCCTACCATGATCGTCTTTGATCTCGATCCCGGCCCCCCGGCGAATGTCGTGCAATGCGCCCAGGTCGGCCTCTGGGTGCGCGCCATTTTCGATCACTTCGGCTTGCAGAGTTTTCCCAAAACCTCCGGCTCCAAGGGTCTCCAGATATACGTTCCTTTGAATACGAAAACCTCGTACGATCAGACCAAGTCTTTCGCCCACGCCGTGGCGCGTCTGCTGGAACAGGAACACCCCGACATGGTTGTTTCCGACATGAAGAAAGCGGTGCGCACCAACAGAGTCTTTGTCGATTGGAGCCAGAACGACCAGCACAAGACAACGATCTCGGTCTACTCCCTTCGCGCCCGTGAGCAACCGACCGTTTCGACCCCCGTCACCTGGCAAGAGGTCGAGCAGGCACTCAAAAGGAAAGATGCGGCGCGTCTGGTCTTCGAAGCCGAAGCTGTGCTCGCGCGGGTCGAGAAACTGGGTGATCTCTTCGAACCCGTCCAGAAACTGAAGCAAACTCTCCCCCAGTTGGCAGGACTTTCGCCGGAGTCGGAAAAAGAGAGAGACGACAACAAAGACGACGAAAAGACTGTCAGCGTCCGTTCACGGCCCGAAGCCCGTCCGCCAGCCAAGAAGAAAAAAACGAAAGCGAAGGCGAACTCAAAGCCCCGCTAGATTGGTCAGGCGTTTCTTGTTGTCGCTTCGAATTCCTCGCCGCTGGTCTTTAGCCAGACTTGCGCAACTCCGGCCCCTTCCGAAAGCGTCTCAAGTTATAATCCCGCCTCATATGGCACACTTCTACGTAGGCACTTCCGGATGGGCCTACCCAACCTGGAAGCCCGATTTCTATCCCGAGAAACTCGCGCAGAAAAAATTTCTCGACTTCTACGCCACAAAACTAAATGCCGTCGAAGTCAATTACACGTTTCGCCAACTGGTGAAAGAGACGACGGTTCAGAACTGGATCGCCGCCACCCCCGAGCATTTCCGCTTCACCATCAAGGCCCACCAGGTGCTCACCCACATTAAGCGTTTAAAGAATGCCGAGGAATTCCTACAGCGCTTTCTCGCTACCCTGGATGCCCTGGAGCGCTCCGGACGCCTCGGCCCGCTGCTCTTTCAGTTGCCTCCGAATTTCAAAGCCGACCAGTCAGCGCTCTCCGAATTTCTCACGCGCCTGCCTCGCACCGTGCGTGCCGCTTTTGAATTTCGCCACGAATCCTGGTTTTCGGACGCGACCTGGGACGCGCTGCGCGCCCGCAACATCGCGCTCTGCGTCGCCGAAACCGAAGAGCGTGACACGCCCGACATCGTCACCGCCGGCTACGCCTACTATCGCTACCGCAAACCTACCTACACCGCCGAAGAACGCCAGCGCATGTCCGCCCGCATCCACGAACATCTGGCCGCCGGCCGCGATGTATTCGCCTACTTCAAGCACGAAGAGACACCCGAAGGTGTGCTCTATGCCGTCGATCTGCTCGGTGCCGTCGGCAACAAATAATCGGTGAGCGACGGACAGCTCCCCCAGCCCGCATCCCCCTCGTTACTTTGCGGGTTCCTCCTTGCGTCCCATACTTATCCAATGGCTTTGGACGCCAACGCGCGCACCCTCTCTTCTTTCCTCGATTACCTGCGAGTCGAGCGCGGGTCGGCCAGGCTGACCATTGCAGCGTACACCAGCGACCTGACGCAATTCGCGGAGTTTCTGGAAAAGCGACGAGTCGTTCTCATCGCAGCTCGCCGCGAGGAGGTTCGCGAATACATCCAGGAATTATTTTCCAATCATCTTGACGGCCGCTCGGTCGGACGCAAGCTTTCCGCCATCCGGCACCTCTACCGCCATTTGCTGCTGGATGGAAAAATCGACAAGGATCCGACCCTGAACATCGACTTGCCCAAACAATGGAAAGTGTTGCCGAAAGCGCTCAGCCGCGCCGAAGTAGGTGCGATGCTGAATCCAGCCCCCCAACAAAATCGGGCGACACCTGATAACACTCGACGCGAGCACGCCCTGGCCCTTCGAGATCGCGCGATGATCGAACTGCTCTATGCCGGCGGCGTGCGTGTTTCCGAAGTGGCCGATGCACGTCTCGAAGATCTGAAGCTGGAGGCGGGATACATTCTGGTTCGCGGCAAAGGCGACAAAGAACGCATGGTGCCGCTCGGAGTGCCCGCCCAACATGCCTTGCAGCATTACCTCAAAGATGGCCGGGAAGCATTGGCCAGGAAACAAAAGTCGCCGCTTCTGTTTCTGGGCGCGGGAGGCCGCCGCTTGACCCGTCAGCGCCTCTGGCAGCTGGTCGGCAAAGCCAGTCTTTCCTCCGGACGCCACGCTAGTCCGCACATGTTGCGCCACTCTTGCGCGACCCACATGGTCGAGAATGGCGCCGATCTGCGCACCGTCCAGACCATCCTCGGACATGCCGACATTTCGACGACACAGGTCTACACCCACGTCGCCCTCGACCGCCTGAAGAGCGTCTATTCGAAGCACCATCCACGGGCGAAGGCGAGGAACAAATTGTGATCGGCGATTTGTAACTTGTAATTTTAAGAACCCGGCTTTTTTGATTACAAATTACAAATCACCAATTACCAGATTACAAATCATGAAACGCTCTCGCGCTATCGTTGAACGCACCATCGTCGAACGCGCCACCGACGACTTCCTGCGCCACCTCAAGGAGCGCAACGTCTCCCCGCACACCATCAAGGCCTACGCCGGAGATCTCGACAACTTCGCCGCTTACATCGGTTCGGGAACGGGCTCGCGCGACTGGAAGGCAATCGACCACCTTGCCATCCGCGGCTTCCTCTCGTATCTTTACGACCGGGGCTTGAGCAAACCGTCCGTCGCTCGCTCGCTCGCTGCCCTGCGCTCTCTCTATCGCTGGCTGGCGCAAGAGGGCGTGGTCGAACAGAATCCCGCGAAGCTGGTTGCGACGCCACGCCTGCCCAAGAAGTTACCGCGCGTGCCGACGATTGAGGAAATGAACCTTGTGCTGGATGGCAAAATGCCGGAAGTGGCGTCATTCCCAGAACGCGATCGCCTGATGTTCGAACTGCTCTACGGCTGCGGCATTCGCAACTCGGAGCTGGTCGGCATCAACCTCGATGACATCAGCCTCAGCAATGAGGCCATCCTGATTCGCGGCAAGGGGAAGAAAGAGCGCTACGTGCCGTTCGGAGGCTCGGCGCTGGCCGCGCTCTCCGCGTATCTACCGTGGCGGCAGCAACTGCTTGCCACTCTGGAGAGAAATATCCCGGGAAAGTTTGTTCCCGCGCTGCTCGTCAACCAGCGCGGCGGACGCCTGACCACGCGCAGCGTCGGGCGCATCGTCAAGCGCATCGCCGTCGCCAAGGGAATGTCGCCCGACGTCCATCCCCACACCCTGCGTCACGCCTTCGGCACGCACATGCTGGAAGAGGGAGCCGACCTGCGCGCCATCCAGGAACTGCTCGGCCACGAGCGCCTGGCGACCACGCAACGCTATACCCAGCTCTCCGTCAAGCAAGTAATGAACGTGTACGATCAGACCCACCCCCGAGCCAAGTAGGCGCGAAAGTCGGCCATGTTCCACAGCGATGGCGCATTCGCTCAGCCTGAGCGAAAATCAGACAATGATTCACAAAATCCTTTCCGTGGGCCCGTTGCAATGCAACTGCTCCATCATCGGCGATGAAACGACGCACGAAGCCATGGTCATCGATCCGGGCGACGATATCGACGATGTCCTGGCCATCGTTCACCAATCCAAATTGGAAGTGAAGCAGATCGTCATCACCCATGCCCACATCGATCATGTTGGCGGTGCCATGAAGCTGCGGGCGCTCACTGGCGCCCCCATCCTGATCAATCAGAATGACTACGCGTTGCTGAAGATGCTCGATGTGCAGGCCTCGTGGCTGGGCATGAAAGCGCCGGGAGAAGTTGCCATCGAAGCCAGCATCGCCGACGGCGACTCGCTGCAAGCGGGTCACCTGACCGCGAATGTGCTGCACACGCCTGGACACACCGAAGGCAGCGTCTGTCTCTATTTTCCCGCGGAAAAATTACTGATTGCCGGCGACACTCTCTTCGCCCGCAGCATCGGTCGCACCGACCTTCCCGGAGGATCGTTCGAGAAAATCATGCGCTCGCTGCATGACCGCGTCCTCACTCTGCCCGATGACACCGTCGTCATTCCTGGCCACGGTCCCCGAACCACCATCGGCGAAGAAAGGGAAGAGAATCCGTTCTTGGCGGGATAACAGCCTTTAGAACTAATTCCCGATCATGTGAATCGTCCGCAGCCAGGTCTCCACCAGCCGCGGCCAATCCGTGACCGGAAGTTCGGTGCGCCGCAGACCGTAGCCGTGTCCGCCCGCGGCGTAGAGATGCATTTCGGCCGGAACCTTCGCGTTCTTCAGCGCCATAAAATAGACGATGGAATTCTCCACGTGAACCCCATCATCCTCGGCCTGAACAATAAACGAAGGCGGCGTCCTCTCCGTGACATGGATCTCCGGGGCAGGCGCGAGGTTCTGCTCTTCGAGAGCCAGGTATCCCGGATAGACAATCACCGCGAAATCCGGACGGCAACTGAGCTGATCGGAAGCGTCGACGGCTTCGTAGAGACGATGATCGAAGTGGGTGCTGAGCGCGGCGGCAAGATGAGCTCCGGCGGAAAAGCCAAGCACGCCGACGCGATGCGGGTCGATGTGCCACTCCGCCGCATGAAAACGAACGATCCCGAGCGCCCGCTGCGCATCCTGAAGCGCCGCCGCCGATTTGGGATAGGGCCCCGAGTCCGGCACGCGATATTTAACCAGCAGGCACGTGATGCCGGCTGAGTTCAGCCAGTCGCAAACTTCAGTGCCCTCAAGATCGATGGCCAGAATTTGGTAACCGCCTCCCGGAAAAACCACCACTGCGGCGCCCGTGTTCCGGCCTCGCGGTGCGTACACCGTAAGCGTTGGCGCCGAAACGTTACCCAAACGGATGACCGCCCTACCCGCAATCAGGTTGTCCTTCGCCGTTGTCCTGTCGATCTCAGGCAGGGGATTGGCTGCCGCCCCCGGCGCTCCGCGTGGCCACAGGGGGAGCGTCGTAGGACCGGGTATCCACGCAGTCTGCTGAGCGAAGACGCTTATTGAAATGGCCGCCACCGCACCGAGATAGAACCAACTCTTGCGCATCAAGCTGCCTACAGGAGCGCGTTCACATCTTTAAGTATTCGAGAAGTATTCGAGGCAAAACATCATTACCAGGCAAAAACCGGCCAAAGCAACGCGCCGCGGTTGGGGCCAGCTACCTCGGCGTTGGCGCCTGGTTTTGCGGAACTGTCGGAGGCGCAGATGGCGCAACTGGTTGCGACTTCGTCGTGGAAGGTTTCATTCCTGAAAACACCGATGTCGGACCACTTCGCCGCGCCGCAAAGATCGACAGCGTAATCGAAGTGACCATGAAAATAATCGCCGACCAGGTCGTCGCGCGCGACAGCACCGAGGCCGCTCCCCGCGGACCAAACGCCGTCTGGCTACCCTGTCCGCCGAAAGCCGCAGCCAAATCGCCGCTCTTTCCGCTCTGCAGCAACACCACCGCAATCAGAAAAAAGCAGACGATGACGTGAACGGTTGTAATCAAAACTGTTACCCACATGCCAGAAAACTCCCCTGGAGCCGAAGCTCTAAATTCTGTGCTCGCTAGATAAGCATTGGTGCGGAAGGGGGGATTTGAACCCCCACGCCTTTCGGCGCCACCCCCTCAAGATGGTGTGTCTGCCAGTTCCACCACTTCCGCTTTAAAATCAAATCCTTGCAGACCGTTGAGGGAAAACCGGAGTCTGCCGGACAAGCACGGAAACCGAAACACAACAGTTCCAATGGGCCATCGTGCGTCCTATGTCTTTATACACGGTCAAAGCAGGTGGTTCAAGCGCGGCCGAGCCGGCGCCATTCACCTCGGAGTCTCGAAGCCGGCTGACCGTTGTGCTCCCTCACCGATACACTTATCTCGTCAGACGCATTACTTCGCGCTCGTTACTTCGCGCTTGCTGATTCGCGCCACCGATGACCGCCACCGACCACGTTCGCATCACCGCCTCCGCCCTCGGGCGATGGGCCGTCGCCCAGTTGCAAGACTCCCTCGCCATCGGCCTTCTATGGCTGCTCGGCCTCTGGATCATTCGCGTTCCGTGGGCTCCGCTGTGGGCGATCCTGGCGGCAGTGTTGCAGATGGTTCCGCACTTCGGCCCGATCCTCGGACTGCTCGGCCCGGTGCTGGCGGCGGCTTGGCGCTGGAACGACTGGCAGCATCCGCTCTACGTCCTCGTCCTCTACGCCGTCATCGTGCTGGTCGATGGCTTCCTGCTGCAACCCTACATCATGCGGCGAGTGGCGAAGGTGCCGATCTGGCTGTCAATTCTGGCCCCGCTGGTGCTCGGGTTTGTGATCCCGTTCTGGGGATTCCTGCTCGCGCCCCCGCTGCTGGCGGTGGTCTATGCGTATAAGGCAAGACGACCTGCTCCGTGATCGCGCCAGCGGACCTAGCGGAGGTTGATGGATCACCGGACGTCCTCGGCCAGCCGTTACACCGCTGACATTCGAGACCACGGTTCCCGCCTACGACCCGACACTCAGCAATGCCTCCCGCAACCGCCCATGCCGCTGCGTAAGATGCAGGTAGAGCATCTCATCCGTCTTGGCCTTGGCTCGGATCACTCCGAGCAGCCCCTCTTTTTCTTCTCGCGTCCACGCTTCCAGATCCCGAACCCCGGCCAGCACAACGGCAAAATTGTCAAAGGCCGATTGATCGGGACGCGCCCATGCCGACGTCTTCACTTCCAGGATTTGCTCCAGCGCACGCCTCGAATGCGCGCGCATCCGGCCAGCATCTCCGGCAAAGTCTCGCCCCATCCGCTGATTCACCCGCAGTCCGATGTTGCGCGTGCTGAATCTGTCCCACGCTCCCACCTCGCTGCCCGGCAACTCGTAGAACGCATGTCCCGCCGCCAACCGTTTCAGCGTGCGCACCGGCGTCCGGTACCTGGAGTCGGCCGCGATCTTGGCCTCTTCGTGTTCCGCCAACTTCTGCAGTTCCGCGCGTCCCGGCCGGAAGCCGAGCTTGCGATAGAACCAGAATGCGCCCGACTCGATCGCCTCGTCGTTGTCATGCCCCAGTTGGTAGGGATAAACCGAGACGCAAGTCGTCCCCATCATGTGACACAGCGAGCGCAGCACTTGCGCGTAGATCCATCCTGCTTCGCCGCCGCGGAAGGTATAGAAAGTGTTGAAGCCTACCTCCATCCACTCGCAGAGTCCGATGGCTTCGATGTAGTTGATGGGCACGCCGTTTTTCAGCGTCAATCCCGCAACATACGCCCGCAGCGGCAGGCGCCGGTCCGGCGGCAGGTTCCAGAGATAAATGGAAACCCCGCGCCCCACATCCGCGCGCCCGACCGAAACCGGATCGCCCAGCGTCGTACCGTAAAGTTCGCGGTAGCGCACCAGCATAACCTCGCGGATCAGGTCCATAACCTCTGCACCTTGTTTGCGTGAAAGCTTCGTGAGTTTGGGTGGACGCCTGGCCAACTCCGCCGCCAGCGACACCTGGCTGCGGCTGATCAACGGCGTGCCATCGGCGTCGCTGTGATAGAAAACACTCGGCGCCCGCTTCCAGTTGCGCGTCCGCGTAACCGCGGAATTCTCCAGGCTCCAACGCAAGGGCACACGCAACGATTCGTAGAGCTCCGCTTTCTCGGTCGGCGCCATCGGCAACTTTTCAAATCTCTCAATCAGCCACGCCACCCTGGCATTCTTCTTGCCCGACGCAGCTTCCAGCCATTGCCGCCACGGCGTGTCGGCCTCAACGCAGGCGTCGTCTTCGAGTAGAGGAGCAAAGCGCGGCCCGGTATTCCCCAATTGCCGTCCAGGCTCGTAATTGTCCCAGGCAATTTCGACTTTGCCCGGCATGCGCTTGACGAGCCAGTTCGCAACATCGAAGCTCAGCGTGTCCTCCATCTGCGTGCCCGCAAGTCCCGAGTACTCGAATGTGTCGAAGTCGTCCAAGTCAGCGCCGGCGTGGCGCAGGGCGTCCACTTTTTTATGAAATCGATTCAGGATGCGCTCGGTGATCCGCACCACGGACGGGCTATGCGGAAAAGCGCGCAGGAAAAGAAGCGTCTCATGAAAACGAATCAGCGAAGCCGTATCGCGGAAACGCGCCGCGTCGAGCCGATTCAATAACTTCGCGACGAGGGAAGCTTCGCCGCGCGTGAAGCGGTAGCGGCATGCTTCGAGTTGGGTGAGTTGGCGGTCCAGAGTGTCGGATGGCATGGAATCTTCCTCACAAGGGTACCTCATACGGCGTTGGTTCAGCCCCGCCGATTCCGCGCTACGATGGTGAGGATTGCCCGCGTTAGCCGAGTCCAGTGCCCCACCCATCGTGCTCATTCGCAAAAAACGCCAAGGAATGAGGCCCACGCTCCATGCTATAATCTTGGTTCGCCTGAACGTTTTACGTCGAGGCTGATCCTGTGATTTCCTCCGCGGGCGGATCCATAATTCCGAGAATCAGCGCCATTTACGTTCTCGTTCTATAGAAAGAAGAGATGAGGTACAGCTATGTCCGGCCATTCTAAGTGGGCGACCATCAAGCACAAGAAGGGTGCGCTCGACGCCAAGCGCGGCAAGATCTTCACCCGTCTCATCAAGGAAATAGCCATGGCTGCCAAGTCGGGCGGCGATCCCGATATGAACCCGCGCCTGCGCACCGCCATTCTGGCGGCGAAGTCCGAGAATATGCCCGCCGACAACATCAAGCGCGCCATCCAGCGGGGCACCGGAGAACTCCCGGGCGCAAGCTACGAAGAATTTGTGCTGGAAGGCTATGGCCCGGGCGGCGTCGCTTTGCTGGCCGAGATTTCCACCGACAACCGCAATCGCACCGTCAGCGAAATCCGCCACGTCTTCGGCAAGAACAACGGCAATATGGCTGAAGCGGGGGCTGTCTCCTGGATGTTCCACAAGAAAGGCGACATCGTGATTCCCAAGACGGCGGCCAAGGAAGACGATCTGATGAATATCATCCTCGAAGCTGGTGGCGAGGACTTGAAAGACGAAGGCGAGAACTGGGAAATCCTCACCGAGCCTTCCGCCTACGAAACCGTTCTCGAAGCCGTCAAGAAGGCAGGCATCACGCCCGCATCCTCCAGCGTGAGCATGGTTCCCGATACCTACATCAAGCTCGAAGGCCAGCAGGCCACCCAGATGATCCGCCTGCTCGAAGCGCTCGAAGACAATGACGACGTGCAGAACGTCCACGCCAACTTCGACATCGACGAAAAACTTCTGGAAGAGGTTGCAGGCTGAGGAAAGTCTGATCAGTTGCTGGTTCCGTTCCCCGTGTACGCCAGCGTAACCAGTGGTTCAGGCTCGATGCAGAAATTTGATCAGCGCTCTGCCTCCACTTTACGTTTTGAATTTCGCTCACAACGTCATCCCAGCGCCTGCGAAATTCCAGCGCTCCACTCGACTTCCAATTCACCGGCGCGGTTTTCAACACTTTCGTGGAAATGTTTGTGGAAAAGCGGAACCTTACTCGTGTAACTTTCTGTGAACCAATCGCTTTCAGCGTTCTGCACTGCATCGGGTGCTTACTAGATTGATTCTCCACTAGAATTTATTTTCGGTGAAGACGCGTCTCGACAAATTACTCGTGGATCGTGGACTCACGCCTTCGCGTGAGCGCGCCCAGGCGCTTATCCTTGCCGGAAAAGTTCTGGTCAACGAACAGAAAGTCGAAAAAGCGGGCGCAGCCATCGACTGCGAATCCAGTGTGCGCTTGCTGGGGGCGGATCTCCGCTACGTCAGCCGCGGCGGCCTCAAACTGGAGAAGGCGCTCGAACACTGGCGCATCGATCTCCACGGCAAAGTCTGTCTCGACATCGGCGCTTCTACCGGAGGCTTCAGCGACTGCATGCTGCAGCATGGCGCCGCGATAGTAATCGCCGTCGATACCGGCTACGGTCAGATGAATTTCGGTCTGCGGAACGACCCGCGCATTCGTTTACTGGAGAAAACCAACGCCCGCTATCTCGAACCCGCCGCCATCGCCCAGCCCATCGACTTCATTGCCATGGACGTCTCGTTCATATCCGCCACGCTGGTGCTGCCCGCTGTGCTGCGCGCCGCTCCGTCCTGCCGTGAGATCGTTGTATTGGTCAAGCCGCAGTTCGAAGCGGGCAGGGAACTGGTGGGCAAAGGCGGAATCGTGCGCGACGAATCCGCGCAGCGCGCCGCTGTGACCCGCGTCGAGGCGGCCCTCCTTCACCTCGGATGCATCCATGCCGAATCGATCGAATCTCCCATCCTCGGTGGCGAAGGCAATCGCGAATTCCTGCTTCATGCCGAGTTTTCGCCGCCCACCGTCTGATTCTGTACAATCGGAAGCTTGATGTTCCAGCAAGAAGCCGGAGCGAACTCCAAAGACATGCCCGAACTTCCCGAAATCCAAGCCGGCCAGAAAACCGTTGCTATCATTTCCAAGCCCGACCGTCCCGAACTCTCCGAAGCGCTGCCCGCGCTCGAAAAATGGCTGCAGCAGCGCCACTACGATGTGGTCGTCGACCAGGAAAGCGCCGCCTATTTTTCCGCGGGCAAAGTCATCCCCCGGATCGATTTGGCCAAGTGCTCGCCCGATCTCGCCCTCGTTCTCGGCGGCGATGGCACTCTGCTTTCCGCGGCCCGCGCGGTCGCGAAATCTGGAACCCTCATCCTCGGCGTCAACCTCGGCACCCTCGGATTCATGACCGAGCTCCAACTCTCTGATTTATATCCCGCGCTGGAGGCGATCGAGAAAAAACACTACATCGTCGACAGCCGCTCCATGCTGAGTTGCTCGCTGGTTCGGGGAGGCGGAATTTTTGCCGCGCACGCTGCTCTAAACGAACTGGTCGTAAGCAAGAGCGCCATCGCGCGTCTGAATTACTTCGACCTCTTCGTTGACTCCGAATTCGTTTCCAGTTACCGGGCCGACGGCCTGATCATCGCCACCCCCACCGGATCGACCGCCTATTCTCTCGGAGCCGGCGGCCCCATCCTTAAGCCCGATGTCGCCGCTTTCGTCATCACTCCGGTATCGCCCCACGGCTTGACTCACCGCCCGGTCGTCGTCCGCGACACCGTCGAGATCGAAATCCAGGTCAAAACTGGAGACGAGGAAGCCTACCTGAGCCTCGATGGACAAGTCGGCATGCCGATGCGTGACGGTGATATTGTGCGTTGCATCAAGGCCGAGCATTCCGCCCGTCTGCTGCGCTTTCAGAAGACATTTTTCGAGGTGCTGGCCACCAAGCTCAAGTGGGGAGAACGCTGACCTTTGCCCCCAAGCAACCAGCATATTTCGGAGGTCAGGCGAGAATGAGCTGCTCCTGCACGTCGATGCCAGCCTGGCGCAGCAACTTGGCCACGGCATCGCCCTTCATGCGTGAGGCGTCGAACCGCACCCGCACCGTGCGCTCCTTCTCGTTAAACTGGATCACCTGAATGCCATAAACTTCGCGCACGCTGTCAATGGCCCGCAACTCATCTTCTCCCGGCGGAGTCTGGTAGCGATAGACGGATTCGAGGTACGTCATGGTTTATTTCTCCAAGATGAAGTCCAAGATATACTCCTTGAGTATCCGATATCGAGTATCTGATATCGTTGCCATTCCGCCAAGAGCATTCCGCCAAGCGCAGACTTGTGGAGAGACGGGCGCCCTCGCCCGTCCATGATCACCAAACTATGGACCAGCCCGATCCCGTGCATATTCCGAACGCTACCTCCTCCCCGCCGACGCAACCAAAAGACCCGGTCTGCGGGATGAAGGTGAATCCCGCAACCGCTCGCCACAAGTCGCTGCACCACGGCAAGGAATATCTGTTCTGCTGCGCCGCTTGCCTCGCCAAGTTCCAGGCAGATCCCGAAGAGATCCTGTCATCCCCGCCGAAAGCCATGCCCATGCCGACGCAATCTGGCTTGGTGACTCTCGGAGGCAACAGTCCCGCGCCGCGGGCGCTCACTCCTCCGCCGATTGCGCCCAGCCTGACCAACCGGGCGCCGTCCGCCGCAGACACGCGGGTCTACGTCTGTCCCATGTGTCCCGAGGTTCGCCAGATCGGGCCCGGCCCTTGCCCCAGGTGTGGCATGGCGCTCGATCCCGAATCTCCAGCCCTTCCTGCAACCATGCGCCAGTACACCTGCCCGATGCACCCGCAAGTCATCCGATCGGAGCCCGGGAACTGTCCAATTTGCGGCATGGCGCTTGAGCCGCGAACGGTGACGCTCAAAGAAGATAACCCCGAACTGCGCGACATGACCCGCCGCTTCTCGATCAGTCTGGCACTGACCCTCCCCTTGCTCGCCATCGCCATGACCAGCATGTTGTGGCCGCATGTTTTCATGGGCGGCATCGACGTCGAGCGCGGAGGCCAGTTCGCCGCAACGCCCTGGAACTCCATTTTGCCGTGGCTGGAACTCATTCTGTCCACCCCGGTAGTCCTCTGGTGCGGTTGGCCATTTTTCCAGCGGGGCTGGGCATCGATCGTCCATCGCAGCACCAACATGTTCACCCTGATCGCCATGGGCACTGGCGTCGCTTACCTGTTCAGCGTCATCGCAACTTTATTCCCGCATATCTTTCCCGCCTCATTTCGCACCATGTCCGACCGCCCCGACGTTTACTTTGAAGCGGCCGCCGCCATCATCACTCTGGTCTTGCTGGGACAAGTGCTGGAATTGCGCGCCCGCAGCCAGACCTCGAGCGCGATCCGGACCCTGCTCGATCTCAGCCCCAAGCTGGCTCGACTTCTCCCCGGAGACGGCTCCGAGCGCGACGTTCCACTCGAGGATGTGAAGGCCGGAGATCACCTGCGCGTCCGTCCCGGAGAAAAAATTCCCGTCGATGGCATCGTGCTCGATGGCTCGAGCCTGGTCGACGAATCCATGATCACCGGCGAATCCCTTCCCATCGAAAAGTCGCCTGCCTCGCACCTGATCGGCGCGACCGTGAACGGCAACGGAGCTCTGGTGATGCGGGCTGAGCGCGTCGGCAGCGACACCATGCTGGCGCAGATCGTGCAACTGGTCAGCCAGGCGCAACGCACCCGCGCTCCCATTCAACGCCTGGCGGATAAAGTCGCTGGCTGGTTTGTTCCCGCCGTAATCGCCATTGCCGTCCTGACCTTCATCGCCTGGGTCAGCTTCGGACCAGAGCCCCGGTTTGCCCATGCCATCGTCAACGCGGTCGCCGTGCTGATCATCGCCTGCCCCTGCGCCCTTGGGCTCGCAACTCCCATGGCGATCATGGTCGGCACCGGACGCGGCGCCCGCGAAGGCGTGCTCATCAAGAATGCCGAGGCCCTGGAGACGCTCGAAAAAGTCGACACCATCGTCTTCGATAAAACCGGAACATTGACGGAAGGGAAGCCGAAGGTCGTCGGATTCTCGACCACCGAACTGGTTCACGGAATTTCCGGCAACGAGATTCTGCGCCTGGCCGCTAGTCTGGAGCGCGCCAGCGAACATCCACTGGGCGCGGCCATCATCTTGAAGGCCCGCGAAGAGAAGTTAAATTTAACCGAGCCCTCGAACTTCGAATCGACCCCGGGCCAGGGCGTGCGGGGCACGGTTGACGGCAAGAACCTGGCAATCGGCAACCGGGCGCTGATGCGCGCCGTAGGAGTTTTCGGGAATCAGACAGCGATCTCCGTTCTCAAATACGTCGGCGCGACCGTGGTCTATGTAGCCGTCGACGGCCGCTACGCCGGATACATCGCCGTCGCCGACCCCATGAAGCCATCCACTCCCCATGCGCTGCGCGAACTGAAATCGCAGGGCATCCGGCTCATGATGCTCACAGGCGACAACCAGTTCACGGCCCAGGAGATTGCCCGCAGCCTCGAGATCGCAGACTTCAGAGCCGAAGTTCTGCCCGCGCAGAAAGCCGAGATCGTCCGCAAACTTCAGAGCGAAGGCCGTATCGTAGCCATGGCCGGGGACGGCATTAACGATGCCCCCGCGCTCGCCCAGGCGCAAGTCGGAATCGCCATGGGCACCGGTACCGATATCGCCATGGAAAGCGGCGGCATCACCTTGCTTAAAGGAGACCTCGAAGGCATCGTGCGCGCGCGCCAACTGAGCCACGCCACCATGCTCAACATTCGGCAGAATCTGTTCTTCGCGTTTTTCTACAATGCGATTGGCGTGCCTGTCGCCGCCGGGGTGCTCTATCCCGTATTCGGGCTGCTGCTGAGCCCCATCCTGGCCGCCGCCGCCATGAGCTTCAGTTCCGTGTCAGTGATTACAAACTCGCTGCGCCTGAGGAAGGTAAGCCTCTGACCCGGTGCGGCGCGGACACTCTTGTCGGCGAAAGCCCGCACAGTGATAATGCTGCGCTGCCCCATCATCTGAGCGGTGGATCCGAGCTTCCCTGGTTTTTCCGGGAGACGACTAAAGCCTGCTCAAATAATCCGTAATTTCCGGGCTCGTCCAATCCACCGCTCCTATAAACTTGCGGCGGATCACGCCATTGCGATCGATCACGTAGGTTTCCGGCCAGCCGAATGTTCCATAAAGCCCGCTGACTCTCTGCGCCCCATCGCGAACCGTCACCATGTTGACGTTAAAGTCCTTCAGAAACTTGTGATATGCCGCATCGTCCACGTCGATGCTGATGCCGAGCACCACCACGCCCTTATCCTTCAGACGCGCCTGCATCCGAACCATCGACGGCGTTTCCTCAATGCACGGAGGGCAAAAGCTTCCCCAGAAATTCAGCACTACCACTTGCCCGCGAAACTGGCTGAGCGTTATCTTGTGGTCGGAATCCTGCAAGGTGAAATCCGGGGCATTCGACCCGATGCGCGCCGGATGCCCGCCGCTGTAGCATCCGATCAGGCCAGACAGCAATCCAATTAGAAGAAGGGTGAGAAGAGCCGTTCGCTTCACAACGCTATAATATCGGAAATTTCGAGCTTCTTTCGACTCGGTTTGCCAGACATCGCACGCACTCGGCAGTGCAGGACCCTACGGCAAGCTGATGACTGAAGGCTGATGACTGAAGGCTAGAGCCGCTCCTATGCGCATCCGCTTCATCTCTTCCACGCCCATGAATGTGTTCCGGGGGAGTGGGACCTACGTGGGAATCGAAACTCTGGCGCACTCGCTGCGAGCTCTCGGCGAGCGGGTTGACATGGTCGCGCCCAGTTTCCGGTCTCCCGTATTGACGGCGCAGCGCCTTCTGTTCAATCAATGGCTGAGATTCCAGCGTCACGGCGACTACGACGCGACGGTGGGCTTTGACATGGACGGCTACACCCTTGCCGGCCAAGGAAACGTTGCCGGGAGCAACGCTCCCGGCAGCCACGGCGCCCGCCCTAATCTCCATGTGGCCTCGATCAAAGGCGTCATTGCCGACGAGATGAGTTTTGAATCGGGGCTGACAAGAATGACGATGCGCATTCAGGCAGCCTGCGAAGCCAAACATGTCCGGCGTGCTGACTTCGTTGTAACTACGAGCGCCTATTCGGCGGCGAAAATCCGCCAGTTCTACGGTGTTAACGAGCCTCCGCGCGTGGTCCCGGAGCCCATCGATCTGATGGCATGGGACAATTCCGCTCAGCACCGAGTGTCGCCTCCGGCGCATAAGTTTATCGTGCTCACGGTTTGCCGCTTCTATCCCAGAAAGCGACTGGCGGTTCTGCTCGCCGCCGCTGAACGCTTGCGCTCCCGGATCCATGGCCTCGAATTGCGCATCGTCGGCGGAGGGCCGCAAGAGCAATTGCTCCGCGCCCTCTGCCGCGAGAGAAATCTGGAAAAATTCGTGGTCTGGCGCCGCGACCTTTCCCCCGGCGAACTGGCTCGCGAATACAGCCAGTGCCATCTCTTCTGCCTCCCCAGCGTTCAGGAAGGATTCGGTATCGTTTTCCTGGAAGCCATGGCGAACGGCAAGGCGATTGTGGCCGCGCGCGCGGCAGCGGTCCCGGAAGTGGTGAGACATGGACTGCTCACGGAACCGGACAATGACTGCGACCTGGCCGACGCCATCGAGAGCCTCTATCGCGATCCGCTCTTGCGGGAATCGCTGGGCAATGCCGGTCGCGAGTTCGTGCGCCGCTTTGACGCTCCCGTGGTGGGAAGAATGTTCTTGCGTGAACTCGAGGAATTTATAGCCCGCCGGGTGGACGCTGCGAGCCGGGCTGCGGCGTTAGCGCCCTGAAAATCCTGGTCACGACCGATATACTGAAGTATCGAGGCAGAGAATGGTTTATTTAACCCGCAAAGCGGAGTTTTCCGCATCGCACTTCTATCACAATCCCGACTTCACCGCGGACGAGAACCAGCGCATCTTCGGCAAGTGCAATAACCCCAACGGCCATGGCCATAACTACACCCTGGAAGTCACCGTAAAAGGCGCTGTCGATCCGAAGTCGGGATTCGTCGTAGACCTGAAGCAACTGAAAGACGTGATGAGCAGGGAAGTGCTGGACGCCCTCGACCACCGCTTCCTCAACAAGGAAGTGCCCGAGTTCTTTGCCAAAATCCCGACCACCGAGAACCTTGCCATCGCCATCTGGCAGCGCCTCCAGCCCAAACTCAGCGCCGCGCAACTGCACCGCGTGCGCGTTTATGAAACGCCCGATCTCTTTGTCGATTTCTACGGAGAAGCATGAAGGCCCACCTGACCCGCCGTTGTATGTTCTCGGCGTCGCACCGCTTGCACAGTGAAGAAATGTCGGAGGCGGAGAACCGCGCGACCTATGGCAAGTGCAATAACCCCTATGGACATGGGCATAACTACATGGTCGAGGTCACCGTCAGCGGACCGGTTGACGATCAAACCGGCATGGTCTGCAATCTGGTCGACTTGGACGGCTTTCTCCACAACCACATCCTCGAACGCTATGACCACCAGAATCTGAACCTGCTTCCCGAATTCGCAAAAGATGTTCCCACCACTGAAAACCTCTGCATCGCAATCTACGATATTGTGAAGCGTGGCTTCCACCAGGCGCATCTAGAGAAAGTGCGGATTGAAGAGACCATGATGAATTCGTTCGAATACTCGGGAGAAAACGGTTGCTAGCCGATGGTCGTTGGTAACAAATAAAATATGCAAACGACAAACGACCAGCGGCGAACGACCAGGAATTTATGAAGAGCACCGACGCCCCAGCCACGGTCACCAGCGCCACCTACGAAGAACTCGTTCGCGAAATGATTATCCGTCTCGGCGAAGACCCCAGTCGCGAAGGCCTTACCCGCACCCCCGAGCGGGTGCACAAAGCCATGCAGTTTCTCGTCAAGGGTTACAAGGAAGACCCCGAAGCGCTGCTGCGCAAGGCCCTATTCACGGTCACTTACGACGAAATGGTGATCGTGAAAGATGTCGAAATGTTCAGCTTGTGCGAGCACCATCTGCTGCCATTTTTTGGCAAGGTGCATGTCGCCTATATCCCCAATGGAAAAGTCATCGGCCTGAGTAAAATTCCGCGCCTTATCGAAGCCTTCTCCCGCCGTTTACAGATTCAGGAACGCCTCACCACGCAGATTGCGGAGGCCATTCAGAACGCCATCGAACCGCAAGGTGTCGGCGTTGTCATCGAGGCCCGCCATCTCTGCATGATGATGCGCGGCGTGGAGAAGCAGCATTCCTCGGCGGTCACATCCTCCATGCTAGGCAGCTTCCGCAACGAAGAAGAAACCCGAACCGAGTTTCTCTCCCTGATCCGCCAGCGCACCAACGGCGTCTGACTTTGTAAGGATTTGCTGCGAACGCCGTATGCCAAAACCTAAACCTATGCCGCCTCGGCCCGCACTCTCCGGTCGCCTCGCTCTGATCACCGGCGCCAACCGCGGCATCGGTCTCGCCATCGCCCGCGCCCTGGCGGATCAAGGCTGCAACCTCATTATCACCGGACGCGACGAACGTGCTTTAGCCAAAGCCCGCATCCAACTGGATAAGATCCATCTGGATAAGAATAAAGTTCGCGCCGGCAACGTCTCAAAAACGCCACGCCTTCCCGTGCTCGCCCAGTCCTGCGACTTGCGTAGCCCCGATTCCGTCGACGATCTCTTCACCCTCATCCGCGGATTGCACAGGCCTCTCGATATCCTGATCAACAACGCCGGTATCTCACATCCCAATCTCACCGTCAGCGACTTGCCATATCCGACCTGGATGGAGGTCATCGATACCAACCTCAACGGCCTCTTCCTGGTGACTCAGGCGGCCCTTGCCGTGATGAAAAAGGGAGGCACGATCGTCAACAATCTCTCCGTCGCCGCCGAGCGCGTATTCCCAGGCTCCGCCGCCTACAATGCGTCCAAACACGGCGCCCTCGGTTTCACCGACACCTTGCGCGAAGAGTTGCGGCCCAAGGGCATTCGCGTGATCGCACTGCTGCCCGGCGCCACCGATACCGCCATCTGGAACACGATCTGGCCCCAGGCTCCCAGGCACAAAATGATGTCCGCCGAATCCGTAGCCCGCATCCTGGTTGACGCGCTGCTCTTGCCCCAGAACACCACCGTAGAGAAAATCGCAGTGCGTCCCTCCATCGGGACTCTATAACAGGCTGTGTTTTACCCAACCGTTTTGGCGCGACGTGACTGCCAATCGGGGCATCCAATACACTGTCGTTACGCTGGTGCGGACGAGCGACGCCATCGCGACCGGAGAAGATCATGTCCTTCCTCGATTACTTCAAATCGCTGCAAGAGCCTGAACATCGCATGGCCTGGGTTGTCGCCATCGCCGCCGACGTTCTCCAAATCGTCGCCTTCCCACTCTTCGCCGAGGGAGCCATGTCCCCCGCCGATTCCTTGCTGGACCTCATCGTCGGCGTGGTCATGATTCGCTTGCTCGGCTGGCATTGGGCCTTCCTGCCCTCCGCCGCCGCGAAACTCATTCCCGGCGTCGATCTCTTTCCCACCTGGACCACCGCCGTATGGTTCGTCACCCGCCAGCGCGTGAATGCCCAGCCCGAAGTCGAGATTCTTCCACCAGGCCCCGCCCCGGAACCACGCCGTTAAAAGTTGAGAGTTGAGAATCGCAGGCCGAGAGCGGCCGAAAGCTGAAATCTGGCGGCTGCCTACCACGTCCCATACCGGTACCGCTGCGGTCGCTCCCGGAATATGTGGATCATGACCACACCCGCGACAAACCCGCCTACATGCGCCCAGAAGGCGATCCCGCCCGAGGTCTGGCTGGTTTCGGCAATCGCCGTCGCAGCGCCGCTCAGAAAGTTTCCCACAAACCAGTAGCCCAGCATCANNGCAATGGCGCCGCTCGCGCCCACGCTAGGCACCCGCGACGCCTGGTTCAGCAGAATATGCGTCGCGCTCGCGGCCACTCCGCTGGTGAGATAAAACACGAGATACTGGAAGTGCCCAATATAGTCCTCAACGTTGTCGCCGAAGATCCACAGGAACAACATATTCCCCGCCACGTGTAAGAATGAAGCGTGCAGGAACATCGAAGTGAACATCGGCACAATCGCAGTCGCCGCCGGATCATGCGAATGGCCCGTCAGCACCGCCAGTGCATGGTGCGGCACCACTCCAAATTCCACCATGAACAGGCTCAATGCCCGATGCCCGACCGAGAGCTCCCACAGAAACACCACGAGGTTCAGGACGATCAGGAAATAGTTGACGAACGGCGTCGAGAACGTGGGCTGATCGTCGCGAAGTGGAATCATCGAATTGGCATTTCGTAACTGGTAATCGTTCGGCGATCTCGCCTTGAAATTACCAATTACAAATTACCAGATTACAAATCCTCATGAATGGCGTAATCATCATCGACAAGCCCGCCGGGTTCACTTCGCACGACGTAGTCAACCGCGTGCGCCGCATTCTTGGTCAGCGCTCCGTCGGACACCTCGGCACGCTCGATCCGTCCGCCACCGGAGTTCTGCCTATTGTCCTCGGCAATCTCACGCGGCTGGCGCAGTTCTACGCCCATTCCGAGAAGACCTACGAAGGCGCAATCCGCTTCGGCTTCGCCACCGATACTTACGACTCCAACGGCGAGCCCACCACGTCCCCGCAAAGTGTGCAGTTGGATGCCGCCGACGTGCGCGCTCTCGCGGCCGACTTTCATGGGACGATCGAGCAAATTCCTCCGCCCTTTTCTGCCAAGAAAGTTGCCGGAGTGCCGGCCTATAAACTGGCCCGCAAAAAACAGCCCGTCGAGCTCAAGCCCGTCACTATCGAGATCAAGGAATTCGAGATTCTCGAAGTCGCCGCCGATCAAGCCACCTTCCGCGCCCGCGTCGCTTCCGGAACCTACATCCGGTCCGTGGCCCACGAGATGGGCCAGAAACTGGGCTGCGGAGCGCATCTGGCCAGCCTGCGGCGTACCTCCGTGGCCGAGTTCACCATCGCCGACGCCCACACGCTGGCTGCGGTAGAAGCGGCCAGGCAGCAGGGAATCGCGGAGTCATTATTGATCCATCCCAGAAAGTTGGTGCCGCAGTTGCCTTCCGTCACCGCCACCGAAGAAAACGCCGCCCTCATCCGCAGCGGCCGCGCCGTTAATCTTCCAGAAATGTCTCGCGCTCCCCAGGTCAAGGTTTTCTTCGGACAGACCGACCTGATCGCCATCGCTACCCGCATCGCCGGTACGCTTTTTCATCCCCGGATCGTATTCACCGGCGAGAAGTAATCAGCGGGCGCGGATACTCTTGTCGGTCAGGCGAGTATGTGTTGAGAGAAGTCCGCAGGGGCAAGCCGCACAGCCCAGTTTATGAATGTCCGATAACAGGTATTATGTAAACTACAATCTATGTAAACTACAATCACCGTCCCGCGATCCAAGCCCCACCATCTAGCCCGCCTTCAGTATCTCCCCGATCTCGGCGCGAAACCTCCGCAGCGCCGCCAATCTCTCCGCCGTCGCCTCCACCATTTCCGCCTTCGCCTGAAACACCTGCCGCCCCTCTTTTTCGATGAGCACTCCCATCACTTCGCCCATGCGCCATCCCGGAGTGCCAAGCACCTGCAGTCCGTCCACGCCCGGCACCAGCAGCGCCACGCATTCGTTCCGGATGACGCCAACGCACTTGGGATAGCGTTCGAATGTCTGCAGTTCAAATCCCGCCAGGTAGAGACGCTGCAGTTGTTCCGAGCAGTCAGCCATAAGTCTCAAGCCGCCACCATCCCGTTGGGACAGACGCCCTCCTGCGTCCAGTCGCGCGAAACCCTGCGTCCAGTCGCGCGAAACCCGACCACGTGGCCATCGGCAGAGCCGCCGGGTGCGCCGGACAACGTTGCTCTTCGAGTTAGCGTCGTTTACTGCGCTTCCGCCCGGACCACCAGCAGCGCGTTTCCTTCCCCCAACTTCAGAAACGTGAATACCCCCTCGTTCGCCTCATAACATGCAAACGTCGTGCCCGCCCCTACGGGATCGGAGTAGCTGGAGATCTTCCTTCCCGTCTGCGCGTCCGCGATCACCATCGTCTGGCTCTCGCTCTCCTCGTTCCAGAAAGTAATCGCCATTCGATTTCCGGAAACATGAAACGCGGTTGGCATCGCTCCCCGAGGACCGCCAACTTTGAGCGCCCGCAAAATCTTGCCGCTCGGGCCAATCACCGTAACCATCGCCGGCGAAGAAGATCGCATGACATAAAGATTGCCATCTGCTCCAACTTCCGCATCCGACAGATCCAGGGTTGGCGAGGACTTCTCAGCGCTCTCAGTCCCCGCCGAGGTTCCCGGCTGCCGGGCGGAGCCATCGGATTTCGCCCCCGTTTTCCCAGCCGATCCCGTGTCTTGCCATGAAAGTTGCGCCAGTTCCCTGCCGTCGGCCGAAAAGACCGCGGTGAAATTGCGCCCGCGATCGTCCTTGTTCTGGACATCGCGCTTCACGCCCGAGACCAGGAAGTTTCCGCCCGAAAAGGCCGCGAAGGTGTAGATCTCAAAATCGGCGTCAAGACGGGTCGGCGATGCAGGCGATCCGTCGGAAGCAAAATGCAGTACGTAGATGCGCGGCTTCAAAATGCCACTCTGTGCAATTTGATACACGCCGCCATCAGACGCCGGCGAGAACGTATCGGCACGGTCGAGCGCCAACTGGGAAAAGCCGGACAAGTCAAACAGCGCGACCCGCTTGCCCTCGGGATTGATCTTTACCACTGGCCCCAGCATGGGCCGGTCCATTGCGAATTTGCGGAGATAGAGGTTCCCATCCGCATCGCACTTCGCCGGAGTCATGAACGCTCCCCCCATCTCCGAGGCCACATTCGCAGTGGAGATCGCGTGTAGTGCGATCGTACTTCCGGCAATTCCCGAAGCCTTGGCGTTGGGCGCGGTAGTTTCAGCGGACAAGTTAGAGGTCGCAGCATCTTGTGCAGCCGAAACTTCGGAAAGGATTGCTACAGCCACCAGAAATGCAAATAAACAGGTAAACAATAATCTCATGGCGCGCCGAATCTCTGGTAAGACCGCGATTTAAACCTACGATTCAGACCCGCGGAGACCGAAGACCGATAGCAAGCCAAAAGCTACTTCCTACATCTTGTACTTGCCCAGATCGTCATCGCCCAGGTCTTCCAGCCACTTGCGCAGTTCCTCGCTGCTGACCGCAGGCACGGGATTGGCCGATTGCTTTGAGTTCTTCAATACCTCATCTTCCACGAAGATCGGGCAATCCACGCGCAACGCCAGCGCCAGCGCGTCTGATGGACGGGAGTCGATACTCACCACATGGCCTTCCCTTTCCAGCCAGATCACGGCATAAAAAGTATCGTCTTTCAAGTCCGTCACCACAATTTTGTGAACCATGGCATCCAGGCCCGTGAGGACGTTCTTGATCAGGTCATGCGTCATTGGTCGCGGCGTGTTGACTTTCTCAATCTCAAGTGCGATCGCATTCGCTTCGTACACCCCCACCCAGATCGGCAGCACCGTATCGCTGCCCACGTCCTTCAGCAGCACAATCGGCATGTTCGAAACCGGATCCATCATCAGCCCGCGAATTTTCATCTCGACTTCCATAAATGCCTCAAACCCTCGCGCCCCACTTGCCCGCCATCTCTCCCACCAGGCTGTTCGGAAAACACCCCGTCACCAACACCTTCACATAGCTTCCCGTCTGCAACTCAACCCCCGCCGGAACCGTAAAGTTCATCACCTTGATCTGCGACGTTCGTCCCACCCATTGTCCCCGCGCCGCATTCTTCCCTTCCACCATCACCTCAAGCACCTGCCCCACATGCCGGCGATTGCGCTGCGCTCCGATCTGCTTCTGCCGGTCATTCACGGCCGCCAATCGCCGCGCCTTCTCTTCGTCCGGGATCGCGTCCTCCAATCCCAATGCCGGCGTATTGGGACGCGGCGAATACTTAAACGTAAACACGCTGTCATATCCGACCGTGTCCATCAGCGAAAGCGTCTCCTCCAGATCCCGTTCGCTCTCGCCCGGAAACCCCACGATCAGATCGCTGGTCAGTGAAATGTCGCGCCGCGCGCCTTGAATCCACGAGATGCGCTCCAGGTACTCGTCCCGCGTGTAAAGACGTTGCATGGCCTCCAGCACCCGCGTCGATCCGCTTTGCACCGGCAAATGAACGTGATCGCAAAGCGCCGGCACTGCGTCGATCACATCCACAATGTCGCGCCCAAAATCCCGGGGATGCGACGTCGTAAACCGCACCCGCCGCATTCCCTCCACCGAAGCGACCGCCGCCAGTAACTCGGCAAAGCTTTTCTTGCCATCCGGATCGCGGTAAGAGTTCACGTTCTGCCCGAGCAGTTGAATCTCCGTATAT
This sequence comes from Acidobacteriaceae bacterium, assembly GCA_003134435.1. Lineage (GTDB taxonomy): Bacteria > Acidobacteriota > Terriglobia > Terriglobales > Acidobacteriaceae > Acidiflorens. The sequence goes on from PLBE01000068.1 coordinate 35,277, forward strand.
CCCAGGTCCACCAGTTGCCGCGCTTCCTGCAGCACCGACGCCGAAGTCCGGCTTCGTTCCCTCCCGCGCGTATACGGCACTACGCAATAGGCGCAGAATTTGTCGCAGCCCTCGATGATCGTGATATACCCGCGATGCGGATTCGTCCGCGAAGTGTACTCCGTCTCAAAACACTTGTCCGTGGCCCTATCGTCGAGCCCCGTGACCCGCGACTGTCCGGTCTCGAGTTGCACCAGCATCTGGGGCAGATTTCGATAGGAAGCCGACCCGCAGACCAGGGAAACATAAGGCGCGCGCTCGAAGATCTTTTCCCCCTCCTGCTGCGCCACGCACCCCAGCACGCCAAACTGCTTGCCCTGTGCCCGGTATTTCTTGTAATCCGCCAGCCGGTTGAAGACCTTCTGCTCCGCCTTGTCGCGAATCGAGCAGGTGTTATATAGCACCAGCCCCGCCTCTTCGACGGTAGGAACCTGCCGGTACCCCTCCGACAAAAGCGTCCCCACGACTTTCTCCGAGTCATGGGCATTCATCTGGCACCCAAAGGTCTCCAGATAAAACGTCTTGGAAGCAGACTCCGCCATCACGCCAGTATAAACCAGCCACCCTCCCGTAGGGACGGACGCCCCCGTCCGTCCAGTCGGGCGACGCCCGACCGCTGAAGCCCCATTTTGCCAGCGGTGTATCTATCGGTACCCGCGGATGTTATCCACATTTGTACGTACTTATATACACGTACAACGTTCCACGTGGAACACTTCTACACTTCCCGGGCCGTCGCCACCGCGGGACGCGCCGCGACGGTCTCGCCCCGCTCGACAAACCCTTGCATCCAAACGATGACCCGCGCCCAGCCCTGCGAATGATTCTCAGCCTGCGCCGGAGCCCCCGCAAATCCACTATGCCGCAGGCGAACCAGCGTTCCACCCGCGGCGCTTTCCAGTTCCCAGCGCACCACCGTCCGCAGCGCCCCCGACCAACTCGCGACCCAGGTGTAGGAGACGAGGCGGGGCGGATCGACTTCCAGATACTCGCCGCTGACATGGTACCCGGAGCCGTCGCTATCGCTCACGCCCTCGGAGCGCCATTGCCCGCCTGGACGCACATCGGCCTTCCAGTCGGTGTGGTGATACATGCCCTTCTGACCCCACCACTGCAGCAGTTGCCGTGGGTCGGTCAGCGCCTGAAACACTCGCTCAGGTGGCGCAGCGATGTGAATCTCGGCGTAAATGGAGTCGTGATCTTTCGAGATAGTCGTGGTTGCCATCGTGCCACTCCACTTTCAACTTTGGGGGGCTTCCGTAAATTCCTTCAGCTTTTCCACCACCCCCGGCCAGCCGCCGCCGTAATCTTTGTGTGCCTCTGGATCCAGCGCCAGACCGCTGTGCGTCACTCGGACGTGCGTGCCGGACGCGGTTGGCGTAAGCTCCCAGCGCACGACTGTCTTCTCTCCGGGGTTGAGGTGCCAATTGCCAAACCATGTGTATTCAAGCAGCTGGGGAGGCGCGATCCTGGTGATTTCGCCGTGACACTTGAATTCGCTGACGCCGTTGACCACCAAACTGCTCGGGCCGCTGGCATAGCTATAGCTGCCGCCGAGGCGGGCATCCATCTGCCATGACTTCGCCGGACAAGTCTCACTTGTGAACCAGCGCGCGAGTTGCTCCGGATCGGTCAGCGCCTCGAAAACGCGACTGGGCGGCGCGGCAATGTCGATCTCGGCGACGATGGCGTCGGAGTCGGATGTGATGACGGCCTTCGGCATGGGATCTCCATACTGGTGTAACTTCCACCGGTGGAGACGGGGGGGTGGCCCCCGTCTGTCAGTTCCGCGGGAGACGCGGCACGCCGCGTCTCGGGTAGACATTCTGCTACTTCACGCGTTCGTAGGTGAAAGCCTCTTTCATTTCCTTGCCGTGATCGAGGAAGACCCATTCTTCGGTGTGATGATTGGGGTCGGGCAGGGCGAAGGTGACGTGCTGCATGTGTCCGTCGCCGGGGCCGATGTTGGTGCCGTCGAAGAATTCGAAGCTGACGGACTTCGGGTCGGAAGCAATGACCTTCATGCGGGGCTGGTTGCCGGCGCCGCAGTAATGGGTCATGATCAGGCGGTCGCCATCCATGTGGAACATGGTGATCATGTTTTCCGGGCCGTGGCCGTGAATCTCGCTCATCAGGGCGGAGCCACCGGCGGTCATGCGAAAGGTTACTTCGACCGTCTGGCCCTGCGAATTTTTTCCGGCCCAGGTGCCTTCCATCGACTTCAGCAGGTCGAACGATTTATGGGCGTCGGTGTCGGCCATGACGAGGCTGGCGGAGAGGACAACGATGAGAGTTGCGGCGATGGTGGCGAGAGAGCGAACTGGATTTCGAAATTGCATAACTTCCTCCTGAGTTTATTTGTGTTTGCTGCGGGTCTTTGCCGGGGTGTTGCCTCGGGTGTTGCTTGCGATCTCGCCCGTTTCGCGGGCGTGCTCCTGTTCGACAAAGAACTTCAAGTTGGTCAGATTGTGGGCCCAGAACATGCGGTAGCGCTCCAGCCAGAGATCGAGAGCTTCGAGGGGGGCGGCGTTGAGCTGGTAAAAGTGATGGCGTCCGCGGCGCGAAGGCACGACCAGGCGCGCCTTCTGCAGTTGGCGGAGGTGCTTGGAGATGGCGGGCCGGGAAATGGGAAAAGCGGAGGCAATGTGGCCGACGGCTCGCGGCGCCGAGCGTAAGAGATCGAGCACGGCGAGACGAGTGGGATCGGCGAGGGCATGGAAGGTGACGGCGGGAGAATACTCAGGCGCTGAATCGGTAACCAAACGGTTTCGCATATTTCAATAATGCGTAACTATACGGTTACACGTTAAGTGGCGTCAAGAGGAAAATTTGGATTGCCGCCGCCCAGTTTTTCGCTGAGGTGGGAGGCGATCAATTTGCCGTGGAAACGGCCGTTCTCGATGAAGATTTCGTTGGTTCGCGAACCGGCGACAATGACTCCGGCGACATAAATGCCGGGCACATTCGATTCCAGGTTCTCGGGATCGCAGACGGGCCGCATCTGTTCCGAGGAAAGCTCGATGCCGGCGCTGCGCAGGAAGTCGTAGTCGGGATGGTAGCCGGTGAGGGCGAAGACGAAATCGTTCTTGAGTCGAACCGGGCCCGACGGAGTTTGGAGCAGTGCGAAGTCGGCGCCGATCTCCTGCACCCGGCTGTTGAAGTGGGCGGAGATCTCGCCGGCTTTGATGCGATTCTCGATGTCGGGCCGCACCCAATACTTGACGTGCTGGTGCATCTGGGATCCGCGATGGACCAGGGTGACGCGAGCGCCGTGGCGCCACAGGTCCAACGCCGCTTCGGCGGCGGAGTTCTTGCCGCCGATGATCAGCACATCGGTATCGAAATAAGGATGGGGCTCGCGGTAGTAATGAAACACCTTGTCGAGATTTTCTCCTGGAATTCCGATCTGGTTGGCGAGATCGTAGTAGCCGGTGGCAAGGACGATTTTGCGCGCGCTGTAATCGTGGATGGCGTCGTGGCGGTCGGTGGTGGTGACGCGAAACTTGCCGTCCTCGCCAGTAATGGTTTTCACCCATTCGTACTGGCGGATGTGTAAGTGAAAGTGTTCGGCGACCCGGCGGTAATACTCGAGGGCTTCGAGACGCGTCGGTTTGGCCAGCGACGTGGTGAAAGGAACATCGCCGATTTCCAGCAGCTCAGGCGTGGTGAAGAACACCATGTTGATGGGGTAGTGATAGATGGAATTGACGAGGCATCCCTTGTCAATGATGAGCGCCTTGAAACCGGCCTTCTGGGCCTCGATGGCGCAGGCCATGCCGGTGGGGCCGGCGCCGACGACCAGAACGTCGGTGGAGGAATCGGGGCGAGCGTGGGCTTGAGTGCGGGGCAGAGTTTCGGGAGTGGATTCGACGGGCAAGGGAGTCAGGGGTCTCATCACGTGGGAAACTCAACATTCTAGCACCGGACGGGCGGGGCGGAGGCGAGTGGTTTCGTGCGGAGGGCGGTGATTTAGCGTGGGCCTCTCAACCTTGAATTAACCTCAACGTAAATGATTCCATATATTCACCAATGGAAGATGCCCTTCCCGCCCAACTCACATGGCGGGAAGTTTTTATGCGTTGTGAATCAAGTTGGGTACCGGCAGTTAAAGAACAAACGAGGAATCGGCGCGCTCCTTCCATAATCCCAACCGAGAACCACAAGTCGTCACGTTTCACGGACCCCACGGAAAAAATCCAATTCGCGCAGGAACGCTCCGCGTTACATCGAGAAACGCAGACTGACCAAAGAAGGGTTCTTGAAGCTTCTAAAAAACTGTTGAAGCGCTTCCCATCCCGGTTGCGTGCGCCAGGGGCTAAAGCCCATCGATTGAAGGATGCTTTGCGGCGCGGTTGAAGCCGCGCCCTTTCAAAGCTGGAGGGCTTTATTTTTTCACGCACACGGAAACGCCGTCGCGAATGGGCAGAATGGTGGTGAAGAGGTCGTTGGAATTGTAGATCAGCTGGTTGAATTCGAGAATGGCTTTGGTTTGGGCGTCGGGGTTAGGCTGGCGGAGTTTGCCGCTCCAGAGAACGTTGTCGGTGATGAAAAGACCGCCACTTTTGATGCGCGGAAGAGCCATGCGAAAGACGCGCGGATAGTCGGTCTTATCGACGTCGTTGAAAATGATGTCGTACTGCTCTTTTTGTTCGGAGAGAATTTCGAGAGCGTCGCCGACGCGAACCGTGATGCGGCGGCTGACTCCGGCGCGGTCGAAGTAACGGCGGGCTGTTTCGGCGCGCCTGGGATCGCCGTCGGTATAGATGACGCGTCCGCCATCACCCACGGCGCGGGCCCACCAGATGGTGGAGTAGCCAATGGCCGAACCCATTTCGAAGATTTTTTTCGCACCGCTGATGGCAGCCAGTTGAAAGAGCACGCGGGCGACGGCGGGGCCGACGATGGGCACGTTGTTGCGGGCCGCGTCCGCTTCCATCTCGGCGAGAACCTCGTCGCGCGGGGGGAGCATAGCGTAGAGATAGTCATCGACTTCGGGAACGGTGATTCCACCCATGCGCCAGTCGGGTTTTGCGGTTGGATCGGTCATTTATTTCTTTTTTATTCTTCTCTATTATTCTTCTTTCCTATTCTTCGTTTCCCACCGCCTGATCTAGGAAATCGTCTGCCCCGGTTTCATTTCTAACACTTCCACGTCGGGCACGAGTTTTTGCAGTTCGCCGGGCGTGCCGGTCAGCAGCGGAAAGGTGCCAAAGTGCATGGGAATCACAATCTCGGGCTGCAGCAGTTTGCAGGCGTAGGCGGCTTCTCGGGGCGACATAGTGAAACGGTCGCCGATGGGTAGCATAGCGATTTTGGGCGCGTAGAGGTCGCGGATGATGGCCATATCGCTGAAGACGTTGGTATCGCCAGCGTGGTAGAGTTTGACTCCGTTGGAGAACTCGAGGACATAACCGCAAGCTTCTCCGCCATAGACGATCTGGTCTCCATCTTGAATGCCGCAGGAATGGACGGCATGGACCATGGTGATCTTCACGCCGGCGACGGTTTGGGTGCCGCCTTTATTCATGGGCGCAATTTCTTTCACGCCTTTTTTCTGGAGCCAGAGGCAGAGTTCGAAGATGCCGACCGCGATGGGGTTGAGTTTTTTGCCGACATCGACGGCGTCGCCAATATGATCGCCGTGGCCGTGGGTGCAGAGCAGAACGTCGGCTTGCCTGACGATCTTCTCGTTGTCGGGGCACATGGGATTGCCGGCAATCCAAGGATCGATGAAGAGGGTCTTCCCTTCCGGCGTCTGGACGCGGAAGGTGGCGTGGCCGAGCCAGGTGAGTTGGATTCCTTTGAGATTCAAGACAGACTCCTGAGATAATCCGCGAACTAGAAGTTTAATGACTTGGAACGGAGCGCGCAACGAGGGCGGAAGCGCGGTGACATCAGGAAAGTGATTTTAGTCGTTCCGGAGACGGTCAGACTGGTGTATAAGATGGTGCTCAATGTCCGAACTTAACTCAGTGTCCGATCTTAGAGTGTTGCTGTCGCGCGAAGCCATAGCCAAACGAGTCGCCGAGATGGGCGCGGAGATTACGCGCGATTTTAAGGGTCAATCCATCATTTTTGTTGGCGTGCTCAAGGGCGCGGCGATTTTTCTGAGCGATCTGGCGCGTCAGGTTCCGCTCGATGCGACCTTCGACTTTATCGGAGTTTCGAGCTATGGAAACCGACCGATCGCCAAGGAAGACCCAGCCGGCCATGCGGCGTGGGATTCGCTGGGCGAAGTGCGCTTGACCAAGGATATGGATCAATCCCTGGCCGACCGGAACGTGATTCTGGTGGAAGACATTCTCGACACGGGGCTGACGCTGAACTACATTTCGAAGCTGGTACGAGCGCATCAGCCCCGGACGCTGCGCATTGCGGCCTTGCTGGACAAGCCTTCGCGGCGCAAGCAGCCGATCGAGGCGCAGTACATCGGGTTTACGATTCCGGACGCCTATGTGGTCGGCTACGGTCTGGACTATGCGGAGCGGTATCGCAACTTGCCGGATATTTGCGTTCTGGAAAATTTGTAATGGGCAGGTTGTCATTTGTAAAGTCGGGGGTGTGCGCTTTCGATCTTCACTTACAAATTACAAACTGAAGCCTGTGGAAGAGCCGTTCGGACCGGCTGCTAGAATGAAGTTCGTGAAAACGCCCTCCTCGCCAGCTTTGCGCGCCTCCGGTGTGGAACCCCTGCTTTTGGAAGTAGCGGACGTGGTCAATACCACGCTCGATCTGGAAACCACCTTGCGGCGGGTGGCGGAGCTGGTGCGCAAGGTGATCGACTACGAGATTTTTGCGATTCTTCTGCTCAACGAACAGCGGCAGGAGTTATACGTACGGTTTCACGTGGGGTATCCGCGGGAAATTGCGGAGCGGGTGCGGGTAAAAGTTGGGCAGGGTGTGACCGGCCGGGCGGCCGAGACCCGGCAAGCGGTGCTGGTGGCCGATGCCACTCAGGACGATTTTTATCTGGAGGCGGTGCCCAACGTCCATTCGGAACTGGCTATTCCGCTGATCGTGAAGAACCGGGTGATTGGGGTGATCGACCTGGAGGCGCGGCAAAAGGGCTATTTCACGGAAGAACACAAGCGGCTGCTGACGCTGATCGCATCGCGCATGGGAGTGGGCATCGAGAATGCGCGGCTGCACACGCGCATGACCCGGCAGGCGCGGACGCTGCTGCTGCTGAACGAGATTGCGCGGGAGCTTACATCGATCTTGAACCTCGATCAACTGCTCAAACGGATCGCGGAGTTGCTCAACCGGCTGATCGATTACCAGATGTTCAGCATCCTGCTGGTGGACGCGACAGGGGAAAAACTGCAGCACCGGTTCGCGCAGCGCTTTGAAGAACGACTGCATTTGAAGCATGACATCCCGATGGGGCGAGGAGTGGTGGGATACGCGGCGCAGGCGAAGGAGGCGGTGCTGGTGCCGGACGTGGCCAAGAGCGAGCGCTATATCGCGACCAATCCAGAAACGCGCTCGGAGCTGGCGGTGCCGCTGATTTATCAGGAGAAAGTCATTGGGGTACTGGACCTGGAGCACACGCGCCGGGGCTATTTCACTGAGGATCACAAGCGGACGCTGACCACGCTGGCGGCGCAACTGGCGATCGCGATCGAGAATGCGCGGTTGTATGAGGAGATTGCGCGGCAAGAGCAGCGACTGGAGCGCGATCTGGCGCTGGCGCGGGAGTTGCAGTTTCGCTTGCTGCCGCATTCGCTCCCGAAGATGCAGCATCTGGAAGTGGAGGCGAAGTTTGTTCCGGCGCGGGCGATTGGCGGCGATCTCTACGACTTTGTAACCTATTCGCTGTCGCGGCTGGGAATCGCGATTGGAGATGTGAGCGGCAAGGGCGCGCCGGCGGCCATTTATGCGGCGCTGGTCAGCGGCATTCTGCGGTCGCATGCGCCGATCGAGCCGGGTCCGGCGGAGATGTTATCGGCGGTGAATCTGTCGCTGGCGGAACGACGGATCGCGGCGCAGTTTGTGTCGATCATCTATGCGGTGTGGGATGACGAGAAGCGCACGCTGCTGGTGGCGAATTCGGGCCTGCCGTTACCCATCCATTATCATGATGGAAAGGTCGAGGTGATCGAGGCGACGGGGCTGCCGCTGGGATTGTTCGACGAAGCGGACTACGACGAATTCAGCTTCAAGGCGAAGCCGGGCGATCTGTTCGTGTTCTACAGCGACGGAATTCTGGACGCGCGCAACCGGCATGGTCAATCCTTTGGTCAGGAGCGGGTGGAGGCGATCGTGGCCGGGTGCGCTACGAAGTCGGCGGATTGCGTGGTGAATGAAATCTTCAAGGCGGTCACGGAGCATGCGGCGGGAGTGGAGGCGTTCGACGATCAGACGGTGGTTGCGATCAAGGTAAAAGCCGGCACGGGAAAGCGCCGGTGAAGCGCGCGGGCGCGGGACGGGATGTGCGGCCTCCTGCGTTTGTTTATCGTCGAAGCGAAAATCGAAGCGAGCGTCGAATTAAGCGCGGGGTGAAGGGCGCCCTCGAACTGTGCTGCGAAAGACTGCCGCTTGAGGACCTGGCGGCGCGCTACGGCACTCCGCTGTATGTTTATTCCGCGGCCATGATTCGGGCTCGGGTGGCGGCTTTTGCCCGCGCCTTTGATTCCATTCCGCATACTCTGTGTTATTCCGTCAAAGCCAATTCGACGCTGGCAATTCTGCGGCTGATAGCGGAGGAGGGTGCGGGGTTCGATGTAGTCTCCGGCGGAGAGCTGCGACGAGTTCTGCGGGTCAACCGGAAGGCTGCGAGCAAGGTGGTGTTCTCCGGCGTGGGCAAGGCGGCGGCGGAGATGGAATTGGCGGTTGGCGCGGGAATCCTGCTCTTCAACGTTGAAAGCGCGTCGGAGTTGCGCTTGCTGGCTGCGACGGCGACCCGACTGAAAAAGCAGGCGGTGGTTGCGGTTCGAGTGAATCCCGACGTTTCAGCGAAGACTCATCCGTACATTTCGACCGGACTGCATCAGCACAAGTTTGGCGTGCCGATTTCGGAGGCGCCGGGGCTGTATGCGCAGGCGGCGAAGCAGGCATTTCTGAAAGTGGCCGGGGTAAGTGTCCATATCGGGTCGCAGATTACCAATGTTGGCTCGTTTCGAGAGGCGCTGGAGCGGGTGGCGGACCTGGTGCGCGTGCTTCGCGAGCAGGGACACGACATACGCTATCTCGATGCCGGCGGCGGTCTGGGGATTTCATACGAAGGAACGCAGGCGAGTTTCGAGAAACAGATTGCGGCATACGCGAAGGCGGTGATGGCGCCGTTGCGTGGATTGAAACTGCATTTACTTCTGGAACCAGGCCGCTCCATCGTGGGGGCAGCGGGCGTTTTATTGACCCGCGTGCTTTACCGGAAAACGAATCATAAGAAGCGCTTTCTGATTGTCGATGCGGCGATGAACGACCTGCTGCGGCCTTCGTTGTATGGCGCGCATCATGAGATCGTTCCAGTGCGAGGTGGGACGCGGGAAACGGAGATTGCCGATGTGGTTGGTCCCATCTGCGAGACTGGCGATTTTTTTGCGCGTGACAGGAAACTGCGGGTGGTCAGCGAAGGGGATCTGTTGGCGATTCTAGACGCAGGCGCTTACGGATCGGTGTTGGGTTCGAACTACAACACGCGCGGACGGGCAGCGGAAGTGCTGGTGAAGAATGCGAAGGCGACGGTGATACGGCGACGCGAGAGTTGGCAGGATCAGATCAGGCTGGAGAAGGTTTGGGCGAGAACGAACTAGTTTGGTGTCCCGGAAATGTGCAATCTGCGCGCTTTTCAAGCCAAGGCTAGAATTCACGCGGTGCCAACAAAATACATAGGTCGTTTCGCTGCGCTCAGGAAGACAGAGGCAGCTATGCTACGTCCCAAATCATTTGTGAGAGCAGTTCGAGTCCACGAAGGCCTGGTCGACAAGGCTAAAATGCAAAGGGGCATTCGGAAAGACCTCTGGCCGAAGTTTATTTCCCGAATGCCCCTACTGCGCGCCACTTCGTCTGCTCCAAGGAGGAGCATGTCAGGTGCCATCGCTAAGGCATTGCCAACATGTAATGGTAGAACGAACGGGAGGGTAGGTTTTGCGTGACGGCGGAAACTTTTACGCAAAATTACAAAGGCCGCGATGTTTTCGGCGAGGCTGTAAGAAGCACGAAACCACGGGGTCAAAAGGCTCTGATGGAGGAAATCGGAGACTTAGCCGGAGCGAACTGAGCCACCACGATTGGTGACGAGGTTGGGCGTGAGGATTCTGTTTCCGTTATAATTCAAAGACGCAAAGCGGCGACGATGCGCCCGTAGCTCAATTGGATAGAGTGCATGGCTACGAACCATGAGGTTGGGAGTTCGATTCTCTCCGGGCGCACCACTTCTTCTTCATCCTGTGTTTCTTCCTCTTCATACTGATCCCGAACACGGATTTTCGATCTTCACTCCGGGGATCGTCACTCCGGGGATCGTCACTCCGGCAATCGTCTGTCCGGAATTCAGATCCTCCGAGAGAATCCGGTGGGCTCCGCATTTGAGGGCGGAAGCGACAATCAGGGCGTCCCAAAATCCAATTTGGGATTCGTCCTCAATTCGAAATGCCGCTGAAATTTCTGCAGGAGTAGTTTCCGTGCACCAGATGGCGTAGCTATTCACCAGCAAACGCGCCACATCTTGGAGCACTTGCGCAGTTAGAACGCCCGTGCGTTCGTTCCACAGTTCGGCCAGTACGCGCCAGGCCACTTCGTGCTCGGATTTCGCATCGAAGTGCCGCAAGATTTGGCCGCGCAGCACGGCTGCGCATCCCGGGTCCTTGGGCAGACGCAGATTGCCCACTCCAGGGCCATCTAGTTCTCTTTCATCTTGAGCTTGCTTTTGTTTTCTTCAATGAACGCTTTAAGGTCGGGAACGGCGTTGAGCAGTTTCATCCACTGTTCGTAATAGAGCGTTACTGGGAAGCGACCGAGTCCGTAGACGCTGACGCCGCCCTTCTCGCTCACGCGGAATTGCATGACGCCGCTTTTGGCTTTACTTTCCACCTGCTTTTCCAGGTCGGACAGGCGAGCTTTCAATTCTTCGTAAGTAGGTTCAGTCATCGTATACCTCGCTATGCAACTCGAAATCTCTCCGGCGGAATTTTGCACCGCTGGGCGGGTGAGGGCACCCGTCCCTACGTTGTATCACAGCACGCCACTTGCGAGCGTTTAGAAGAAGCGGCCGACTCGGAAGAAGAATTTGCGGTGGTCGCTGTCTCCCAGGCTCCCGCCAAAGAACATGGGGCCGAATAATGTCTGAAACAGAACTCCGACGGTGGCATCCTGCGCGACTTTCGCGGTGGCGGCTGGTTGGCCGTAAGCCTTGCCCGCCTCGTAGATGGTGAGCAGATAGATGTTCTGCTTCAACAACGGAGAGAGCTGGCGTAAGCGGTAGAGGAACGCAGGCTGCAGCAGAAAATACTGATTGGTCAGCAATTCGTTCGTGCCATATGCGGAGAGGCGCAAGGGACCGCCCAGGCTGAAGAGCGGGAATCCGGTATCCCTGGTCGAGAATGAGGTGCCTCCCGATGCAAACAAGAGTACGGACGACTTCTGGCTGGTCCGTTGCGCCAGGCCGAGACGGAGTTCCTCGGCCGGCACAACACTGAGCGTTCCGGGAGCAGTGTCGTAGAACTTAAAGGTCGATTCCATGCGGGCTCCCTGGCGCGGAATCATGGGATCGTCAAAGCGTTCCAGGCGGTAGCGGAGGGTGGTCACTCCGAAGCGTCCGCGGACTTCGGGGACGACGGGAGTGCCGACGTCCTCGTTGATCTTGCGGTATCCGGCTTCGTAACCGAGACGTAGTTCAGCGCCGCGACCAAACGTGTAGCCGAAGTCGATGCCGCCACCCATCACGCGATTGCGGTATTCACCCAGGAGCTTATCGCGCTGGTAGACGAAAAAAGGGCTGCTGTCGGCGGTGCCATGCACCGCTACAAACCAGTGGGTATAAGAGGTGAAGGGATGGAAATATTCGGTTTTGAGTCCGTACTCGGAACCGGCGATAAAATCGCTGCGCCACTCCGAGGCGAACCCTCCGAGATCGAGAAAGGTGACGCGCCCACCCACCTCAAAGAGGACGTTCTTGTAGTCCGATCCGTCGATGACCAGCGCCGGGTGCACGGTCGGGGGCGCGTAGTCTTTTTCTTCAGCATCGACCTCGATCCCGTGCTGCCCATCCTGCAACACGTCGCGATAGCCTGCCCGGGCGAAGCGGCCGAGACCGGTGACGCCCATCATCTTTTCGTCCAGTTGATGGGGATCGATGGGATGACCGGCCAGGCCGGACAACTCGTGCTGCAAGCCTTTGAGGATGTCGCCTCTAGCGCCCGCGACTTCGATGAATTGGGGAACGGGAACGGGCTTCCGGCGAGCGTTGCGGCTATGCAGGATTTGTTGCCATTGGTTTTCGTCGACCTGCAAACGGGAAAGCAGGGCGCTCTTGGACTGGGCAGCTTTGTATCCCTCGGCCTCGATCTTGTCGAAGAGCTTGTAGTCGGTGGTGTCGAATTGTTCCGTATCGGCAGTGAGCAGGATGTCGGCCTTCTCCATGCTGCGCAACTCGTTGACGGAGATACTGACGCTTGCCGAGCGTTCCAAAACGCCGACGGTGGAGAGGGGAGTTTTGGTATCCAAAGGAGCAACTTTCAGATGGACCGCGATGACGATGTCGGCACCCATCTGTTGCGCGACGTCGACGGGCAAATTATCGAGGAGGCCGCCATCGACGAGCACGCGGCGGCCATCGTGCACGGGAGTGAAGAATGCGGGCAATGACATGGAGGCGCGCATCGCCTCGGCGAGCGATCCGTGGTCGAGGACGTAGGGCTTCTCCGATACCAGATCGGTAGCTACGCAGCGGAAAGGGATGGGCAAGTCGTCAAAGCTTTTCATCTGCGAATAGGGCAAACCGACGCGGTCGAGAATCAGTCCCACCTGCTGTCCCGAATTAAAGCCGCTGGGCAACTGCGCGCCTGCCTTCAAGCCAAATTCGAAGGCGTTGGGATAGTCGCGCCGGTCTTCCTTGCGGCGGAAGGACAGGTCGCGGTAGGGAGTGGAGCCGCGCAGGACCTCATTCCAGCGGATGGCGCGGATGAGGGCCTCGATCTGGGCGGGCGATTCTCCGCTGGCGTAGATGCCTCCGACGAGGGCGCCCATGCTGGTGCCAGCAATCAGGTCGACCGGGATACGGTTCTCCTCCAGCCACTTGAGCACGCCGACATGGGCCAGACCGAGGGCGCCACCGCCCTCGAGCACGAGGCCGATTCGGGGACGGGGCGAGATTGGAGAGTGCTGAGTTTCTGGGGGAGTGTCAGGAAGGGATTGCGCCCACAGGCTCGACAAGAGCGACAGGCAGACGGCAAGGCTGCAGAGTTTCATTACACCTCCGAGGGGTGTCGGGAAAAAGCATAAACCACAGGGCACACGGGGGGTGCTCGTGGGCAGCGGGAGTTCATCAGAGTTTCCGCCAATGCTGGACTGGTTGCGCGGCGGGTCCACTCCCTTGTGGCATCTTCCGCATTGATGAAAAACTCTTCACAATGGACCTTGCTATGGGATGCCTTTGCCAGCATCCCGTGGTGCCACAAGCGGTTGCGGTCGCTGCCGAAACTGGGAATGGAAGCGCAAATGCTAAAATAAGGCAATCACTGAAGAACACCTGGAGAACACCATGGCTAATTCCAATAAGAAATCACTGTTTGAGAGCATACCGATGCTGGTGCTGCTGGGGCTGCTTGCCGGAGCCGTTGGCGGGTTGGGACTGGGCTTGATCCAAACGCGTGCCGCTTCGTCATCAGCCACCACTGCCAAGTAAGGTCGATATTTTAGAGCCTAAGGTCGATATTTTAGAGCCGCGCAACCGCTTGCCGGGAGCTAGAATCTAAGCTAGTACAGCCTGCGCGGCGTCTCTACAGCCTCCACGCTCGAAGGTGCGCTCCCACGCTCGCAGGGAGGTACAGGATTATGAGCAGATTTGGGCTTTCCCGGGTTCCCCTCGCACTTGCGACATTCCTAGGTCTTTCTGTCACCCTCACACTCACACCAGTTTCAGCGTTTGCTCAACATGGCGGCGGGCATAGCGGCGGCGGCGGCTTTCATGGTAGTGGGGGTGGAGGTGGAGGCTTCCACAGCGAAGGTGGATCCTATCACGGCGGTGTTGAAGGCTCTCGCGGCGGGAGCTTCAATGGCGGCGGCCGTTCTTCGGGAGGGGGTTACCGCCAGGGCGGGGCAAGCGGAAGCGGGCGCAATCTGGAGTCGTCGGGAAATCGCTCCTCGAATTTCCGTCCCGCCATCAATGATGGGCAGTGGCATTCGTTCGGCAATGCAGCGAGTTCGGGACGCCTGGGGGAAGGGCGCAGCTCGGGAACCTTCGGCAAGGCAGGGTTGTCCGGCCGTACCGGTGCAATTGCCGACGGTGGATGGCACTCGTTTGGAACAAACGGAGGCTGGGGTTGGCGGGGCGACGGTTGGAGAGGCGGCTACGGCTGGGGTGGATGGGGCTTCGGCGTGGGGTGGCCCTATTATTGGGGCGGCTACTGGGGGCCGGCCTGGGCCTTTGCCTGGGATCCTTACTGGTACAACCCATACTGGTATGGACCGTGGCCGGGGTATGGGGCGTACGGGGATTACGATTACACGGAGTAGATGGACAGGTAAGATTCCAATTTGAGAAACGCATCCCCTTAGCGGCTGAAGCCGGAAGTAAAATCGAGTTCACGGCGCGGCTGAAACCGCACCCTTTCAAAACAGATTCAGATTAAGCCACTACGCGCGCGGTCGGACTCGTCTGTCGAGTTGCGGCGCGGGAGGGCCTGCTGATGCCAGCGGCGAATGGTTCGATGCGGTCCGCGGCACCTTGGGCACCGGCGTACTGTCGCATCGATTCCGATACTCGCTTCGCGGAGTGACGGTAGGCCTGGTCTTTCAATACGCGGTTGACGGCAGCGCCGAACTCGACTGCATAGGCGGAGCCGACTTGAACCAGATCCATGACGGGAGCCGGCATGGAACGCGAAGGCATGGGGAGGCTTCGCAATCCGGCATCAACGATCAGCTTTGAAGGGGCGGGCGCAGGATTGAACACCGCGACTTCGTGGCCGGGTGAACCATCTTTCCGCAGTTTGGACTCGGCGGGAACTGGAAAGTGCGGGATGGTTTAGTGATGTTTCAACGACGAGATCCGGGACGGAATGTTCGCGGTTTCCTCGTGATGCAATTGATCGAATGATTGCAGTTGGAGCGGGAGACCGGGATCGAACCGGCGACATCCAGCTTGGGAAGCTGGCGTTCTACCGCTGAACTACTCCCGCTCGGCGTGGTTAGATTACCACTCTGTCCGGTCGGAGACAACGGGACTGGACACCGGGGAGGTGGGTCGATTTGAGAAACACATTCCCCAGGCGGCTAAGAGTCGCGCTGATCGTGCGGCCGTGATGGCGGGGCTGAAGTGGGTTTGGAAGAACTCGGCAGCGCCGCAAAAAGCTTGCTGCAGTCGCTAAAGCGCGGACACCTTTTCGCCGGTTTAGGGCACGAGTGAAACTCGTGCCTTCCCAGAATTAACGCGAAATTGGAGTTTTTCCGCAGGTCCGTTGAATCGGTGTAGCCAAAGAGCCTATCGCTGTGGAGCGACTTGCGCGGGGGTGGCGAAAAGGGGGGCTCGAAGCGAGGCGGGGGCGGGCTGGGGTTGCGACGGGCGGATTCCCTTGGCCTCCACGATCGACCAGCGCCAATCTTCGTCGGGGCTGGGAGTGATACCGATATTTTCGCGGAAGGAAGTTGTGCTGAAGGGCTTGGCGGTCGCTTTGAGGTGGTAGAGCAGGGTCACATCCGAATGCCGCTTCACGGAGTTGGGCGCCATGCCTTGGGCGGCGGGAATGATATGAGCGCGCACGCCGCGGCTGGCAGTGTCTCCGGCGCCCCGTTCGAGGGTGAGGCCAATAGTGATCTCGCGGATATCCCAGTCGGTTCCGTTGAAGACTTCGAGTTGCAGATTCTCATTCTGGATGGAACCGGGGCCGTCGAGTTTCAGCAGGTCGGTCAGCGGCAAGTCTTCGATGAGAACGGGCTTGATCAGGAGCGAACTGGCGCGGGCGTTGAACGAGAGGCTGCAGGTGGCATCCGGGGACGACACTTTGAGCGTATTGCCGGACGGATCGATGGAAAAGACGGTCTTGTCTTTGTCGACGGGTCGGGCTTTGCGGGCGTCCTCCATGACCTGCGCAAGATTGTCGTTGTCGATCACGGTGCGGGCGGGGGCGGTGGTTTGCGGGGGCGGCGCCTGCTGAGCTTTGCTTTTGCGGAGGTTGCGGGCGATATCGCCGAGCGAGGGAGAGTCGTCTTGCGCTACGACGGCCAGGGAGCACAGCAGCACAGCACAGGGCAAAAGCAACCACAAGTTGGGGAATCGGGATGGCATGATTTCGATGGCGGGGCCCGGGGACGGAGCAGCGGGTCCACATAGAAAGTCTAGGCGAGATGGGGAGGAAAAGAAGTTACCGAAGGGACACGGTAGTACTAGCACTTCCGGGGATGGGTAAGCGGTGGGCAGTAGAAAAAGGGCAGTGTCGGAGCGAAGGCTTTAACCTTCGCGGACGACGGGGCAGAGCCACGTCACCGCACAGGCAGGGCGGAGTCCAGCGAGCAAGGATTACAACAAGCCCGAGGTTCGGAAACGAGTGATGGGATCGGTCACCTGCATCGGTTGACGCTTGAAGACCCAGCGCGCCACCGCAATGCCCAATGCCGCATACGCCAGATGCCAGATTTTCATGAGTTCGCTCCCCACGCCGGACCTTTACTGGGGAGGACAACGCAGGTCCCGTCGTGAACTAAAGCTACTGCTACTCTATCGGCACGTCCAGCCCACGAACGTGCCATGAAGAGAAGCAAAGGTAATCGCGAGTAACGAGTGGCGGTAATGAGAATGCGGGGCTAGCGGGGGTTCTCGATCCAGCCGCCGCCGACGACGATATCTCCATCGTAGAAAACGGCGGCCTGGCCGGGGGTAAGAGCGCGCTGCGGCTGGTCGAAGGTGACCAGGACTTCGTCGGGCCCGGCGGCTTCGATGATGGCTGGAGCAGGCTGATGCTTGTGGCGGATTTTGACGGCGACGGCCATAGGCTGGCGCAGTTCGGGGGTAGAAATCAGGTTGACGCGGCGAGCTCGGAGGGTGCGGGAGTAAAGCTCCTCGTCCTTGCCCACGACCACCTGGCGGGTGTCGTTGTTGATCTGGATCACGTAGAGCGGCGAACCGGTGGCCACGCCGAGTCCCTTGCGCTGGCCGACGGTGAAGTTGTGCACGCCGGCGTGTTCGCCGATCACCTTACCGTCGGTGGTCACCATTTCTCCGGCAACTTCGGCGGGACGGTCGCCCTGTTCGGTGAGATAGGCTTCGAGAAAGCGCTTGTAATCGCCGCCGGGAACGAAGCAGATTTCCTGCGAGTCGGGCTTCTCGGCGATCACCAGGCTGTGCTTGCGTGCCAGTTCGCGCACTTCGGGCTTGGTCATGCCGCCGAGTGGGAACAGGGTGCGGCTTAACTGTTCCTGGGTAAGTCCAAAGAGGAAGTAGGTCTGGTCTTTGGAACGGTCGGCAGGACGCTTGAGCAGCCAGCGGTTGAGTTGCTGGTCAAAGGCGACCTGAGCGTAATGGCCGGTGGCAATCTGGTCAGCGCCAATCTGGCGAGCCACGATCAGAAGCTGGTCAAACTTCAAGTGGTTGTTGCAGAGACTGCACGGGATGGGTGTGCGTCCGGCGAGATACTCCTCGACGAAGGGGCGCACGACGTCGCGCTCAAAGCGCTCTTCGTGATTGACCACGTAGTACGGGATGCCAAGGGTTTCAGCAACGCGGCGGGCATCGTAGACATCGTCGATCGAACAGCAGCGGCCCTGGACGGATTCGGGCATGCCCTCGTGCCCGGCGAGACGGCGCTGATTCCAGAGTTGCATGGTCAGGCCGATGACGTTTCGGCCTTGGGCGCGCAGCATAGCGGCGACGGCCGAGGAGTCGACTCCTCCCGACATGGCGACGGCGATGGTTTCGGAATGCAGCGTCTAGCTCCTCCCGTTCGAGATTGCGATAAGGTATTTGCGATTTGCTAACTTCCGTTGAGCTAACCGCCGGCAACCTAACTGCCGAACTGCGGCAGGACGAACGAGGGCGTCCGCCCCTACGTGATTCTCGTTGGCACTCTGTTCCACAGGGGCGATAGATCTCGCAGGCGCGCCACTGTCTCTGGAATCGCCCCCAGTGCGAAGTCTACATCCTCGCTCGTATTTTGTTTCCCCAGACTGAAGCGAATGCTGGCTTTCGCGCGATGGGGACGTAGTCCCATCGCGAGTAGCACGTGGGATGGTTCGATTGCTCCGGAAGAGCAGGCAGCGCCGGTGGAGACGGCGAGTCCCTTCAAGTCGAGCGCGATGACTAACGCTTCGCCTTCGATGCCGTCGAAATAGATGTTGGTCGTATTGGGCACACGGGGCGCGTCTTCTCCGTTCAGGCCGGTGGCTTCGAGCTTGAGCAGTTCCCTTTCCAGGCGGTCGCGGGCGGCGGCCATCTTCTGATCGTCATGGCGGTCGAAGCCGGTCCGCGCCAATTCGGAGGCCTTGCCCAGGCCCACAATGCCGGGGACATTCTCCGTACCGGCACGGCGCGAACGTTCATGACGACCGCCGTAGAGCATGGGCTCAAGCTCGGTTCCCTTGCGAACGTAGAGTGCGCCGACTCCTTGGGTGGCGTGAAATTTGTGGCCGGAAATGGCCAGCAGGTCGCATCCGATGGCATGGACGTCGATGGGAATCTTCCCTGCCGCTTGCACGGCGTCCGTGTGGAAGTAGACCTCAGCTTCGGCAGCAATCTTGCCGATCTCCGCGAGAGGTTGCACGACGCCGGTCTCGTTGTTGGCGAACATGACGGAGATCAACTTCGTATTGGGTCGGACCGAGCGCCTTACATCCTCGGGGTCGATAAGGCCTCGGCGATCGACGGGAACGAAGCTGACAGTGCATCCCATGGCTTCCAGATGCTTGCAGGCATTGAGCACGGCGTGATGTTCGATGGTCGAAGTGATCACGTGGTCACCAGGTTGCGCCAAGCCAAAAATCGCCAGGTTGTCGGCTTCCGTGCCCCCACTAGTGAACACGATTTCGGAGGCGCGGCATTGGAACAGAGCAGCCACGGATTCGCGGGCGCGCTCAACCGCGCTGCGGGTCTCCTGTCCATGATGGTGGATGGAAGACGCGTTGCCAAAGTGCTCGCTGAAGTAAGGGCGCATGGCGTCCAGCACCTCGGGGAGCACCGGGGTGGTCGCGTTACTGTCGAGATAGACTCGTCGCGTCATGCTGCTTCTATTGTATAGATGCGGGGGCAGGGATCAGGGACGAAGCGGGTTCACAACGCTCCGGCAGGGACTCGGCGTTCCTCGAAGGCTTGTCTAGCGTTGGTCTAGCGTTGCCCTAGCGCTTCTCTACCGGCACATATTTCTGGGGATAGACCGGGCCGAGGTATTCAGCGCGGGGACGGATCAAGCGGTTATCGTCGAGTTGTTCGATCACATGCGCGGTCCAGCCCCCGACTCGCGAAACGGCAAAAATGGGAGTGAACAAATCGACCTCGATCCCGAGGGTGTGGTAGGTGGAAGCTGAATAGAAATCCACATTGGCGTTGAGCTTCTTTTCGCCGCGGACGAAGTCTTCGATCTTCTGGGAGTATTCGAACCACTTTGGATCGCCGCTGGAATGGCCCAGGTCGCGGGACATCTGGCGCAAGTGAGTGGCTCGCGGATCCTCAGTGTGGTAGACGCGATGTCCGAAGCCGGGAATCTTTTTCTTTTGCGCCAGCAAGCCTTTGACGTACTCGACGGGGTCAGCACCGTTGGCGTCGATTTCTTTCAGGATCTTGAACACGGCTTCATTGGCGCCGCCGTGCAGCGGTCCTTTGAGGGTGCCAATGGCAGAAGTGATAGCGGAATGCATGTCGGAAAGGGTGGCGGCGGTGACCCGGGCGGCGAAGGTGGAAGCATTCAGTTCATGATCGGCGTGCAGAATAAGGGCAATATCGAAAGCGCGTTCGGCGGTCTTGGAGGGCTCGACGCCATTCAACATGAGGAGGAAGTTGGCGGCGTGGGAGAGCTCGCGGCTGGGGGCGACGACGGGTTTACCTTTACGAATGCGGTCATAGTTCGCCACCAGCATTGACAGTTGTGAGGTCAGGCGAATCGCTTTGTTGATGTTGGCGTCGTGATCGTTCTTGTTGTATTCCGGATCGTAATAAGAAAGCGCGGACACCAGGGTGCGGAGCATGTCCATGGGGGGAACGTGCTGAGGAACCAGTTGCAGCCGGTAGAAGATCGAAGCATCGAGCTTGCGCTCCTCCGCCATGCGCCACTTCAGGTGCTTGAGTTCATCAGTATTGGGCAGGCGGCCGAACCAGAGCAGGTAGCAGACTTCCTCGAAAGTAGAGTTGTCGGCGAGATCATGGATGTCATAGCCGCGATAGGCGAGCACTCCCTGCTCACCATCGATGTAGCAAATGCTGGATGTGGTGGCGACGACCCCTTCCAGTCCTTTGGGTGCGTGCAGATTCGTAACCGTGGCCATGGTCCCTCGCAGACAGTGTGGATGGAATGCTCGGACACAAAAAGAGAGTCCGGGCAACCCTCTTTTATACGCCAAAGGGGCGGGAGTTTCCAAGCGCTGAGCGGGTTCTGGGCTTGGCCGGAAGGAAGGGGCCGGGTAGAATACAGTTTCGTCAAATTACGGCCAGGGCAAGCCTTACTCCAGCCGGCAATATTCGCGTCCTACGCATCGTAACTATCACTAACGCTATCATTTTCACTATCACGCCCCGGAGAATACATGAAAACAAGAGTACACATTTTTGGCCTGATCCCGATCATTGTTCTTGCCCTGGCGGCGCCCTGGGCGCTGGCCGACGAAGGCATGTGGTTGTACAACGCATTTCCGAAGGAACGCGTTGAGAAAGAATACGGTTTTACCCCGACGCAGGCATGGCTGGACCACCTGCGGCTGTCGTCGGTGCGTTTTAACAACGGCGGCTCGGGTTCGTTCGTGTCGGCTGACGGCCTGGCATTCACCAATCATCACGTGGGCGCCGACTGCATTGAAAAGCTGGGCACGTCCGGAGCCGATTACCTGAAGGCCGGTTTTTATGCCAAGTCTCGGGCGGAGGAAGTCAAGTGCCCCGATCTTGAACTGAACGTTTTGGTCGCGATCGAGGACGTCAGCGCCAAGGTGAAGGCCGCGGCCCCGTCCGCGATGTCAACCGCCGATGCGGGGCAGGCGCAGCGCTCGGCGATGAGCGGCATCGAAAAAGAGTGCGCCACTTCGACTGGGCTGCGCTGCGATGTGATAACGCTCTACTCGGGCGCGGTTTACAACCTGTACAAATACAAGAAATACACGGACGTGCGCCTGGTGTTTGCGCCGGAATTCGCGGCGGCATTTTTCGGCGGCGATCCGGATAACTTCACATTTCCGCGCTATGACCTCGACATCACGTTTTTCCGGGTCTACGAGAATGACCGACCGGTGCACCTTGACAACTACCTGCAGTGGTCTAACGGCGGAGTTAAGGACGGCGATCTGATATTCGTTTCCGGCCACCCCGGAGGCACCGACCGGCTGGACACGGTGTCACAACTGGAGTTTCTGAAGAACACCGATTATCCTTCGCGGCTGGCCAGCTATAAGAAGCGTATCGGCGCTCTGCAGAAGTTCAGCGCGGAATCGGCGGAGAACGCGCGGGTCGCGCAAGAGGATATTTTCGGTCTGCAAAACTCGCAGAAGGCGATCAAGGGCCGGGAAGAAGGATTGAACGATCCGTCGGCACTGTCGCAGATCGACAAGGCCGAGCATGAGCTGGAAAAAGCTTATATGGACCAGCATCCTGGAGAGCCCAACCCCTGGGATG
The DNA here is from genome assembly GCA_003134435.1 of Acidobacteriaceae bacterium. Lineage (GTDB taxonomy): Bacteria > Acidobacteriota > Terriglobia > Terriglobales > Acidobacteriaceae > Acidiflorens. The sequence goes on from PLBE01000068.1 coordinate 57,277, forward strand.
AGATTTCGAACGCCACCAAGGTGAATCGCGAAATCTACGATACGCTGACGTACGTGGAGCGAACCCGTGGATTTGTTTCGCGCCTCGCGGGATACGCGCGAACTCTGGTTCGCGTGGCCGATGAAAAATCGAAGCCGAACGGCGAGCGATTGCGCGAATACCGCGATTCCGCGCTGCCCTCGGTGGAGCAACAATTGTTCAGCACGGCTCCTATCTACAAAGGTCTGGAGACGACGAATTTAACCGTTGCGTTTACTCTGATGCGGGAAGCCCTCGGCCCCGAGGATCCCGCAGTAAAGGCGGCGCTGAGCGGCAAATCGCCAGAAGAAGCTGCTCAGAAGCTCATCAGCGGCACAAAGCTCGAAGATCCGACCGTCCGCAAACAACTCTATGACGGCGGCAAGGCGGCGGTGGAAGCAAGTAATGATCCCCTGATCGTGCTGATGCGCACCGTGGACGCTGAAGCGCGGGCAGTGCGAAAACGCTTCGACGACGAGGTCGATGCGGTGGAGCGGCGTGATGGTGCAACCATTGCCCGGGCGCGATTCGCCCAAGCGGGCTTCAGCCAGCCTCCGGACGCGAACTTTACCCTGCGCCTCAGCTACGGCACGGTCAAGGGATATGAAGAAAAGGGAAAAAAGATTCCCGCCTTCACCACTTTCTCGGGCGCTTTCCAACATGCGCAAGAGCATGGTAATAAGCCTCCCTATGAACTGGCAGCCAGTTGGCTGAAGATGAAGTCGAAGCTGAAGCTCGACACGCCGCTGAACTATGTTTCGACCGCCGACATCATTGGGGGGAACTCGGGAAGTCCGACGGTGAACCGGGCGGGCGAAGTTGTGGGAATCATTTTCGACGGTAACATCCAATCGCTGGTTCTGGACTTCCATTACGATGACCGCCAGGCGCGAGCTCTGTCTGTCGATTCGCGCGGCATCATCGAAGCGCTACGCAAGATTTACGGGGCCGATGCCCTGGCGGACGAACTGGCGGGCACGAAAGCGGCGGTCAAGATGGTGGGCGAATAGAACTCCAACGGTGGGAAGCGGCAAGGCGTCACGTTCTGCGTGCGCCAGCATACTTTTGTTTTCTGGCGATCGTGTTACACTTTCCCCCCACGGAAGGGACCGAGCGACGATGGCGAATCCTATCTGCCACTTTGAAATTGGATGCCGCGACCGCGGCACGACCAAGGAGTTTTACAACGAGTTATTTGACTGGAAGATGGAAGACACCGGTCCGGCCACCTTCATCTCTACGGGGGATGGCGTTGGCGGGCACATCAGCGCCCTGGGACACGCGCCGCACAATTACACCATCTTCTATGTCAAGGTCGACGATGTGAAGGCCTGCCTCGAGAGGGCCACCGAGCTTGGGGGAAAGACGCTGGTGCCGCCCATCGCCATCCCGACCGGAACATTCGCGTGGTTCGCCGATCCGGAAGGAAACACGATCGGGTTGCTGCAAAGCAAGACGTAGGTCCAGGAAGACGCGTATTGTACAGAATCTTCGCCCGGAACTTTGCCTGAAACTCACTCCGGCCAGAGCGTGGCAGCAGTCTTGCTCAAGATATGGGTTTGCGATTCGACGCTGATGGGCAGCGCCTTAAACTCTTCGAGATTTTGCTTGATGCCGGTGACCCCTGGACTGGGCCAGTCGGTTCCAAATAAAGTTTTGTGCGCGATTTCGTCGAGCCGCGGGAAATATTGCAACAGGCTCTTGGGCGGAATGCTGCTGATATCCAGATAGACGTTGGGATGCCGCCGGATGAGGAAGAAGGCGGTTTGCATCCAGAGCGGGCGGCCGCCGTGGGCCAGGATGATTTTGAGCTTGGGGAAATCGACCGCGACATCGTCAANNGCGGCGCGGTAGATGATCTCCAGTTCCTTCACGCCGTTCAGGTAATCGTTTGGATACAGGAGTTGATGCGGCGGGTGGATCTTGATCATGCGCAGTCCGAGGCGCAGGATATGCTCGACATCCGCCATGATGTTGGTGGTATGCCGGGGATGCAGGCTGCCGCAGGAGAGCAGGCGCGTGGGATCGTGCTTGACGTAGTCGGCGACGAACTGGTTGACCTCCGCGGTCAAGCCCATCACTTCCGGGGCGACGTAGTTGATCAAAGCAGCCCGGTCAATTCCGCAACGGTCGAGATACTTCAGAAACGCGGCGGGCGACCGGGAGTACCCGGCAATCTCGTCAAAATTGGCGCGCTTGCCCTTGATCACGGCCAGCGCATGGGGTTTCATGATTTCGATGGGCTCGATGTGGACGTGGCAGTCGGTGATCAGAGGTCGTCTCCTGTTTGCAGCTGCAGGCGAGCACAACTGGGTTCGCGAGGTCCGGCAGCCAAAGGGGATTTCAATACAGCGGGACTTTTGGATCCACCGTGCGCGCCCAGCCGTCGATTCCGCCACGCATGGATTGAACTTTCTCATATCCCTGCTGGCGGAGCCAGTTGGTGACCGTCAAGGAACGTACGCCATGGTGGCACAGGACCACGATGTAATCGTCCGGATCAAGTTCCTGGTGAGCGCGTGCCGGAATGTCGCCCATGGGAATGTGCTTCGCCCCTTCGATGCGGGAGGCTTCGAATTCCCAAGCTTCGCGCACGTCGAGGAGGGTGAAGGTTTCGCCGCTCTTCTGAAGAGCCTTAACCTGGGTGGGAGAAATTTCAAAGTCCATCGTTAATGTCCATCGTTGATCGGTAGTTCATCCGTAGATTGGCCGGAGGTGGCTCCGGTGTAACAACGGTTCGTAGTTCGTCAGTCATGCGTCTGAGCTTCGGCGCTGCCTCTCAGTGTCGTCAAGCTCAGCAGCGCGGCCAATGTCCAGAGCGCACCGGTTCCGATTCTAGCGATGCGCACGTCGGCGGACGGAATTCCGCTCCAAAGTGTTAGACCACATCCCACCATAAAATTAACGACGAGGACGCCAAAAAAAAGACGCTCGCGCAAGCAGCGGGTGTCGAGGGCCAAGCCCGCCAATAAAAGGATCCACACGAGGTAGGTCGCGGCAGTCCAAAAGTCGTGCGGCCACTCAAATTCGTTGCGGATGACGTGACTAAAAGAAATCCAAGCAAAATAAGCGCAGCCCACAAAGCCGGCCACACCCCACAATGGTGTGCGGCACATAAGGTGGTCGGGCCGGCGCGATTTCTTCGCGCCCGTCTTGTCCGCGAGCTCTGCTTGCGCAGGTTGTTTCAGCTTTACTTGCCTGTCCATTTCGGCGTTCTTTTATCGAGGAAGGCAATGATACCCTCGCGGGCGTCCGCGGTCGAGATCAGTTCATCGAGATAGATTGTTTCAGCACGCGCCAGGCCTTTGTCGAAATGTATGGCATCCCACGCGTAGATGGCTTTCTTGGCGTGCGCGAGGGCAGCCGGGCTCAGGGCGCGGAGTTCAGCGAGCGACCGCTCGACTGCCGCATCGAGATCCTCGGGGGTAACGGCGCGGTTGGCCAAGCCCATCGCGGCTGCTTCGCCGCCCGAGAACTGGCGGCCGGTGAGGATCATTTCGGCGGCGCGTTTCTGACCGATCAGAGTGGCGAGCGCCACGGAAGCGACCGGCGGATAACATGCCAGTTTAATTTCGGGGAAGCCCCAGACGGCATCGGTTGTGGTGTAGACCATATCGCAGACGGCGGCGAGTTCGGCGCCTCCGCCGAGACATGTGCCGCGAACAACGGCAATCGTGACTTTGCGCGAGGCTACTATCGCGCGGATCACGGCATGGAAGCTGGTGAGCATCTCGCGAATCTGTTCGGGCAGGTGGGCTTTTACGTCCACGCCGGCGGAAAAGGCGCGAGAATCGCCTTGGAAGAGGATGACGGAGATGTCAGGACGCGAATTCAGGTTGGCGAGAGCATCGTGGAGGTCGCGCGCCATCTGCAGGTCGATAACGTTGAGCGGAGGGTGCATGAATCGGATGCGGGCGAGAGGCGCCGTGACATTTACTGCGATTCGAGTTGTGTCGGCATTGTTCATCCGGGCTGTGATTGTTTACCAAAATCCCTTTTACCACAGGGTACACAGGGGAACACGGAGGAGTGCGGGAAAAACCGTTGCAGTCTTTTTTCTCCGTATTCCCCCTTGGCGACTTTGTCCGAGGGCGGCCGTCCCTACGCGAGACTCACTAGATGTTAATCGCCGACTTGCGGGGCTCGCCGATGGTGGCGAGGGGATCGCGCGCTCCCTCTTTCTCTTTGATCCACTTTTTTTCGTTGTGGATGATGTCGAGGAGCAACTCTTTATCCTTTGCGCCCGGGAGGTTGTCTTCGCAGTGCTGCTGATAGGCGCGGTCATCGAGTTGTTCACCCGTCTCGCAATGAAACCTCATCCCTGCCCACCTTCCGATGTTGCGATTAAAGTGGATGTCGGGCGTGTAGAACCGCTTCTCGCCTGGCTTCAGGTACGTATTCAGCCGGTCAATCAGGCTCGCAACTTCCTGTCGATAGAGAAGGCGGCTGTAATCGTTGAGATCGTCAAGATCGGCGGCCGTATCGTTCTGCAGTTCGTCGTAGCGGCCTTTGATTCCCCAGACGTAGGCCCAGTGCGCCGAGGAAGAATGATCGGTTCCGAAGAGGTCGAAGGAACTCGAGATCCACTTGTTCAGGTATTTCTGCATGAGCCAGCGCGGGATGACGCCGGCCTCGACGACGCGGCGGAGTCCATCGTTGCCCGTTCCCATGTGGAAGGCTTCCTCGCGCAGCATGTAAGAGGTGGAGCGTCCCAGCGGGGCGAAGGATGAATACTTGAGCATCTGAAGCTGGAACTTGCCGTCGCGGTCGACGAAATCGGTGTAGGTGAAAAAATCGAGCCAGTTATCGACATCGACATTGAAGGTGCCGAGCAAGCGCTTGTTTTCAAAGGCGCGGCGCTCCAGCATCTTTTGGGCTTCGACTTTGCCGGAGGAGCCGAAGAAGTCGATGAGCAGGGCGCACATCTGCCAGCCGTGACGCATCTCTTCGATCATGACGCGAGTAAGCGCGCGGCGATCCCATTCCGTGGGCGCGGTGGCAAAGAGGTTGCGCTGCTGCTCCACGCTGGCAAATTCGGTGTCGCCCTGATAGATGATCATGTTCATGAGGGCATCCCGCATCTGCTGCGTAGGAACCTGGCGGAGGTTCTCCCACTTGTTGCGGCCTTTGTAGGACCCGAACTGGATTTCCTCGGTCTCGATGGCGCCGTAGAGAGTATCGAAGTGGAAGGTCTCGACGTCGTCTTTGTCGACGCCGACTTCCTTGCGCCATTCGTTGAAAAGGCCAACCCAGTCACTGAAGTTTCCGATTTTTGCAATTTTGCCTGGCATAAGACCTCAATTTCTCACCATCGACCACACTGAGGAACACGGGGAAAGCCAGAGGCTGGTCTCCGTGAAACTCTGCGTACGGCTTGGTTCAAGCATTCTTCTTATTTCGCCGTAAATATCGCGGGACGTTTTTCGACGTACGCCGCCAGTCCTTCTTTGGCGTCATCGCTCTGGAACAAGATCTGCTGATTCTCGCGTTCGACGGCCAAGGCCGATTCCATGGGAATCTCCCAACCGGTTTGTACTGCCCGCTTGATGCGTCCGACGGCCTTCGCGGCCTTGTTGGGAGGGGTGAACTGGCGGGCATACTCCAGGATGTTTTCCATGAAGCCGTCGCGTTCGAAGATATCGTTGACGATGCCGAATTCCAGCGCTTCTTCGAAGGAGAAAGTATTGCCGGTGATCATGAGTTCGATGGCTTTGCTTTTTCCGACCAGGCGCGAGAGGCGCTGGGTTCCGCCAGTGCCGGGGAGGACGCCGAGATTGACTTCGGGTAAGCCGATCTTGCCCGCGTCTTTGCGGGCGATGCGGAGGTCGGCAGCCATGGCGATCTCGAGGCCTCCGCCGACACAGTGGCCGTTGATCGCGGCGATGACGAGTTTCGGAGTGTGCTCCAACCGCAGCAGCGTTTCATTGGCATGCAGACAGAAGTAATACTTAAAAGTGGGATCGACCGAGGCCAGCATCTTGATGTTCGCGCCAGCGGAGAAGAATTTGTCGCCGACGCCGGTCAGGACGATCACGTAGACACCATTGTCCATGCGCGCCTTGAGGATGGCTTCGTCGAGTTGGCGGTTCATTTCGTAGGTGTAGGTATTCGCCGGAGGATCGTTCATCTCAATGACGGCCACACCGGCATCGGTGCGATAGTTAATGAGCTGATGAGTGGTTTGGCCGGTGGCCGGCGGCGTGATGGTCGCCATAGAATTGCTCCTTATAGTGATTGTGATTGCTATTGCTTTCGCGTTGACTTCTTGCGCGGCTTGCCGCCGTGCACGATTCCGTTAAGAACAATGTTGCCCATCTGCTCGGCGAGCGCTCCAGCGTGGCCATCGACTCGCGGGTTATACCAGGTGTAGATCCAGTTGATCATGCCGAACAGGCTCAGGACCGCGGTGCGGGTGTTGAAATCGAGGCCGCGCTGGCACCGGAGATCCTGCATCAATCCGAGGCAGATCCGGTAGTACTCACGTTTGATACCGGCGATCTCGGTGCTCAAGCCATGCTTCAAAGACTCATCTTCGTGGGCCAGTACTTTGAGCCCGGGCTGATTGCTGACGAAGTATTGCACGTGGTTCAGGATGAATATGCGAATCCTGTCTTCGGGTTCGGTAACGGTTTCGAGGCGGGCCTTGAGGTCTTTAATTATGGTCGAGAAGGTGTGCTTCTGAATCAGGAAGAGCAGGCGTTCTTTGGATTCGCAGTAGTGATACAGTCCGGCCAGCGACATACCAGTGGCGCGAGAAATATCGCGCATCGAAGCGCCTTCGTACCCCTTGCGGCAAAAGACTTGAGTGGCATGGTCGAGAATGTCGTCCAGACGGCGATCGAAACGGGTTACGGGAACGCTCGAAGATCTCTTGCCAGAATCTCGTCTGTACCGAGAAGCGACGCGAGTTGTGGGGACCGTAGCCATACGTTCGAACGTTCGTTCGAATTATAGACAAACGTGACAGGGATCACAAGGGCGTGTGACCTATCGATCCAGCGATAGGGCTTCGGATAAGCGGGGGAGAGCAAAGGCGTTTACCACGGGGGCACGGAGGAACACGGGAAATCGGCGACCCATCAAGGTCGATCGTTGTAGAGCACTCAACGAATTGCGCGTGTCCAGTTAGCTCTTAATGCCCGCCATCAGCGTCTCGATCTCGGCTTTCTGCTCGCCGGTGAGGGGCAAGAATGGCAAGCGCGACGGGCCTCCGAAGTAGCCGTTGAGGTCCATCGCGTATTTCACTCCCGGAACGCCAAGGTCGCCGACTACCCGCTGGGCGGCCAGTTTCACGCGCTCTTGTTTTTCACGGGCGAGCGCGATGTCGCCGTCTTTGAGCGCTGCGAAGATTTCGTAACACGCCATCGGAGCGGGGCAGGCAAAGGCGAGGATCGCTCCCACGGCGCCCAATGCGAGAGATGGCTCGAGTTGGTGAGCGGCACCGACCATGACCTGGAAGCCCACCTCTTTGGGACGCATCTTTAACTTTCCGATGACGGTTACGGCGGAGGAGGAAGGTTTTGCGACGCTGTCGGACTGGACGGGCGGGACCGCCCTGCGCGCGACGGATTCGTCCGAGTTGGTCAGCGAGGCGACGGTGACCAGTTCCCTGCTCTGCTTTGCGCTTTCGGCGGCGGCGGTTTGCAACATGCGGGGAGTGACGGCCTCGAATGTCTCGGTTACCGTGGCCTGCCTTTTCACGTGGCGCGTGAGTTCGACCATGGTTTTCACTTTGTCGAGATTGCCGCTCGATTCCTTTATGGCGACGACGTTGGGATGGCCGGCCAGTTCGATCACGAGTTCGGCGGGAATGTCGTATCCGGTGGCCTGGGGGAAGTTGTAAATGATGATCGGCAGGGCGGAGCGGTCGGCGACAGTGCGATAGAAAGCGAGCAGGTTCGCGGGGTGCATCTGCTTCTTGTAGTAGTGCGGAGTGCGCACCATGGCCGCATCGTAGCCGAGTTGGGCGGCGTATTCGGTGAGACGAAGGGTTTCATGAGCGGACTCGATGCCGGTTCCCGCGATCATGACTTTATTGGGCGCGGCCGCAGCCAGCGCGGCTTTCAGGACGTCGCGGCGCTCCTGGTCGGAGAGCAGGATGGCCTCGCCGGTGGAGCCCTGGATGACGATGCCGGCCACGGGTGTGCGCGAATAGCGCTCGACGTTGGCCTCGATCTTCTTGTAATAGACTTCGCCGTCGGAGTTAAAAGGGGTGGTGACAGGTGGAAAGATTCCGGATAAAAGCATGGCTACTCCAGGTGGTTCGACGTTAGGCTACCGTTCGTTCTTCGCCGTTCTCTGGCAATGAGTATCCGGCCTTGGACACAGATTTGTCATCCTCGGTTCAATAATTTCAATTCAACAATCTAGTGATCAAGACCAGCAGGAAAACACCTCCATCGACGATGACGACGGTAGACACAATCCAGATAAAGGCAATTTTCCGCACCTGCTGCGGTGGCGGCGTTGTGATGCCGATGGTCGTGTGCAGGTATCCGAGCGCATCGCTGACCAGTGGCAGCGGGATAATTGCGCTCGCTATGCCAAGTCCGAGAAGCAGCATCAAGATGTGAAACGCAATGACGGCGGTCATGGTCTCTGTTGTCGGCGCTGCGGATAAAGCTAATCGTAGCACTTGGAGCGGATCCGGTTGGTCGAAAGAGGAGGGTCAGTCTGTTTACTCGCAAGCGGGCCAATCTTTACGATCAGGGTCGACGGCGCGACGATATTCGTCCTCGGTGCCGATAAAGAGGCGGGTGAACGGCGTTGAGGTAGTTTCGTCGACCATGGTCGCGATGCCCCAGACCATACCTCCCTTGCAAACACCGAGGTTGGAGAGGGGCGTGCGGCGATCGCCGGCGTAGTAAAAGAAATCGTCCCTGCCGTGGCCGGGGAGCGGGTCGGAGGAGGTCTTCAGCACTCCCTTCTCATTCAGTTTGAGCAGAACGCGGCCGTCTTCGGTGGGCAGCGGCGGTGAGCCTTTCTGGCGAAAATCCACGCGCGCCCAACCTTTGTATCCGGCGGGAATCAGGAAACGCTCCGGTGGTCTTCGATGGAACACCAGATCGAAAGCAGCGGGTCCCACCACAAACGCCGCGATGAGCAGTGGAAGGCCGAGTATGGAGGCTAGAACCAGGGTGGATTTACTCATGCTCATGCGGGGATCGTTCGCACAGTTATCTGGAACGCCTACCTGGCAACGTTCCGCTCCGCGTGCAACGCCTGCAACGCTTGCACGCGGACTTCGCCGCGCTGCAGGGCGGCGATCCCTTCGGCGGCGGCGCGGGCGGCGGAAAGCGTGGTAATGGTGGTGATACGTCCGGCCACGGCGGCGCGACGAATCGCTTTTTCGTCGAAGTAGGGGTCGGGGCCGTGCGGAGTGTTCACGATCAACTGAATGCGGTCGGCTTTGATCAGATCGACGGCATTGGGACGGCCCTCTTTGACTTTGTAAACGCGCTCCACTCCCAAGCCAGACGCCTCGAGAATATCGGCGGTGCCATGGGTCGCGACGAGTTTGAATCCCATGTCAACGAAGCGATGGGCGACCTCGACGACGGCGGGCTTGTCATGGTCGGTAACGCTGATGAAAACCGTGCCTTTAATGGGCAGTTTCTGGCCGGCGGCGATTTGCGCCTTGGCAAAGGCTTCGCCGAAGTTGTCGGCGATGCCCATGACTTCTCCGGTGGAACGCATCTCGGGACCGAGGACGGTATCGACGCCGGGAAATTTCGACCAGGGAAAAACCGGCGATTTCACGTAAAAGCAGCGGCCGGTGTCGAGGTCGGTGCCGCGCTCGACGGATTCCGGAAGAAACTCACGCAGCTTGCGGCCAGTCATAAGGCGGGCGGCAATTTTGGCCATGGGCACGCCTGTAGCTTTAGAAACGAAGGGCACGGTGCGCGAGGCGCGGGGGTTCACTTCGAGCACGTAGACTTTGCCATTTCCGCTGGCGATGTGGGGGCGGGGCTCTGCGGCTCGGCTCAGGGCAGGCTCCGCCCCGTCACCAGACAAACTCGACGCGCCGCGGGGAATGGCGAACTGCACGTTCATCAGGCCGATCACTTTGAGGGCGCGCGCCAGTTTGAAAGTGTAGTCGCGCATGCGGGTGAGCAGCGCCGCGGGAATATCGACCGCGGGCAGCACGCAGGAGGAGTCGCCGGAATGAATGCCAGCTTCTTCAATGTGCTGCATGATACCGCCGATGACGACATCCTCGCCATCGGAGAGCGCGTCCACATCCACTTCAATGGCGTCTTCCAGAAATTTATCGATGAGGACGGGCCGGTCCTGCGAATACTCAACCGCCTGCTTCATGTAGTGGGTGATGGTGTCTTCATCGTAGGCGATGACCATGGCTCGCCCTCCGAGCACATAGGAGGGCCGGACCAGCACGGGGAATCCGATTTTTTTCGCGGCTTCGACTGCCTCGTCGACGGAGGCGACCATGGCTCCGGGAGCTTGCGGGATATGGAGTTCATCGAGTAGTTTCCCAAAGCGCTTGCGGTCTTCGGCCAGATCAA
>PLBE01000068.1:67881-69553 GCA_003134435.1 Acidobacteriaceae bacterium
TCGAGACCGTCTCGGGATTGCAATTGATCATGATGGTTTCGTAGCCATCTTCGCGCAGCGCGTAGCTGGCATGGCAGCAGCAGTAATCAAATTCAATTCCCTGCCCGATGCGGTTGGGGCCGGAACCGAGAATCACGACTTTTTTCTTCGAGGTGGGCGCGGCTTCGTCTTCTTCTTCGTAGGTCGAGTAGAGATAAGGCGTGTAGCTCTCGAACTCCGCGGCGCAAGTATCGACGCGTTTGTAAACCGGCTTCAGGCCGTGCTTCTTGCGGAAGTGGCGGACTTTTTCCTGGCCGCCTTTGCCATCCAGACGCCAGGTTCCGGCGAGACGGCCGTCAGAAAAGCCCATGCGCTTGGCTTCGCGCAGCACCTCGGTGGGAATCGATTCCATGGGGTGTTTTTCCAGCTCCAACTGCATGTCGTTAATTTCTTTGAGCTGGTAGAGGAACCAGGGGTCGATCGAAGTCATCTTCGCGATCTGTTTGATGGTGTGTCCCTGGCGAATGGCGTAGCGCACGTAGGAAAGCCGCTCGGGATGCGGCGTGACCAGGCGCTGAGTGAGGATCTTGGGTTCGATTTTTTCCGAGCCCACTTTCTTGCCAGTATCGAGCGCGCGAATACCCTTCTGCAAAGCTTCTTTGAAGGTGCGGCCGATGGCCATCACCTCGCCGACCGACTTCATTTGCGGTCCGAGCGATTCGTCGGCGCCGGGAAACTTTTCGAACTGCCATTTCGGAATCTTGACGACGACATAGTCGAGCGTGGGCTCGAAGCAAGCCGGAGTCTTGCGCGTGATGTCGTTGGGAATCTCGTCGAGGGTGTAACCGACGGCAAGCTTGGCGGCAATCTTGGCAATGGGGAATCCGGTGGCCTTCGATGCCAGCGCGGAAGACCGGGAGACGCGCGGATTCATCTCGATGACGACCATGCGCCCCGTGGAAGGATTGACACCGAACTGGATGTTGGATCCACCGGTCTCGACCCCGATCTCGCGGATCACGGCGATGGATGCGTCGCGCATCATCTGGTATTCGCGGTCGGTGAGCGTCTGGGCCGGCGCGACGGTGATGGAGTCGCCGGTATGCACGCCCATGGGGTCAAAATTTTCGATGGAGCAGATGATGATGACGTTGTCTTTGGTGTCGCGCATCACCTCAAGCTCGTACTCTTTCCAGCCGAGCACGGATTCTTCGATCAGACACTCATGTACGGGTGAGAGGTCAAGGCCGCGGGCGAGAACTTCCATCAGTTCTTCGCGGTTGTAGGCGATACCTCCGCCGGTGCCGCCCAGGGTAAACGAGGGGCGGATGATGACGGGGAAGCCGATTTTGCCGGCGAACTCGATGCCATCTTTCAGGTTGTTGACGAGCGCCGACTTTGGAACGTCGAGCCCGATGCGCTGCATGGCATCCTTGAAAACAAGACGGTCTTCGGCCTTCTTGATGGCGCTGATCTGGGCGCCAATCAGAATCACGTTGTATTTGTCGAGCACGCCGCCATCAGCAAGTTCGATGGCGAGGTTGAGCGCGGTCTGTCCGCCAACCGTAGGCAGAATGGCGAAGCCCGCGCTGGGCGACATTTCGCGCTCGACGCGGATGATCTCCTCGAGATACTCGCGCGTGAGTGGCTCGATGTAAGTGCGGTCGGCGGACTCCGGGTCGGTCATGATGGT
>PLBE01000260.1 GCA_003134435.1 Acidobacteriaceae bacterium
GGGTCGCGTACCACCTGCCGCCTCGGGGATGGCCGGCTCCCACCTCAGTTCCCGAGACTAGCCACTCCCAGCCGCACTGTCAACACCGCCTTCGCCGCTCAGGAAATGCCCTTTTCAACCGCTCTACTACCCGCCCGCCGCTTTACAAAAGAGTGAAATGCCCGCTAGCCTATACCTATGCCCCAGTCCGTCAAAGAGCGCGTTGGAAAGTTGCGTGCCGAAATTGCCGAGATCAGCGAAGCCAACCGCCAGTACCTGCAAGGTGGCAAGAAAGCGATTGGAGCCTCCGATCAGGAACGCCGCCTGCAACGCTTGCAGGAAATCATGGACGAGTTGATGTCCCTGACGGAATGGAAGAAAACCTGACTGTACCGTTCGTATCCAACTTTAGTCCGAAGCCTGTACCTGCATTTCGTCCGTGATCCAAAGTTGCGCCGGCGCCCCCTTCGTCGTCCGCGTCGCCGTCGCCCGAAAATTCCCCCCATTGATTTCAACATCGTAAACATAAGGAGGCCGCCCGCTCTTCAGGCTGATGTAGTTGCCCGAAATCAGCTCGTCCAGCGAAGCGTACTTCCCTTGCGATGCCAGATACCCGCGCTCCGCATTCGCGATGCTGATCAAGTCGTTCTTAACCCCCGCCAGGTTGGCGATTTCCCCCGGATCGCCGCTCCCTGCGCCCGGACTTACCGTCTTGACCTGCACCGAGTAGATGTACATCCCGATCGCCATGGTCACGACCGTCCCCAAAAATCCAAGAGCTCGTAACATGATTTTGCTCCGCTTCCGCCATTGCACCGCGAATCCACTCCTCCGGCAAGTAACCACAGTGCACGCCATGCTGGGCTGATCTCTCCGGAATATCTCAGGTCGGGGGTATCTCGAAGAAGGATACGGCTGGTCTGCTGAGGGGAATTTCAAACTTCGGATCAGGTCATCGCCTTCGACGCTGAGCCGCGAATACCAACGCCTTTACCATGGCGACCCCGGAGGGAGTCGAACCCCCAACCCTCAGCTCCGAAGGCTGATGCTCTATCCAGTTGAGCTACGGGGCCGCGTGCCGCCGCCCTTGATTTTACACCGCTGGCAGCCCCCAAATGCGTCCTGCGTTATACCATAAAAAAGTATGGCCTTCGTGCCCAATCCCATGACCCACACCAGCTCGCGACTGCTCGAGTTTGAGACCCTCCGCGAATTGCTGGCCGGTTACGCCTCCTCCCCTTTAGGAAAGCGCCGCATCGCCGAACTTGTCCCCTCCCTCGATCGCCACTGGATTGAATCCCAACACCAGCTCACCACCGAAATCCGCGAGTATCGCCGCGTCGGTGGACGCTTCGAATTCATGGGCCTACCCGAAGTGCGTCAGCTCATTGACAAATCCCGTATCAGCGGAGCCGCTCTCGAAACCACCGAGATCCGCGACATCGTCCTGGTCGCTGACCGGGCCTCCGAATGGCTCGCCATCGTCCGCCAGCCGCCCGCCGCCATGCGCTCCGATTGGGCCGCCGTGTCAGCCCTTTCCACCGGCATCCAGGATTTCACTTCCTTTCTTCGCGCCTTCCGCAACAAGATCCTGCCCGACGGCACCCTCGACGATCGCGCCTCCCCCGACCTCAGCCGTATTCGCCGCGACATCGAAAAACAAAAACGCCAGATCCAGGAATCCTTGCGCGGCTACCTCAGAAAACTAGCCGAAGGCGGCTCCGTTCAGGATGAACTCATCACCATCCGCGGCGAGCGTTTCGTCATCCCCGTAAAAGTCGAACAAAAACGCCGCGTCCAGGGAGTTGTCCACGGCGCCAGTTCCAGCGGACAGACCGTCTTCGTCGAGCCCCTCGAAACCATCGAGCAAAATAACGAACTCGTCCGCCTGCTCGACGAAGAACAAGCCGAGATCCATCGCGTTCTCCTCGAAATGACCCGCCAGATAGGAGAAAACGCCCCCGCAATCCTAGCCGCTGCCGAAGTCTTAGCCGAACTCGAACTCCAGTTCGCCAAGTCCCGCCTGGCCGAAGACTACAACTGCGTACCCGTAACTCTCTCCGCTCCGACATCGCCCGAGCAAACGTCAGACGGAGACAACCAACCTTCACGTGGGGACGAACGCTCTCGTCCGTCCCCGGCGAGCGCAGCCCGCCTCGTTCTCCATCGCGCCCGCCATCCGCTACTCGAGCGCAATCTGAAACTAAAGAACGCCAAAATCGTCCCCGTCACCATCGAACTCGAAGGCCCGCAGCGCCAGCTCGTGATCACTGGCCCCAACACAGGAGGCAAAACCGTCTCCCTCAAAACCCTGGGCCTGCTCGCGCTGATGGCCCAATCCGGCATCCCCGTCCCCGCCGATCGCGCCGACATGCCTGTCTTCGACGCCATCCTCGCCGACATTGGAGACTATCAATCCATCGAACAGAATCTCTCCACCTTCTCCGCCCACGTCACCAACATCGATTTCATCTCCCGCACCGCCACCGCGGATTCGCTCGTCCTCCTCGACGAACTCGGCTCCGCCACCGACCCCGAAGAAGGCGCTGCCCTCGCCGTAGCCATCGCCGAGCATTTTCGCCAGGTAGCATGCATGAGCGTAATCTCCACTCACCACACCTCGCTCAAAGTCTACGGCGCCAATACCCCCGGAGTGGTCAACGCCTCCGTTGGCTTCGACGAAAATACCCTCCAGCCAACCTTCGAACTGAGAATCGGCGTTCCCGGAGCTTCCGCTGGTATCAATATCGCCCAGCGTCTCGGCCTCAATCCCGACATCATTCAGTCCGCCCGCTCTCGCCTCGGATCGCAGGCTCAAGACGTAGCCCGATTCCTCGACCGCCTCCACGCCGATCTTCGCGACCTCGAAGCTGAACGCAAGCGCATGCAAGCTCGCGAGGAAGAACTGATTCGCGAGAAGTCCCATCTCGCCGCCGAAGGCCGCAAAGAACAGCAGACCAAAATCCGCGAGATGGAGTCGAAACTCGATGCCCTCTTTCGCGATTTCGAATACCACGCCCGCGAAACCGTCAACGCTGTGCAGGAACGCGCCGCCGCCCAGAAATTATCCAAGGACGCCGAACGCCGCATCGCCAAAATGCGCCGCGAATTTCGCGAACAATTCGATGCTACCGTCGTCGCCCACGCTACCGGCGCCGATCGCGGAGATCCAAACGCCCAGCCCAGCCTGGTCAAACACGTCTCCGAAGGCGACACCGTCAAACTAAAATCCATGGGCCGCGCCGCCGTTGTGAAAAAGAAAGTTGGCGACCATCACTTCGACGTGGAAATCGGCTCCATGAAAATGCGCATCCACCGCGAAGACATCGCCGAAGTCCTCTCCAGCGCCCAGGAAAAATCGCAGCCCCAGTCCTCGCCCGTGGAAGCCGCCCGCTCCAAAGGAATCACCGTCAAACTCCAGAACGAATCCAGCCAGCTGAATACGCCCTCGGAAATCAACGTAATCGGTCGCACCGTCGACGAAGCCACCAGCGAAGTCGAAAGATTCGTAGATCGCGCCTTCCTCGCCGGCATGCCCCGCGTCCGCATCGTCCACGGCAGCGGCATGGGCATCCTCCGCAAAGCCCTCCGCCAATACCTGCAGAAGCACCCCCACGTGGAGTCTGTCACCCAGCCTCCATCGAACGAAGGCGGAGGCGGCGCCACCGTGGTCGAGCTAAGGGTTTAGCGTCATCTGTCACCTCTCGCGCAGCGAGGAATCCACATTTTGCCGTTGTATCATTAGATTGGATGGCTTTCCCGGTCCGAGTCTGTGCTGTCTGCGGCGAAGAGTTCGAGTTGAAGCCGGATAAACCCGGCTTCGCCAATCGCTGCCCAACCTGCAGCGAACCCGAATCCGCCGACCCTGTAATCGCCCAGCCCGTCGACGCCGATGAACGCAAATCCCGAGCCGAAGCCAATGAAGCGCGCCGGCGAGCTATGCGCGACCTCCTCTACCGCAAAGATAGCTGACCGCTTCCCCACGTCCTCAATTCCGCAATCGCACGGAATTCCTTGCTTTACCCGCTCCACCTTTGACGGACAAATCTCCCGCTCTTCGCCGCATCCAACCTCTTGACGAGTGGTATGGGCCGCTCGCCCCAGGAGGCACCGTTGCTATGCCCAAATTTGCGATAACACTCTCGGCTTTCATCGTGCTCGCCACTTGGGCAACGGCCCAGGTACCCACCAGCGGTAACGTATTCTTTGGATACTCCTACGAGCGCACCGTTCTCTTTCCGGCAACAAGCTCAACTTGAACGGTTGGAACGCCGCCGTCGAAGGCAAAGTCCTGCCCTGGGTTGGACTGGTTGCCGATTTTGGCAGCCGGTATGGTTCGACCCCCGTAGCCTGCGAGGTTCAACCCGGCGGCCAACTCTGTGTTGGACTCGGCCACGTCAGCGAATACAGTTTCCTGTTCGGACCCCGCGTCTCCTTCTCCGCCGGAAAGATACGCCCCTTCGCCCAGGCTCTCTTCGGAGCCGGACACATCAACACTGACATTGTCGGTTCCAATACCTCGTTTTCTACCGAACTGGGCGGCGGTGTCGACTTCAAAATCGTCCGTCCGATCGCGTGGCGCGTCGAAGGAGACTATCTGGAGACGCGTTTCTTTAGCGCCACCCAGAATAACTTCCGGCTATCCACGGGCATTGTTTTGAGATTTTGAAGTTTTGNNTGAAGTTTTGAGATTTTGAAGTCTTGAGCTTTTGAAGTCTGACCATCACTTACTCCGCCCCGCGAGGCCCGCGAGCGCGGACTCGCTGAATATATTTGCTTTTTATTCGCCCTGTGGCATACTGCAATGCGGAAACCTGAAATCTTCCAGGCACCCGAGATCCCGTCGAGCCCAGCCCGGCTGCTTTCGGACCGGTTTTCCTCCTGGCTCCTCATACGTCCACAGGCGGAGATAAATTACGATGCAGCGTACTCACCTCAACATCGTGGCCACTCTCGAAACCACCATCGGACGCATGCCGGCCAACATCGAAGCCGAACGCTCCATTCTCGGCGCCGTTCTCC
Source organism: Acidobacteriaceae bacterium (assembly GCA_003134435.1). Taxonomy (GTDB): domain Bacteria; phylum Acidobacteriota; class Terriglobia; order Terriglobales; family Acidobacteriaceae; genus Acidiflorens. Next base: position 5,002 of record PLBE01000260.1, read on the forward strand.
TCGATAACCACGCCTTCAACGACGCCGCCGAACACCTCAAGCCCGAAGATTTTTCCATCGACTCCCACCGCCGCATCTATGCGCGCATGATGGAGCTTAACGAATCTTCCCGCCCCATCGACATCATCACCCTGGTCGAAGAACTCGAACAGAATAAAGATCTCCAGGCCGTCGGCGACGTCGGCTACATCTCCGGACTGCTCGACGGCGTCCCCGACCGCCCCTCCATCGAGCACTACGTTCGCATCGTTCGCGACAAGTCCATTCTGCGCGGCCTCATCGGCGTCGCCAACGCCGCCATCGCCAAGGCCAGCGAGCAGGCCGAACCCGCCGACGAAATCCTCAACGACGCTGAAGCCGCCGTCTTCCGGCTCTCCGAAAAACGCATTGGCAAAGGTTTCCAGGGCATCAAGGAAATCGTTCGCGACTCCTTTGGCTCCGTCGACGCCCTCCTGCAACGCGGCCAGCGCATCACCGGACTCGCCACCCACTACACCCAACTCGACGAAATGACCAGCGGCTTCCAGAAAGCTGACCTCGTCATTCTCGCCGCCCGCCCTTCCATGGGCAAAACCGCCTTCGCCATGAACATCGCCGAGAACGCCGCCATCGACGACGGTAAAGTCGTCGGCGTCTTCTCCCTCGAAATGTCCAGTGAAGCCCTGCTCCAGCGCCTCCTCTGCTCCCGCGCCATCGTCGACGCCCAAAAGATGCGCACCGGCTCCCTCTGGGGCGACGACATGAAAAAAATTGTCCGCGCCATGGAGGAACTCTCCAACGCTCCCATCTTCATCGACGACTCCCCCGGCATTTCCCTCAGCGAAATGCGCGCCAAAGCCCGCCGCCTCAGACAATCCCAGGGACGCCTCGACCTCCTCGTCGTCGACTACCTCCAGCTCATGTCCGGCGGCAGCAAGCGCTTCGAAAATCGCACCCAGGAAGTTTCCTCCATCTCCCGCGGCCTCAAAGCCATCGCCAAAGAACTCGGTGTCCCCGTCCTCGCCTTGTCCCAGCTCAGCCGCGCTCCCGAAAGCCGCGGCGGCGATCATCGCCCCCAGCTCTCCGACCTCCGCGAATCCGGCTCCATCGAGCAGGACGCCGACCTCGTCATGTTCATCTTCCGCGAAGAAATCTACAAGCAGGACGATCCCGACCTCCGCGGCCGCGCCGAAATCATCATCGCCAAACAACGCAACGGCCCCATCGGCAAATTCCATCTTGCCTTCATGCACAATTCCACCCGCTTCGGCAACATGCTCGAAGGCAACAACGAACCCGGCGAATAGCCTTCTGGTCTCTTGGCTGGCAATCACTTTCCTGCGCCACCCGGGCCTCAGCGACCTTACACTGCATCGCTTGCGCCAGCCAGACCATCGTTCCGATTCGTTATATACTGCAGCTCCACAACTCCGTCCGGCTGTGCTTCCGGGGGTTCGGCTTGCCCAGGAACATCCAGCGCGGCGCAGAGTCGCCCTCGCCCCAAAAACTCCGACCCAGAGACACCTCTAGCCTGTGGAAAAGTTTGTGGATGCCTCGGACGCCGCCACAAATCCGCCCCCTTCCCGCCTCCCAATCCACATTTGTCAGCCCTTTTTCCGCATTCCTAAATCTATGTTTCTAAGTTGGTTAACTATTGTTTATGCACAAATCGGCGGAAACGCTTAGGAATCAGCACTTTCGTCACAAAATCTGAGATTTGCACATAATCCAAAACCCTCCCGCCCGCATCCCCCCAGTGGCCAGCTCTCCATAACTCCCTCCTTTTCGCCTTACAATGTGTTCCCCCGGACAAACCTCAAGCCCATCCGCCTGTTTGCCCTACCTGCCCCCTCCGGCCCCGCTCTCCGTCACAAACAGCTGTGACCTGCCTCATGGCGCTGTTTCCCGCCAATACTTACTCTCTTACCGGAAGGAGGAACTGGCGAGTCCTGGGATTCGTGTCCCGTAACTCCCACCCAGCGCGCCGCCGGAGAGCGCTGGCCTTTCACTCTTCATCCACTCCGGCAGTACACGCGAGTTCCTTCGTCTTTACATCTCGTAAGCTGTCGACCATTTGCAATTCAAGGATGTGGTTGCTTGATTCGAACCGCAGACTCGCGCTCGCCTTTCAATCTTTTCTTCCGGAGAAACTCCTATGCTGCATCTCGACACCGGTAACACCGGTTTCATGATCCTATGCACCAGCCTGGTCATGCTGATGACCCCCGGCCTGGCCTTTTTCTACGGCGGCTTGGTCGGGCGCAAAAACGTCCTCGCCATCATGATTCAGAGTTTCGTTTCCATGGGCTGGACCACGGTGATCTGGTATCTCTACGGCTATTCGCTCTGTTTCAGCGGCGACTGGCACGGGATCATCGGCAACTTCCACCTCGCTCTTCTGCGCGGCGTCGGCCTCAATACGCCCTCGCCCAATGACACCATTCCCGCCTTCGTTTTCATTTCCTACCAGATGATGTTCGCCATCATCACCCCCGCGCTCATATCCGGCGCCTTCACCAACCGCGTCACCTTCAAGGCCTACATGCTGTTCCTTACCGGATGGCTCACCTTCGTCTATTTCCCCTTCGTCCACATGGTTTGGGGCGGAGGCTTTCTGCAGCAATGGGGTGTTCTCGATTTTGCCGGCGGCATCGTCGTCCACAACATCGCCGGCATCGCCGCTCTCGCCTCCGTTCTCTACGTCGGCAAGCGCCACACCGCCGATCGCGGTCCTCACAGCATCCCCCTCGTTGCCCTCGGCACGGGATTGCTTTGGTTTGGATGGTACGGCTTTAACGCCGGCAGTGAAATGCGCGTCGATTCCGTAACCGCCACCGCTTTCCTCAACACCGACGTGGCCGCCTCATTCGCCGCCGTCGCCTGGCTGCTCGTCGCCTGGATCAACGAGAAAAAACCCAAACTCCTCGGCCTCCTCACCGGAGCCGTAGCCGGACTCGCCACCGTCACCCCCGCCGCCGGATACGTCTCTCCCACCACCGCCGTCATCATCGGCATCGTCGCCGGAGTCGTCTGCTACTACGCCGTCGAGATGAAAAACAAACTCCAGTGGGACGACGCGCTCGACGTCTGGGGAGTCCACGGAGTAGGCGGCTTCCTCGGCATCGTCATGCTCGGAATCTTCGCCAACAAGCAATTCAATCCCGCCGGAGCCAATGGACTGCTCTACGGCGATCCCACCTTCCTGTTGAAGCAAGTCGTGGCCGTGACCTTCTCGTCGGTCTGGGCCTTCACCTTTACTTACGGAATGTTACGCATCATCGACATGTTTACTCCCGTGAAAGTCGATGAGATCAGCGAGGCCATCGGTCTCGATGAATCCATCCACGGTGAACACGCCTACGAGGAGGGTCCAGAGCACGATCTGGTTCATGCCGGAATTCGCTAACCCATCTCCGATCAAGTGTGGCGCGGACGCTCTTGTCCGCGAAAAGCCGGCACGCTTTTGATCGAGCCTTCGCTCTTGTCCAATCAGCTTCTCGCGTTTGGGAAGCGGGTGGTAGGTGCCCTAGGTTCGCGCCCGTTCTCTGGGCGCTAACCTGGGTTGGGCGGGTGGGCGTCGATAAGAGCGAAGGCGCTGTCCAGGACAAAAATATCCTGGCGGCGCTGGACCATTGTTTTTTTGCCAGAGGTTGAGGACCAAGACTCAATCTCTCGCTGAATCATTCCCCGGCGGAACTGTCGTGCTAACAAATCGATTCACCACCCGTCGATTCGGCCCCGACGAGCGCAGAGTTTGTATTTCGCTATCACTGATGACCGGCAAAAGGAACGCGATTCCGAATCTAACGCGTTTCTCACTCTCCTCTCCCACAGCTCCGGCGGAGGGCACGACTTCACCGCACCCCATGCCCTTAGCCCCTTCACTGGCACGAAACACCGTGAAGCGGCCAACCTCATTCCCCGGCCATCCCCGCGGCGACGAGATCGTGTAGTAGATGTAAAACTGCTGTCCCAGAATCCAAGGATCCGGTCCCGTGCCCACGGCCGCAACGTAACTTGTGTTTTGATCGCTTTCGAGGACCGTCGGCAGCGACCAGTTCAGCCCGTCGGAAGATTCCGAGTACGCCACCAGCACTCCTTCGCCGATGATCATCTGGTAGCGCTGCAAATACGAGCTATACGACACCTGAAGCTCGCCACTGTATTGCGCATTGGGATTCAGGTCCTCGGAATACCCTCCCAGACCCTGATCCAAATGCCAGCCGTCATAATATTTCTGGAATGCGACCGCATGAGGCTTGATCCCAAACGCCGCTTCCAGCACGCTGGTGATCGGCGCCCGCGCCACCGATACCAGGGTGACCGTGTTTCCCCAGTGCGTCGTGCCGTTCGCCAGCCAATCGCGAAAATAGATGTAGAAATATTTGCCGTCCGGAGAAACCACCATCGGCGCATCGCCAATATCAAACCCGTCCATGTCGGTCCGGTAGCCTTGATTGAGGCGAATGATTTCCCCCAGGTCGGTCCAGCTCATGCCCTGATCGGTCGATGCCGCCAAGGCATACACGGAGTCGAAGCTCTGCGTCTGGATGGTCGGAATCTCGGCGTGATAGACCATCAGCAGATTACCCGCTCCCGGCATGCCCGTGGGCACCTGGTACACCGGCCCTCCGCCCATGTAGTCATAACTCTGGTAGAAGGGATTCACCGTCGGATCAGGATTCGGATCGATGGTCACGTCGATCGGAGGAGCGGAGCCCAGCGGGTTGTCCAGCGTGCCCAGCGTCCGCGTAATCGATCCGTACTTATTGTTCCCATACCACTTTCCTTGCCACATCTGGCGGGAGTGCAAACCGCCGTCGCTTCCGAAAAACGCGTAGCCGGACTCGGTCTTGATGACGCTCACCGGAGTATCTGGCCAGGCGAACCCGTCGACTTGGTCCGTGAGCGGCGGCTGCGCGATCTGCCCCGCCGCCAGTCGCTGCCCGGGAGTAGCCACGATGCGCTTGGCAACAATCGTCGGCGAGCACAACGGAGTCACGTTCTGCGCCCCCGCCCCCACCAGATTGGTTAGAACCGTTACAAGGCTGAGAATAGTCGGAACTACGAACCCCCGGCGGATGGTTGGCATGGCATCTCCTCCGAGCAGTAACAACACAGAGCGTGAAGAAATGTTGCGGTGACTGCCGATCTCGGACAACTCTAATTCCGCGGCCCAAAGTGATAACTGCTCTCTGTCGTCGCCACCGCCGGCTTCCCATCCACTAACTGTGGCTCATAAACCTCCTGCTTCACCGCTGCAACCACTGGCGCGATGAACGCCTCGTCGCCGCCCAGAACCTCCACATCCTGAACCTTCCCGTCCGCGCCAATCGTAATCTTCAGATAGACCGCCCCCGGCTTACCCGCCAATTCCGCCGGCAACTGCGGCTCCACGCTCGCTATTTTCTTAGGCCACAAAACCAGCACGCCATTTTCGTGAATCACTCCCGTCCGGAACTCCGCCCGGTCCGGTATCGACGTCATGCACTCCACTCGACCGCTCGCCGCGCCATCTTTCTTTTTTACCGAGAAGTGAAAACCCAACTGGGTCTCGACTCTCGTCGCAGTCCCGTTCAGCAGAAAAGGCAGGAATCGGAACTCTCGCAGCGCATCCTCGCTCGCCGCCACCAGCAGCGCGTCGCCTTCCACCGGCACGTTCAGCACGATCTTTCCCGTTTCATCGATGTCGATCTTGAAAATTACGTCGCCTTGAATTCCCTTCAGCATCGCTTCTTCGGGATATTCCGGCAGCGCCTTGCGCGCCACCATCCCCAGCATCACTCCGTTGGCCACCCGAATCATTCGTATCGGAGTCTGAACCGGAGTTGAAACGTCCCCGCTCTGACCGAATGCCACCGCAATACAACCGGCCAGCAACGCAACCATCGTCCTGATTCCTGACATACAGCCCTCCATCACCCCGCTCTACCCGCTCCCCTCGCCCACCTTCAGCACCGCCAAAAACGCTTCCTGCGGAATGTCCACCCGCCCAATCCGCTTCATCCGCTTCTTGCCTTCTTTCTGTTTCTCCAGCAGCTTGCGTTTCCGCGAAATGTCTCCGCCGTAACACTTCGCAATCACGTTCTTGCGAATCGCCGGCACCGTCTCCCGCGCAATAATCTTCGCCCCAATCGCCGCCTGAATCGCCACCTCAAACATCTGCCGCGGAATCAACTCCTTCATCTTCGCCGCCAGCGCCCGCCCGCGATCGTAAGCAAAGTCGCGATGGATAATCGTCGACAACGCATCCACCGGCTCCCCCGCCACCATGATGTCCAGCTTCGCCATCGGCGACACCCAGTTGCCCGACAGGTGATAATCCAGCGAAGCGTAGCCCCGTGACACCGACTTCAATCGATCGTAAAAATCCAGCACAATCTCGTTCAACGGCAGTTCGTATTGCAGCATCACTCGCGAGGCGCTCACATATTCAAAACTTTTCTGCTTCCCGCGCTTCTCCTCCACCAGCTTCAGAATCCCGCCTACATACTCTTCGTTGGTTAGAATCACCGCCAGAATCACCGGCTCTTCCACTTTCGCAATCTCGCTCGTGTCCGGCCAGCGCGAAGGATTGTCTACTTCGATCACGGTTCCATCCGTCTTCGTAATCTGGTACCGCACCCCCGGAGCCGTCGTGATCAGCTCGAGATTGTATTCGCGCTCCAGACGTTCCTGGATAATCTCCATGTGCAGCAGTCCCAGAAACCCGCACCGGAAGCCGAATCCCAGCGCCACCGAACTTTCCGGCTCGAAGAAAAACGACGAGTCGTTCAGCTTCAACTTTTCCAGCGCCTCGCGCAGCGCCGTGTGTTCGTGCGCGTCCACCGTATACAGCCCCGCGAACACCATGGGCTTGATCTCTTCAAACCCCGGCAACGCCTGCAGCGAAGGCCGGTCATCGTCCGTAATCGTGTCGCCGATCTTCGTGTCCGCAACATTCTTGATGTTCGCAATGATGAATCCCACTTCCCCCGCCACCAGTTCGTCGATCTCCACCGGCTTCGGCGTCAGCACGCCCAGCGTCTCTACCTGAAATACATGCCCGTTCGACCACAGCCGGATTTTCTGCCCCTTGCGCAGCCGTCCCTCAAAAACCCGCGCCAGCACCACCACTCCCCGATAAGGATCGAACCATGAATCGAACAGCAATGCCTGCAAATGCCGCTCCGGCGCGCCCTTCGGCGGCGGAATCCGTTTCACGATCGCTTCCAGCACCTCCGGCACGCCCTGCCCCGTCTTCGCGCTGATCAGCAAAGCATCCGATGCATCCAGCCCCACTGCGCTCTCGATCATCTCCTTGGTCCGCGCCACGTCCGCGCTCTGCAAGTCGATCTTGTTGATCACTGGCACAATCTCCAGCCCGTGATTAATCGCCAGATAGGAATTCGCCAGCGTCTGCGCCTCCACGCCCTGCGAAGCGTCCACCACCAGCAACGCCCCTTCGCAGGCCGCCAGCGAGCGCGAAACTTCGTAAGAAAAATCCACGTGTCCCGGAGTGTCGATCAGGTTGAGTTGATAAATCTGCCCGTCCTGCGCCGGATACAACATGCGCACCGCATGGGCCTTGATGGTAATGCCGCGCTCCCGCTCCAGGTCCATCGAATCCAGAACCTGCGCCTGCATTTCGCGCATCGCCAGAGATCCGGTCAGCTCCAGCAACCGGTCCGCCAGCGTGGATTTCCCGTGATCGATATGAGCAATAATCGCGAAGTTACGAATGCGAGATGCTTCCATGAAGATACTAAGATTCTAGCAGGCCAATTGCGCAGCCTGATCGACTGCTCGCGGGCTGGGTTCGTGTCGGGCGCAGGCGCCCTCGCCCGCGAGGGTTATGGAGAAGTGGTGCCGGATTGCCGCCGCCGACGTGTCGCCTCACCGTAGGAGCGGTGTCGCCTCACCGCAAGACTTGAAAGGGTGCGCGGCTTTTCAGCGAACCCGCAGGAGTGGTCACGGTGACGTATCCTGAGGTTGCGCCATCTGGGACCGTCGCAGTGAGATAGCTATCGGATTTCACTTTGAATGCGGCAGTTGCTCCTCCGAAGGAGACGCCGGTAGTACCTGTCAACCCCTGACCAAAAATGGCTATGCTCTCGCCCACCTTGCCGCGGCCTTGAACAAAGCTGACGAAAGGCTTCAATCGCGTTGTAACGAGAAAAGCGGTGCCATCGGCAGCGCCACCCGTTCCATTCGTAGCTGTGCCGTAAAGGTTGCCGTTGGTGTCCTGGGAGACAGGTCCATAGGGCTGAGCTCCGTCAGTTCCTGCAAAACTGTGGAGCGTGGTGACTTTCCCGGCGCGAGTCATCCTGAAGACGGTACCAAAGCCGCCGCCGGTTCCACCTCCATAAGTTGTTCCGTAGAAGTTGCCGTCAGTCGCCTGAACAAGGGCCGCAATCGGATTCGAGCCATCCGTCGAGTCAAAATTGTGCAGAGTCGTCAGAGCCCCCGCTAGAGTAATCTTGAACACCGTGCCACAGCCGTTTTCGCAGGAAAGGTTGGAGCCGCCCTGATAAGTCGTTCCGTATAGGTTTCCGTCGGAAGCCTGCAGAAGGCCGCATGCGGGAGCACTGCCGTCGGTGGAATCAAAGCTGTGCAGAATACTGAAACCGCCGCTCGGAGTGAGTTTGAATATCATTCCGTAGCCATTGGCCCCGGCCGATTCACTTGTGCCGTAGAAGTTTCCATCCGTCGCCTGAACCAAAGTCCCGCTCAGAAAGCCAGCCGAGAAGTTGTATAGCGTAGTCAGCGTCCCGCGCATCGTCACCTTGAAGAACGTGCCCGCATTGAACTCATATCCCCCGTTCTCCGTGATCCCATAAAGCTCTCCGTCTGCCGCTTGGATTAAAGGCGCTTGCGGACCGCTCCCGTCGGTGCCGTCGAAACTATGCAATGTTGTCAACTTGCCGGTTGGGGTAATTCTGAATACGGTGCCAGAAATGCCATCCGCGCCGCCCTGAGAAGTTGTACCGTAGAAGTTCCCGTCGCTCGCTAGCACAAGTCCACCGCACGGCATGGCGCCGTCCTGGCATTTCGGAAGGGAGCAAAAGCTATAAAGCGTCGTCACCGCGCCCGCTGCCGTCATTCTGAAGACCGTCCCCGCGTCGTGGGTTCCTCCGCCGAGCGTGGTTCCATAAAGACTGCCGTCGGTTCCTTGAACCAATGGCGTGTCCACTGGAGTCGCTCCGTCAGCCCCGTCGAAAATAATCAGCGTCTTGAATGGATCCGCGTGCGAAAGAAGGGAAGCAGGGACGGCAAGTAAGAGAGCAAGAACTAGGTTACACGGTGAAAAAGGAGTCATAGGACGGAGCCTCCCCTGCTCAGTAAGAAAAACGGAGAAAGTATAGCGCCATTAAAGGTTCGGCGGCGGAAAGTCCCAATACCGAAAAATGTCCGATCATTCTCTGATCGAGATGTTGAAAACGTAGTTCTGCCGGGTGGAGCGAGGCAGGAACGCTGAGAAATTCACGCTATGAGATTTCAACAACTACGGCTCATAGGACTAGGATGATTCAATGCTCCGCTACGCAATCCGCCTCCGCGTGCTCGCCATCATTCTCAGTACATCTGCGGGCTTCGTGATTGCTGCCAGCCAGGCTCAGGAGCACTCGTTCGCAGTCAAGGGAGTCGTCGTCGATCCCTCGGGAGCCGTGCTTCCGCAGGCTGAGGTTGTGTTTAAGTACGAGTCAGGCGCCATCGTTGCCCATACCGGCGCGGACGGGTCTGTGCGTGTGAACTTACCGGCCGGTCAGTATGTCGTTACCGTAAGTGCGCGAGGATTCATTACCGCAATACTGGCCGATTTTTCTGTTCCCGGCCCCGCTGTGGATACCTTTCGCGTCAGCCTCAAAGTCGATCAACGCCAGGTGGATTTCGGTTCGGGTTCTGATCTCGGCCACTCCGGCATTCTCGCCGTGCCCACAATTCCGTCTGCCTTGCCAGACATCGTCAAAGTCAAAGAGGAACCGGCTCGAACGTCCTCGCCTGCCTTGCATCCCGCAACCACCAAAATCCGCTCCATGCGCTGTCTCTACCTGTGGAAATGCTTAGCCTCTCACCCCTGACCTTGCAGGCCGCGATGCCTCCGAAAGCTGGACCCGGAAAAAACTGCTAGTGTCCTGATTTTTCTCCCTGCTCCCCGTGGTCAAACCCCTTTGCCGAATCAACCTGAAAACTGCCAGCCCTCCCGCTTACCGAGCCGCAGCCGCCGCTTGCGCCAGAGGTTTCGCATCCGCCGCCTGAGGCTCGAAGTATCCCTGATAGCAGCGATACATCAGCAACATCACCGGCAACACCGCCAGCGGAACTTGCCATCCGACATGCTGGCTCACCATCGTCACCATCGATGTGATTCCGGTGCATGCCACATAATAAGGAAACGAAAGATGAACGATGCTCGACCAGATCCGCATCATCCCCGTGCCTTCCGTGATCGCAATAATCGTCGCCACCGGCAGCGTGTTCACCAGAAAGAACATCCCGCAGGCCGCCGTCAACGCCACCGTCCCCGAATAATGCATCGCCCTCAGCCAGTCGTTATGCAGCAGAATCGCGGCCACGCCCGATGCCAGCACAATCGTGCTGGTGTTGAACAGTACTTTCACTGCCTGGAATGTTCCGCCGCGTTTCGGAATGCTCTGCAGCGCCGCCGAAACCAAAGCCACCATTAACGTTTCGAATAAGCTCAACTGTGCCGCCGCAATCATGATGAACGGCAGGTTCACCGACATCGTCCCGTCGATGCCCGGCAACTTCACTTTCGCCCGCGAGGTCACCGCCCCCAGCACCAGCAAGCTCAGAAATTGATAGTGGTGCAACGCGCTCATATTCAATTCGCTGCCCGCCAGCATGGCCAACCCGCTGATCGCGGTTGTGGTTATGAATGCCGTCGCTAATCGTGAATTCTTCGTCATGAGGGATCCCTTGTCTGGTCCTTGATTTTCCATTCCTTGTTTTTCCAATTGTGGTTTGGTTAGATTACGGTTCGCCTGATTCCCCGGATAATGGTTCATTAGTTCTCACCATAGTAGGTAACCGTGGCATCGTCGGCCGTTGCCGCCAGGGTAGCCGTCGGAGCTGAAGTTCCCCAAACCACGCTGTATCCCGCAAGCGACGACGTTCCCCACACTACCGAAGATCCCGCCAGCACCGAGTTTCCGTTCACCGTGCCCTGTATCACCGACGTTCCCCACACTACCGATGTCCCCCACACGACCGAACTGCCCCAGACCACCGACGAACTGGTCACTACATAGACGTTCCCGTTCTTATCCCTGGAAACCGCCGGCGACATCGCAGCCCCCACATTGGACGAAGCCACATCCTTGTTGGACAACGCCGCCTGGATGTCCACATATCCCGCACCCACCGTGAAGATGTCGTAGTAGCTGGTGTACTTGATGCCAGTGATGGGATCAACCGCCGTGCTCGTTTTCGGAAAAGTCTTGTACGCCGTCTTCATCAACCGCGCCTTCGCCTGGTCAGGCGTCAGCGAAGAATTCTGCTGCAGTAGCAGCACCGCCGCCCCGCTTACTACCGGAGTCGCCATGCTGGTTCCGCTCAAAATGAAGTACGTCGCGGAAGACGTGTCCCCGCCCGTGGTGCTGTAGTAGTCCATCGGAATTTGATCTTGCGGAAACAACGTATAAATCGCCGCGCTCGTCGAGGCCAGTGTCGAAACGACGAGGTTGCCAGGCGCCACCAGATCCGGCTTCATAATGTGATCCACCGGCGTCGGACCCTTCGAACTGTAGCTCGCAATCAGATCGTCCGCCCGCGTCGCCGTCCCTTCCGGCTTCATCGCTCCTACCGTGATCACATAAGGATCGTTCCCTGGCGCCGCGATCGTCTCATATCCGCTGGTGTTGAATGAATTGTCCCGGCCATCGTTCCCCGCCGCCGCCACCACCACAATTCCGGCCTTCCACGCCGCTTCCACCGCCTGGCACAAGGGATCAACGGTATAGCTTTCAAATACCGGCCGCCCCAGCGATATGTTCATTACCCGGATGTTGTAAGTGCTCTTCATGCTGATTGCCGCCTGAATCCCGGCAATCACCGTGCTGTCCGTGCCCACCCCCGCTCCATCCAGCACGCGAAAGCTCAGCACATTCGCGTTCGGAGCGATCCCCTTGAAAGTCTTGGTGTATTGCGACCCCGTCGAATTGGCTCCATCGCCCGCCAGAATCCCAGCCACATGCGTGCCATGTCCAAAAATGTTGCTGATCCCGTCATTGTTGTAGTTCCCGCTGAACACAATCCGCGATCCGTTCGGCCCCGAAAAATCGCCCTGATCGGTGATCCCGCTATCGATCACCGCTACCCCAATCCCGCTCCCATCCAGTCCCGCCGACCACGCATAAGGAGCATTCACCGCCTGATCGTAGAAATCCGTAGTCGTCGACGTCTCGAACACCTGGTGATCCAGCGACACATGCGCTACATTCGCGTTGCTCTCGAAGCTCGCCAGTGACTCCGACTTCACCGTCATCGCCACCGCGCTGATCAACCCCAGACTTCGAACCGTCGTCCCCCTCTGCGCCACACTCTGCGCATGTGCTACCGCCGCCCGCATCGGCACCCGGTACTGCACAATCACATTCACCGACTGCCCTTTCGGGATCGAGACTAATTCCCGCGAAAGCTTGCTCGGCCCCGCCCCTACCGCCAGGCTTGCTCCCAACATCACGCCCATCAATGCCAGGTACCGTAAGGCCGGACTTAACCGTTTGAATCGTCCCATAAACCCGATCTCCTCGCGCATGGTTGTGTCGCTCACGCGTTTCTAATTGCAACCGCGACACCATTTCGGGAATGGTCCAACCTCCCATCGTTTCATATACTTACGTCTAATCCTCCCCTCCCGACATGGGACATTCTGTCTCCTCGCCCCTACCCGGGGCCAATCTGGCACTCGCCTTCGTGACCCCCATCACTGACGCCAACCCCAACCGCCCGCTAGAATTACACCGCCTTTTGATCGCGACCCTGCTTGCTGGCCGCGACCGCTACCCATTCGCCAATCATCCCCGATCTCGACCGCCGCTAGAGTTTTCCCCCACCAGGTAGCCGAGCGGGCCTCTCCACCTGCTACCCAAGTGGAACGGAGAAACACTGTATGAAGCGCGCATTCCTGGTTTCCCTCCCTCTGGTTTGCCTCCCTCTGGTCTGCCTCCTCCAGTTTGTCATCGCAACATCATCGTTATTGTTCTCGCAGTCCAATCCTCCTGCCCACGCCATCTCCTCTCCTCGGGCTCAAGCGGAGATCCCGCGCTACGGCAAACTGCCGCTAAGTTTCGAGGCTAACCACGGACAATCCGACCCCCAGGTAAAGTTCCTGTCTCACGGCAACGGGTACTCGCTGTTTCTCACTACCGACGAAGCCGTTTTCACTCTGCCCGCCTCGTCAACTCAAACTGCTCCTCAACCCGCACCCCGCACTTTGCGCATGAAGCTTCTTCATTCCAATCCCGCCACCCAACTCACCGGCGTCGACCAACTGCCCGGCACTAGTAACTACTTCATCGGCAACCGCTCCACCGACTGGCGCACCCACATTCCCACTTACGCCAAGGTGAAGTATCAAGCCATCTATTCCGGCATCGATCTCGTTTACTATGGCAACCGGAGCCAGCTCGAATACGACTTTGTCGTCGCGCCCGGCGCTGATCCGCATCACATCCAACTCGAACTCCGCGGCACCCAACGCATTCGTCAGGACAAGCACGGCAGCTTGCGACTGAACCTGGGCGATCGCGGCCAGGCTGAAATCCGCTGGCTGCGGCCCGTTGCCTATCAGGAAATCAATGGCGCGCGGCAGCCGGTCGCCGCCCATTACACCATCGCCGGCAACCGCATCGGTTTCGAACTGGCGCCCTACGACCCCACCCGCACGCTCTACATCGATCCCTTGCTCTACTCCACTTACCTCGGAGGCAGCGGCGGGGACGGCGGTCGCGCCATCGCCGTCGACACCGCTGGCAACGCCTACATCACCGGCGCCACCAGTTCAACCAACTTCCCCGCCGTGAACCCCCTCCAATCCAACTATGCCGGCAACATCGATGCCTTTATCACCAAGATCAATCCCGCCGGATCCGCTCTC
>PLBE01000071.1 GCA_003134435.1 Acidobacteriaceae bacterium
ATCAAAGAACTGAGCGGACTACTAAATGCAACAGAACAAAGATTAGCGCACTTCCGCGACCGCCTTAGGGCTTACTCGGATGAGAACCCTGACACCGGATCACTGCGTCAACGAATTGTCACTCGTCAAAAGGATCTCAAAGATCGTAGTGCATCCCTCGCTCAGAAAGCCGAATCGACCTCCAAGGAACTTAAGAACTTGCAGACCTCGCAGGCTCAAGAGGCAACGCGACGGCGCGCAGCAACCGAGCGAATCACTGCGTTGGAGCGAGGAATCAAGGAGTTGACCGACAGGATAAGCGGACTTGCCGCTCGCACGTTGCAGGTTCTTCCTGCCGATCTGGCAGCAGATGTGGACCTTGAGTCCGAGGTCTCTCAGACCGACCGGTCCATCGATGAAGTAATGGCGTCGATTGAGCAATTGCAGATAGCGCGACAAGGTGAACTAGAAAAAAGAGAGACATTCAATGCTCGGAAGCGAAGCCTCTCCGAAAAGCGTGAGGCGCTCCTGTCTAAGTTGGGCGAGCTAAATCAGTCGATTACTGGGTTTCGCAAAAGGCTGCGCAGGCTTGATCTTCAAGACAATGTCAATTTGGAAAGTTTGGATCGAGCAGTCCGACAGGAGGATCGCCTGACAGAAGCAGTCCGTGATGCTTTTGAGAAGGGCCGGGTAATCGTGAATGCGCTGCAGGCTCGCCAGGCAAGGCTTCAGCTCCTGGAAAAGCAGGCGCAGCTGGATGCGATCAGAACGAAGATCGCCAAACTTGAAGGGCAGTTCAGTCACATTGGCAGTGTACTCACAGTGTGTGACTCGATAGAAAAACTCCTGAAGCGGGAACGGCAGAGCGCGATTGAAAGACATATTGCAGCCTACGGCCCGATGATTACGTTGATTCAACAGAGGCTTCGATCGGTATACGGCTTCGGTGGGATTCATCTAGAAGCGCATGGTGGCGAGGCAACGGTTCAAGTCGAATGGAGGAATAAAAGCGTTCAAGTTCCGCCGACGGATTTTTTTAGTGACTCTCAAAGACAGATTCTGATGTTGAGTATTTTTCTTGCCGGTGGGCTCCGGCAGAATTGGTCCGGATTCGCTCCGATGCTTTTGGACGATCCTGTAACGCACTTCGACGACCTCAACGCATACGGGTTTGTTGAATTGGTACGTGGGATCATCTCGACGTCCCCAAATGAATGGCAGTTCATTATTTCCACCTGTGAAGAGAGGCTGTTCGCTCTCATGCAAAAGAAGTTCTCGCGCTTACCCTCTGGGGCAATCTTCTACGAATTCCTCGGAATGAGCGAGCGGGGACCACTAATCGAGCGTAGATGAGCCTCCTATGAGCGAACGGGTAGCAGTATGGTGAAGACGAAACCGGCAAAAAAGAAAACTGCAACAGCAGATGGAGACTGCATCATTCCCCCTGCACTCCCAAAGGGAGAACTGCATAAGCTCCTTTTTAGGCATTCCGAAACCGAGGCCCAAGAGATTAAGGATTATGTCAAGTGGCAGGCACACGGCGAGGAGAAGGTGCTCCATCTTGAGAAGGTAGCTAGTGAGCGGATTTTCGGGCGCCAGCACGATGTGTGGGATGTCCATACGGACAAGGAACGCTGGTGGGTTGTGACTGGTCCCACGAACCTTTACTCCCAGACGTTGATGCCTAGTCTGGACTATACCCTGTCTTTTCACATTGGGTTGATGGCGCGCGTTGCCGCGCACCGTGGACCTGAAGGTTCCGAGGCCGAACAAGAGTTCTTGCGCGTCACTAACCGAAAAATGGTTCAAGCAAGCGAGGCATTTGATCAAGCTGACGAAGCGGAAGAGTTTCAGGCGGTTGGCATGCGGTGTAGGGAATGCCTCCTCGCACTAGTTCAGGAATTAACCGATGGCAGTGACCTAGCGGAAGGAGGCGATCTGCCGAAAGCGGCAGATTTTGTTGCCTGGGTTGACAGAATTGCTAACGTCCTGGCTCCGGGTGGGTCCGCAGAATACGTTCGCGGCTATTTGAAAGCCACGGCCGAGCGTGCCTGGCGGCTCGTCAGTTGGCTGACTCATGCGAACAATGCCACAAGACACGACGCCGACCTTGCCTTGGGTGCAACGTCACATGTCATCAACAACTACGCATCATGGGTTTTGAGGAAGAAAGTCGCAGCCCCAGAGCGGTGTGGCCGGTGCAAGTCATACCGTATCACGGTAGACTGGCGGCCTGATCTCGGACCTACTGGTATTTATGTCAGCCGCTGCGAAGCGTGTGGTGCCGAGAGGTTGCCTGTTGCGCGGCGGCGTAGAAACAAATCCATTCCGGCTCCGCAAACGAACGGTCAGTAGCACTCCAAGTTGCCGCCGTGCATCACCCTGACACAATTTATCCCCATCATCTGGGACGCCCCTTGGCACCCTCCTCAGTACGTGATAATCCGGTTTCCCGCGCATGGAATACCACTAGCTGCGACCCCTGTGAGTGAAATCACGATCCAGAAGGCCGACAACTAAATCCCCGGCCAGTTTTCTGACGCGAAATACTCAAAAATCGCGTGTGCCGTAACCAGCGCAAAGCGCGCATCATG
>PLBE01000107.1 GCA_003134435.1 Acidobacteriaceae bacterium
CGAAGTCGTCGCCTGCACGCGCTGTCCTCGGCTGGTCGAATATCGCGAACGGATCGCGCGCGAGAAGCGCCGGGCTTATCGCGACTGCGAGTACTGGGGTAAGCCCGTTCCCGGTTTTGGCGATCCGCGGGCCCGTGTGCTGGTGCTCGGGCTGGCGCCCGGCGCTCACGGTTCGAATCGCACGGGCCGCCCGTTCACGGGTGACGCCTCCGGCAACTTCATGTACCCGGTGCTGCACGAAACCGGATTTGCCCTGTTGCCCACCGCAACCGCCCGCGACGATGGGCAGGTGCTCACCGGGCTGTACATCACCGCCGCCGCCCGCTGCGCGCCTCCCGACAACAAACCGCTGCCGGAGGAATTGGCCAACTGCGCCCCATTCCTGGATCGCGAGATCGAAGGCCTCAAGGAGTTGCGCGTCATCGTTGCTTTGGGGCGAATCGGCTTCGACGCCTATCTCAATTTTCTGCTGCGCAAAAAATTGATGATTAGAAAGCGCGAGTACGAATTCCGGCATGGCGCGGAATATTCGATGCCGGACGGGCGAATTCTGTTAGCAACCTACCATCCTTCGAACCAGAATACGAACACCGGCAAGCTCACCAAAGAGATGTTCCGGAAGATTTTCAAGAAAGCCCGGGAACTGGCCGATGAATGAGTTGGGCGGATCCCGCGGTAACGGACTCTTGGCCGGCAAGCGTATCTGTCGCCGCGGGATGCGCCGCCCTTACTCAGAGCCTTTCAAAATCCGACGAACTCCGGTTCCGGTTCGAGCCCAATCCCCCACGCCTCCTGCACGCCGTGCTGGATTTCATCTTTCAGCCGGATCATGTCGCTCGCCTTGGCCTCGCCGCGATTGATCAGCGCCAGCGCGTGTTTGCTTGAGATCCCGGCCGCTCCCGCCGAGTAGCCCTTGGAGAACCCGGAATGCTCCACCAGCCAGGCCGCCGAAATTTTATGCTGCGCACCTTTATCGTCCTCTTGGGAGCGGGCTGCGGGATAGCTTGGAATCTCGATTCCCTTCGAAGCGGCCAGCTCGGCCAGTTTCTGGAATTGCGGGTCGTTGACCACGGGATTCTTGAAAAACGATCCGGCGCTGCGGCAATCGGGGTCGCCAGGGACAATCAGCATGCCTTTGCTTCGCCGTATGGCGCGGACCGCCTCGCGCACTTCGGCGAGCGATGGTTTCTTTTCGGCAAAGAGCCTTTGCAAGTCGGCATACTTCAAACCGGGAGCGCCCCCCCGCTTTAACCGGTAGTTCACCCGCAGAATAATGTAGCGCCCACGCGCCGTGCTGTTAAAGATGCTGGCCCGGTAGCGGAATCCACACGCCGGCCTGGGCAATAACACGATGCGATCTTCCTTGAGATCGAGGGCTCGCACCGATTCGATCGTCTCTGAAACCTCCTGCCCGTAGGCGCCAACGTTCTGCACCGGCGTGCCCCCGACGCTGCCTGGAATCCCACTGAGACACTCCACTCCGCCGCAGTTCTGCACCACCGCCTGGGCCACGAAATCGTCCCATGAGACGCCGGCACCCACACTAAAAAGCACCGCGTTGCCGGTCGCTTCAGCGCCTGCGGGAGTGCTGATTCCGCCGATCGCGATTCGCAGCACCAGTCCCGGCCAACCAGAATCGGCGATGACGAGGTTGCTGCCTCCACCCAGCACAAACAGCGGCAAGCTGTGAGTCTTCGCAAACTGCGCCGCCTCCCGGGCTTCGTCCTCCCGCCGCGCTTCCGCAAAGTAGCGGGCCCTCCCGCCTACCCCAAGCGTGGTAAGCGGCGCCAGAGAAACGTTTTCTTGAATCGTCATCAAGCCGATTACGCTCTATATTGAGTTGAGGATCTCATGTTTTACGAGATTCCGATCCAAGCCATGGCACTTTTGTGATTTGTGAGGCGCCATTCGCATCTTGAAAATCCCGATACTGGAGAACCGATGTATCCCGAAATTATGGTCGTCCCGATGCGTGAAGAGCTGACCCGCCTGGGAATTGAAGAGCTACGCAGTGCCGCCGATGTTGACCGCTTTGTGCAAGACCAGGCGGGCACAACCATGCTAGTCGTAAATTCCATTTGCGGATGCGCTGCCGGCCGCATGCGTCCCGCCGTGCGTCTGGCCTTGCAGAATGCCACTAAGCCGGACAAAATCGCGACCGTATTTGCCGGACAGGACACCGAAGCGACCGCCCGCGCCCGTTCCTATTTCACCGGATACCCGCCTTCTTCGCCTTCGATCGCAATTCTGCGCGGTGGCAAGCCGGTCTACATGATGCACCGCCACCAGATCGAAACTCGCGACGCTACGGCGATCGCTGCCGAACTGAAAGCGGCTTTCGAGCAGCACTGCGCCGCTACCGGGCAGACAAAGTAGATACCGGCAAAGCAAGCAGCAGAGCCCCGCCCCGGCTTCATTGCTCCGCCGGGTGAGGCTTCTTCTCCGCCGTCTCGGCCCGCCCGTCGATTCCATCACAATTGTAAGTAAGCGGCGTCACAGCGCCGAACCATCGCATTGGCGGATCATAGCCTTAGACTGGTCCTCAATCGGCGCCAGAGAGCCGGTTGCGGCTTTTTGAGCGATTTGCTTGGCTCCCAACTCCGGGAGGATGAGCCGCAGGGGATCTCAAGCCACAGGGCGCCAAACTGGAGCACCGCGAATGATCTCAGAAACGCATCTTCCTGCAGTCATCGGTCGCGATCGAGGCCATCCCCTCAGCTCGGCGCAGAAAGACGCCCTCCAGCGTGCTGTCGGAAAGATTGTCGCGTTGGGCGCGCAAGTGGGGGTCAGTGCCGAGCAGATGATTCAGTTGCTGAGGTCGGGCCTGACCGTTCGCGAACTGCTGGAGTATTTGACCGCCCGCAACGGAGAAGTTGCCTGAAGGTTGCCTGAACTAACCGATTGCCGCCGTGCCCATGATTGAGTAATCTCTAGCGATGCCCATTCGCCAGAAAGTCAGCATCGATGGAGACGGCCCCGCCAGGCAGTCCAAGCAGCCGTTTTTTATGCTACGGCCGATTGCGGCCATGATCCGCTTCGGCGTGCTCGCGGGATTGCTTGCGCTCGGCGTATCCCCTCGGGTCTGCGCCCAGGAGACGCCTCAGACGCAGCCCAGCCCGTCGCCGGCGGCGCGTCCTCCCGCCGATCAAGCTCCGGCTGCACCTTCCAGAATCCCGCCCGTTGCCCTTTACAACCTGCTGCAGAAGAAGTCCATCGTCTTCCCCGATATCGCCTATAGTACCGATCGTCTTTCTCCGGGTCAGAAATTTGAGCTGTTCGTCGACAACAGTATCTCGGTGGACTCGGTCACATGGGCGGCGCTCGGTTCAGCCGTGGGGCAGGCCGATGATTCGCCCACCGGCTTCCCGCAGGGATGGGAGGGCTATGGAAAGCGCTTTGGGGCTGACATGGCCCGTCAGGCGTCCGGTGAATTTTTCGGAACGTTCCTGCTGGCCTCCGCTATGCATGAGGATCCGCGTTTCTACGCCGAGATCAATCCATCTTTCTTGCACGCCGTGAAGTACTCGGTGCAACGCGTCTTCATCATGCGCAATGACGACGGCCGCGAAGTCGTTTCGTGGTCCAGGCTGGGGGGCCCGCTGCTGGCCGAAGGACTGGCAAACGTGTATTACCCGGACCGGAACCGCTCGGTGGGAGACACTCTGTTTCGTTTTGGCCTCGATCTAGCCAGCCGGGCCGGTGGAAACATGCTGCGCGAGTACTGGCCGACCGTATTAAGGAAGGTGACTCGCACGTCGAAAACGATGACGGGGCGCCCATGAGTTTTTTTGCCGCTGTGCTTCCGGATGAAGGAGATCCGCTAAGGCTGACGCCGGCCTCCACCAGTTAGCGAAAAACGGTGGCTTTCCTTATTATTCTTTAGGCGCATCTAAATGGAAAAAGAGTGTCGTGGCGGGCGGTGGATTGCGCGAATGTGCTTGGCGACCTTGGATTTGTGAAACAGGAGATCGAGATTGAGCAATCGGATACTATTCTTACTGGTTTTTTGCGGACTCGTCGCTTCGGCTTCGGCGCAATCGAATTTCAATCGGTTTAACTTCACTGCTGGCGGCGGCGCGGGCATCGGACGCGGCGACGTGGCCAGCTTTGTCGGGGAAAGCTATCAAGGAGTGGTGGGCGGCGGCATTAACCTGAACCGCTGGTTTGGCGTCGATGCCGAATACATGTACTACAACCTCAGCTTCCGCCCCAGCGTGATGAACAATCAGGGCTTAGCCGACGCCAGCGGACATCTGCAGTCCGTCAGTCTGGATGGAATTGTGACCCCACCCTACCATCTGGGCAAGTGGGGTACATACGGCATCTTCGGCGTAGGTTTCTATGACCGCAGCGTTTCCCGACCCAACTATCCGCTTGCAACCGGGGCGCCCTGCCAGCCGGCGTGGATCTGGTTTAACATCTACTGCTTCAACGGCGCCGTAACCACTCCGGGCCAGGTGCTGGGCTCCTACTCCAAGGTTGCGGGTGGTTATAACTTTGGTGGTGGAATAACGCGGCGTCTGGACCACTTTCACAATGCCAAGCTATTCGCGGAGTTCCGCTATCACAAGGCTTATCAAAGTGATGTTCAGACCATCGTCTGGCCGATTACGGTCGGAGTCCGCTGGTGAAGAAAAAGGCCGACAGGTTTCGAGGGCGAAAGTGCACTGGATTCCCCGGAAAACCTAACCGGCCTTCCTGATCGAGTCAGCGCTCAGTTTCCCGCCGCTGCGGCCTTCGCCAATTCGAGCGGAGCTTCTACGGTCGCGTTCCGCCCGAAGTAGCCCTGGTAAGAGCGGTATGTGCCATACATGACCGGGAACAGCAGGAGCGAAACCGGCCATCCGACATGCTGGCGCGCCGCGATCACCATCGATGCCATGCCCGCGCTCAAAACATAGTAGGGAAATGTCATCTGCGCAATGTTGGTCCAGATCTTGCGAACCATTCCACCTTCGGCCAGCGTGATCACGATCGATACGGGTACAGTCTGGATGAGGAAGAAGCCGGCGACCGCCAGGGGCAGCAGCAATCCTCCGGAGAGCCAGGCGGGCTGGGCGTATCCGCCCTGATGAAACAGCCGCCAACTGCCGGTAGTGGCAACGGCCATCAGGCTGGTGTTGAAGACGAGTTGCGACATTTTGGGTTTGGAGCCGTTTTTGGGTGAACACTGCGCGGCGATGGCCGCGCACGAAACCAGCAGCGCTTCCATCAGGTTGAGTTCCGCCACGCCAATCAGCAAGAAAGGCAGATTCACCGACATGCTTCCCGTCAAGCCCGGCAACTTTACTTTCATGCGCGAGGTGGCTACGGCGATGGCGAACAGAGTCAGGGCTTCCTGAGGATGCCAGTTGGCCGACTGCGTCAGACCATAGCCCATGGACCAAAGGCCGGCGGCGGCGACAAGGGTGATGAAGGCGGCGGCGTATCGCGGGTTGTGGCTCATGAGAATTTCTCCTTTCGTATTTAACTTGTCCACAACCAGTTCTACTGTTCACCATTGACTGGGATGGTAGCTGCCTGGGAAACGCTCGCAGCCGTGCCCCAGACGACGCTGCTGGCGGAGGTGCCAGACGTTCCCCAGACCACGCTATAGCCCGAGAGATTGGCGTTGCCCCAAACCACCGAACTGGCGGAGAGGGAACCCGTGCCCCAAACCACTGAATTTCCATTGACGTTGGTGCCCCAAACTACTGAGGTACCCCACACCACCGAGTTGCCCCAGACTACGGAACTCGCCTCAATCGACGAATTGCCGTTGTACCCCGATACGGTTCCGTTGGAGTTGGCGACCACATACGGCGACATCGCACTACCCACGGTGGCGGGAGCTTTGTCGGTATTGGCGATGGCCGTTGTCATGTCAAGATAGCCGGCACCGATGGTGAATATGTCGTAATAGGAGGTGAAGGTCTGTCCCGTAATCGTGTCTGTGGCGACGCTCGAAGTGGGGAATGTCTTGCTCGCGGTCTTCATCAATCGCGCCTTGACCTGGTCGGGCGTGAGAGTTGGATCCTTCTGCAACAGCAGCGCAGCCGCCGCCGAAACTACCGGCGTCGCCATGCTGGTTCCGCTGAGCCTGAAGTAAGACTTGACCGAAGAGTTGGTTCCGGCCAACAGATTGCCGGGATAGAGAGTTGCCAGCGTGCTGCCCGGCGCGGCCACGGAAACTACCAGGTTTCCGGGCGCGACCAGATCGGGCTTGACCACGTGGTCAAACGTGGTTGGCCCTTTTGAACTATAGCTCGCGATGTTGTCGTCGGTCGGGGTGTAGGTTCCCATGGTTTTCATGGCCCCTACCGTGATTGCAAGTGGGTCATTGCCCGGAGCCGTGATGGTTCCGTAACCGCTGATTCCGTCGATGCTGAGTCGTCCGTAATTGCCTGCCGCCACCACGACCACAATGCCATGGCTCCAGGCCGCTTCCACTGCCTGGCACAGAGGGTCATTGGCGTAGCTGGTTGAAATGCCGCGGCCGAGCGACAGGTTGATGACCCGGATGTTGTAGGTGCTCTTCAAAGCGATTGCCTTCTGAATCGCGGCGATCACATTGCTGTCGGTCCCGTTGCCGAACTGATCGAGAACCCTGAGATCGATCAAAGTCGCGTGCGGCGCTAAACCAGCGTATTTGGCGTCCGACATCGTTCCCGTTCCACCCACGATTCCAGCTACGTGGGTGCCGTGGCCGTAGAGATCCCATTTGGCGCCACTGGAGTTCGAGGTTGCGGTTCCCGTGAAATCCTGGTGGTACACGACTTGCGATTTGCCGGTCGACTGATCGATGAAGTCGGTTTGAGTGTCGTTGATGCCGCTGTCGATGATGGCGACGCCGATGCCGGATCCGTTGTATCCCGCCGACCAAGTGGAAGAGATCTGGACCGCATAGTCGTTGAAGTCGTCCATCCCCCGCAACGCATTATCGGAACTGATGGAGAGCACTTCGTCATCGTCCGCCAAGTCCTTCAGCGCCGACGCGGGCAGCGAGAATGCTCCGCCGTTGACCAGTTCGAGGTGAGCGGAGAGTTTGCCGCCGCGAGCCTGTACCTTGTCAAAATGATGCTGGGTCGGCGTCTGCTTGAACTGCACGATGACGCGCACATTGTGGTTGGCGGTGGGCGAAGTCTGCGCCTGCTCAGCCAGACGCTGGAGCTCGGGCGCGAGCTTGCCTGCGCGGATCTCGGACTGCTGGCCCATGCTGAACCGGGCCATGAACGCTACGGCCACCAGCAGGAAAATTCGCATTCCCCAGGCGGCGCTGCTGCGTTGGTTTCGGTTGGTTGCCGTGCTTGCCTTCAGTCTCACAATTCCCCCAATTTCAGGCGCGTCTAAACCCATACCGGCGTTCACAAGTGCACGGCAGATGCCAAGCAGGGTGGCAGGCAACTCATTGAAAGTTATCGGCGTTGTTCTTGAAGTTCCGAGCTGAGGGACAGATTGGCCTGGCTGCCGCGGTTCTGGTCGGGACAGAATGTCCCACGACGAAACCAGGGCGAACGCGGTTGGCAAGTGATGGGCAGGTCCGCTCAGGACGGGCGGGATGGAGGGGATGGGCTTGCCGAAGGGAGTCCGCGAAATCCCAGGGCGGCCATGGAATAGAGGAGAGCGGCTACGAGGAGCAGCGCTTTCATTCCGAGGATCAGCGAAAGATTTTCGAGGAGTCCTCCGACGACGGCTCCGAGCATATTGGCGCCGAGGGCGGCGGCGGGCGAGTCGGCGGCGCGGAACTCCGAGGCGAACAGCAAGCCGGCGAAGAAAAGGGGGATCGCGAAGACGCCGGCGGCGATGGTTCCGACCAAGGCCGCCGATCCGGGGATGCGGTCAAGGGGTACGAGGTAGGCGCAGGCGATCCCGGCCAGGATGCCGATCAGGGTCCAGGATCGTGGCCATGGGTTCGCTTGTTTCTCAATCACGAAATTGGCCAGAAGGAGCGCCGATAAAATCGCTGCGATTACGATGCCGTTGACTTGCCAGGTCGTCCCAAAATACAGCGCCAGCCGGCTGACCACTTGTGTTTCCAGCAATAGAAATCCCGCTCCCATGCTGAAGAAGAAAAGCGAAGGAACGCGCCTGCGAGCTTCGGGAATCTGGAAATAGAAAACTGCCGCCAGCAAAATGACAAGGACGCTGAGCAGATAGAAGATGCTCGGAATCCAGTGTCCCTGGTGGTAGAGATAAGGCCAGTCGTCGGTGGTCACCGCCACGGCGGGCAGACTGAGGAATGCGGGTTGCCGGTTGGCGACAAACTGCTGCAACCCGGGATCGGCCGCCAGCCTGTCCTCTACCTGCCCAGAAGGCGAAATAGCAAAGCAAGTGGCGTCGGCCGTGTAACTGGAGGGGGCATGGAAAACCGCGGGAGCCTTGCCGAAAGTTCGGGTCAGCATTTCCGCCAGACGCCGTCCTACAAAAGAATGATTGATCTGAAACTTTATAAACATGACGCCGTTCGGAGCCAGCAACGCGCGCGCTTCGCGGAAGGACTCTTCGGTATAGACGAAGTTATCCAGCCGCATATTGGCATAGTCGGAGAGCTGAGTGTGGGAATCGAGCAATCCGAACAGAATCAGGTCATAGCGCGATGAAGTGCGCTTCATGAAAGCGCGAGCGTCGGTCAGATGCGCGGAGACGCGAGGATCGTCGTAAGGATGCTCGGGATGGCGATGCCGGCCGAGGTCAAGAATTTTGGGATCGATTTCGACCGCATCGACGGCGCGGGCGTGGTTGCGCAGGGCGCCAGCGACATCGTTTCCCGTCCCCGAACCAACGATCAGCACGCTCGGATTCGGCACGGCGAAACGGAATGGCAGATTGTAGGGAGTCTCGCTCGGCGCTTCATGGAGCAGTTGCGGGTGACGAGCCAGAAAGTCGGGAGAGAGGTTCACAATGGTCTGGTAGCCGGTATGGTTCACGCGAATTTGCGTGCCCATCAGTTGGCCATCGGGAAAATTCTTGTCCTCCACTTCGATCTGCTGGTAGGGGGTCCAGAGATTGAAGTGCTGCGGAGTGGCAGGATCGAAGAGCAGGAACACGACTGGAAAAATCGCGGCTCCCAGCCGGATCGCATCGCTGCGATTCGATTGCAGCAACGCCATCCCCCCGAGAACCATGGTGAACCAGACCGCCGGGGGCAGCGCCAGCCAGGACACGGCAAAGAAGGCCAGAATGCCGGCGAGACTGCCGGCCAGGTTCCACGAGTAGCCATGAAGGGTTCGCGGGGCAAGCTCAAGCTGGCGGCTCACGATTTGTCCGATAGGGATGAAGATGTAGGTGATCAGTAAGAGCAAAATCGTCGTGATGATTGTAGCCAGCAGAAAGCCGGACGTGTCATGCACGGAGCGCGTGGCCCATATCTCAATGTCCTGCGCCGCGCCCAGGTACTGCGACAGATTTTCCATGTTCTGCGCGCCCCGGAAGGGTAGACGGACCACCACCATCAACCCCACCAGTGCCGTGACCGCAGTCTGCCATCGCGGGCGTTGGCGAGCCAGGGCGCAGCCCAATCCGAAACCGAGAAAGCAGAGCAGCAATGCCAGATTCTTCACGTAGGCAAAAACCCGAATTTCCGTGGCCACCCACCGGATGAGCGCGAGTTCCGCGAACAAGGTGAGCGCGCTCCCCAAAAACAGAGTGGAAAGATTCCAACGCTCCGGCACGGTCGGGGATGGTACTCGCGGTTTGATAACGCGGTAGCCGGCCAGAAGAATGGCGGCCAGGATGAAGCCCAGGATGCGCAAGGACATTAGGGAATCCATTGATGAAATAGCACAGCAGAATAGCATGGGGCGCTGGGGCCGGCGGTGGGGACCTGGAGGTTTAAACCAGTTGCGGTGGGCCGTGCCACATGACGTTCAGCAGCTAAGTTGGTCGCGCGTGAGCTTCAGTCCGGTCAGGTTGCCGAGGATGGTCACCGCGATCTGCTCAGTGCGGAAGAATTCTTCCGCCGTCTGCTGCAGGTCGTCGATGGTGACCGCTTCGATGCGCTCGATGAGTTCGTCGAGGCCATAGAAGTGGTCGTAGTACATCTCCTGCCGGGCCAGATTCGACATGCGCGCGGTCGAGGATTCGAGCGAGAGCATCAGGCTCCCTTTGAGTTGGTCCTTGGAGCGGCGCAGTTCTTCATCGGGGACGGGAGTGGTTTTCAGGTTGCGAAATTCGGCGATCACGCACTCTACGACTTTGATGGCGGACTCGCGCGACGTACCCGCGTACACGCACATGGAGCCAGTATCGCGGTAAGGGTTCAGGTCGCTGTAGATCGAGTAAGCCAGCCCCTGGCGCTCGCGAATATTCTGGAAGAGCCGCGAACTCATGCCGCCTCCGAGCAGCGTATTCAGGATGTAGGAAGCGTAGCGCCGTTCGTGCGCCATGGGATGGGAGGGCACGCCGATACAGATCTGGACCTGTTCCAGCGATTTTTTGTTGCGCAGGTTGATGCGGGAAAAGGTCTGGGGTGCGGGCGAATGGAGGCCGTTCTGCGCCGGTTTCACGTGCTCGAAGTGTTTCGCCACCAGTTCGACAAAATGCTTGTGATCGAGGTTGCCGGCCGCGCTGACGATGAGATTTCCCGGAGCGAAGTGGTGTCCATAGAAGCGCGCCACCACGGGACGCTCAAACCTCTTCACCGTTTCGCGAGTGCCCAGAATGGGCAACCCGAGAGCGTGGTTTTTCCAGAAACTCTGGGTGAAGATCTCATGGACCAGGTAGTCGGGATTATCCTGATCCATCTTGATTTCCTCGAGAATGACGCCGCGCTCCCTGGCAATATCGCCCGCATCGAACACTGGGTGGAGCACCAGATCGGAGAGCACATCCATGGCCAGCGGCAGATGCTCATCGAGGACTTTAATATTGAAGCAAATGCATTCCTTTGCGGTAAATGCGTCCATGTTGCCGCCGATCGAATCGACCTGGCGCGCGATGTCTTCGGCGGAGCGTGTCTCCGTCCCCTTAAATACCATGTGCTCGATAAAGTGGGAGATACCATTCCATTCCGAATCCTCGTCGCGCGACCCGGACTTGAGCCAGATCCCGATCGCAACCGAGCGCAGGTGGGACATCTGCTCGGTAATCACGGTCAGGCCGTTCGGTAGAACCTGACGACGAATGCTGCGCGTCTCTTTTACCATGAGTTGTTTACCATGAGTTGCTTACCATGAGTTGCTAACCATGAGNNTGCTAACCATGAGTTGCTAACCGCGAGGTGACGCACGTTGATGCTGGATCCAAAACTGAGACTTCGGGCAGGCCGCTTCGATTATTCTCCCACAATCCGGCCCTGAGCGGCGATGTCTGAAACTTAGCCTTATTTTTGTTTAACTTGCAGGGTCCTTCGACGCTTCATTTTGGTATTAAACTCTTAAGGACGGCGGTCCGCTGCTCGCCGCATTCCATGCCCAGCCAGCTATCCAACTCGCTGTTAGGACTTAGCCTGCAGGAGCTCACCGACCTTGCGATTGCATCCGGGCAGCCCGCCTACCGGGGCCAGCAGTTATTCGATGCCGTATATCGACAAAGGATTGAACTGGATCAGATTTCAAACTTGCCGGCCGAATATCGCGCCCGCCTGGCACAACAGGGCTGGAAGATCGGCCTTCCCGCCATTGCCCGAGAATTTGTTTCCAGCGACGGCACGGTGCGTTACCTGATGGAGCTCGCCGACGGCGAGATGGTCGAAACAGTTTGGATGCCCGATGGAGATGGCGGCGAGAGCGGCGACGGAAGTGAAGCAGGTGACGACGCCGAAGCCCTGGAGGCGGGGCTTCGCCCTGCGGGACGAGGCCCTTCGGCATTGCTCAGATCAGGCTCCGCGCCGTTTCCGCACGATTGGCGACGGGCTACGATTTGCGTTTCCAGCCAGGTGGGATGCGCCGTGAATTGCAAGTTCTGTTTCACCGCCCTGCTGGGCGTCAAGCGCAATCTCGAAGCCGGAGAAATCGTCGGCCAGATCGCGGCGGTACTTCACGACCAGGGGGTTACGCCGCCGTTGCAGCGCGTCAACATCGTCTTTATGGGGATGGGCGAACCTTTTCTGAACTACGACAACTTCATGAAGTCGGTGCGGCTGCTCGCCGAGGGCGTGGGAATTCCGGAGTCGCGCATGACCGTTTCGACGGCGGGAATCGTGCCTAGAATTCACGATTTCGGGCAGGAGGCGATGCGCCCCAAGCTCGCGATTTCGCTGAATGCATCGAACGACGCGATGCGGAGCGAAGTGATGCCCCTGAACCGGAAGTGGAATCTGGGGGAGCTGATGAAGGCGGCGCGCGAGTTTCCGCTGCGCCCGCGGGAGCGGCTTACGTTTGAATATGTGCTGCTGGCAGGGGTGAACGATGCTCCGGAACAGGCGCGCGAGGTCGCGGAACTGGTGCGCGGCATCAAGGCAAAGATCAACTTGATCGCGCTGAATCCGGGGATGGAATTGCCTTACCGGACCCCCGAGCAGGAGCGGGTGTCAGGGTTTCAGCGCATCCTGGTGGCAGCGGGGATCCCGACCTTCGTTCGCCGCCCGCGCGGGCGCGATATTTTTGCCGCCTGCGGACAATTGAAGAGGACAGTGGAAGTGTCGGATCCAAAATCCAAGTCCGGTCCCGCGTTGGGCTGATCGTGATCTTCTGGACTTTGTCGGACGCGACGGTTGCGGAAAGTTGTCTACGATCCGCTCCGAGCCGCTGCCCGAATGGAGGCGCCGAAGCCGGAACGGATGACCGAGGTTCTTGCCACCCGCAGTTCCACCCGAAAAGCCGGCTCGTCCGGGATCGAAGACTGCAGCAGACGGCCGCCATGTTCTTCGACGATGCGACAGCAGGCGTTCAGCGAAAGCGTAGACGGCTTGTTTTCACTCTCGGAACTGAATCGCGACGGGAACGAGGGTGGCCGTGAAGATGGGTCGTAAGAGCAGAAGTCAACGAGAATCAGGTCGCCTTGGTGGTGCGTGTGCAGGTAAAGCGTGGAGTGGGTTTCTGGATTCAGTTGGGCGTTGATCTGTCCCGCAAGATGCATGCAAACGTGCAGGATCTGGTTCGAGTCGGCCAGCACGGGCGGCAGCGCCGCACCGAGTTCGAGGCGGATGGAATTGCCTTCCAACTCCAATTGAGGAGCCAATAGCCGCACCGTGGTCTGCAGCACCGAATTGATGTCGACCGCGGCCAGCACCGCCGGAGCCTGGCGGGCAAAAGTGAGGAGACTGGCCACCAGGGTAGTAGTGCGTCGTACCTGTTCGCCAATTTGCGCGGCCTGCGCTTGTTCCTCGGCGGGCAGGTTGGAGGCGCATAGCAAGTCGGAGTATCCCAGCATGGCGGTGAGCGGGTTGTTGATTTCATGCGCCGCTCCACCCACCAACTGGCCGAGC
Source organism: Acidobacteriaceae bacterium (assembly GCA_003134435.1). Lineage (GTDB taxonomy): Bacteria > Acidobacteriota > Terriglobia > Terriglobales > Acidobacteriaceae > Acidiflorens. The sequence continues at coordinate 13,346 of PLBE01000107.1, forward strand.
GAAGCCAGTTTCTCGGAGTGAATCAACTTCTCCTGCAACGCCTTGAGGTCGTCGACGGAACGCCGCGATCGTTCGAGAAGGAGCGACATCTCGGCCCGGAGCAGCCGCTGGCGCGAAAAGACGACAACGCCCATCGCCACCATGGCCAGCAGACTTACAGTGATGCGGAAGGCTTTGACCGCAGGCGGTACTTGCGGATCCAGTTCGGCATGCATGGCGGCCCAGAGCAGGCTGAACAGAGCAAGCATACTCAGGCGCGTAATCCATACGCCCAGCACGGGCCGTGACGGCTTGCAGTCGGACAGGTCCAGTCGAAGCGCCAGCAATGGAGTCACCGCGATCCAGGCGATCGAGACCGTTAACGGGATGTCGTAGATGCTGCCGCTGTAATAAAGCTTGTGACCGATGGCCCAGTTGGCAACATAGGAACTGGAAGCATAGAGCGCGCTCGCCCCCAGCAACTGTCCGTAAAGCTGACGCCAGCCGGCATGAGCCGTGTAGGCAAGTACGGCAAGCGCTAGCAGCAGCACCAGTTTTTCCGTCAGATACGCGAAGTTGAAATTGGCGCTGTAAATAGTTTCGTCGACCCGTACGGTTTGCCAGGGGATGACGGCATAGACATAGATGAACACCCACCAGGTGAGCAGGAGGGTAAAGTCCAGCATGCGGATTCGCTCATCGCGCTCGTCTTCCCGCAGGTGGGGAAGGACGGCCAAAGCGGCAATCATCGGCACCAGATGCAGGAAGAGCACGATGTCGCCCAGGAAGGGATCGGGCACGTCCTGACGTTTTACAACTTCAAAATAATTCCACATCGCCTGGTAGGCAAGCCAGAACACCATGCCCGTCGTCATCAACATCCAGAACAGCCGGACGTGGCCCGAGGGGCGCCGCGAGGGCGAGAGATTGGGGAAGAAGGCGGCGGTGGCCACCGCCAGTAGCGTACCCTGGATCAGGTCGCTGGCAATGGTGAGAGCGGCGCCTCTGGACATGAGCAAAGACGCTGCTGTCTGGGCCAGAACCAGGGCAAACAGTAGTGAGACCCAGATTTTAGTGCGGGCGGCCAGGGCGAATTGCTCCGGCCTCCATTCTAGAGTGCAATGGGAACTTGACCGCGTTACCGAAGTAACTCCGCCATTGCGGAGCCGAAATTGCCAGCGCGCACCGACCATCGCCGCCCTCGTGTCCTGCCGTGCCAGTCGCAGCTACAGCCCGCATGACATTCATGGAGATGGAGTTTGTCGGTAATTACCTTTAGAATAGGACGCTCACATTCCCGTTAATCGCTTAGCGACGAGACTTTCTTGTTCTCGATAATCCCTCGATACCGTGATCTCTGGCGCTTTCGGGCGCCGCTCAGCGCCGGCGAGATCCGGCGCACCGAGCGCTGGCTGGCAACGGCGCGCGTCGCGCTCACGATTGTGGCGGAGTTTACCCTTTGGATGGAGCCGGTGCGCGGGGTTGTGCATTCGAGTTGGTTGTACTGGCTCCTGACCGTGTACCTGGTGAATGCGGTCGTGGTCATGTTGCTGGTGCGCTTTCGCCCGCGATCGACGCTGGCGTTTCGGCTGGTGGTGCACGCGGCGGACATATTGTGGCCGGTGCTGATGTCGATGTTTGCGACCGCCCAGCAGGGTCCATTTTTCTTGTTTTTCGTTTTCGTAATGGCGGCTGCGGCCTATCGCTGGGGTTTGTGGGAAACCGTGGGCACGGCTGGTACGGCGGTGGCCCTGCTATGGGTGGAGGCTCTGATCGTACGCTCGGGACTGGAATCGGCGGCCGACCCGTGGCTCCGGGCGCTGCATCTTCCAAGGCTCGGGGTCCGCGAGTTGGACCCGCAGCAGTTGCTCATGAGTTCGGTGTACCTGATCGTGCTCGGATTCCTGCTCGGCTACATGTCGGAGAACCAGAAAAAAGTGCGTGCCGAGCGCGCCGTTATCACCCGTGTTCTCAGTTCCACCCGGGTCGAGGCGGGACTCACCGGAACCATGCAGCAGATTCTTGGGGAAGTGATGACCATCTACGGCGCGCGCCGTGTACTAAGCGCCTCCCAGGAAGCTCACAGTTACCGCATATTTCTGGCCGAGGTCAGTCACGGGGCCGACAGCCCCGAAGCATTGCGCTGGCGCGAGGCCCTGCCGGAAACCGAAAAGGCGTATTTGTTCGACTCACCTGCGGATGCGATTTATGCGCTGCGCAGTGCGAAAGGTTTTCAGTCCGTCCAACTGGATCGTTTTGGCGGACGGCTGCGCGATGCCGGCGCGGATTTCCTGGATGCCCTGTCGCGCGTCGAAAAATTCGATGCGCTGGTTTCCGTGTCGTTGGTATTCGGCACGGAGTGGTCGGGCCGGGTGTTCCTGTTCGATCCCCAGATGATGGGTGATCCGGAGGAGGAATTGCGTTTTCTGCAGGAATTCGCGCAGCAGGTGGGTCCCGCGATCTACAACGTGTACCTGGTCCGCCGCCTGCGGGAGCGCGCGGGCGCGGTGGAGCGAGGCCGTTTCGCGCGCGAACTTCATGATGGCGCGATTCAATCGCTGATCGCGGTGGAGATGCAGTTGGACGTGCTGCGGCGCCAGTCGGGAACGCAGGCGCCGGTGGTCAACGCGGAACTGGGGCGCATCCAGAGACTTCTAAGGGAAGAAGTTCTGAAGCTGCGCGAACTGATGCAGGCCATGAAGTCTTTCGAGGTCGATGCCGATCGCCTTCTGGGCTTCATATCGGACACGGTGGAGCGCTTCCGCCGCGAGACCGGCATCGCCGCCGAGTTCGTCAGCGAACTGGACCGAGTGGATCTGTCGCAAAAAGCCTGCCGGGAACTGGCGCGCATTGTTCAGGAAAGCCTGGTGAACGTGCGCAAGCACAGTGGAGCGCATAATGTTTTGGTACGATTGGCGCCTCGGTCCGGCAAACTGCAATTGACGGTCGAGGACGATGGCAAGGGTTTTTCTTTTTCCGGAAGGCTGTCGCAGGCGGAACTGGAGACCACAGGCAAGGGGCCGGCTGTGATTCGTGAGCGGGTACGCCTGCTGGCGGGCGAACTCGCGATAGAATCGACTCCGGGCCACGGCGCGCGGCTGGAAGTGAGAATTCCGCCCGCCAGAAAGACCAACCATGGATAGGCCAACGATGGAGAAACGCTCTCATCCCATACGCATTGTAATTGCCGACGATCACCCCATCTTCCGCGACGGTCTCCGGCGCCTGCTGGAGTCGGAAGGCGATATGAAAGTGGTAGGCGAGGCCTGCGATGGCCACGAGGCCGTGAAACTTGCGACCGAGATCAAGCCGGACATCCTTCTGCTCGATCTGGCCATGCCGCACCACACCGGTCTCGATGCGCTGCGCGACCTCAATACCAGCGCCGGCGCCGCCGGACCGGTGCGCATTATCCTGCTCACCGCGGCGGCGGAAAAAAAGCAGGTGGTCGAGGCCTTGCAGTTAGGAGCGCGCGGCGTGGTGCTCAAGGATTCTGCCACCCAACTGCTGCTCAAGAGCATTCATGCCGTGATGGCCGGGGAGTACTGGGTGGGACGTGACAGCGTCTCGAATCTGGTGCAGTACCTGCGCAACCTCATGCAGAGCACGAACGAGGAGACGAAACAAAAAAAATTCGGTCTCACGCCGCGCGAACTGGAGATTGTTTCGGCGGTGGTCGCAGGCTACGCCAATCGCGAAATCGCCGAATATTTCAAAATCAGCGAGGATACAGTGAAGCACCATCTCAGCAATATTTTCGACAAACTGGGAGTCTCCACTCGCTTGGAACTCGCCCTTTTCGCCGTGAATCAGGGGCTTCCGCTGAAAACCATTGTTTAAATCGACTGATTCGAGCAATTGTCTAGAAGTGATTGAACCATTTAAATTTATGCGATCCGATGGGGAAGTTCTGACTGGCCGAGCCTAAGGTGAATCCCTGTGGCACGATAGTGCTATATAAAGTCACTCGTGTGCTATTGGGTAGAGGGAGCTGTTCACGATACCTTTACAATTACACGGCGGCGAACTTACTATACCGAGGTGTGGGTGATCCTCAAGTAGTGTCGCCGATTTCGGGGGGGATAAAAAGTGATCAAGGCAATTCGTAAACTTTGGGCAGAAGAGAATGGCCAGGATGTGGCTGAATACGCAGTGATGCTGGCGGTAATCCTAGTGATTGTGATCGGCACGGTGCGGCTGATCGGCAGCAACGCCAACAATGTGTTTTCGCAAGTCGGAAGCCAACTGGGTCAGTAACAAACTGCCGTTCGACCGAATCCCGCTGCCGTCGGGCTGCGGGGCCTTCCCCTGATATTTTCTCCTCCTGTCTTATTTTTCCGCCATGCTCTCCAGCTGAATATCAGTTCGCGCAAAGCGCAGGCAGGGCTGCTTTCAATCTCCAAGGCCGAACTACCCCCAATGTGAATCGCTGTCTTTATTGCCCCGTCGGAGTTGCCGCGGTTTTTTCCGGGATTGGCGCCGATGGCGATGGAGTTGTTGCTGTGCCAACCCGCGTCAGGAACGGAAAGAAGGGCGTGACTTCGAAAGGCATCTTCTCGGCTGCAGTGGCGATGGCAACAGGTTTGGTCTTGATGAGTTCCAGTTGATCGTTCCACGGATCGACCTTTACCCGGCCCCCCAGCGGAAGCGCGGCAATCTGGTCCGTTTTTTTCAGATCGAATTGCGGCGAGGCGGTCATCAACGACGACATCCTGGTGGCATTGCCATTGAGCAGACTGTCGCCGAGGTGGGGCCGAATCAGATTCTTCAGCTGCGGCGCCCGCGCCTGCACCGCTTTGAGAAACAACCCGGCATTGGTGAGCTTGTCTTTGTAGGGAGAGTTGTTCAGCAGCTCGATCGCTTTCTTGTCGGCGCTTTCCTCTTCTCCCCGATCGCGAGCGAAATCCATGCGCTCAAACGTGCGCTCATCGGGAAAGAACATACGGTCGTTGAATGCCAGCTTCGTATTCAGTTGATGGCCGAGCACGATGTGCGACAGTTCGTGGGTCAGAATCATG
>PLBE01000041.1 GCA_003134435.1 Acidobacteriaceae bacterium
GTTCGGAGCCCTCGCCGACAACTCGCCACGATCCGTAGTCTCTAACAATGGACATCCGGCTTCGCGCTCGCCACCAACTGTCGATCTCGTGAGGAAGTGCGAACCAAACGGCTTCCAGCGCGCGCAATTCGCTTAACATGACTAACAGATCTCTGTAGACCGCCCGTGTCTCGGGCGCGATTATGTAGTCAGGATGAACAACGAAACTCGCCAGGCCGTTCTTGGCGAGAATCAATTCAACCTGGGTCCTCCATAAGTCGATCGAATGCTCGTTANNATTGGACATGAAACAGCGAATAATCCTGGATCGTAGTAAGCGGCAGTTCGAGCATCTCTCCGATAAAGTAGGGCATAACGGTACAGCAGCCGCCGCGTTGCGGGTCAAGATGGGCGACATTCGGCATTGACATATCGAAAGAGAAGTCAAGATCCGCGAACCATTCCGGATTGCGATAAAGCACCGCCGATCGAAAGCCCTTTGCCCCATAGTCTCGGCCATAGCGATTGATCGAGGCAGCCCGGCGCCGGAACTCTTCTCGCTCATCAAAAAGCCTGCCATCGTGGTTCAGATCCTGCACGCACACTTCATTTCCGCGATCCCAAATCTGGCTCAGGAATTCCGGCCCCACAGGGTAACTTCCTTCGGGGACAATTTGATAAGACGCCTTGATTCCAAAAGAGCCATCTATGTCGAGCAATTGCGCGCAGAAGTTGCGTCCCGAAGTGGCTTCCACATCGTGGGTCATCGAAAAGCAACCGCGTGCGCCATCTGGCCAGAACCAAACGAATGGAATGCGGTCGAGACCGCTGGCCTGCAACGAGAGCAACAATAAGTTCTCGCAGACATTCTCGACAGTGGTGTCGACGGGCCATTTGGGGAATCGCTTCGTCTCCCAATTCACCGCTCGGAGTCTCTGAATGCCCTTGCGCATCGAGCGATTCGTAAGGGGACGGAGCCGGTAGTAGATATCCTTCAGCGCCTTCTCTCTCCTGCCCATTCGACTGCTGGGATAGCGCTCCAAACGAAGATTTTCAATGACTTCATTCGGATCGAACGGCAGCACAAGCTGCGCCCCGTCAAATAGAACACTTGGTAGCGTATCGGAGAGAGGGAAATCCGGTTGCGCTTGAAGAGTACCCTTCAAGGTACGGCCGTAACATGTCGTACCGGGGCCGAATTGGAAGTAACCCGGCTCCGCAGACAGTTCATCGCTGAGACGGAAGTCGAGGAATCCCTTCGGGCAGCGATAATGATCGCGCACGGCTTGAATTAGCGATGGTTCCTCTTCTTCGGATGCTGGCGGCATTTCTTGAAATTCTACTTGCACAATTGTCCTTTCGTCATCCCACAATCGCATCGGCTGCAAAACATTCGTAACCATCCTAAAAAACGGCAGTTGACCTGCTGCCGCTTCCGGCATCTCCTTGGATATCCAAGTACTTGTTTTTGTTGGATACTGCACCAAATTGATGAGTTGCGGAGGGTCAAAATGCATTCGCAACAATCACTTGACGGCTTCAAACGCTGTCATCTACCGCTTTTAGGATCATCGAACAACTAGCCGATGTGCCGGTACAGCAGCCCGCCTGCCCTGGATGAGAGTGCGTCGGGCAACACCGAGAACAGACGCCGCGCTGCGGGCATCGCCGGCGCGGATACGCACTTTTCCCTGATACCGTCTGAATACCGAAAATATGTGAGCGGACTGCGGATGGTCCCGAACTGATCCTTAAACCTGACGAGGCCATCGTTTTCCAAATCGGTGCGGCCAAAATCGATCTGCTCCGCGCCTGCCATCTTGCTTTCCTCGATCAACTTCCAAAACAGAAACGGCATGCCCGCCAGATGATGGAACTCTTCATCAGAGCAGCCATACTTGTATACCACTGTGCGGCGGTGAGACAGCGTGAGGATCGCGGCGATGGGAATGTTGTCTTTGCGTGCCACACGAATATCCACGCTGGGGCTCATGCAGGCAACCAGATTCCGAAACCAGGCGCGGGGTTGCGGCAGAAGGTGATGACGCCTCCTGGTCTTCATGAGCAGCCGGTAGAAATCGTCGACAAGTCCCTCGGAGCATCCCCTCTCGTAGGTAAGCCTCTCTCGTTCGGCTTTCCGAATGCGGCGCTGGATGCAGTCCTTGTGAAATTGGTGGAAAATCTCATCGAGCGTGGGCGATAGGTTGAGAGTATGAAACCAGAAAGACTGACTCGCCGCCAAAGAACTGTCGGGATGCATCTCAGAGAAAAGCGGCCGGATTTCGATATATTTCCAGTTGTGCTTGTGGCGCTCCGTTCGCATCCACTCCGTGAAATAGAACGCGTCCCCGCTCTCATTCAGCAAGGGATCGGTATGGTCTGCGAAAGGCAATGAAACCATCCGGCTCCCGGTGATCCAACTCTTGATCTCGCAAAAAACAATCCCGTCCAACAGCCGCTCCCCAGGCGGTGTGCTTGTCAGCACAACAGGGCGATAGCCGTAGGTATTCGCCAAACTCTTGAGCCAACCC
>PLBE01000232.1 GCA_003134435.1 Acidobacteriaceae bacterium
CGGAAGGCTGGTCCGGAGAGGCATTTTCATTGAGTAGAATCCCCACCACCACACTGTTTGCGCTACGTTTCTGCTCGGAAATTGCTTGCGTGTAAGTATTCAGGGTGCTCTGAATCGTCGAGTGCCGCAGCAATTCTTGTTGCACCTTTATGTCAGCGCCCGCCCCTCGCAACATCGTTGAGTACGAGTGTCGAAAGGTATGCCAACCAATCTTTCCGATTCCAGCCCTTAATGCGGCAGGCCTCACATGGCGGTGCAGGATGTTCTGTTGCCCGCGGGGTCGGCCAGCTTTACTTGCGAAGGTCCAGTCTTGAGGGCCTTGGTGCAACGTGCGTTTCCATAGCTCTTGCAGAGAACGGGCGAGCCGCGGATCGATGGGCAGCGATTTTTGCGACGCTTCGGTTTTAGTGTCGCCCGATCTTCCGTTCACAACTCCCCGCCTGATGAGGACGGCTAGGTCCTCCCAGTTGAAATCCTGCCACTGCAGGCCCATGATTTCACTGGCGCGAAGCCCTAGACATGCGGCGACCAGAACTATGGTGTGATACGGCTCGACTAGTTGCGCCAGAAGGATACGGATCTCATGCGGTGTCAGCACTCGTGGTATGCATCGGCGTCCGCCGCGCTGTCGTACCAGATCGATGGGATTTCGGTCGGTCAGTTCCCACCTTCGTGCGTGCTCATAGATGAGGTGAAACAGGCTACGGAGGTTGACCTTGGTTTTCGGCGCGAGGGTAAGCGACCTCAGCCATTCTTCGACCGCAACCGGTCTAATCTCCTCCAGCAACCGTTCACCCCAACGAGGCAGAATCCAGCGTTTCAATGTCGACGAATGAGATTGCTGCGTTGAGTACCGCCGTCCGGGCAATTCGCGTTCAATATAGTGATCGATCAGAGCACCGATTGAAACGGGTCGTCCGAATCGATGATGTAGATTCAATCGGAGACGGAGTGGCTCGATGATCCGCAAAGCGTCTGTCTTGGTTGGGTATTGGGCTACCGTCCCTACAGTTGTTGACCTCCGGTATCGATGTCCTTCGGGCGTTGTTTCATAAAAACGAAACTGCCAAACGTCTTCAGAGAGTCTGTTGCTTGTCTTGGTCAAAGATCCATATTGATATCTGCGTCGCTTCATCGTTTTCCTCCCAGTCTGACTTGACGCAGCGCAGGAGAAAAAGAATTCAAGGTGAGATCGTCGGATTGCAACCAACTGGCGAAGAGGCATTCTCGGGGAGTTCAGCGGAATGTATGAGCTTGATTCTGAAGTGGTTGGGAAAGAGCTCTTTGGGCACAGCGCACAACTTGCTCGCGATATATTTAAGGATAGAAAGAGCGGTCGAACTCGACATAATCAAGAGCACCGTCCTCGGTGCGCTCCGCACTTCCGCTTCCAGTCTTGATTTTTTGTCTCAACGGTTTACCAGCTTCCAGACCACCTGACACACGGGTCAGTTGGCCACTAGTTATGCAAGCGGAAAGACTTCATGCTCAATGACGTACACGTGCCTCAAGACTTGTTGTGTCCTTTCTGTGTCTTCGTACTTCGAGCTTTTCTCTCCGTTTGGGATCGTCAGTCGGCATTCCGGTTGGGAGCGCCGGAAGTGCATCGTCAGGCGGCGGGAGTTTTAAAAATGATTTCGGACGGCCAGTGACCGATGCTTTATTTCCCTTGTTGATGGAATGGCAAGAAGCGGAACGGAGGTCAAAGCGATTTCAATACAGTAGAAGGTGGTAGCTTGGTGTCCATTAACCCGTCCCTGAACAGAAGTTATAATCATTTGCCGCAAACAGCCTTAAGAAGACATCCACGGAGAACCTTGATGCTGCGTTACCTGCGCTTATTAGCTGTGGTCATGATGGTTTCGGTGTATGCGCTCGCGGCTACGTCAACGCCGCTCGTATTTGAGATTTCTTTTCCGAGAGAACTGTCTGCTATTCCGACGGACGGCCACATTCTGCTGATCCTTGCCAAAGATGACAAACAGGAACCGCGCTTCGGAGTCTGGGAAGGCATCGAATCGCAGCAGGTATTTGGAGTGGACGTAGATGCATTGCAGCCTGGTGCAGTGGTTCGCGTGGATGCATCTACGTTGGGCTATCCGATCGAGACGCTAAACGACTTGATTCCGGGCGACTACTTCGTGCAGGCGGTGCTCAACCGTTACGAAATTTATCATCTCGGTAACGGGAAAGTCGTGAAGCTCCCACCTGACCAAGGTGAAGGGCAGCACTGGCAAACCAAACCGGGTAATTTTCTGACCAAGGTGCAGAAACTGCATCTGGATGCTAAAACGTCGGGAGTCATTCGCCTCTCCTTTGATCACATGGTTCCGGCGCTGGAGCAGGAACTCGCGGATGTCGAAACAGTACTCGATTGGCAGGCGATCACACAGCCAGACCGCGCCGAGAATAAAAAGTGGGTCAAACACGTCCGCTTGCAAAGTGAACTTCTCACAAAATTCTGGGGACGCCCCACCGAAATTTCGGCAGTGGTGCTCCTGCCTGACGGCTGGGAGGAGCATCCTGATGCGCGTTACCCGGTGCTCATCTCCGAGGACCATTATCATCGGCACTTTTTCCCCAGTTTTCGCACGACTCCTCCGGACGCAAGCCTGAAGGATCCCGATCCGGCGGCGGCAGTCAACGGCGAAAGAGAGCGGCAGGAATTCGGCTGGAAACTGTTTCAGGATTGGACCAGTGGAAGGCTACCCCGCGTGCTGATCGTGATGCCACAGCACGCAAATCCCTACTATGACGACTCGTATGCGGTGAACTCGGCGAACCTTGGTCCCTATGGCGACGCGATCATGCACGAGTTGTTGCCTATGATCGAAAAACAGTTCCGAGGTATAGGACAGGGCTGGGCTCGAACCGTTTTTGGCGGCTCAACGGGCGGCTGGGAAGCGCTCGGGCAACAGGTATTTTATCCCGACGATATTAACGGCGCGTGGGTAGGATGCCCCGATCCGATTGATTTTCGCGCTTATAGCACCGTCAACATCTATGAAGATAAGAATGCTCATTTCCGTGAAGGACCTTTCTTGAAAGTGCCGCTACCGGAGAAACGGAAGACCAATGGAATCCTGGATGCCACCATGGAACAAGAGAGCCGCCATGAACTGGTGCTGGGCACGCACGGCCGTTCTGGCGAACAATGGGACATCTGGCAAGCCGTGTTTGGTCCCATGGGCGAGGACGGCTATCCCAAGCCAATCTTTGACAAGCGCACCGGCCAGATTGACAAGGTCGTTGCTGATTACTGGCGCGAGCATTCAGACCTGAGCTACATCATGAAACGCGACTGGGCCACCCTCGGCCCCAAACTGGCCGGCAAACTTCACTTCTCCGTGGGAGATATGGACACCTGGTACCTGAACAACGCGGTGCATTTGACGGAATCCGTGCTCACAGACGCGAAGCTATCGCCGCCTGCGAACGCGACGTTCGACTACGGTCCACTGCAGGCGCACTGCTATCAGGGTGTCCGCCACGACGCCACCCCCATTGAACGGATGAACGCGTTGCCGAGCCTTATCTGGAAAATGGTCAAACATATAGAAGACACAGCTCCGACCGGTGCGGACGTGAAGAGTTGGAAGTATTAACAGAGTGCTATAAGCGGGGCTGTGCCATCGGTAAGAGCAGGGTGCAACTGTTGACCGACGCAGTAATCTCCGTAGAGGTTCGCAGATGAACATGACTCGGGCAGTCCTTTGGGATATGGACGGAACGTTAATTGACTCAGAAGAACTCCACTGGATTTCCTGGCGGAACACGATGACGAATGAGGACATCACTATCAGTCGCGAGCAGTTTCTTTCCTCATTCGGCCAACGCAATGATTCCATCATCCCTCGATGGTTGGGCGCAGCATCGACTCCCGAGCGCATCGAGCGAATCGGAAACGCCAAAGAGGAAATGTATCGTGATCTGGTTCGGAGGGACGGCGTCTCGCCACTGCCCGGGGTTACAAATTGGTTGCACCGGCTCCACTCGCAGGGATGGCTTCAGGCAATTGCGTCCTCGGCTCCGCGGGCGAACGTGGAGGCGATCCTTGAGGCCTTGGCGGCTGCTGACATTTTTCAGACCATCGTCTCCGCGGAAGATGTGCATCGGGGGAAGCCTGACCCTGAAGTGTATCTGACGGCGGCTGCGCGGGTCGGCGCATTGCCCGGCAGGTGCATTGTTGTGGAGGACGCCGAATCCGGGATTGAAGGAGCACGGAACGCCGGGATGAAGAGCATCGGAGTCAGTCGGAAGCACCTCGCTGCCGATGTGGTCGTTCAATCCCTAGATCAGCTGGATTCAGACGCTTTCGATAGACTTCTGACTTCTCCAAGATAAAATTGGGCAGTTGCTTCGCCACTTTCAACAAGCCGCATGGCGAGCACGATTGATTTCCATTGTCTCGTAATGGCTACTTGAACTTGTAGATTGTGCGCGACCGACAAACCTCTCCGGGTTTGAGGATCGTGGATGGGAAATCGAGATGGTTGGGCGAGTCAGGAAAGTGCTGGGTCTCCAGGCAAAATCCAAAGCGCTGCTGGTATGCGTGTCCGTGTTTGCCAGTGATGGTTCCATCCAGGAAGTTGCCGGAATAGAATTGCACTCCTGGCTCCGTCGTGTAGACCTCCAGTACTCGCCCGGTTCCGGGTTCGCGCACCCGCGCCGCGAACACCAGATCAGGTCCGGCTCGATTGATCACGAAGTTGTGGTCATATCTGAGTGCTAACTCGAGTTGCTCATCATTCTCGTGAATGCGTGCACCAATCACCGTTGGCTTCTTGAAATCCATCGGGGTGTTTTTCACGGAACGGAGCTCGCCTATGGGAATGAGAGTCTTGTCCACGGGTGTAAAACGGTCGGCGTTGAGTGTTAGTTCGTGCCCGAGGATATCGCCACGGCCTTCTCCGGCCAGATTAAAATAAGTGTGTTGCGTGAGGTTGAGTGGCGTGGCCTTGTCGGTTGTGGCTTCGTAATCAAGTATAAGTGCATTTTGATCGGAAAGCGTATAGGTCACCTTGACCTTCAAATTTCCCGGGTAGGCCCTCTTCGCCTTTTTTGCTGAGGTATGTGAAGATCACTCCCACGCCGTTCGGATTCTCGAGAGGTTCAGCTTTCCAGACGACCTTGTCGAATCCTCTGTCCCCGCCGTGCAGGGAATTCAGGCCATCGTTGGCTGCGAGAGAGTACTGCTTCCCGTCCAACGTGAAGCGCGCTTCCGCAATGCGATTCGTATAACGGCCAATGATGGCGCCGAAATACGGTTGCTTCTGGAGATAGCCGTCAAGGTTGTCGAAGCCAAGTACAACATCGTCAGGTCGGCCTCGCTTGTCAGGCACACGCAGTGAGAGGATGATGCCGCCATAATTTGTGCAGCGAACCTCGAGACTGTGCGCGTTGGTCAGCGTAAAGAGCTCGACGGGACTACCTTGAACGGTACCGAAAGATTCTCGCTTCATGAAATGAGGGTCTCGTCATGTTTTAAGATTTACGGTCCCGGTAGTGAACGTCGCTCGCGTCGCGAAGGCGTAACGCGGCACTCTCCGGAGTCAGATCACGTTGCGGCGTCGCCATCATCTCATATCCCACCATGAACTTTTGCACGGTCGCGGATCGGAGAAGCGGTGGGTAATAGTGCGCATGAAAATGGCACTCCTCGTGAGGTGTCATGTCAGTGGGGCTCTGATGGAATCCCATGGAATAAGGGAAGGGCACTTCAAACAGGTTGTCGTAACGTGTAGTGATCTGTTTGAGGATTCCTCCGAGCAGATCACACTCACTAGCCGTGAGCTGATCCATGGACGCCAAATGGCGTTTGCTCAGAACCAGGGTTTCGAAAGGCCACACTGCCCAATAAGGAACAACTACCGCAAAAGCCTCATTTTCGCAGACCAGGCGGTCACCCCGCTCCGATTCAACTTTGAGGTAGTCGCACAGCAGGCAAGAATGATGGCGAGCACGGTATTCGAGCAGAGATGCCTGCTCTTTGGCGGGTTCGTCCGGGAGACTCGCATTTGCCCAAATTTGGCAATGAGGATGCGGGTTACTGGCGCCCATGATGGGCCCGCAGTTCTCGAAAATTTGCACGTGATGAATCCAGGGCACAGCGGCCAGGGATTGATACTGTTCAATCCAGACATTAAATAACCTGCCGCAGCTCAGCCGAGTCCATGCGCGCGATCCTTAGATCGTGGCGCGGCGAGAAACATACGACTCGGCATATTCCACGCTCCGCGCTGGCAACAAACAGACCAGAGTCATCCACCTCAATCCTAGGCATGTCGGGCAACAGTGATGGGTAGTCGTTATCGAAAGTAAAAGTTCCCGTGTATTGCGGATTCGTCACTCCTCCAGCTCGCGAGTTACCCGGACATAGATAGCATGCCGGGTCATAGGGTTTTGTCCTGCCTCAGCTGGAAATG
>PLBE01000050.1 GCA_003134435.1 Acidobacteriaceae bacterium
GGCAGCTTGCCAATTTGGCAAACGCCACTCATCGGGAGTGCGGCCCGAGGCAAAGCATTGACTGCCAATGGCTTCCGACAAGGATCGTTGGGCCCACTACCCAAAGAAGGTCTCGTTTGTTGAGATGTCGAAGTCACTTCTCGACCGATCTTGGACACGACGGTGAAGGTCCGCTCTTCTAACAAATCAATTGGGCATCCCACTTATTAATGATAACCAGTTGGGCAGGCGCCAGGGACTCAAATCAGCGCTTTTAACCATCTTGGGTCTTGGCGAATTAGCAGTTTGGCGGGACAGGGGCAAGCGACTCGGGCTGAATTCGCCACACAAGGGCTTACTGCAGCGCCGTGACTCATCCCAGAACGGCTAGCGCACCTGCCTCTCACGCAGGAAGGCTGCGGAGCTCGAGTCCCGTCGCGCTAGATTAGCCATGTGATTGTTGGTACGGCTTCTACTTCTCTACTCCGCGCCCGACCAAATTCCTCAGTCTGAGGTTCTTTAGAAAAGACTGCATCGCCCGATACGGGCTGATCAAGCTAGAGAAGACTCCTTGCGCTCAGGTGCAGAACTCGACTTTTTGTTTTCTCTTGCAACAGCAGGGAGCCACGGTCGACCTTAATGGCAGCGACTCTTTGGAAATCTTGTGGGACATCAAACAGGCAAATCCGATATTTTGATTTTGCTTTAGCTCGCGCGGGCAACCACCTGTAGGTACACTCATCGAATAACGGTCCGTTTGTGACCGTCGCGCGTCGCGGAATGGGAAAGGGAGTAGTACTGAACTCAAAACCGCGGCAGAATTCGTGCCCTTTCCAGGGCGCATGAACACGATTGTAAGATTCCTCCCAATAGCCGACCCACGGATAGTCATTTCGGTTGAACAGATAGACGACCAGCAGTCCCATCTGTGGGTTGCATACGGCGATAAAACCAGTCTTGTGCGTTGGATCCAGCAAATGCGCTGTGTAATGTCCGTATCGGCCCTTTTCACTGGTACGAAGGTTCAGGAAGCCTCCACGTTTCTTGGGCCGTTAGGCCAGCGGAATTCGGCGTCAGGCTGAAGCGACATTTTTGTGCTGAATGTGGCAGGACAGACCTTGCCGCAAGTCGCAGGCATGTCAAATAGAGTGATGTTCGGCTCCAGAAATGGCGGGCCGAAGGTCACGTGGTGGTTCCAGGAGATGGGCCGGTCAAAGGTGCCGAGGTTGAAGGCGGTCTCTTCAACCTCGATAATCGGTGCTTCGCGATCAAGAGCAATTACGCGTTCCAAACGCATTTGAGCTTGCGGAAGGTCGGCCGCGTAGATGAGCGTCCCGGCCGGCGATCCGGGCTTGACTTGGCGATGCCAGTTCACTACGGGAGCCTCGCCATGCGTGGTACGTCCGGCGGCGATTTCTTCCGGGGAAGGCGGCCCAAACTAGTCGAAGCTGATGCTGTGACCCGCGATGCCAGCGAGCAGTTTACCTTCGGGCGGGGGCCGTACGTGCGGAGGTGCTTCCGCGGCGTGTAACCATCCGGATCGATCGTTTTCCAGGTCGGCCGCCACATAGGATTAAGCGCACCGGCACTGTGCAGAATCAATTCACAGATTGTAGCCTCCGCCTTCAAGAACTGAGACATAGCCCCACTTACCGTGAATACGGAAGCCGGGCCGGCCATCCAGAATGTTCAAATGATGAACTACGGACGATGGGCGCTTGTGATTAGGTACTTGCACTTCCTCATAAAGTAGCGCGACCGCTTTAAGGCAGGCCAATGCTAGCTCTGAAAAAGGGCGTCGTGATTCAAGGACAGGTTTCCTGTGAGCGACTAACCGTGCGGCTGCGACGGGACGTCCTGGGCGCGAATTACATGGTATTCGCTGACATCGAGCTTCTGCAGAAGCGATCGCGTAGGATTGAGAATCCAATTGAGCAGCAGCCCGATGAAGAGAACACCTGCAAAACCAGTAGCGAGAATGAATCCGTATTTTGGATTACCAAACGTGTCGCTGATTGCACCCATCGCAAGTGGCCCCAAAACTGCGGACATGCAGGTGAAGAACAGAATCAAGCCGGCGACTGCACCATGCTCCGGCTTGCGGAAACAGCTTATGCCTTTGGAATTGATTGTGGGATAAAGAACGGACATGAACAAGCCGGACAAAGGTAGGAGGAACACGGCAATGCCAATTCCGCCAGCCATACTTGCAACGAAGCAGACCAAGATTGCAAAACTAAATACCGTTACGACTGCGGCCCAGTTCAACTTCGCGAGCATCCATGAACCAACAAATCGTCCTAATGCGCGAAGAACGAAGAAAACTGAAATAGCGTAAGCCGCCATCCAGGTTGCCCGGCCGTGGTAACCGGCGAGAAATGTAGGCATCCATACATAAATTGCGCTTTCGACCGCCACATACAGAAATATCGCTGCCGAAAACCCGAGGGCGTATGGATTCTTCATCATCAGCACGGTCCGCCGGAGGTCGACGGCTTCTGTGCTTGTTGCGGTTTGCGGATAGCGGACCAATGAGCTGATCACGATGAGGATGACGCAAATGCTGCCCGCGATTACGTAGAGCCATTTCCACGAAATACCG
>PLBE01000040.1 GCA_003134435.1 Acidobacteriaceae bacterium
ATCACTCTTGCAACCATATTATCCGGAGCAGGTGCAGCGCCGCTCGAATCACGCCACGCCGATCACATTACCTCCCACTTACCTTGCCGGTCAAAACTGAGACAGATGCCTTGGGGAGTAACACCGTCTGTCCAGGTCTCCAGTCCACGACGCTGCGCTTTGGTGGTCCGTCCGGGTCAGCATGACTCGTTGCCCCGGATGAATGCCACACATACTCCGCCGCGCCAAAGGTCACCATCTTGACCGGCCCCGCGAACTGCACTGTCGCCCCTTGTTGGCTGCCGTCGAATGCGATCTCTACCGCATGGGCATTGGTCGGGTCTTTGTTGATGATCATCAGAGACAATTCTCCACCTGGCCGCTTCACAGCATATGCTGTAATCAAGTCGTGCTTCGCTTCGTCTTGTAAGTCCCCTGCTGCCGGATATAACTCGTGCATCCCGGCGCCATGTTTCACCCAATCCAGATTCAAGAGCTGGCTGGCAAAATATTGCGCTGTGTATTGCTGTATCTCCAATTTCTCGTTTGCTACAAAATTCCCATAAGTACCCCACGCCTGGCATCCCGATCGCAAAGCTTCCGGCTGTACAGGCGAATGATAGTAAGCGGCGTTTGGTCCCGCATGAGTTAGAAATGCACCGACGCTATCCGCTAGCCACAATCCCGCAAACAGGTCCTGCATCGGATCTGTCAACGACCAGGATAGGTTGCTCTCCGTGTTCATCAGCGGCACATCCGCGGGAACGCCATCGTCCCGCCACGTCTTCAGGATTCCTTCGACCAGTTGCGGCTCGCGATATAAGTCGGCCCATGTTATCTGGCAGGGCTCCAGCGGATAATGCTCGAACGATACAAAAGCAAGGTCACTCATCCTTCCGTGCGCTTTCAGATAGTCGAGGAAGCGGCTCAACCACGATGTGCGGCCCTGCGCATCCGGCCACACCTTTATATCTTCGTTTTCTCCAGTGAATACCGGACCGCCCAGCTTCAACTTTGGATCAACTTTGTGCAACGCAGTAGCCCATTGCAGGTAGAAGGCCGCATAATCCTCGGGAAGCATATAGGCCCCATCGGGCTCTTCACTCATCTCGACATAGGAGACCGGATAACCGCGCTTCTCGATGTAGGCAAGCTCCGCTGCGCTGTCTTCCGGTGTTGTATAGAACATTGCTACCGGAATCATTGGCGGCAGACGATTGGTGTAGCCGCTTCGGAAAAACTGGTCAAATCCCGTCTGAATACGCGAGGAGACGATGCCTTCGCTGGTGTGCCATGGGTCCACGGAGGAAACTTGAGTAATCGTTTGTGTCTGGTCCGGGCTGTGCTTTACCAGGTCGACAAATTCGCCGAGAGCATTGAAATTCCCCAACGAGATCTCGGAGATCGCGTAACCAACGCAATTACGTGGGTCACCGCTTCCATGCGTGTCGCAGGTGTTGGAGGACTCCGTCATCCATATGCGCAAGAACCTCGCTGCTATAGGACGATCCGCAAGCCGCTCGAGTTTGCTTCCGCCCGTTCCGGATGTAACTTCGCCCTGCGGAAACTTCACCCACGCGCCACCTGTCGGCTTATCAAGAGGGCTCTCTTTTCCTGTCCAGTACTCGATAACATACCTGGTTGCAAAAGGATTTGCCCAGGATATCTGAATCGCATCAATCTCCTGCTGAACAGGAAACTCGATCACCACCCACTGCGGATTTGCGGAGTCTGGCTCGCCAGTAAACTTTCCGCTCAAATAGGGATTGCTCTTCCAATAACTCGCCGGATCTCCGTCCGTCATTCGAGAATACTCATTCTGTCCGGAGTCGCTGCGTGTGGTTCCCCGGTGCGGCAGGCGATAACCATACGATTCACTTAACACACCGCTCGGTTCCGCGCTCCCCACAAAATATCCGCTCTTTTGCTTCTCGTCGCTCCAGGTACCGTTCGGGTTCCAGTGCCACGCATCGTAAGTCAGCTCGGTGTTCTGGCGATAAGTGATCGGCCCCCAGCCCGCTGAGAGTCCAGCTTTCACAACGGGCTCAGAGAAGACGGCTGCAAACTCTTTGGTCGTGAGAATGTCCAACGACGTTCCCATTGCCTTGTCCGGGTCGAATGCGATTGCCTTACCCGCAGTCATATCTACGCGTACCGTTTGCGCAATCGTTGCGGGAGACAGATAGGCAATCATCGAACACAAAATGAATGCAGAAGCGGCAGAAGCGCGTAGTGAAAAGCACGACATACTGGCTACCTCACTTAGAAGTGGAGCAGACGCAAGCTGCAAATCCCTTGGCGGTGTAATGGTCCAACGCACATACATACTCAGGCCAGAAGGGACTAATCTCTCGAGACATGTCGCCGACAAAGTAGTTATGGATGTAGGCCTGGCTCTCGGCTGTCTTCGCTGCGCCATCGGTCTTGAATTTCCCAATCAACTGGCTCACGGCTGAAGGTGAGAACTCCGCCTGATGATACGTCTGGCCATAGTTGTACTCCGTAGTCCAGTGTGTATCGACGCCTGTCTGATTGGATGCTTCGACAACATCGTAGTCCTTGAGTATTGCGGATGTGGGGTTGACGCGCGCAACTGTGAAGGATGGGATATTGCCGTTCACCGGCGAGATGGAGGATACGATTTTGACGGCGACTTGATGGCTGGCCGCAGGCCCTCGACCACTCAATTCTGGCACCAGCAGGCGCATCTCATCCATGTGGGTGTGAGCGAAGATTCCCAGGCGTACCACATCGGCATATTCAACCAGCAGCTCGGCCATTTTGTCCGATGCGAGGAAAGTGACGGGGTCTTTTCCGCCACACACATCCCTGAATTTTGCGACGGTGGAATACGGGTCGATGCCCGGCGGAATGTGACCGATTACCCAGACCTTTTCACCTGCTGCACGTGCATCGCCCAACTGGCGTGCCAGCCACGACAGTTGCGCATCGGCCGCCGCGGGGTCTGGTTTGCCGGAACACGTACTGTACTTCGCTGACAAGAACAGGTCATTGACGGCGATGAGGCGTATGCCGCGCATCGGCTCCGCCATTGTGACGTCGTAATA
>PLBE01000191.1 GCA_003134435.1 Acidobacteriaceae bacterium
TTCACGCTGAGCCAAGACAGTTTAGCCTGCTCGTGACTGGCTTCAACCTTCCCCAACCATGGCCGCTCGTTGCGCTGGGGAGATACCAGCACCCACTGTCGCGTCAGCGGATTCAGCCGCCGGTGAGGAACATGTTCCAGATCTGAGGGTGTCATTGATCCGAGACCGTGTTTATGGCAACTGGCTCATGCTACTCCTGCACCTTGTGAGGCCTGACAGAGATAAATGTCCGGATCTAACCCGGTTGCGGCATGGTACGCATCGGCGACACGGAGCTGGAACTCAGCACTGTGCTCGGAGTCAACCAGACTGACAGTGCATCCGCCGAAGCCGCCTCCCGTAAGTCGCGAACCATAAACGCCCGGCTGCTGATCGGCAATCTCAACCATGGCCTCCAGTTCCGCACAACTGACCTGGTAGTCATCGCGCAAGCTGCGATGTGACGCACGCCTCAGAGCGCCGAAACCGGTAACGTCGCCCAGCTCCAGGGCTGTCGCCGCTGACTTCACGCGCTCATTCTCGGTGACAACGTGGTGAGCTCGTTTGTAGAGTGCCTGTGTCAGCCGGCTCCGGTGATTTTCCAGCTCTTTAGGATTCACGTCACGAAGCGCGCGTATCTGAGGCATCGTCTCGGCCAGGATTGTTACTGCCTCTTCATATTCGGTCCTCCGCAAATTGTATTTGCTACTGGCCGGTTCGTGCTTCACTTTGGTGTCGCAGACAAGCACAGCAACATTCCGGGGCAAATCGAGTGGGCAATAGTCCAAAGAGCGGCAATTAAGCATCAGCGCCTTTCCGGTCTGGCCGTGGCAGGCTGCAAACTGATCCATAATGCCGCATCGAGCCCCGACAAATTCATTTTCGGCGCGTTGGCATAGCAGCGCGAGCTTTAAGGGCTCGACTTCATGACCCGAGCTTCGAAGGAGGGCATATCCGACCGCGACCTCAAGGGCGGCCGAGGAACTGAGCCCGGCGCCCAGCGGAACATCAGTTCGAATGTGAAGACTAGCGCCGCGCAGGGAATAACCTTCCTGCTGGAGGATCGCTGCCATGCCCTGTGGATAGTCACTCCAGTTATGGGAGGACGCAACTCGGGACTCGCAAGGTTCAGTTCAACGGATTCATCGAGATCTTCCGAATAGATGGCCAGCTTGCGGTCGTCGCGCGAGCCGATGGCGACCCAGCAGGAAAGGCCGATAGCCACCGGCATTACGTAACCTTCGTTGTTGTCGGTATGTTCGCCGATAAGATTCACTCTGCCGGGAGCGCGATACAGTCTTGAGGCGCCACCAAAACGTTCACTGAACTTGGCCTGCATATCGCTCTACATAGTCTTAATGCGCCAATGTAAAGGTTCCTTTGAGCCGAATGTCGTCGGACGAGGCGCCCACCAGCAGCAGAAACTCGCCAGGTTCCGCGTTCCAATCTTTCTTGGTGACGTCGTAGAAGGAGAACGCGCGGCGGTCGAGCCGAATGGTCACATGTCTGGTCTCGTGAGGCTCCAGAGTCACCCTCGCGAATCCCTTTAGTTCTTTGACCGGACGGGGAACGCTGGCGTGAGGCTCCCCAACATAAAGTTCGGCGACTTCCGCCCCGCTGCGCGAACCGGCGTTTGTCACATCAAATGAAACCATGACCGGCTCGCTCAGGCTTCCGCTGGGCGGCGTAATCGATAGATTGCTGTAGGCAAACGTGGTGTAGGCGAGTCCGTATCCGAAAGCGAAAAGCGGTTTGGTAGTCGAGCGATCGAAATGACGATAGCCGACGAAAATTCCTTCGGAATAGCGCACCCGCTTCTTGCCCTTTGCGGGATAGTAGCTGTTGAAAGTCGCGTTGTCTTCCCAACGACGTTCGAAAGAGGCTGGTAGTTTGCCGGAGGGACTGTAGTCGTCGAAGACGATCTGAGCGAGCGCCGTGCCGCCTTCCTGTCCCGGATACCAGGCATGGATGAGACCCGGGACGCGATCAATCCACTGGCTCATGTCGACGTTCCCGCCCGCGGTGAGCACGACAATCGTATTCTTATTCACACTCGCGATCTGCTGGATGAGTTCGTCCTGCCCCGCGGGAAGCTGGAAGGTACGGTCCGCTCCCTCCGTTTCCGTCGAGGGGTCGAAGCCGACGCAAAGGATCACCGCATCGACCTTCTCGGCCAATGCCCTGGTTTCACGGCCGACCGCGAGTTCGGTCGCGGTAATGCCAAAACCGACTGTCGCACTACCGACCATTTCAAAGTATTCGAGCCTGATCCTGTAGGGCTTGTCCGCCTCCAGCGGTCGCACATAGCTGTTGACCGTTTCCGAGTGACGCTGCCAGTCATCGATTACACGCTCGTCATCAAGATACAAGCGGACCCCGTCGTCGGAGTTCGTATAGAAGCTATAGTTGCCCGACTTCTTGGGAACAAAATGACCGGTCCAGCGCGCGGAAAAGTGATCGACCGGCTGATTTGCAGCGTAGCTGCCGTCGCCCCAATGAAAGTCGACGTGAGAGTCGGTGCGAACGAGAGTCGGT
Source organism: Acidobacteriaceae bacterium (assembly GCA_003134435.1). Lineage (GTDB taxonomy): Bacteria > Acidobacteriota > Terriglobia > Terriglobales > Acidobacteriaceae > Acidiflorens. Next base: position 2,515 of record PLBE01000191.1, read on the forward strand.
GGGCCTTCAAGGTTCTCGTTGTTGAAGAATTCTGCTTTGAGACCGCTACTTCCTCCCGGAGCGGTAACGAATTCCGTACTTTGGAAAACTTCTTCCAAAACCGGAGCGTCAACCGCGTACAGAACGGTTGCGGCCGTTCCCAGGTAGTTGCTGATCCCTTCCAGAAAGCTGACGTCGTTGAACGGTTTGGTGAGCGAACTCCCGCCGCCGCCGATTACGGCAGGATAGGCATCAGGCCCGATCACAGCGATCGTCTTCGTTTTCGTCCTGTCCAAGGGAAGAATGTTCCCCGCGTTTTTCAGCAGAACCATCCCCTCGCGGGCTTCCTGCAGCGCTACTTGCCGGCCTTCCTGACTCAGTAGCGGGAGGTTCGAAACCGTCTGTGGACGATCGAAGAATCCGAACTCGATGGTCTTGCGCAGAATTCTTCTGACCTTGTCATCGATCGTGGCGGTCGAAACCTTGCCTGACTTGATCGCGCCTAACAATACGTCTTTGTACATATATGCAGCGCTCGGCATTTCTAGGTCAAGGCCGCCGTTCGCAGCGGCAACGCCATCGTGGGTCGCACCCCAATCCGACATCAGAATTCCGTCGAAGCCCCACTCTCTTTTCAGGATTTCGTTGTTGAGATAGTTGTTCTGCGTCATGAATATGCCGTTCACGGGATTGTATGCATCCATGACTGCCCCGACCTTGGCTTCCTTCACCGAGGCCTCAAAGGCTGGAAGGTATATCTCTCGGAGCGTGCGTTCGTCGACGTCAGAGCTGACTTCCAGACGCCCATATTCTTCGTTATTCGCGACGAAATGTTTGGCCGTAGCGATGACGCCTTGCTCCTGTATTCCCTCAATTACGGACACTGCCATGCGTGACGCTAGGAAAGGATCTTCCCCAAAATATTCAAAATTGCGGCCATTCAGTGGGGCGCGATAGATATTCATACCCGGAGCAAGAATGAAGTTCACGCCCCGAGCCCGCGCATCTTGTCCCATCATTGTGCCAACGCGCTTCGCCAGGTCTGTGTCCCAGGATGCCGCCAGCGCGATGCCCGCCGGATAAGCGGTGGTTGGGCCGTAGTCATGCACACCCAATGGTCCGTCGGACATCTTCAGAGAAGGAATGCCAAGTTTCGGAAAGGGATGAGTGTCGAAATTATTCTCGCCCCCGATCATCTCGATCTTCTCCTCCAGTGTCATTTTGGAGAGAAGAGCGTTCACCCGTTTTTCTACGTCAGTTCGAGATACGTCAGTTTGAGAGCCGGGAATGGTCTGCGCGGCGAGACAGGACACAGAGCAAAAAATGAGGACTAGAAGAGTACTGACGGGTTTGCGATGGCGCATAAAGGATTGCTCTAAACTCATTTACTTCTCTTCACTCGTTTACTTCTCTTCGACAATTGCCAAATCCCACGGCTTCAACACAATCTCCTGCGATTGCCTGACCGGTTCAGCGGACAGCAAGTCCGAGCCATTGCCATAGGGGTAGGTCACCGTTTCGGAATTTGCCGAGTAGTTCAGGTAATAGTGGATGGTCCTGCCATTCCGATTTGTTCCGTGTTTGACGCGCACCGACGCCGGCAGATTTTGGTCTGGCCCGGTCAATCCAGCAAACTTCAGGACATCGAGCAGTACTTTTTCCTGAAGTTGGTCACTCAACACGGTTCCTTCATAAGTAAGAGTGCCCTTACCAAAGCGATTCCGGGTAATGGCCGGATATTTCCCAAAGAAGGGGTGATCGTAGTAGGCAAGCGCCTCGGCCGTGTCGGGAATCAGCATTTCAGCCCATTCCGAAACTTTGTTTTCGCTTCCGGCATGGAATGGATCGCCCTTGAGCGCCAGCGGCTGACGCAAGCTGGAAAACTCCTGGTAGTGAAAACCCGCCGCCTCCCGCAGGGGGCCGGGGGCCATCGTCCAGCGCACCGTATCGTATTCGTTGGTAAATCCGCTCTTGAAGCTGATCACAAGATGGCCGCCATTGCGCACAAATTCCACGAGTTTGTTGAAGGTTGCGTCGCTCGCCACGTAGAGTGGAGGCACCACGATCACTTTGTAGCCGGAGAGATTGGCACTTTCGGGAAACACAAAATCCACGCCCACATTCTTGCGATAGAGCACGCCATAGAACTGTTGCAAGATCGTGTGATAATCCACGCGGTCGCTGAACTTCATGAACTCGATGCCGTAATGAGAATCGTTGCTGTAGAGTATCGCGACTTTGCTCGACCGCTTGTAGTCGACGATTTGCGGTCCGATACGCTGCAACTCGTGCGCGGTGCGGCTGACTTCGGCGTATGGGCGTCCTGGTTCGAGATCGTGGGTCAGCACGCCCTTCCAGTAAGTCTCCTGACCATAATGAATAGAGTGCCAATGCCAGTACTCAACCATGTTGGCTCCGCAAGAAATGTGGGTGTACACGTCGAGCCGCATCTGACCGTCATACGGAGGGTATTGTTCCTTGGAGTCCCAACCAATCGTGTCGGCATTCGTTTCGGTAATCAGGTAGTTGGTTTGTTTCAGCGAACGCGTGTAGTCGCCGACATAAGAAGAGCCCTGCCCATCAAACTGATCTTGCGTGCCGTGGTAGGGATTTGAGGCAGCGATGTCCACACTGCGGGCGATCTCCCGTTCGTTCACTTCCGGCCGGGGAGGCCCCGCAAAATCATGCGTGATGAACTGATCAGGCCGCTTGTATTCGTTCACGATCCGGGCTTGCCAGGCGAGAAAATCGGTGGTCAGCCATTGGGAAAAGCGCTCCCACTCCAACTTCCAGCCGGGGTTGATGATGCCATCCCGGGGCGGAAGTTCGCTCCAGTTGTTGAGCCGTTGTCCCCAGTAGTTCAGGCCCCATACCTTATTCAATTCATCAACGGTGCCGAATTGTTTTTTCAGATAGTCCGCAAAACCTGCCTGAACGTCGGGGTTAGCCGCGCCGCTGGAAGAAGTTTCATTGTCGATCTGATAACCGATGATGGCGGGATTGTTTTTGTAGTGCTCCAGAATTTTCCGAATGACTCTTTCGCAATAGAAACGGTAAGTGGGATTGGCCAGATCGGTATTCTGTCGCATCCCGTAGTTGAGATACTGGCCGCCCAGGCGGGTGACGACGATCTCCGGATGCTCTTTGTAAAGCCAGGCTGGTATCGAATAGGTCGGCGTGCCCAGAATTACGCGGATGCCGGCCTGGTGCATTCTTTCCACCACTCGATCCATCCACGCGTATTCAAATCTGCCGTCCTCGGGCTCCCACAAACCCCAACTCGATTCTCCGACTCGCACCACGGTAATCCCGGCCTGCCGCATTAACTGAACATCCTTCTCCAGACGTTCATAGGGCATGTACTCCGTGTAGTAGGCGACGCCGTAAAGAACGGCGTCCATTTTATCGGGGGCAAAAGGCGGCGTTTGAGAAAAGGCCCATACCGGAAACAGTGTCAGTATGATCGAAATCCATCCAGTGGCTTTCATTCTTCTGAGTACTCTCATGGAAGTTGGTTGTTCTCCCGTTGCGAATGCAATAATTTCGCGGGGCGGCGCGCCTGTTCCGAAACCTTGTCTCGTTGCTGTTCCGCCACATGGATCAGTTCGGGCAGGATGTCGCCAAAACGCGAGTCCGACGTCGGCCGCCCGAAGTCGAAATAAATGCGACGGTAGCATTTGTACAACTGGTCGTAGGTGTCCTTTGTCGCGGGTTGTGCATTGAACACAGTGTGTTGCGGACAAACCTGTTTCTGCGCATCCGCTATGGTTGGAAAGACTCCGGCCGCAAGAAATGCAAAGATCGCAGATCCAAGTCCGGTTACCTTACTGCTGGGAACCAGCACCGGTTTCCCCAAAACGTTGGCATATACCTGGTTCAGAACTGGATTGTTTTGGGGAATGCCGCCGCCATTGATGACGCGATGGGTGGGCACGCCATACTCACTCAGGCGATCGAGAATGACCCGAGTGTGAAATGCGGTCCCTTCGATAGCGGCAAACAGCTCATCCTGGGCTGTATGTACGACTTTCCAGCCGATGGTCATGCCCCCAAGGTTCGGATTCACCAGTACGGTGCGATCGCCGTTGTCCCAGGTCATTCGCAGAAGCCCGGTCTGGCCCGCCTGGTAGCTCTCCAGACCTTTGCTCAATTCCGCGACCGTCGTGTTTGCTCTCTCCGCTATGGCGCTGAACATTTGACCCGTAGCGGAAAGGCCGGCTTCTACACCGGTGTACTGGGGGTGAATGCTTCCGCGTACAACTCCGCAAACACCCGGAATCAGCGGAGCCTTGGCCGCGTACGCCATGATGCACGTGGCGGTGCCGACCACGTTGACGACGTCACCTTCCTGCGCGCCGGCACCGATTGCGTCCCAGTGGGCATCGAACGCTCCCACGGGAATCGGAATACCAGCCCGCAAGCCCAGCTTCTCCGCCCAATACGATGAAAGTTTTCCCGCAATTTTGTCTGAGGTTGCGAACTCACCGTCGAGTTTGGCCCGCACGCCAGCGAGCAACGGGTCGACCTGGACCAGAAAGCTTTCCGGGGGAAGGCCGCCCAGGTCCGGATTCCACAACCACTTGTGGCCCATGGCGCAAACGCTTCGCTTCAACTGTTTGGCGTCTGTAATTCCGCACAGCGTCGCTGCAACCATGTCGCAGTGTTCAAGTGCGGTAACCAGTTTGTCGCGTTTGCTGGGGTTATGCCGCAACCAGTGCAGGAGCTTGGAAAATCCCCACTCGGAGGAGTAAACGCCACCGCACCACTGGATCGCCTCAAGCCCCTCGCGATGGGCTAAGGCTGTGATTTGTGCGGCTTCGTTCTTGGCGCGGTGATCGCACCAGAGGTAATACTCGTCGAGCGGAACCAACCCGTCACCAACTGGTATTACTGAAGAACCGGTTGTATCCAGAGCGATTGCCAGCACTTGATCGCCTGTAATTTGAGCCTCCTTCAAGGCCTGACGAGTAGCGAGTGCCAGCGCGCGCATGTGGTCATCGTGCGATTGGGTGGCATACTCGGGGTCCTCTTTCCGCCGGTGAATTGGATACTCCGACACTGCCGAGGCCAGCATTCCGCGCGCGCTATCGACGATGGAGACGCGAACGCTGAGGGTGCCGAAGTCTACTCCCGCGACAATCGCCATTTCTTGTTCTGCCTCGTCAGTTTTGGTGCCAGTGCATGTGCCAGCCGAGATAACGCGTGGTGGCCTCATGCACGGCACCGCTAACGCTGGAGAGATTCGCTGCTACGTGGTGTTCGAAGCCTTTTTCGCAGATGTAGTGAAGCAGCGACTGCAATCCTCGGATTTCAACCACGCCTGCGCCGCCGAATGTTTCCAGCGGATCATTGGTGAACTGACCATCTCCCACATACCCGCGCATACGGCCTGCGCGATCATCGGTAGAGAAGCGCGCAAAGCTCATAGGCCCTGCTTTCACACGGCCCACGCAGGTTCCAAATGTGTTTTCTTTCCCGACCGTGCCGGCGATGATCGCCTGAAAGTCCATGCGCACATCCTGAAAAAAATGCTTCGGCAGGTTGCTGCAGTGGAAGCACACCGCTTTGTTCGGATCATCTCCGTAGTTGTTGTTCCAGTCGAGAAGCGCGCTTGGAGTTCCCGACGCCAGCGCCAGCGCGTGCATGCTAACCGTCCCGCAGATGTCCACTTCACAGGCGCTCGGGATCAGATCATTGCTCATCATGCTCATAATGGTGCAGGGCACGACGCCAAAATACTCTTCCATCGCGGTCCAGCACTGCACGGCGCTGACCGTGACCGCCGTCTGCTTCATCCATTGCTCGATGACGGAGCCGAGTTTGGCCATCTTGATCAGCGCGGCCTGGGGGATTCCAGTCGTAGAAACGTATTTCTTGATCTGATCCAACTTGGCCTGCACCGCGCTGTCGTCATCGGGCAACTTTGCAATGCGGCCGAGGATCTCAGACAAGTCCACGGTCTCCACGGAAATTCCCTGCGATTCCAAAATCTTCTCGCTGTAGCGGACGGTGTTGAAGGCAGCGGGTCGCGCGCCGATGCTGCCGATGCGCAAGTTTCTTAGGCCGTTCTTTACTCGACAAACTCCGGCAAACCACTCCAGGTCTTTATCGAAATCGGCGGAGTCGGGGCTGACGGTATGGAGTTTCGTCAGCGAATACGGAATACCGTACTGCATAAGGTTGTTGCAGGCAGACATCTTTCCGCAAAAGCTGTCACGGCGAAAAGCGATCGTCATCTTCGCCGTGGAATCAGGCGTCGCCTGAATCAATACTGGAACGTCCAGTCGCGCCAGACGAAGAGTGTCGGCGATAGCCCGTTCGTCCCCGAAGTTCGGCAGCGAAACGATCACGCCATCGATCCGGTCCTGGTTCGCGCGGAACAGAGCAGCACAGCGTTTTGCTTCCTCATGGGTTTCCACCGCCCCATGTTTGCTTTGTTCCGGACCCAAGACCACATAATCCATGCCCGCTCGCTCGACTGCGCGCATCATGTCTTCCCGGCCGGTTTTAGCGAGATGATCTGGGAAGAAACCGCGATTGCCGATGATCAACCCCATCGTCATTTTCCTGGTGGACATGATTTCCTTCCTATTTCTCTTCGTAGGTCTTCAGTTCTCGTTAGTTCTCATTAGTTCTTATTGGCCGGCCGAGGGCCAGGAGCAAAGTGAAAGCAATAGAAAGCTCCAAACAGAAACAGGAATCCGCCCCACCAGATGTTGGCGTGCAACTGGGAAAGGACGACCGGATGCTCCGGGGGGTGCACGAATTCGAAAAGGCCGGTCCCCAGGATGAGGCCGCCATTCACGAACATCGACAACCCAATGAAGAACCAAATGGACAACGAACCGCCCGACTTCATTCGTAGCTCCTACCAGAAAATGATGTTCAAAATCACAAACACAATGGCCACTATCACGGCCCAGAAAACCGGGCGGTGGAGGAGCGAGACCCTCTCTTCTTGCGGAATAGCCGTGAGGCCGTAAACCAGACCGGTCAGTTCGGCATCTGGTTTCGGCTTCGTGACCAGACTCACCACTACCGTGACCAGCACGCAAATCAGCCAGCACCAGAGCGCCCGGAACATGTTCTGGGCCTGGTCCTGGGCGCCGAGCGACAAGGCGACATACTTCACCGCCTGCGGATCGACTTTCACCCAAGCCCACATGCCGACCGAGGAAGCGGTGCCGGCAAACAATCCCCAGAAGCCGCCAGCCGGGGTAGCCCGCTTCCACAGCATGCCCAACAGAACCGTGCCGAAAAGAGGAGCGATGAAGAAGCTGAACAGTTGTTGCACATAATCCATGATGCTTTGCGATTGCATCACGAGATACGCCGTCCCGATGCTGACGGCCACCCCCAGCAGCGTGCACCAACGGCCCATCCTGACCTTCGATTCGTCGGACGCGTTTTTGTCGATCAGAGCGCCATAGATGTCGTAGGTCCACACGGTGGAGAAGGCGCTGACGTTGCCTGCCATGCCCGACATGAAACCCGCAATCAATGCCGTAATGCCGAGACCGAGCAGGCCGGGTCCGCAGTAGCGCGCCAGCATTAGCGGCAGTACTTCGTCGTAACCGTGCAGACCCTGCGCTTGTCCTGCATTCGACCACGCGACATCGCCGGGAACCAGCCGTAACAGGTGGCCGGTATTCGGCTCCCGCAGCAGCGCCAGACCGAGCAGGCCGGGAAGGATGACGATGAATGGAACCATCATCTTGAAAGCCGCTCCGATGATCGGGGCCAGCTTTGCGGAGCGCAGATCTTTCGCCGCAAGGACGCGCTGAACGACCAGAAAGTCAGTCGTCCAGTAGCCCATCGCGATCACCGCCCCGAGTCCAAAAACGATGCCGACCCAGTTGATGCCCATCGGATTGTTCCCGAAGTCGCCGAGGGTTGACCACAAGTGCGTATAGGCGCCAGGGTTGGCAATGTGCTGCTCCGTGAGGTTCTGCAGGATGCGCGCCTTCAAACCGCTCCACCCTCCCGCTTCCACCAGTCCGAGGATGGGGATCAGCAACGCCCCTGCCCAGATCAGGAAAAATTGGAGGACTTCGTTGAAGATTGCCGAGCGCAGGCCGCCGAGCGCCACATAAATCGCCACCGTGACCGACGACACCAGGATGCTGAAGTGTATGTTCCATCCGAGAACGACCCTCATCACCACAGCCATGGCGTACATGTTGATGCCGCTCATCAGCACAGTCATGAAGGCGAAAGAAATCGAAGACAGCGTCCGGCTTGATTCGCCAAAACGTAGTTTGAGATAACCGGGGACCGAGTGGGTCCGACAGATGTGATAGAACGGCATCATGACGAGAGCGAGGAACAGCATTGCGGGTATGGCGCCGATCCAATACCAGTGAGCCGCGAGGATGCCGTATTTGTAGGCGTTGCCGGCCCATCCCATCAACTCCAGAGACCCCAGGTTCGCCGACAGAAATGCCAGGCCCGCGACCCAGGCTGTCATCTCGCGCCCGGCAAGAAAGAAATCGTCGCTGGTATTGGCCTGTTCCCTCAAGTACAAGCCGATCGCCAGCACCAGAGCAAAGTAGAAAACGATGATGACCAGATCAACAGAAGAGAGATGGACGAGCTGGTTTACAAGCAGTATCAGAGCAAGGTTCATCGCGCCGACCCCTGTCCGTAATAAGCACCCAGCCCGTGCTTGCGCAGATAGTGCTTGTCATGCAATTCGCGCCGGATGGGCTGGGCATCCGAACGCACGCCTACCGTGTAGTAAGCCATTTTTGCTACGTATTCCAAAATCACAGCGTTGTGCGCCGCTTCCGTGGCGCTGCCGCCCCAGCAAAAGGGCGCGTGCCCCGCCACCAGCACAGCGGGTATGGCCATCGGATCAGCATTCTTGAAAATGCGACAGATGGCAATCCCGGTGTTCTTCTCGTAGTCGGCAGCGACTGCATCGGCGGTGAGATTATCGGTGACTGGCACCGGCCCGTGAAAATAATCAGCATGGGTAGTGCCGAAACAAGGAATTGGCCGCCGCGCTTGCGCCCAGGCAGTGGCGAATTCAGAATGGGTGTGGGCCACGCCCCCGACAGCCGGAAATTGGCGGTAGATTTCAACGTGGGTTGCCAGATCGGAGGATGGGTGCAGATCACCTTCCACCGTCTTTCCCGCGATATCGGTCAAGACAATCTGCTCGGGAGTTAATTTTTCGTAGGGGACGCCGCTGGGCTTGATCGCGATCAGGCCGTCCTTCCGCGAGATGCCGCTGGCGTTGCCGAAGGTGTAGAGCACCAACCCGCGGCGAACCAGTTCAAGGTTAGCCTCCAACACTTCCTCGCGCAGGCTCTTCAACAGCATCGCGGCACACCACCGTTCCGAACCGTCTTGAGTAAACGTTTACTGAACACAGCACATTATCCAACCAAACCTTGACTTGTCAACGAAATTAAGTCGCACGGAATTAATTAACATTCTCGGCAGAGTCTAACGTTTGCCTCGACCTTTTCTGGCGGTCGACTTGGGTCCGGGAGCCAGTGCCGTCGACTGCCTTAACACGAGACTTGTGCGCAGATTGTACTCCGTGCCTTGTGGGGCGGGCGCCTCGCGCTGAACTTCCTTGAGCAGCGCCTGAAAGGCCAGTCGAGCGAGTTCGGCCTGTGACATTTGCACGGTGGTCAGCGGTGGCAAGACGAACTGCGCGAGCCGTATATCGTCAAATCCGATCAGCGAAAAATCGTCAGGAATCCTGATTCCCTCTTCATAGCTCTTCCGCATGACGCCGATCGCCGTCATGTCATTGGAGCAAAGGACAGCGGTGGGCCGAGGATTCTTGTTGAGCAGGTCGGCGAAGGCCTTCATCCCGCCCTCGATGGTGTGGTCGCCCTCGACCATCAGTCCGGACTCGATGGGGACCCCGATTTCCTTCAGCGAGGTAACGAACCCTTCTTTGCGGGCAGCCGCGGACTTCAGGTGCAGGGGCCCGCTCACAAACGCAATCCGCTGGTGACGCAAAGCCGCCAGGTGTTGCACCGCCTGGCGTATGCCGTGAAGATAGTCGATGCGGATATTGCTGACTCGTGGCCGCGCCGGTCCAACGTCCACGAAGACCAGTGGCACATTGCGCAGTTTCAAGTCATCCAACAGTGACTCTTCCATCCCGAAGGTCATCACGGCAACGCCTTCTACGCGGCGTTCCAGCATTCGTCGCACCGACGACTCCATCCGCTTCGGTTCGTGCGCGGTCGAGGTGATCAAAATCTCATAGTTGTGTTGCACCGCAATGTTCTCGAAGACCTGCACGATCTCCGGGAAGAAGGGGTTGGTAATCTCGGAAACGATAAGACCGAAAATCCTGCTTCTTCCGGAGACCAAGGCGCGGGCCTGCGTGTTGGGGAAATATCCCAGTTCATCGACAACCTTCCAGACACGCTTTGCCAGACGGGGATCCACGGTGCTTACGCGGTTGATCGTCCGGGACACCGTAGCCGTCGAAACGCGAGCGCGCTTGGCGATTTCCCGTATGTCCATAAGAGCCGCTCATTCTATATCAGCAGATGTTCTTCTCTGTCAGTCTGAATTCGCAGGCGTGCGCCTATGGACGGGCGCCTTGGCAGCTCTCGTTCTCCAAGGCGCCTCGGTCCACACCTCCGCAGGCTGGTACCTTCCTGCCGAGAAAATCCTTGCCGCCGTCATCCGCAATCACTTTGCCCGAATCGATTGCCAGGGAGCCGGATAACAAGCTGTAGCCAGTTACAGTTTGCCTGCCATTCGTCGCGCTTCCGGGACTCATGAAGCGGGGATCGCTGGTCATGCCATGGGGATCATCCGGGGGCGGAACGCCGTAGTACACGTTTGCATCGAAGATGTTTTGCTTGCTCTTACCGAATCCGGGCGCGGTCAGGTGAGCACCGTCATTCCTCCGAGACAGAGCATACGAAAACTGTCCTACACCTTCGACATAGAAAATGTTGTTGTAGAGGAAAGTGCCGGCAGCCCAACCCTTCCAGTTGGAATGCAGAAGTAAATCGACTTTTTCGTTCTTCCCCACGTAGATCGTGTTGTTGTAGATCATCGAGTGGCTGACGGGGCCGGCGATATTGATTCCCCGGTGGTGATCGTTCTGGCTGATGTTGTAACGAACGACCGTTCCCGTATTCCCAACACTGAAGGCCGCATCGAGGTTTCCCTCGTTGCAGATGAGCAGAAATCCACCGTCATTGTCGTGGCTGTAGTTATACTGAATTAGCGTATTGCGGCTGTTCCAGTCCGAGTCAAAACCTTCGCCATCGCGCTGGCCGCGGGTGCCATAGACCTCGTTGTACTGGACGACGGTATTGTCCGCGCTCCAGGGCCAGATACCGACGTTGTAGCCTGCCGAGCGCTGGTTAGCGTGGCTCACGACGTTGTTCTCAACCAAGGCACCGTCGGTCGCGACGACCACAATTCCGTCGCCACCAATGTCGTCCAAAATGTTGCCTCGGATGATGACTCCGAGACTGGGATACCAGCGTGCGCGAACCCAGTGGTAGGATCCGCCAAAAATTCCGCTGCGATCGACGCGATAGATGCGATTGTTTTCGATGCGCAGATCGACGAAGCGGCTGGGCTTCGATGAACCCTCGCTGGTGTAATTGATTCCACCGTTCGTTTTAACTTTGTCAGTACCGCGTACATCATGGATGGTGAGAGAACGGAGGTAGATGTGATGCACGTCGCCGTAATTGTCGGCATCCACATGAACCCCTCGGCGCAGGTGCAACCCGCGGCCGGTGTTGGTGATCTCGAGATTATTGATTTCCCAGTATTCCTGATTTTTGAGCAGAATAGCGGCTTCCGCGCGTCCGCCACCTTCAATAATCGGCTTGGCTTCTCCCCCGTACTTATCGACGATAATCGGCTGGTCTTCAATCCCAGAGCCTTTGGGCCACAGTTGTCCTGTCCACTTCGACCCGGACTTCAACAAAATTGCGTCACCAGCGCGAAAGTTTCTCCGATTGACCTTGTCGAGGGTTTTCCACGGAGCCTCGGCTGAGGTCCCAGGATTTTCGTCGCTGCCACCGGCCGAGTCAACGTAATATGCGTGGCCGGAAGATCGGGAAGTATTTTCGACCCGTTGGCCCCGGATGGAATGGTTAAAAATGAACAGTAGAAAGAAGGCAGCATAAAGTCCAGTCGCTCGCCGCAACCGGCGGGTCTCTTGCATGCGAAGCCGAATCACAGTAGGCTTCGTTACTGCGCAAGTCATATCGGCTAACCAGATCGACATACGAGCGAATGCTACCACGGAGGAGATAGCGAGCTTGAAAGCCAGAACGAACGAAGCCAGAACGAACGAAGCACGACCAATCCTTCGTAAAGTCCGGCGGCTGCGCCCCAGCACGCGGTCCTTTCTTGTAGTCTTTTTGCTGCTTGTGGCAACTTCGATACTTTCACTTCGGGCCGAAAGCGTCGGAGAGGTCGAAGTCAAGGTGGACTGGACGAAAGTCGAATCCACATCGAGCACAATTCCCACCTTGCAAGTGGTCGTCAATCCGCTTTTGCGCCGAGGCTCACCAATCCATGATCAGGCCTTCCAATCTCTGCGCAATATCGGGGCGGATGATGTTCGATTCGTTCCGTGGTTTCCTTATCCAAGACTGGCGGTTGCAGAGCTGGGGCCGCCAACCGCCGAGCGCACCTTCTGGGATTTTTCCTTGCTCGATCCGCTGGTTCTGGATTTTCTGAATGCCACGGGCGGGCACACGGTGGTCCTGAATTTCAGCACGATCCCGCAATGGATGTTTAAGACCGACAAGCCCGTCGATCTCCCCAGCGACCCTAACGAAGCGGATTGGAGTTACGAGCAGGGAACTGAGCTGCGCGATCCCAGCATGAAGGAAGTGAGCGATTACTACGCTCGCCTCGTGGGTTGGTACACACGGGGAGGGTTCACCGACGAACTCGGCCACCGCCACGACTCCGGCCATCATTACAAGATTGATTATTGGGAGATTCTCAACGAGCCTGAATACGAGCATGCGATCACACCGCAAATGTATACACATCTCTATGACATGATTTCGAGGTCCATTCGAATCGTTGCCCCAGAGATCAAGTTTGTGGGAATGAGTCTGGCGACGCCGTCAAAGAGCCCTGACTTCTTTGAATACTTTCTGAATGCAAGAAACCACCAGCCCGGCATCCCACTAGATGCGATTTCGTATCACTTTTATGCGGTCCCTAGGATTGACCAGGGATCCGAAAGTCATGCCTATACCTTCTTCGACCAAGCGGATCACTTTCTGGATACAGTGCGCTACGTGGAATCAATTCGCCGCCGCCTTTCTCCTCAAACTCAGACCATGTTGAATGAGGTCGGCACCATCCGGGCGGAAGATATCGGAAAGGCCGATCCAGCCTCTGCACCGTTGCCTGCTTCTTATTGGAATTTGAGCGCCGCCGTGTATGCATATCTCTATGCGCAGTTGGCCGGGCTGGGGATTGACGTGGTCGGGGAATCGCAGCTGGTCGGCTACCCCAGCCAGTTTCCCAGCGTTTCCATGATCGATTGGACAACAGGTCGGCCGAACCCGCGCTACTGGGTCCTGAAACTCTTGCGGGATAATTTTGGACCGGGCGACAAACTGACGGAAACTAAACTCGAAACACCGGCGGTGTATGCTCAGGCATTCATCACCCCACACGGAAAAAGGAAAGTCCTGGTGGTCAACAAGCGCGACCGTGTTGCTCAACTTCTGCTGCCGGGCGCCGCGCGCGCGCATATGGAAGTCGTGGATAAGGACACCGGCTTAAAACCTCCCAATTCGAGCGATCTGACCTCTGCGCATTTCACGCTGTCTGGTTTTGCGGTTGCCGTCCTGACCCTGCCAGATTGAGAATCTGAGTAGAATTGGCGTTTTGCGCAGTCGATTCTTGGACTAACCATGCGACGATCGGTTCTAACGCGCCTTCTTTTTTTGATTCCTCTCCACGTTCTGCTGACATTTCCACTCTATTCTCACGGACAAGAGCCGAGCCACCCGGCGAAACCCGAGTCGAAATTGGAGATGTCGCGGCCTGTGCGTCCGTGGGAATTTGTGTCGGCAACAGGCACAGGCGCTGCGCTCTTCGGCAATGAGGCGGGCCGCCTCGAGGCTTGGGTTTATCCACTCAAGATTTTCCGCGATTTCCATCTGCGATTCCACCTGGGAAGTTTGAACTTTCCAGCGGAGTCGCTGGCCCGCACCATCACAGTTCGTCCTGAATCGACTTCCATTCTGTATGCGGGCGATACTTTCACGGTTCGGGAAACTCTATTTGTTCCCGTCCATGAACCTGGCGCGATCATCCAGTTTGAGGTTGACGCGGCTGAGCCGGTGGAGATTGAGGCGGAATTTCAACCTGATTTTCAGCTGGAGTGGCCAGGGGCAATCGCGGGCGCGTACTTGTACTGGGATCAGAGCTTGCACGCGTTCGTGTTGGCCGATGAACTGAAGAGGTTTGCGGCGGTGGTGGGTTCTCCTACTGGAGATCTGACTGCCGTGGAATATTCGACCAATTATTCAGCTTCGCACGCGAATGCGTTTCGCTTGGGAGTGACGAACAAGGGCCACGAAACCAGGACCATCGCGATTGCCGCTTCGCCCAAGAACGACACCGAGGCGGAAGGCACCTACCGCCGGCTCTCAACTTCCTACAGCACCTTGTTGCGTGAATCGGCGGAATACTATCAAACCTACCTCGAGCGGACGGTCGACATCTCGATTCCTGATCGACAACTTCAAACCGCATACGACTGGTCGCGGATCAGCGTGATTCAAGGGTTGGTCGACAATCCTTTCCTGGGCAGCAGCCTGGTCGCCGGGTACGGGGCCTCGGGCGACAGTCAGCGACCGGGCTTCGCCTGGTTCTTTGGACGGGATGCGTTGTGGACATCTCTTGCTCTGGACGCAGCCGGCGACTTTACGACAACCCACACCGCGCTGGATTTCCTGAGCAAGTATCAACGCGAGGACGGCAAGGTTCCGCATGAGGTTTCGCAGGCAGCGAGCTTTACGCCGTGGTTCAAAGACTATCCCTACCCATATGCCTCTGCCGACGCCACGCCCTTGTTCATTATTGCCATGAACGACTACGTAACCGGGAGCGGGGATGTGGCATACGCAAAAGAAAAGTGGAACAGCATCTGGAAGGCGTACGAGTTCCTGCGTTCCACTTACGATGCGCGAGGTTTTGCCCAGAATTTCGGATTCGGCCACGGCTGGTTGGAAGGTGGACCTCTGCTTCCGGTTAAGACCGAACTTTATCAAAGCGGGCTGGGGCTGGAAGCATTGCAGGCTCTCTCGCACCTTGCGCTGCTCGTGGATAAGAAAGATGTCAGCGAAGATCTCAAGCGGCAATTTGATCGGCAGCGGTCACTCTTAAACATTGCTTTCTGGTCGGCAGAAAAGAAAACGTTCGCCTACGCTCTCGACAAGGACGACAAACGCCTAGATACAACCAGCGTGCTGGCGACGGTTCCCATGTGGTTCGGCTTGCTCGACGAAGCAAAAGCCGAGGCGACGATCGACCAGCTTGCGACGTCCGATCATCAAACCGATTGGGGCATGCGCATTATCTCGGCGCGCAATACTATCTACAATCCCGGCGGTTACCACAACGGCTCAGTATGGCCGCTTTTTACGGGATGGGCGGCCACGGGCGAATATCGCTACCATCGCGCGATTCCCGGATACTCCAATCTGCGTTCGAACGCTTTGTTGATTCAAAATGGCGCGTTGGGCCACGTGGCCGAGGTCTTTTCCGGAGACTACAATCAGCAGACCCTGGGAAGCGCGCCGGACCAGATCTGGTCGGCGGCGATGGTTGTCAACCCGTTGCTGCGCGGCTTGTTTGGCCTTGACGTGGACGCCACCGTGCACCGCCTTACCTTTGCTCCCCATGTGCCCGCCGACTGGGCGTCGTTTCGAATCGGCAACCTGCGCGTGGGATCTGTTGCCCTGAATCTCGACTACAGTAGGACCGCCGATGGCATTTCGCTGGATTTGCGGCGCACGGGTTCCGGCGACTGCGCGCTGGAATTTTCGCCCGCGTTGAGCCTGCGCGCTCAAGTCGTGGGGGCCGAGATCAACGGTCGATCCGTCCCGTTTCGCGTGCAGGCGAACTCGGTGGATCAGCATGTCACCGTGTCTGTTCCCGCCTCCACCGGAATGAGCAAATTGCGTATTCGTGTCCGAAACGACTTCGGAGTGAGTATCGCCCAGGAGTTGCCGCCGCTCGGTGAGTCGAGCCAGGGCTTGCGCGTGGTATCCGAGTCATGGACGCCGGGTCGGGACCAGTTGGCCCTGCAGATCTCAGGGATCTCCGGCAAACAGTATGCATTTGCGGTGTGGAACCCGGACCAGATAGCGTCGGTCGAGGGTGCTGAGTTGATCGCTGACAATGCCGGTGCGGCGAGCATTAGGGTCGAGTTTCCGTCGGGCGAAAACCTCAGGAAAATCATCTTTCACCTTAAGAGCATGGGCTCTGATCGCGCCGGTCAGCACATCGAGTAGCCGAGATTAGCAAGCGTTTACGACGTCACTCTCCTTTGTGCGTAACCACGCGAATGCACGTGGGCTCCAATTATCCTGGCGTTCTTGTCGGGACCTTTTGCTAAATTCGCTGTATCAGTTTTTACGTCCGATCATGGACGAGTTCTCAAGGACTAGTGGTCGCTACTAAAATGAACAATCGACACCGGCGTCCGTACCGACGATCCGTAAAGGAGGCAAACCAGTTATGTCCCTTCTGAAAGCCGTGGGCACTGCGCTCGTCTTGCTTGTCGGGCTTCCGCTGTACACACTGGTTTTCTCCTGGGTGCGTTTGCGACTCTACAACGTGGGCCAGGCTAGACGGATTAAAGCTATCGGGCTGACCTTAGTGCTCGCCGACCCATGGTACTGGCTCTTCGCACTCACGCTCGCATCAGGTGTTATCTGGTTCATGATGAAATCTGCTTGACACTCCATCCGCCACAGGAGTAGGTTTTCTGGCGGCAGACCAAATGTGTTTTCAATGCGGTCTTTTTTTAGGGCCAAGTAAGTAAACGTTTACTGGCCGAATTTTGGAGGATCTATGAGTCGGTGCCTTTCGGGTTTTGTGCTGGCGATCGGTTTGCTTTGCGTGGTGCTTTCTTTTGCTCCGAATGCGGGCGCCCAAGCTACAACTGGGTCCATCGTGGGCCGCGTGACCGATCCCTCCAAGGCTGTGGTTGTGGGAGCGCAGATCAGCGCGCTCAATCAGGCCACCGGCGTTAGCTACACCGGTCAATCGAACCAGGCGGGCGACTTTGTGGTCCAGAGGGTCCCGCCGGGAATCTACACCGTCACCGTGACTCAGCAAGGCTTTGAGACGGCGGTGGCGAAAGACCTCGAACTGGTGATCGACCAGAAACTTGCCATCGAATTTGAGTTGAAGATTGGCACAGCCTCGACTGTAGAAACGGTGATCTCGCAGGCGCCGCTCCTGCAGACGGAAAGCGTGGAGACGGGCGCCGTCATTGGTTCCCAACAAATTCTTGATCTCCCGCTCTTAGGTCGCAATTTTCTCCAGCTCTCACTCCTTACTCCGGGAGTGGTCAGCGGCGAAGGAGGAAACACCCTCAATCTCTCGGTCAACGGCCAGAGAGAGTTCGCAAACTCTGTAGTGATCGATGGCGTCGAAGCTACCGGAAACCGCAACAACGATACGAATCTCAGGCCAAGTGTGGATGCCGTGGAGGAGTTCAAAGTCGCAACCTCGGACTACTCGGCGGAATTCGGCAGGGCTGCCGGGGGAGTGATCTCGATTCAGACCAAGGCCGGAACGAATGCATTTCACGGGGATGCCTATGAGTTCTATCGGCCGAATGCCACTGCCGCGGAAAATTATTCGTTTAGCGGTCCTGGACAATCACCGAATTTGAGCCAGCATAATTTTGGCGCAACCTTCGGCGGACCCATCGTCAAGGATAAGACCTTCTTCTTCATTTCATACGAGCAGGAGCGGCTTCGTAACACAATCACCTATCTCGACGCGGTGCCGCCTCAGAATCAAATTGTCTTGAATCCGGACGGCAGCGTCGATCTGTCCGGATTGGTCGATCCCGGAAACGGCCTACAGTTGCCAATTTTCAATCCCGCTTTTTATGCGCAGAATTTCTATTCGCAGCAATTTCCCGGGAACGTTATTCCCGCTTGTCCCGCCAATTTCACTCCCGACGGGAGCTGTGTAAGCCCGGCGGGGCGGGCGATTCTCCAGAACTTTTTTCCCAAGCCAAATCTGGCTGGAACTAACTTTGGCTATTACAACAACTTTCTTGTCAATGCACCTTATGCTTACAACGGCAAGACGGGAAGTGCACGATTCGATCAGGAGTTTTCGAAGAAAGACCGATTGTCGGTTGCGTACCATTATGGCGATTTTAACCAGCTTCAGAATGATCCCTTTCACGGCGCAATCCCGGTGGTCGGCGGTGGAGATGCCGACCAGGGAGACAGGGATGATTCACGCAGCCAGGAACTCTCGGCCACGGAAACCCATTTATTCTCCGAGCGCCTCCTGAACGAATTTCGATTTGGTTACAGCCGCTATCGACTGAACGATTACAGCCTGTTGAACGGTAAAAATCTTGCCAACCAATTTGGCATCCCCGATATCAATCTTTCCGGCTTCCCGGCGACCTCGGGGTTTCCTTATGTTTATCTCGGAGACGGGTACCAAACGGGCGGTTCGACGTACAAGCCCTTATACTTTCTAGACAACAATTTCCAACTTCAGGACAACGTCGTTTTTAGCTCGGTGGGCAAACATGAACTCCGGTTTGGCGCCGATTTCCGGCGACTGAACTCTCATCCGAACTTCAATCTCTTCCCCACGGGCTTTCAATATTACTCGGGGCCCTACCAGTACGCGCCCAGTGGTCCGTTAACCGCCGCCCAGGATTACTCGTTTTACGACACGACATATGCTTACTATAACGGCGGGTCAGACATCGCCGATCTGCTTCTCGGCCTGCCGCAGTATACGAATGTCGGACTGCAATTTGGAAATCCGCATACGCAGAGCTGGGAACTGCATTTCTACGGTGAAGACACTTACAAAGCAAATTCCCGTCTGACTTTAATCTACGGCCTGCGATATGAGTATCAGAATCCCTATACTGAAGTCGGAAACAACCTGTCGGACTTCGATCCCAAGACCAATCTGATTTTGATTGCAGGGCGCGGTGGCAATTCCGATGCTCTCCTGAACGCCCGGAAGACCAACTTTTCGCCGCGACTGGGTATGGCTCTCAAGATGTCGGCGCACACCGTGCTGCGAGCTGGTTATGGGCTGTTCTATACCCCGGAAAACGACGCCCGCGAGGACGTTCTTACGAAGAATTATCCTTTCGCCACGCAGCAATTGCTGTACACCAGTCCCTATGTTTACCCATTTTCGACCCCGCCGGGATATCAAATCGACACTGGATTCAATCGGACCACTACTCTCCCCCTGGCTGCGGGACAATCTACGATCGATCCCGCGAACATTGTCGATCCCGGCACTGGCCAACCTGATGGCAATCAACAGACCATCTACTACGTCGATCCGAATCTGAAGACGGGCTACGCCAATATGTACAATCTGACGTTGCAACAGGAAATCTCTCCTTCTCTCTCACTGGAAATCGGCTACGTGGGGGCTGTGAGCCGGGATCTTCCCTATGTAATTGGCAACATCAACCCCGGGGGCATCCAGACCGTGAATCTGGGGAAGATTGAAGCTCAGAAATCGCTAGGATGGGGCACGTACAGTTCCTTGCAGGCTAAATTGAAGAAGCGCGCAACAAAGAATCTGAATTTCCTTGCCTCTTATACCTGGGGGCACAACATTGACAATGGCCCCGCTCCGTTTGACCTTGGTGTCAATCACAATCAGCCTCAAGATCCGTTCAACCTGACCATCGAGAAGGCCTCGTCAGACAGCGATGTTCGGCAGAACCTCGTTGTGAGTTCCACTTATTCATTGCCGTTCGGGCATCACCAGTCATTCGGTGGGGGTTGGAACGAAACGGCAGATCTTCTCCTGGGCGGCTGGCAACTCTCCGGCATACTAACGTCACGCACCGGCCTGCCCATCAATATTGTGAGGAACGGCAACGTAACTCTCTGCCCCGGAGTACGGCCGAACCTTATCGGGAATCCGAACGAGGTCCCCGGCGGGCAATCCTTGATGGAGTATTTCAATACCGCGGCATTTAGTAGCGCGGGTTTAACCGGAACTTGCATGGTGGGCAATGCCGGACGAAATCTCGTCCGTGGTCCGGGATATGTCAACGGCGATTTTTCAGTCTTCAAGAATTTTGCACTGGGCGAAAGATACAGTCTCCAAACCAGATTTGAATTCTTTAATGTGACGAACACACCGCACTTTGGGAATCCGGGCGGAGATCAAAGCGTCGCGAAAAACTTCGGAGAGATCACCGGAACGATCGGGAACCCTAGAATCGTGCAGTTTGCCGCGAAGTTCATTTTCTAGCGGGCTGACGAGTTTGGGGATCGCACAATGTGCTTCCGGCCTTGAGCGAAATCTCGATGGTCCAGCCGCATTCTCTTATGAGGCGTACAGCTTTTTTCGTCACGGTTTGCTGGCTTACTCTGCAGGTCTTGACTCTGCTTTGTGCAGCCCTTCAAGCCTCGGCGCAGGATCATCCTTTTTATCTCCACAAAGACGATCGTGTGGTCTTCTACGGAGACAGTATTACTGAGCAAGGCCGCTATGTAGCCTTCGTGGAGAGCTACGTCGCAACCCACTTCCCCGAGCTGAATGTCCGCTTCATCAATGCCGGGTGGGCGGGAGAGTGGGTGGTCGGCGGTGGCGGCGGTAAGGTTGATCAACGTCTGGCGCGCGACGTTGTCGCCAACAAGCCGACCGTAGCCACGTTCATGCTGGGCATGAACGACGCGGCCTACCAGGATTTTGATCCGGCGTTCTTTGATGTGTATACCAAGGGCTACCAGCATCTGCTGGATACCCTTCGACAGGGCTTGCCCAACCTGCGGATCACTCTGCTTGAGCCCTCTCCCTTTGACGATGTAACTCGCCCCCCGCAATACGCGCTGCACGACGGCGGCTACAACAAGGTGATTGTTCGCTATGGGCAATTCGTTCGGGAATTGGCTCGGCAGCAGCATGTCGAGGTCATCGACATGAATACGCCGCTGGTGGCGGTTCTTGAGAAGGCACGCCTCGCCGACTCCGCTCTCGCGGAAAAAATTATTCCAGATCGCATCCACCCATCGGCAGCCGGCGGATTGGTCATGGCTGCCGCCCTCTTGGAAGCCTGGAACGCTCCTGCAGTGGTATCGGCAGTGGAGATTGACGCTTCCCGTGTGCGATTGCAGCATCAAGAAAACACTCGGACCACCGGGTTGCAGAACAAGCCAACTCTGTCATGGACGCAGGAAGACAATGCACTCCCCATGCCGTTTGATCTGAAGGACGATGTGCTTGCTCTGGTACTTCGATCTTCGAATATCGTCGAGTCTCTCGACCAGCAGCTTCTAAAGGTGACTGGGCTGCCGGCTCCGAAGTATGCGTTGAAAATTGATGGTGAAGAGATCGGCACGTGGACGCGGGAGGAACTGACGCGAGGCGTCAATTTGGCGCTGCTCACGACGCCGATGCTCAAGCAAGCTCTGACTGTATACGCATTTTCCGGGCGGCTTCACTCCGTCCGCATGGCGCAGTGGCAGGGTGTGCAGGTTGCCTTGCAGGACGAGACGTCGTCACACGTTAGCGAGGCGGTGGCAGCGCTCAATGCTTTGGAGAACGAACTCATTGCCCAGCGGAAATCAGCCGCCGTGCTGACAGCGCATCACTATGAACTGCTCCCGCGGAGCAACTAGGGTTAACATTCTCCAGAGTGTCCAGGGGCTGGAATCAGGCACCGCGATATTCAATATGACCTTGATTCTCCATAAGCGAAATCGCACTGCGTCCCAGCTGCTGGCGGCGATATTGTTTCTACTGGGTTTCGCGTATGCACAACCGGTCAGTAAGGCCATTACGACCCAGATCGACGGCCGCAACGCCATCCTGCTTGGTACCGACTGGTACCCGGAACAGTGGCCCGAAGCGCGTTGGGAAGAAGACCTGCGCTTGATGGAAGCCGCGCATATCAAGGTCGTTCGTATTGCGGAGTTTGCCTGGAGCCGAATGGAACCTTCGGAGAACCACTTCGACTTCGAATGGCTAGAGCGTGCGATCAACCTCGCCGCCAAACACGGCATTGTCTCCGTGTTGGGCACGCCGACGGCCGCACCGCCTGCGTGGTTGACGTTCAAGTATCCTGACACGCTGCGGATCGATGAACACGGACGCCGCGCGACCCACGGGATTCGCGCCCACGGATCGGCAACGTCTCCTCGTTACCGGGAATCCTGCCGGCGCATTGCCGATCAGATGGTGCTTCGCTTCGGGCACAATCGCAACGTCGCTGGATGGCAGATCGACAATGAATATGGCTACGCCCGCATGTCGTTTGACGACGTGACAAAAAATTCCTTCCAGTCATGGTTGAAGGCCAAATACAAATCGCTCGACAGCCTCAACGAGCATTGGACGACCTCGTATTGGAGCCAGACCTATGACGATTGGCGTGAGATTCCGATACCCGGAGAGGAAGCTGAATTTCACAATCCTGGACTTCGTCTGGAATGGAACCGCTTCGTCACCGATACGTGGGCGGATTACCAGCAGAACCAGATTGACGTTATCCGCCAGCATGCCGATCCGCGCCAGTTCATCACCGGCAACTTCATGGGATTTTTCGACGGCTTCGATCACTACTTTATTTCGCGTCCTCTTACCTTTGCCTCGTGGGATGACTATGTGGGGACCGGGCATCTTGATCCAGTCGGAAATGGTTTAACTCATGATCTGGTGCGCGGGTTCAAGCGCGAGAATTTCTGGGTCATTGAAACCCAGCCTGGTGCGGTGAACTGGGCAGGCGTTAACAACTTTCTGAACAAGGGCGAAGTCCGCGTCATGGCGTGGCAGGCAATTGGCCACGGCGCCGACGAAGTCGGGTATTGGCAATGGCGTAGCGCCCTCAATGGCCAGGAGCAGTATCACGGCACCTTGGTTGGGCCGGACGGCACACCGGTACCCCTCTATGAGGAAGTCAAGACCATCGGAAGCGAGTTCGCGAAGGCCGAGAGCGCTTTGCGCGGTACAACTCCTGTTTCCGAGGTCGCGCTTCTGAATTCCTATGACAGCCGCTGGGCCATTGAATTTCAGCGGCACTCCACAAAGTACGATCCCGTGGCCTTGCTGAAGACCTACTACCGCTTTCTGAGTCCGCTTTCCCAGTCGATCGACGTCATCAGTCCCGACGCACCTCTCCAGGATTACAAACTGGTCGTCGCCCCTAGTCTGAATGTAATCCCCGATAATTTAGCGCAGCACTTATCGGAATATGTGCGCAACGGCGGCCACCTGGTTCTCGGCCCACGTTCGGGGATGAAGGACGAATTCAACGCCTTGCTTCCCCAAAGACAGCCCGGATTTATGGCCGATGCTCTGGGTGGCCGGGTGGAACAATACTATGCGCTGGAAAAAGATTTCCCGGTCTCGGGAGCGTGGGGTGAAGGACAAGTCACGATATGGGCCGAGCAATTGAAGACCCTGGTTCCAGATGCAGAAGTGCTGTTGCAATACGGCCCGAGTAACGGATGGCTCGACGGCCAACCTGCCGCGCTCACTCACAAATTTGGGAAAGGCCGCATTACATACATCGGCGTGGTTCTCGACGAAAGACTCATGGCGACTGCCGCGAAGTGGATGGTCGACATGAGCGGCGTGAAACCGGTTTTCGGCCGAGTGCCCGACGGTGTAGAGGTCTGTCGCCGCGTCGGCGGCGGTAAGGAAGTTTTCATAGTGATCAACCACACGCAAGAGAGGCAGCCTGTCAGGCTACCCCGCCCCATGACCCTGGTTCTGGAAGATGGGGAAGTGTCTGCAGTTGATATCCCGGCTTACGGGGTGTCGGTTCTTGCTGACAATAATGCTAAATGACAAATGAACGGCTACCTCCGACAAATGCCCTGTGCTCCAGGCCAATTGACCGCTTACGCGCCTAGACGTGCGTGTTGATTACTATCAAGAACTTTCTTTTCGTCGCGATTCTGCTGTCAGGTTATGATACGGCAGTTTGCTTCCAAGGCTCTCATCGCTTTTTGGGAGCCATCCGTGTAGCGATGGCATCAGTCGGGAATCAGGGCTCTCGGTCCAGGGTTGCGCTGAGTCTTTTTTGTGTCCTTCGTAATTTCATGTCGTTCGATTTCACCAGCTTTTTCAACGTTTTCGGAAGCCGTCCATGCGGGTCTCTTGTTCGTTAAGTTATTGTAGTGACTGCAGTTGATCACGCCGCAGTTGAATCGAGAACCATAACTCTTAATCAGTTCTTCTCTGCCGCCATCACCATCGAAACCCGAGCGAAAAAGCATTGATACCCGCCTGTCCCTTCACTGTCCAATAACGATTCCCTAAGGCGTCTTACAAGGTTTTTCGAGGGCCACCCGCGTCTTGTAAGTTGTTGAAATTCCTATTATCCGTGGGCTCATAACCTCACGCTCCTAAGGATTCCTTGGAGTTCCCTCGGACATCCTAAAGAGCTTTTGCAAATTGGGCGTCCGGCGCAGCAATGTGCCGGAAGATCACTCGTCAAAGTCGGTGAAACCTACGTCGCGCGAGCGATAGGGCAATACCGAACCAAGCCCCCGGAATGGTGGGGGAAGGCGTAGAGACTGGATGGCGAGCATCCCATGTGGATGAAGGTACAGTCCGACTCTCATCGAAAGGTGAGTCAGATCGCATAACCCAAAGGTCGGCGGTTCAAATCCGCCCCCCGCAACCATGAACGCCACTGCCGAAATGCAGTGGCGTTCGCCTCTTACAGAAGATTCCGTTCCCGAAATTCGACCTCTACGTTCGAGTTCGGGAAGCGCTGGAGCGAGTGCGAGCGAGTGCGATCGAGTGCGTCAAGAACCTGGCTGGTGACGGATCNNGCGCGGTGTAATTGGCGTCGTCAATCTTGCGAAGCTGGAGCAAGAACGGGCCGAAGGCGCGGATAAGAAAGTCGGCGATCTCGTGGATGCGCTGGCTTTTCCGCACGTCCACTCCGACCCGGGACTTGATTTGGCGCTCGAACGCATGGGCGCCAACCAGATCGAGATCCTGCCGGTCGTGAGCCGCGCGGATGTGCATAAGTTTGGAAGGGATTGTGACGCTGCGGGACGTTTTGGATGCGTACGGCTTGACCCGCGCCTGATCGGGCTTAGCCTTATCAGTGGCTTCCTCCCGAATCAGTGCCCGAGCTTCTGTGTTTCGGAAGCTCCGGTGGCGGGAATCATCGTTTTCTCTTCGTAGTCCGTCCAGAAACTGAGGCGGATGCCTCCTCGGGGCCTGGGTTGTGCCAACAACTGTCTGAACCGATGATCGTGTCAGCCTCTTTCGGTCCCCAGCTGTGGCGTTTGTAGGGGCGAGCCCGGTGATGGGTCTTAAGCACTGGATCGACAACCGCCCATGCGGCCTCAACCGCGTCCTCACGGGTAAAGAGTGCTCCATCGCCGATCATGGCGTCGCCCAAGAGCCGCTCGTAAGGCGATTCCTCTCCCGGCTGTTCTTCGAATAGGTAGAGCTCTCGCTGGTCCCCGACGAACTCCTTCCCTGCGAGTTTGACGCGAGCGGCGAGGGCGATGGCTGAGTTGGGGGAGAGGCGGAAGCGCAGGTAGTTGGCCGGGCCGGTCTCTGGAATTGGCGCTGAGTCGGCGAACAGCCTCTGCGGCGGCGGTTTCAACTCCACCAGAACCTCAGTCGCGGTATCCGCGAGGTATTTGCCGGAGCGTAAATACCATGGCACACCCTCCCAGCGCCAGGAGTCGATGAACAACCGCAGGGCGCAGAAAGTCTCGACGTCGGAGTTCTTCG
>PLBE01000146.1 GCA_003134435.1 Acidobacteriaceae bacterium
AACAGCAGATTCGTCAGCTCTCGGGGATGCGCGGACTGATGGCGAAGCCGACGGGTGAAATTATCGAGACGCCGATCACGGCGAACTTCCGTGAAGGGCTGACGGTGCTGGAATATTTCATCTCGACGCACGGCGCACGCAAGGGCCTGGCCGATACGGCGTTGAAGACGGCCGACTCGGGTTACCTGACGCGGCGTCTGGTAGACGTGGCGCAGGACGTGATCATCAGCGAATACGACTGCGGCACGGTGGATGGAATTTTCGTTTCGGGCATCGTAGAAGCGGGCGAGATCATCGAGCCGTTGCGCGACCGCATCGTGGGCAGGGTGTCGCTGGAGAAGATCAAGGACTACGAAGGCCAAGTCGTGGTCGATATCAACCAGGAGATCACAGAAGATCTGGCGGGTGCGATCCAGGCTGCGGGAATCGAGCGGGTAAAAATCCGCTCGGTGCTGACGTGCGAATCGAGGCGGGGAGTTTGCGTCATGTGTTACGGGCGCAATTTGGCTTCGGGACGCCTGGTTGAACTGGGCGAGGCTACCGGGGTGATTGCGGCGCAGTCGATTGGCGAACCGGGGACGCAGTTGACGATGCGGACCTTCCACATTGGTGGCACGGCATCGCGAGTTTCGGAACAGTCGCGTCTCGATGCTAAGAGCAAGGGCACGGTGCGCTTTATCAACCTGCAGACGGTGAAATCGAAAACCGGCGATCTGGTGGTGATGAATCGACAGGGTTCGATTGCGGTGGTGGATGAAAAGGGCCGGGAACGCGAGCGCTATGCAGTGGTCTATGGCGCGAAGGTGAAGGTGACGGACGGCGGACCGGTGGCGCTGGGCGAGGCTCTGGTGGAGTGGGATCCTTACACGTTTGCCATCCTCACCGAAATTGGGGGCACGGCGCAATTCAAGGATCTGCAGGAAGGCATCACGCTGAACGAGGAAGTGGATGAAGTCACCGGTCTGTCGCGTCACGTGGTGACGGATTCGCCGGATGAAAAGCGTCAGCCGGCGATTGTGGTGAAGGGCAAGGCGAGCAAGCGTTACCTGATGCCTTCGCACGCACATCTCATGGTGCAGGATGGAGACACGGTATTTCCGGGCGACGTGCTGGCGAAGATTCCGCGTGAAACCACCAAGACCAAGGACATCACGGGCGGCTTGCCGCGAGTGGTGGAATTGTTCGAGGCACGCAAGCCGCGCGAGACGGCGGTCATCAGCGAAATCGATGGCGTGGTGCGCTTCGGCGAAGTGGCCAAGGGACAGCGCAAGCTCTACGTGGCAGCCGATAACGGGACGGAGAAAGAATATTCCGTACCGCGCGGCGTTCACATCAACGTGCAGGAAGGCGAGCGCGTGAAGGCGGGCGAACCGCTGATGGACGGGCCGCTCAACCCGCACGACATTCTGGCCGTGCTCGGTGAAAAAGAACTGCAGTCTTACCTGGTGAATGAAATCCAGGAAGTTTACCGGCTGCAGGGTGTAAACATTTCGGACAAGCACATCGAAGTGATCGTCCGCCAGATGATGCGCTGGGTAAAGGTCGAGGATGTAGGCGACACGCAGTTTTTGCTGGAGCAGCAAGTGGACAAGTTCCGCTTCCACGAGGAGAACGAACGGGCGATCGCGCAGGGCGGCAAACCGGCCACTGGGCGTCCGTTGCTGCTGGGGATCACGAAGGCGTCGCTTTCGACGGATTCGTTTATCTCGGCGGCCTCGTTCCAGGAGACCACGCGGGTGCTAACGGAAGCTTCGATTCAGGGAGCGGTCGATCATCTGCGCGGCTTGAAGGAGAATGTGATCGTGGGCCGCTTGATTCCTGCGGGCACCGGTATGGAGTATTACCGCAACGTGCGTCTGTCCCCAGAAATGGAAGAGGCTGCCAGCAAGGTGCAGGAGGAAGTCTCGCAGGCGTACGAAGATGCCGAACGCGCGCTCGAACTCATGCGTCACGAGGGCGAGACCGAAGAACTGGCAGCGGAGTAAGAAGCGGGGAATCCAGAGGGGCGACGCGAGTCGCCCCTTATTTCTTGGTGACGTTTTGAGGAAAGGCTTTCCCCGAGCTACGTTTTTTGAGTAAGCTGGAACGGCATTTTTGGATAACGGTGTCTTGAAGCCAATGTCTTTAGCACTGGAACCACAGCGCCTGACCGGGCAATCTCAGGATACGAGCCCGATGCCGGAGCCGATTCCCGGCGGGCTGGTGGTTGCGCCAGCATTGGGGCGCTTCTGGCGCCTATTCCGTCTGTCGATCTGGCGGGCCTTTGAGCACGATGCTTTCGGGACCGCCAAAGCCTCGGCGTATTCATCCATCTTCACTTTTTTTCCGGCCCTGCTGGTGCTAGGCGCGGTTCTCGCGACCTTGAACCGCGGCGAGGTTTACCTGCGCGAGATTTCGTATGCTCTGGGCACGATCCTGCCTGCGGGCAGTTCAACGGTTCTCGCCTACCTGAGAAGCAGCGCCAACCGGCCAGTGGGGCTGCTCATCACGACTTCGTTGCTGACGGTGTGGAGTGCTTCGGGCGTGATCATCTCGTGGATGGATGGTTTTCGCCGCGCCTACCAACTGCCTAAGACGTGGGGGATCGTTCAGGAGCGAGTGATTGCGATTTCGCTGGTGCTGATGGCGGGACTGCCGCTGACTTTCTCAACGATTCTGGTTGCCTTCGGAAGCCGCATCGAGTTACGGATCTTGTTTATGCTGGGGCATGAATTCGGCCCGCTGATTCTGCTGCTGTGGGGCGCGATTCGCTGGTTGATTGCGATTCTGACCAGCATTGCAGTGATTCAGCTGATCTATCACAATGCGGTGCCGCGCACGCAGCCTTGGCACACGGTTTTGCCGGGCGCGGTGCTGGCGACGGCCATGTGGCTGATTTCGACAGCGCTGTTTGGATGGTATTTGCAGCACTATGCGGACTACAGCGTCATTTACGGTTCGCTGGGTCTGGGTATTGCGCTGCTGGTGTGGATGTACCTGATTTCGCTGGTGATTCTGATTGGGGCTGAATTCAACGCCATGCTTTTCCCACGGTGTCTCACGAAAGTTCCGTCTCCTCGGATGGACTCGATCTCACGCTGATCAGAAACGCGGCCGGCCGAGTATTGCGGTCCCCAAGGCGCCACACTGATGAAAAACTCATGGTACTTTCTGGAGAGAGGTGTCGTTTGAAGGAACGCAAACCGGATCTGGTCGAAGGGAATCTGCCAGCTTCCACTGGTGCGGAAGAGTTGGTGGAGCGGGTGCGCCGGGCAAAGATCGTGTGCACGATTGGGCCAGCCTGTGATTCCGAAGAGATGATCGGCGAGCTGATGCGCACGGGTATGGATGTTGCGCGTCTGAATTTTTCGCATGGCACACACCTGGAACACACGCGGCGAATCGAGCGTTTGCGGCGCGCCGCGCATAGTTTAAAGCGAACAGTGTGTATTCTTCAGGATCTGCAAGGTCCTAAGATTCGGACCGGGGGGCTGAAAAACGGGAAGGCGGTGCTGCTGACGGCGGGGGAGACGCTGACGATTACGGCGCGGAAAGTAGAGGGGACGGCAGCGCTGATTGCGACGGATTTTGCGGGCTTGGCACGCGAAGTTGAGCCGGGGGCGCGGGTGCTGCTGTGCGACGGCCGGATTGAACTCAAAGTGCGTGCGATTCGCGGCAACGATGTGGAATGTGAAGTTCTGAATGGAGGCATGCTGGGCGAGCATCAGGGGATTAATCTTCCGGGCGCGGCTGTGGCTATTCCGTCGCTGACGGAAAAAGACAAGCGGGATCTCGAGTTTGGGCTGAAGCATGGAGTGGATGTGGTGGCGCTGTCGTTTGTGCGCTCAGCGGACGACATTCGGATGGCGAAGAGCCTGATGCGCGAGTTTGGGAAGTCGGTGCCGGTGATTGCGAAGCTGGAAAAGCCGCAAGCGATCGAGCATCTGGAAGAGATTCTGGAAGTGACCAACGGGGTGATGATTGCGCGCGGCGATCTGGGGGTGGAATTGCCGCCGGAGCGCGTTCCTATCATTCAGAAGCTGGTGATTCAGCGCGCGGGGGTGTGGCGAAGGCCGGTGATCACGGCGACGCAGATGCTGGAGTCGATGACCGAGAACCCGCGCCCGACGCGGGCGGAGGCGAGCGATGTGGCGAATGCAATTTTTGACGGCACGGACGCGGTGATGCTCTCGGGAGAAACCGCAAAAGGGCGATATCCACGGGAGACGGTGGCCATGATGGTTCGCATTATTCTGGAAGCGGAGGCGAGTATGGCGAAGCTCCCCCCGACGCCGCGGCGGCGACACGGGCAGGTTCGGTATTCGGTGGCGGAGACGATTTGCGAGTCGATTGCGCACGCGGCCGAAGATCTGCCGATGGGAGCAATTGCGGTGTTCACGGAAAGCGGTAACACGGCGCGCATGCTTTCGAAACATCGTCCCAAGGTGCGTATCTATGCGTTCAGCCGGAAGGCGGAAGTATGTAATCGCATGAATGCGCTTTGGGGAGTGCATCCGGTGCACAAGGCAGAATGGGAATCGGCGGAGGCGATGCTGAGGACGGCGGAAGACGAGTTACTGCCACAGGGAATTTTGCGACCGGGGGACGTACTGGGACTGGTGGCGGGGACGAAGCTGACGTCAGGGGCCACGAACTTCATGCGGCTGCACACGGTGGAGGAAAGCGATGGGGCGCGGCCGAAGGGGCGACACAAGAAATAGTTGATGCGATGCAGACGGCGATCCCGTTTCTCGACGACTCACTGAGCCCGGCGGTTCGCGGCTTTTTGCATACGCCCGTGAATCGGAACGGTGACGGATTGATCCTGACTCATGGGGCGGGATCAGATTGCTCTGCCCCTCTGCTGGTGGCGTTGAGCGAAGCTTTTGCCGGAGAGGGATACGTAGTGCTGCGCTGCGATCTGCCTTTCCGCCAGGAGCGGCGGACGGGGCCGCCGTTTCCGGGCCGCGCAGAACGGGACCGAGCGGGACTGCGAAATGCGGTTGCGGTTTTGCGGGAGAAGGTAGCGAGCCGAATGTTTCTGGGCGGGCACTCTTATGGAGGACGCCAGGCGACGATACTGGGCGCCGGGGAATCGGATCTGGTTTCGGGATTGCTGTTGCTTTCCTATCCGCTGCATCCGCCGCGCAGGCTGGAACAACTGCGGATACAGCATTTGCCCGATTTGCGCACTCCGAGTTTATTTGTGCATGGAACGCGCGATCCTTTCGGAAGCATTGAAGAGATGACGGGGGCGTTGCAGTTAGTCCCCGCCAAGACCGAACTGATGACCGTGGAAGGAGTGGGGCACGACTTGGGTTTCAAGGGGAAAGAACTAGCGCAAGATCTTCCGGGGAGCATCTTAGCTGGATTTGAGAAGATGTTTTAGCCCCACACCAGCAAACGTCCCTAGTTCACCCAGCCTGACTTTCCGCCGCCATTCTTTTTTTCGTTGTCGTCGGGTGGGATGTAGTTGCCGTGCTCGTCGAAGGTGACTTTGCGGTCGTGGTCGCGCATGTAGACTTCGAATTTTCTGGCAGCGCGCCGGCGTTTCCAGCGGTAGTAAGCGTTGCGCACTGCGAAGTAACGCTCGGACGCGGCATAGGTGAGTCCGCGGGCCGGGAGAAACTTGACGAAGAGGAATCCGAAAAGCAATCCGCCGAGATGGGCAAATACAGCGACACCGCCTTGAGAAGGCTCGAAGACGGCAACGATGGCGACGATGACCCAAATACCGACCAGATATTTTGCTTTGATTCGAAAAGGCAGCGGGAACAAGAACATTTCCTGATCAGCGTAGAGGATTCCAAAGGCCATGAGCAAACCGAAGATGCCGCCTGACGCGCCTACGGTGCCGCCTTCCGGCTGCATTCCGAGAAAGTGGGTGTAGGACATGACGATCACGACGAGGGCGGCGCCCACGACACAGAAGGTGTAGCATTCGATGAACCGGCGCGGACCCCAGTCACGCTCGAGGTAGGCGCCAATAAACCAGAGCGTGAGCATGTTGAAAAAAACGTGGCTGAAGTTGGCATGTAACAGCGAGTAGGTCACGACTTGCCAAACTCTGCCGCGCATTACGTCGGCGGGGATCAGGGCCAGCCACTCCTGCATCTGAAAAACAACGCCGGGAGCGAACCGGCCGGAGACGGCCTGAAACAGGTAGATCCCGGTGCACGTCAGGATGATGCGCCTTACCCATCCGGCAAAGGGAGGGAAGCTGAACGAAATGGTTTGGCCGCGAGCCACGGTGTGGGTTAGCTCCTGTGCGTTGTCTCTTCCGGCTTAATCTTCACTGGTTCGGGAACGAGGCTGCGATGCCCTGCCAGTGGATTGCGTGCGCACCGAATATCCCATTATCCTTCGAAAGCTCGAGAGTTGCACGCAGGTCGCCCCTCAGCAATTGAACTCGGCCGGATTGGCCGTTTCGGGCGGAGAGCTTCACGGGTTGCCCGAGAGACAAGACCTTGGGTTCATGGCCGTCGGAATGAAGCGGGGCGGAATTTTCTCCACAAGGCACTTGACCTTTTCGTCGAGAAGAAACTAAATATAACAGGGTACCCCGAGGGTGGAGGGAATCGGCGTGGAGGAAATCATGGTGTACTGTCCTGAATGCGAGACGGATCTCGACATCGACGAAGATGAGGTCGATGAAGGCGCGGTCGTCTCCTGCCCGGAGTGCGGCACGGACTTCGAGGTGGTAACAGTGAACCCGGTTGAACTGAAAATCGTGGGCGAAGACGAGGTTGAAGAAGACGAGGATGAGGACGACGCCGACGAAGAGGATGAGGACGAGGATTCCTGAAGAACGCGGCACATTTCCGTGGATTGCGGCGCATGGTGGCGGCGGCTTTACCAGTGTGGCTGACGACGTGTTTGCTGATGGTTGCGGTCGAGCCAATGAGTGCGCGAGGCAGCGGCACCGCGAAGCCGAAGCCTTACGCGTTAATTTTTGGGACGGTCTGGGACCCCGAGGGGCGTCCGCTCTACGGAGTCAAAGTGAAGATACGGCGGACCGAGGATAAGAAAGCGCGCTGGGAGCTGTATTCCAACCACACCGGCGAGTTCGCGCAGCGGTTGCCGGTGGGCAAGGCGGACTATGTTGTGTGGGCGGACGTGAAGGACTACAAGTTAGAGTCGGGCGAGAAGCTGAAGCCGGGCTCCGAAGTAACCGTTCATATTGATCGAGACGAGCGATCCGACATTGGTCTTCATTTAGACTGGTAGCAGTCGCGAATCGATGATGAGCGACAATGAATCCTCATGAAGAAAGCGCGAATCGCGGTTGCGGCTTGGATGCTGGCGGCATCGGTCTCTTCGACATTGGTCTGCAGTCGTCGGGTACTGGCGGAACCAGCGCCGCAGTTTGGCAGTTCATCGAAGCAGGATAAGACTCGGCTGCTTACGGGCAAAGTGCTTGACGGCGGCGACAACCCTTTGCCGAACGCGGTGGTCTATCTGACGAACACGCATACGCGCTCGGTGAAGACCTATATCGTGGGGGCGGACGGAGAATACCGGTTTCCGGCGCTGCTACCGAGCATCGATTACGAAGTGTATGCGCAGTACAATAACCGCAAGAGCGGCACCAAGACGGTCAGCCAGTTTGACGATCGCTCGCAGGTTTACATCAGTTTGAAAATCAACACGAAGTAGCCTGGCACCGGCGGGCGCCGCGTGACCTGCCGAAAGTCGTACAATCTCTCCGCAGCGGATTCCCCTTGAAATCGGGAGTGCTTTCCCATGACCCTGAGCAAGAGAGTAGTGGCCACGATGCTGGCGCTGAGCTGGTGTCCGTATGCCCCGGTGGGCGGCGGCGGGCTCTGGGCAAGCGAAACTGGAAGCATGACTGGAAGGTTTGACAATCACAGCGATGTAGGCAGTGTGGTTCACGCGGGGCGGTTGGATTACGACGCGGCTCGGGGAACGTACACGGTCAGCGGCAGCGGCCAGAACATGTGGAATGAATCGGACGCTTTCCATTTCGTGTGGAAGAAAGTGACTGGCGACGTCAGCCTTGGGGCTGACATATCGTTTGCGGGGCCGGGGGGCAACGAGCATCGCAAGGCGGTTTTGATGGTGCGGCAGAGCCTAGCCGCGAACTCTATTTATGGCGATGTGGCGCTGCACGGGAACGGCCGGACGGCTTTGCAATACCGCGATGAAACGGGTGGTGCGACGCGGGAGATCGAGACGCGAGAAATCGAGGGGAAGGTCGCGGAACCAACAGGGATAAGGCTGGCAAAGCGCGGAGATTCCGTTTATTTGTTCTTTCGAAATGGAGATAAGGAGCGCTACTCGGGCGCGTCGATGCGGGTTCCTCTGAAAGGAACTTACTACGTAGGAATTGGGGTGTGCGCCCACGATGAAGATGTGGTGGAGAAAGCGGTGTTCGCCCATGTCGATCTGGCGATGGATCTGCCGCGTGTTGAAAAAGAGAAAGCGACTCTCTATAGCACGCTGGAAAGAGTCAGCGTTACGTCGACGGACCGGCGAATCGTGTATGTTGCTCCGGAGCGGTTTGAAGCGCCGAACTGGACGCGCGACGGAACTTCATTCCTGTTTAATCGCAACGGGCGCATGTACCGGCTGCCGGTCGACGGCGAGGAGCCGATGCTGATTGACACCGGATTCGCCAACCGCTGTAACAACGATCACGGCATCTCGCCGGACCAGAACTGGTTGGCGATCAGCGACCAGTCGCAGGAGGATCATGACTCGTTGGTTTACGTGGTGCCTATCGGGGGCGGGGTGCCGCGACGGATCACGGCGAAGTCTCCGTCGTATTGGCATGGCTGGTCACCAGACGGCAAGACGCTGGCGTTTGTGGGGCAGCGCAACGGGGAATTCGATATTTACACGATTCCGGTGACGGGGGGAGAAGAAACGCGCCTGACGACTGCAAAAGGGCTGGATGACGGCCCGGAGTATTCGCCCGACGGCAAGTACATCTACTTCAACTCCGAGCGCACCGNNAAGAAAATCAGCGTGCTGGCCAGATTATTTGGCGGGCAGGGGACAATCAACGTGCCTTCATGGTCGCCGGACAGCGAAGAGGTGGCTTTTGTGAGTTATGCGCTGGTGGAGGGTGAAGGCGGGGGGAAGTAATGACTGGGCAATGGGGTAATCGGGCTTGTCCTGACCCGGGACGGCCTGAGCCTCGTTGCCAGCGAATGCGCAGCGCCGAGTGAGAATAGCAATTCAGGAGCGATTGAGAGCTTATGGTGAACCGTCGTGAATTTCTGCAGTGGTCAATGGCGGCTTCTACGGGGCTGGCCGTCCGCGG
Source organism: Acidobacteriaceae bacterium (assembly GCA_003134435.1). GTDB lineage: Bacteria > Acidobacteriota > Terriglobia > Terriglobales > Acidobacteriaceae > Acidiflorens. Next base: position 9,266 of record PLBE01000146.1, read on the forward strand.
GATGCTGGCTTCCGAGCGTGGCAACGGTGGGCGGAACGATACTGGACGGCGCGATCCTGAATGGAAGGGCATCAATATTGGAGTGCAGTTGTACACGGTGCGGAAGCAGGCGGAGCGAGATCTTCCGGCGGTTCTTGAGGCCATTCGCAAGATTGGTTATACCGAAGTGGAGACCTACTGGAATGTGTATTCGCATCCGGCGGCGGAACTGCGGCGGATGATTTCCGATCATGGATTGAAGGTGCCGAGCGGGCACTTCAACTATGAAGGGCTGGAAGCGAAGATTGAGTATGCGAAAACGCTTGGAGTGGAATATGTGATTTGTCCGATGTTGCCGAAGGGCATGTGGTTCACGCTCGACGGTTATAAACGAGCGGCCGAGCAGTTCAATATCTGGGGCGAAAAAATTCAGCAGGCGGGCATGCAGTTTGGTTTTCACAATCACAATTACGAGTTTCGGCGTTTTGGCGAGACCACGGGTTGGGAGGCCATGATGAAGCTCGCAGACCCGAAGCTGGTCTGCATGGAGATGGACTGTTACTGGATCACGCAGGCTGGTCGCGACCCGCTGCAAGTGTTCGAGGAGTACGGCAAACGTATCCGGTTAGTTCACCTGAAGGACCGGAAGCCCGGCTTCCCTGCTAGCCAGGTCAAGGATAAAGCGGCGGAGCATTTCACTGAAGTTGGGGCCGGGACGATCCAGTGGAAGGAGATTCTAGCGGCGGCGGCGAGGGATGACGTAAAGCATTACTTTGTGGAGCGCGACTCGGGGGACCGTCCGGCGATGGAGAGCCTGAGAATCAGCTTCGAGAATTTGCAGAAGATCGGGTGACGCGGTGGAGAGCCGGGCGTCGCCCGTCCCTCCACGCGATCACTTAAGTTTGTTAGTTGCCGTCTCCACCGGACCGTTTCCACGAGATCAAGTCGCCGATGGTCGTGCTGTTTGAGGAAGACGTGGACGACGGGTGCTTGTAGGATTCGACTTCCTGACGCGAGGCTTCTTCGCCGACGGCGCGGATGCTGAGGCCGACTTTTTTCTCTTCCTGATTCATCTTGATGATCTTGAAGTCGAACTCAGCGCCGGGTTCGAGATGCATGGGTTGTTGGTTGGCGTCGACGGCTTCCGAATTATGGCAGAGGCCTTCGATACCTTCGGCGATTTCGACAAAGGCGCCGAAATTTGCGACGCGCAAGATCTTGCCATGCACGATGTCGCCGACGCGATGCTGGGCGAAGAAGGAATCCCATACGTCGGGCTGCATCTGCTTCACTCCGAGGGAAAGGCGGCGCTTGTCGGGTTCAATGGCCAGGATTACGGCCTTGACCTTGTCGCCTTTCTTCAAGACCTCGGAGGGATGTTTTACGCGGGTGGTCCAGCTCAGATTGCTGACGTGGACGAGGCCGTCGATTCCGTCCTCGATTTCAATGAAGGCGCCGAACTCGGTGAGATTGCGGACGCGGCCTTCGACGGTTGCGCCCACGGGATACTTGTCATGGAGGGTGTCCCAGGGATTGGAGGCGAGTTGACGCATGCCCAGCGAAATGCGGCGTTCAGTCGGATTCACGCTGAGGACGACACAATCGACCTCGTCGTTGACGTTGACGAGTTTGGAGGGATGCTTCATGCGCTTGGACCAGGTCATTTCGCTGACGTGGACCAGGCCTTCGATGCCCTGCTCGAGTTCAACGAAGGCGCCGTAGTCGGTGACGCTGATGACGCGGCCGTGGACGTGGGCGCCGACGGGATAGCGATGCTCGGCATCGAGCCAGGGATCGGGAGTGAGTTGTTTGAAGCCGAGGGAGACGCGCTGCTTGTCTTTGTCGTACTTCAGCACCTTGACCTGAATCTGGTCGCCGACATTGACCAGGTCGCGGGGGTGAGTGAGTCGTCCCCAGGACATGTCGGTGATGTGGAGGAGGCCATCAATTCCGCCCATATCGACAAAGGCGCCATACTCGGTGAGATTCTTGACGATGCCGGTAAGGATGCTGCCTTCCTCGAGGTGCTCCAGCGTTTTACCGCGTTTTTCGTTCTGCTCTTCTTCCAGAAGCTGCTTGCGCGAGACGACGATGTTGCCGCGCTTTTTGTTGAGCTTGATGATGGCGACTTCCATGGTCTGGCCCTTCATGCCATCCAGATTGCGGATGGGACGGAGGTCCACTTGCGAACCGGGCAGGAAGGCGCGCGCGCCCTGAATGTCGAGGGTCAAGCCGCCCTTGATACGTTCGACGACGATGCCTTTGATCGGCTTCTTATCGTTGTAGGCCTTCTCAATCTCATCCCACGAGCGCAGGCGTTGCGCTTTCAAGTGCGAGAGGTTGACGTAGCCTTCTTCGGTTTCGCCCTTGTCGCGCATCACGTCAATTTCGTCGCCGGGCTGGAACCTGGGCTTGCCATCGTGATCGAGAATCTCGGCAATGGGCGCCATGCCTTCGGACTTGGCCCCGATGTCGACGACGACGTGGGTGGCGGTCAGTTTGATCACCCTGCCCTTGATGACGTGATCGTCGCCCACGGATTCTTCGGATTCGTGCTCGAAGTTGTGCAGAGCGGCGGCGAAATCGTCACTGCCGGCCCCGGCAAATTCAGGGGCGGAGATTTCCGGGGCTTCGACGGGAGGCGCGGAGCTGGCGGCGGCGTGACTTTCCGGAACGTCGTGAACGGGAGAATCGTGTGCCGGAGAATCGGTTCCGGGAGAATCGTGCGTCGAAGAGACAGGGGCGGAAGCTTGGAGTTCCGCAGGCGAAGGTTGTGCGAGCTCGGGTACATCAATCACGGCCGAGCCGCCGGAGTGGGTGTCGTTTGCAGGTGTCATGGTTTCAAGACTGGATTCAGAGTTACGGGCGGTGTTGTCGTCGAACAAGTTCATAGCCTCGAGGTCGCGCAGGTCAGTGCGCAACTCATGCGGGACGTGGTCGAGCGGACTGCTGGCGTGGTCATTAGGTTACGTTGAGGTCGACCTGGCGGACGACCCTAGGACAATTCCAGCTGGTTCGAAACCGCGTCCAATAGGGACTCCTTGACTATAGCAACCGCTTTAGAACAGTGTCAAACGCGATTCCGGCGGGAGGCGAAAAATTCATGGACTTGTCACACGGCCGAGAACCAGTATGGGAATTGGTAACCGGTTACCCTGCTTTGATCGCTAGCTGCCCAGGGGACGCGCGGCTCTCACCGGGAATCCATCGGTCAACTGGAATTGGCCCCGCGCCACTTGCTTCTGCTACCCTCCCCCCATGGATTATCTTTGGACTCCGTGGCGCTATGCCTACGTGACGGGCGCGGACACGACTGCGGGCTGCATATTCTGCGACGCTCCTAAGCAAAGCGACCAGCAGGCGCGTATTGTCCACCGCGGACGGGATTGCTACGTCATTCTCAATACCTACCCGTACACCAATGGGCATGTCATGGTCGTGCCCTACGCGCACCTCGACGAACTGCAGAAACTACCGGGCGATGCGGCGCGCGAGATGATGGTTCTGACCCAGAAGATGGAGGCGGTTCTGCGTAAGCTCTACGCGCCCGACGGCATCAATCTCGGCATGAATATCGGCAAAGCCGCAGGCGCCGGGGTGGCCGGACACATCCACATGCACATTCTGCCGCGGTGGGTGGCGGATGCCAATTTCGTCAGCGTCATCGGCGAAACGAGGGTGCTGCCGGAAGCGCTGGAGGTGACATGGGAGAGGATACGGCAGGCATTGGTAATGGGTAATGGGTAATTTGAAAGATAGTGCCCCTGAATTTTCAAATCACCAATTCACAAATTACAAGTGCTTCTCACCGCAGTTCCCTGCCAAGGAACTCCTCCGTCGCGACGTACGCCCGTATCCAACTCTTCCACATCAGAAATCCATGAACCTCATCGGGGAACACAAGTTCCTCGACGTGCACTTTTTGCGCGCGCAGGCGTTGCAACAGATCGACCGTTTGCGAGAAATCTACGTTGCGGTCGTCGTCTCCCTGGATGAGCAGCACCGGCGACCTCCAAGTCGAAATCGCAAAATTTGGTGACGACTGAAACGCCAGCTTGAGCGCGTCGTCGCGATCGGGTGCGTCCGCTGGGAATTCCTCCTTAAAGTCAGACCAGTCATGTACACCGTGAAAATCCACTCCCGCCGCGAACATGTCGGAGTCGTGCGCCAGTCCCATGGCGGTGAGGTAGCCGCCGTAGGAGCCACCCCATAGGCCGACTCGCTTCGTATCGACGTTGGGCAAGCTCTGGAGATACTTTCCCGCCGCCACAATATCTTTGTACTCAGCGCCGCCGCGCGGGCCGCCATCCTTCGGTTCGCGAAAGTGGCGGCCATACATAATGCCGGTCCGATAATTAACCGAGAGCACGACATATCCGCGGCTGGCCAGATACTGATTCATGGCATAGGCGTTGTGGTAGTAGTCCATGTAATGGAAACCGAGCATCATCTGGCGGATCGATCCGCCGTGAATGAAGATGAGCGCGGGGGACGGGCGGGACGACGGCCGCTCCGGTTTCGGCTCGAACAGTTGCGCGTGAATTTCCCAGCCGTCGGAGGCTTTGAGGATTACCGGTTTGGGAGTTACCAGTTGGGACGCGGGGAAGTCCGCTGGCAAGGCGCCTTTTGCGATCATTTCGCGTCCGCTGGAGGTCACAACATACGGCATGGCGGGACTGGTGGCGGTCGAACCCAGGCAGACCACTTTTCCCGCGACTTCGAGCGGCGTCCACTCGATGGTCTCGCCATGCGTCAGGGACTGCGGCGTTCCGCCTTCGACACTGACGCGCCAGAGATGGCGGCGGTCGATATCATCCTGATTCGAGGAAAAAATGACAGCCGTTCGATCGGCACTGAGCGCCACATCTTCGGTCTCAAACTTTCCGGGGGTTAGAAGAGCGGCGTTCCCGCCCGAAGTCGACACGGAATAGAGGTGGTTAAAGCCATCCTGTTCGGAAGAAAAAACGATGCGATTTCTTGCGGCAAATCGAAAAGAAGCATCTTCGGTGATCAGCGGGAGTGAATCGTCCAGGTCCGGACCGCTCTTCCATATCTCACGCGCGGAATCGCCGGCGACATCGTAGACCCAGATGGCCCAGGGAAGGGGCGACTGCGGAATCAGGGGCTGCTTCATCTGTTTGCCCACAAGCCGCACAAAAGCTATCTGGGTGCCATCGGGCGACCAGCGCGGATAGAGGTCGCGGTCGGCACTGGGAGAGACGTAGCGCAGGGTGTTGCTGCCGAATTCGTAAATTACGACAAAGCTGTGATCGCCGCGATCGCTGACGAAGGCTATCTTTTTCCCGTCGGGCGACCACCGGGGCTGGGCGTTGTTGCCGCGAACAAAGATCAGCGCCTTGGCTTTCGCGTCGGATTTATGCTTTGCCGAAATCGGCGCTATCCAGAGCTGCTTTTTTGCAGCCCAAACGGCAAACTCGCCATTGGGGGAAATCTGGATGTCTTCGCATCCTTCCTCATCGCAACCCATGTCGCCCAGGAGACGAGGCTGGCCCTTGTCCACATCTACCGCCCAGACCTGCTGGAGGGGCTTTTCGACGTTGCTGGATGGGTCGGCGATCTCTCCGGCGCTGTTGGCCTCGCTACCGCGCGCGTATACGACCGTACGACCATCGGGGGTCAGCTTGAGGGAAGCGATGGGCATGCCGTCGTCGCCGGCGTAATGAGTGACTTGGCGGGCATCAAAATTTGGCGCATCGGCGATCCACACGTTGCGCTCGCCCTTGGCGGAGAATACCCAGGCGATGCGTCCGGCGTGGTCTGAGCCCACCAAGTTCGCAGGGAATGGCGAACTCATCACCTGTTCGAGGGAGAAGGGGTGCGCGGGATTCTGCGCCCAGCTCGGAGCCCGATACAGAACCAACAGGAACGCTCCAGCCCACCACGAGGCTGGCAAAAGGCGAATTCTCATGGGCCGCAGACTACTTGAAACTGTGCGGGGTTGACAATGGTCGAATCGGGAATGATCGAATCAAACATGCTCGAGTCCACGGCCCTGATCACCCCGCTGCGTGAGCAAAATCAGGCGGTCTCGGCCAACTCGCGTCGTGAGGTCTTCCTCATCCAGTTCCACGCGCTCGACATAACTTCGGGGAGATCGCGCTTCGCGGTCCATCCCAACACGCTTCGAGCGTGGCTGGGGTTGGCCACAAGAACCGGCGGATCGCCTGGTCGCCGCGGACCCATTCTTCGCCGAACCACGCCTCCGTTAGCGCTTTCCGCCGCTCGAACGACTTCGAGAACGGAGTGCCCATGCCCCGTTCCCAGATTGAGAGCCATAGACTCGCCGCCCGTCTCCAGGTATTGCAGGGCTCGGACGTGCGCCTCGGCAAGATCGGCGACATGAATGTAGTCGCGGATGCAGGTGCCGTCGGTAGTTGGATAATCGCAGCCGTGTACGATTAACTGTGCCCCATCCGTCACTGCGGCTGCCAGCGCCAACGGAATCAAGTGCGTCTCCGGATCGTGAATCTCTCCAATCTCGCCGCTTTCATCGGCTCCGGCCGCGTTGAAATAGCGCAGACTGACAGCGCACATTCCATAAGCCCGGCTGTAAGATTCCAGGGCATTTTCGAAAAAGAGCTTCGACGCGCCGTAAGGATTCACCGGCTGACGGGGAGCTCGCTCGGGAATCGGAACCTGTCCCGGAAGGCCATAAACCGCACAACTCGAGGAAAACACGAAGCGGCGAATACCAGCGTCCAACACGGCGTTCAGCAGACTGAGCCCGGCAGTAACGTTGTTCTGAAAATATTTTCGCGGGTTCTCGACGGATTCTCCCACATACGCGGAGGCGGCAAAGTGGATGACGGCATCGACGCGCGCCAAAACGGGCCGGAGGCGCGCTTCGTCGGCGATGTCGCCCTCCACCAGTTCGAAGCCTTGGGCCAGACGACGGCAGCCGGTGGAGAGATTGTCGTAGAGCACGGCCTCATAGCCAGAACGCCGCAGGGCCCGCGCTGCGTGGCTGCCGATGTAACCTGCTCCGCCCGTTACCAGGATTGTCATTCGGTTATAGTGCCGTGCAAGGCAGTCTGGCGAAGGTGACAGTGATCACTCTCCGTTCGTGACAGAGGAAGAAGAGGAGGTCAGAGGGCGGGGCGTACTTCTCTGGCACGGGTCCGCGAACTATGCTAATAATCTGAAAACCGGAGGCACCGCTCATGCCATCTCTCGATTGGTCGCAGTATGTGGTCGAGGTGCGGCGCACAATACCAGCCACTACAATCTGGTGTTCGTCAACGTGGAGATCGTAGACGATGCGGTAATTGCCTACGCGGCGGCGCCACGCACCGGCCTGTCCTTTGAGGCGTTTGATGTCGCCGCTGAAGGGATCTTGCTGAAGGGATCTTCTTGCATCGCAAGCAGGGCGTTCTTAACGCCTGCCCGATCTTTGGGCGGAAGTTTTTGAAACGCTTTTTGCGCGGGGCCGGTGATGTGGAGGTTCCAGGCCAATGGGTTCCAATCCGGTGAGGAATTGGGTCAATGATACCGAATCGCCGCGCCGAAACGCGGCTCGTCCACGGCGCAGGGCGGCGAGCTCGGCCGCGGTGGGGGTTATGGCGGGATAGCGCTCTTCGAAATAGAGGCGGAGCGCTTCGCGCACCAATTCGGAGCGGGTGCGGGACTCTTTTTTTCGTACTTCCTCGAACTGCCGGAGCAGGGCGGGAGGGAGCGAGATGCTTAGGATTTGGGTGGTTCGCATGGAATTGTTTGTATTACTTAGTAATACTCAGTATAAGGGCCGGAGAGTAAGGGTGAAGGCGGCGTGGCGGCCCACTTCTCGAAAAGCCGCGAGAAGTGGGGCACCCCCAGTTAGCATTATTCAACGATAAAAAGCGAGCGGCGTTAATGATCGTGCCGGAGAAGTGGGCCACCCGCCGAACTCCACAATTGCGTTACTTTTCGCCTAAACACTTAGTGAACGCGAATTATGTCGCAGTCGGCGTGTGACGGGGGCAGCCAAACGACGCCCAAATTATTTTTTTGATTCCCCCTTGCGTAATCCAATTCACTTTGGTATAACAAACGAGTCGAGGACAAGTGAACCAGTGTCTGAGCCATCCGTTGAGTCTTCGCGGTCGCTCGGTGCATCAAATTCAGTAAAGCCTCCAGTTGACCCCTTTCCGGGGTTCGCATTCGGGAACAAAGTTTCCTGAAGGGTTTCCGCGAAAAGCAGAGCCTCCAAAGCGATCTTTAATTTATGAACTGTCTTCTGCTTCGGCGTGCGCCGGAATTTTTCGGTGAGTTGAGGTAGAAGAGCGTTTTCGGACGCGCTGTATAACGAGTTTCTTGCGGACGCTGCGGGAGGAGAGGCAGGCCCCGTCTCTACGGAGATTCTCCCGGACTGTTGAAATCAGGTGGAAATCCTGTGATCGCAGAGGGTTGACAGCGAGGGCGGGGACGCGTAGCTTTAGCGAGCTACCGCAAGTTTAGTACTACAAGTTTCGAGGACGCCAAAATCTCTTCTAGGGATGGCGGCGGATTGAAAGCGCACCGCTCAGGCGGAAAGCGGATTGATCTTTGACAAAAGGTTGAACGTGCCAGTCGTGAGAAACAAATGTTCGGGCTCAAGTCTGAACGTACTCACAAGATAGGACCTTCGTCACAGCAGACGGAGGCCGTCGGTCTACCCAGACCGACTCAGGTTTCAAATGAGAGTT
>PLBE01000017.1 GCA_003134435.1 Acidobacteriaceae bacterium
GAGTTGATTGAGCGAGCCGATGACGTTGGCCCCCGAGAAGAGCAGCTGGTTTCCAGGCAGATTGGTGGGCACACTCATGGACTCGCCCACCTGCACGCTGTTTGAGTTGCCGTTCCCAACATATGCGTAAGCATTGGGGACCGCAGTGCCGGGAGCTGCTGACATGGATCCGAGAGTGGCGTCATTGGTGCTGACGACGATTCCGTCGGCAGGATTGTTCGTTCCGATGGAAAGCTGACCGTTCGCGTTGATGCCTGCAGTGACTCCGGATGAGAGCGTGCCTGCGGAGACGGCATTGCTGATGGCCGTTATCAAGCTGGCAACCGTGTCGCCAGCTGTTGCCTTGAACGTAAACGTATCTCCGGTGGTTGCATCACTCACGGTTGTGACCGAGCCGTTTGTCAGACCAGAGGTAGATGCCAGTGGGAGAGCAACCGTTCCGTTTGATGAGTTGTACGTCGTAGAGGCAGGGACAAAGGGCGGCGTAGTGCTCTCTGTGCCGCCGAAAATGAAGACACCCTGAAAAGACGTGTTGCCTTGCGCAACCACGTTGGTCAAGAGACCCTCAACCTGAGAGGCAAGTGCCTGCGTATTGGCAGTGGAGTTGGTCCCGTTAGCGCCCTGCGTGCCCAGCGTGATGGCCGTGNNACGCCGTTTGCATCTGTGGGAGGACAGAACTGATATTACTCGTGTATGTGTCGACGTTTGCCGAAATGCCGAGTGAGATCACCATATTGGAATAGGCTGAAGGATCATCGGAGGGCTGGTTGACTCGCAGTCCGGTTGACAGCTGCTGCGTCGCGGTTGCGAGGGCCTGTTGGCTCTGTTGTATCTGGTACTGTACATCGGGAAGCATGTTGGTGATGCGCATGATGACCTTCTTTACGCGACCCTTTGCCGCGTTTCTGATTTTTTAGTCCGCCGCGGCGGTGCCCATGGCCATCGTCACCGTAAACATCGACTGAATGGTCGTGACGACACGCGCGGCCGCTTCATAGGCTGTCTGGTACATGATCAAATTGGCGGATTCCTGATCGATCGAAACCCCTGAAACCGAGTTGAGCTGGTCATTGAGCTGTAGCAGACTGGCCGTTGTCGCGGTGGATTCCGAGTTGGCATTGGAGGTCAGGCTGCCCACTTGGTATACCAAGTTTGCATACGCGTCTCCGGGCGTCTGGCCGGCTGGGAGTGTAGCAGTCTGCAGTGCACTGAAGTTGACCAAGTTCCCGTTGCTTCCGGCCGTTCCGTCGGAGCTGGCTGCGATCTGGGAGGGACTGGTGAGCGCCAGTGTGATAGAGCCAGCCGAACCGGCGACTGGAGCTGCCGCAGGGGGAACCGTCGGGGGGAACTTGAAGAAAGCAGTCCCGGTGGCTCCGTTTAGATCTGTGCCTGTTGACTGGGCAGTATTAAATGCGGCGCCAAACTGATTGGCCAGAGTATCCAGTTGGGTCAAAAGCGTAGGAATTGTCGTGTCGCGCGTCTGGATGGTTCCACCCAGGTCTCCGCTTGTGATCGTCTTCGTGATGTCGGTGCCGTTCTGGTCGAGAACGTCGGTCATTCCGTTGCTGGCGGTCGTGGTTTGCAAGGCGAAGCTCTGCGTGCCCATAACGAGGGGCGTTCCGCTTCCAGTCGACAATGTCACGCCGTCCTTGCCCTGGGTTACGGAGACATTGGTGATCGCCGACAGCTGGAGTATCAGTTGATTTTGCTGGTCCTCAAGCGTGCCGCCATTCGACTCGGTCCCCTTGAGCGCGGCAATTTGCGGATTCAAAGCAGCAATCTGCTGAGTCAACTGGTTGATCTGGCTTACATCCGAAGTAACCTGGGTGTTGAGACCGACCTGTTGCGAGGTCAAAGTGTTGGAAGCCGTGTTGAAGGCCGTGGCCAGATTCTGTCCGGCCGTGAGTACCGCCTGCCGTGAAGAGGGACTGGATGGATTTGTCGAAAGGCTTGAAATGCTCGAGAACAGGGCCGATATATCCGTCCCGATGTCCTGGGTCGAGGTGGTAAATGTGGGCTGTATCTGCTGCATTGAGGTGAGCTGCGCATTTGCGCCACTCTGGGCCGAGGTCTCATTTTGAATCTGCGTCTGCACCAGTTCGTCGCGCACGCTCTGATAGGCTTCGATTGCGACCCCACCCCCCACGCTGAGGTTGCCGTCAGTCGTCGGCGCGACCTCTTGAAGTATGGGTACTTCGCGGGTGTAGCCGGGGGTGTTTGCGTTGGCAATGTTGTTGTTAGTTGCCTGCAGAGCGCCAGAGGCAGCGTTCAACGCTTGTACTGCGATCGAAAGTGAAGAACTCAGAGAGCCCATAGATTACATCTCGCAAGACCAGGTCTGATACTTCAACCTGGGTCCGCCAGCCTCCTGAAATTGACCTGTGTGGCTTCTGCACAACGAAGCGAGGAGAGCAATCGTTTTACCGGAGTGCCTGAGCAGAGCAGCGTACTGTAAATTCAGCTCGCGGATCGTTCTGCTTGCCGCTTGGATCTTCGTTTCAACCGCGGGGTCAATGCCCGAGCACGAAGGCTGCACGGAAGACCCTAAACCATCACCGACGGAGTTGGCCAACTTTATAAGGCCGGCGCAAAGCATTTCCTGCTTCGCGACACTCTCTTGAAGCCGGGGCAAAGCATTTGCGGCGATAGCATCCGTGGCAACAGAGATCTCAGACGCCAATTCCTGCAACTGCTGCAGATAAATGGCGGCGATCACGTCGCGCGTCTGGAGAGCATCACCGCTCATGTTCAAGCCCTTCGGGCAAGTTCTTTTTCTCTAGGCCAAAGAGAACTTCAACTTGCCGTAGTTGCTCACTTAGACTTCTTCGCTGTCGATCAAAGCGTTAGCAGTTTCTGTTGAGTCAACCTTGTATTCACCACTCTTGACGGCCTGGCTGAGAGCATTCACCTTGTCTTGACGAATCTCGGAGGAATTCATAG
>PLBE01000037.1 GCA_003134435.1 Acidobacteriaceae bacterium
AGTGTAGACCTACCCTCTTGAAAGGGGCGATGAGTCGTGACACGATCAACTCAGAATGTTTTTGCGACCGAACCACCGGGGCAAGGATGGCAAGGATCACACGTACTGGTCGCTGGTGGAAACGGTACGCACGCCGGACGGTCCGCGACAGAAGACGATCTGCTATCTGGGCGAGTTGAACAGTTCGGCGCAGGCCCGCTGGCTGAAAACAGTGGAGGTTTTCAACGAGGACGGTGAGGCGCAGCAACTGAAACTGTTCCCGTCGAATGTGGTGCCACCCGATGACGATCCGCAGGTAGCGCGCGTGCTGCTGCACAAAGTGCGTCTGGAAAGGACACGCATGTTCGGCTCCTGCTTCCTGGGACTGGATCTGTGGAAGCGACTCGAACTGGATCGTTTCTTCGAACAGGCCATCGACGGCAAGCCGTCCGACGTGCCATGGTCTCGGGTAGCTGCGTTACTGGCGATCAATCGTCTCTGCGCGCCGGGCAGTGAACTGGCCATCGAGCAGCGCTGGTATCCCTCCACCGCGCTGGACGATCTGCTGGAGATCGAAGAAGGCAAGATCAACGACACACGCCTGTATCGGTGCCTGGACCACATCCTGCCGCACAAGACGAAGCTGGAGCGGCATCTGAAAGAACGCTACGGCGCGTTGTTCGGCGCGGAGTTCGACGTGTTGCTTTATGACCTGACCAGCACGTATGTGGAAGGCGCGGCGGAAAAGAATCCGATGGTCCGACGCGGCTATTCCCGCGATCACAGGCCCGACTGCGAACAACTGGTGATCGCGCTGATTGTGAACAACGAAGGTTTTCCGTTCAGCTACGAAACTTTCGACGGCAATCGTACCGACGTCTCCACCATGGAGACGATTCTGCGCATGGTGGAACGCAAGTACGGGAAGGCGCGCAGGATCTGGGTGTTCGACCGCGGCATTGTGAGCGAGGAGAATCTCGCCGCCATCCGCAAACGCGATGGGCAGTATCTGACAGGCACGCAGCGCAGCCAGATGAAACGGTTTGAAGCGGAGCTGCTGAAAGAGGACTGGACGCGGGTGCGGCCCGAGGTGGAAGTGAAGAAAGTAGCCATCCCGGAGGGCGAGGAGACATATATTCTATGCCGCACCTCGGGCCGCAAAGAGAAAGAGAAGGCGATACGAAGCCGTTTTTCCAATCGCATGGAAGCCGCGCTCCAGGAACTGGACAAAGCCATCGTCACAGGACGGCTGAAAGACCGCAACAAAATGGAGCGGCGGCTGGGAAAGATTCAAGCCCGGCATCCGCAGGTGAACGATCTGTATGACCTCGATCTGCGAGATACGGCCGAGGGCGTTCGCCTGTTCTGGCAGATGAAGGAGGATCGCAGAAACTGGCGCGAAGCGCGCGAGGGTGCTTATCTGTTGCGCACCAATCTCACTGCGGAGACGGCCGAGGAGTTATGGTCGAAGTACATGCAGCTGACCGAGGCCGAAGCCTCCTTTCGGGCCTTGAAGAGTGAGCTTTCCGTCAGGCCCTTGTTTCACCAGTTGGAACCGCGCGTAAAAGCTCACATCCTGGTCGCCTTTCTCGGTTACGCGTTATGGGTCACCCTGAAACATCTGCTCAAGCGCCGGCCTCCGGTTGAGCCAAAGCAATCGGCGAGTGGTGTCGATAACGCCCAGTCCATGACTCCGATGAGGGCCATTGCCCTGCTATCGACACTGCAGAGCGCCGACATCGTTCTGCCCACTACCGACGGCCGTGAAATCAGGCTGCGCCGGATCACGGAGCCAACTGCAGAGCAGAAATCCTTGCTCCGGCAGCTCGGAATCACCCTGCCAGAACATCTCCGGTTCCAGCGCGAATGTAGTGCAAACTCGGCGGTAGCCTGAACTGATTCTGAACCACTTAAGTGGCCTGCAACCTCATTCGTGACGAACTTGGGCTAGTACTGCGTTTGAAGGGATAGATGGGAATGAGGATGCAGCCAGCCGAGACTTGGAACTGGTTGCTGCGGCGAGAGCATCGGAATCAGGCGAACCTGCTCTAACGATTGATGGTCGGATTACTACCTTAAACTCGGAGCAGGTTTATGACCTGCGCCAGAGATCGCACTGTGCCTTGCGTGCAATAAGCAAGCTCAATGTCAGGCTTCGCACCCCCACGGCGACGTTAATTGAACGGGAGTGCTCAATGAAGGAGGTGGCTTGCACTCTCGACCTCTCCCTTGCAGCGGTCAAGTCCAGGCTCTATCGTGCGCGTGAGCAGCTCCCGTGCTCTGTCGCTTTCAAGGGGCGGGTTCCGAATGTGGGTTCAATATCTGGATCGAAGCGCCAGTACGTGGTCCCCAGCCTCCAGAATCGAGAAGTGCCATGTCCGAGTTGCGACTGATCACGAGTCAAGAATCGATCGAGATAGCGCCTCGAATCGAGCATAAGCCTGTCTCTGAGCCCCAACGCGAGTTGAACAGCTTCATCAACTCCATGGCGAGCTTGATTGGTCCGGGCGCTTCTGGGACTCTAACTGACCTGTGGCTGCGTGAGCTCGCATGTATGGAGTGCATCCCCGGATCGGAAACCTTCAACTGGCGATCGGTCAGTGTGTCTGCGTCAGTGAAACTCGCAAGCCGAGTGATTTCTTCGCAACTTTCAAGCTCGTGCTTCTGAATGTGTCCGATGGAAACCACGTCTCATGTCCGCTCCTAAGGTTAAGACCCGGGCTCGCAGGGAATTGAGAATGCAAAGGTGGCTCCTGGCCCGTCGTTCGCCGTTGCCCACAGCCGCCCGTGATTGGCTTCAATAATCGAACGACTGACAGAGAGTCCGACCCCCATTCCGTCTGACTTTGTCGTGTAGAACGATTCGAACATTTGCTCGGCAACTTCAGGAGTAAAGCCAACGCCAGAGTCTTGAACTGAAAGCCGCACATGCTCGCCTTCCAGCTCCGTTCTGAGCACCATTTGGCGTGGTCGATCCTTGATGCCGCTCATTGCGTCGGACGCGTTGCGGAGGAGATTGAGAATGACCTGCTGAAGTTGAACGCGGTCACCGTGGACAGCCGGCAGATGATCGCTGAATTCCTGTTTCAGAATTACGTTGTTTCTCTGCAGTTCGCCGGACAGCAGCGCGATGACTTCGCGAGCTGCTTCATTGAGGTCGAGCGGCGCGACTTCAATTTGCTTTTTGGTGAAAAGCGTTCCCAGTCGAGTGATCACCTCTGAAGCGCGATTGCCATCGCGAATCGTCCGTTGCGCGGTCTCCCGCGCTCCATCAATATTCGGAGGATCACTCTTCAACATACGAAAACAAGTGCTCGCATTCGTGATGATGCCCGACAGCGGCTGGCTAACCTCATGTGCGATCGAAGCAGTCAGTTGTCCGATCGTCATGACTCGCATCATTCTTGCGAGCTCCGCCTGAGTGTTGCGTAACTCTGCTTCATAGCGCTTCTTTTCGGAGATATCTCGAATGAATCCAGTGAATATCTTTCTCCGATCAACGGTCATCTCGCCGAATGAGATCTCTACCGGAAACTCCTCACCGTTCGCCCGAAGCGCAGTCATCCCAGTCCCCCCCCAGTTCAGCTGCCTAGCGCCGGTTTCCAGATATCGTATGCAACCAGCCTCATGGAGTTTGCCCATTGCTCCCGGCATCAGCACCGTGAGAGGTTTGCCGATAAGCTCTTCTGGGTTGTATCCAAATATCCGCTTCGTTGCGGGGTTCGCAAGAATGATTGTGCCGCTCTCGTCAATACTGACCACCGCGTCGTTGGCTGTTTCAACCACAACCCGGTGTCTTGCCTCGCTCCGCCTGAGTTCGTCTTCGGCACGCTTTCTATCGTCAACTTCTGTTAAAAGGAAGTACCATCGGACGATGTGCCCCTGCCGGTCACGAAGAGGAAGCCCGCGCATGTTTAGCCATCGGTAGACGCCATCGAAACGACGAGCTCGAAATGCGTCGAATTCAATTGGTTCTCCTGCGGCGAAAGATCGCTCAAAAGCCTGAAGGTACGCAGGGCGATCATCCGGGTGAATGGTGTCGTCTACGGCCCATTGACGACACTCTTCCAGCGACTTTCCGAAGTAGTCCAAAACCGGCTGGCTGACCCGCTCAATCTCGCCGCTCGTGTCTAAAACTGCAATCAGGCCGGGAATGCTGTCCACGATTAAGCGAGATTCGTGCTCGCTTTCGCGCAGCGCTTCCTCGGCGCGCTTCTGATCATCGATGTCGGTTATCAGTGAGCACCAGCGAGCAATATCTCCGTTTCTATCGCGAAGCGGACAACCTCCGTTTTGGGACCAGCGATAGACACCGTCCGCTCGCCTAAAGCGCGCCAAGACCTCATAAGGACGGCCAGTGGTAAGCGCTCGGGTAAAGGCATCGATGACGCCATGCAGATCCTCAGGATGAATCATGTCATTCGTCCCCCACCGATTGAGTTCCTCGAAAGTCCGACCGAAGAATTCCAGGGCCTGGTGGCTGACCATTTCCAGATTCCCAGTGGGCGATAACAGAGCCACCACGCCGGGGATACTGTCCACAATCAAGCGAGCTTCATACTCGCTTTCGCGTAACGCTTCCTCGGCGCGTTTCTGATCGTCGATGTCGGCGGTTGTACAGACGAATTTGAGGACCAGTTCTTCCGCATCGTGCAAAACCACGGCTTGAATGAGGTGCCACCGATAGGTCCTGTCCTGTGCGCGAAGAGAGCGGGCTTCCACCGCAAAGCCCTGTCCCAAACGTATTCCGTCGCAAAAGGCCTTCGCTGCTGCTTCGCGATCCTCGGGGTGGACCGCGTTCATCCAGGCCTCGGGATGCGACCGGACGAAATCGAGGGTCTGACCGGAGTA
>PLBE01000255.1 GCA_003134435.1 Acidobacteriaceae bacterium
CTCGGGATAGCCGTCAAATGGAACGATGGTGAGCAGGCATCCCGACGTGCAGGTGCCGTCAGCGACGGAGCGGGCTGGGTCCGCAAGAGTAGTGTCGGCGAGGGCGAAGATATGCTCGGCATCCAGAAGGGCTAGGTTCGCAGTGGTGGGATTCGTGGTGCGATAGAGCTGGTAATATTCGGCGAACGCTGAAGCCATGCGGCCAGCGAGGTTGGGGCTGATCTTGGATCCGGCGGGTGCCGCAATGAATGCCGGACGGTGACAGATGTAAACATAGTCGGCGGTGCAGCCTCTATAGTCGTCAGCAGCCTGGGGCAGCGTCCAGATGTCATACTCTGTTTCGAGATCGGGAAAGTTTTCCCAATCCTGACTGTTGTCGAGCTGGTAGTAGAGCGTCTGGCTGCTGTCATCCCACATCTCGATGAGCCAGTTGAAACCGAACTGCGCTTCCTCTGAGAAGTCGGACGATGAGGGGGCGCCGGACGCGCTGCCCGCGTAAGAGATTGAAGCCGGCGGAACCGGAGGCCGAACCGGAGCAGCCGGGCCCATCTGATTGGGAAAATCGCGAATTCCAATCTCCATCAGGGCCACCGTGTAGCTGATCGTCTCCACGTATTTCATGTAGTCTCCCGCATCCCACCAGCCTCCAGCGCCATCAATCACACTTCCCGTGGATGTGAGCGGTATTCCCTTGGCGGTGATCAGGTCATTTCCGTTGAGGCGAGGCGTTTTGTAAACTGCAGCACTCTCGTCGTTGAGGTGCCCGGCCGCGGTGCGCAAAGCGTTCGGGATATAGTTCGGGCCATCACGCTCGGTCTCGTAAAACCACAAGGTATTCAGCAGCAAACCCGGGTAGAGCGCGTCCGGAGTGTCCACTGCAAACTTCGGCGAAGTCGCCGGTATCGGACCCTGTACCGAAATCGTGTAAATGTCACCGCCAGAGACCGTGAAGCTGAGAGCGTACACGTCATAAACCAACTTTTCGCTGTTGGACCAGGTGCCGAGCAGTGCGCCGATTGCGCTCGAATAAACCGTCTGCCCCGCGGAATTGGTGACACTGAAGGTCGCACCGGATTCCGGGGCCGTTGACATAAGATAAGCCTGAAAAGGCGGATTGCCGGCTTCGTACCCAACCTGGTTGACCCGCACACAAGCCGACGAAGCCGACGCCGCTGAAGCACAACAAAGAAGCAGGGAAAAAGTGAAAGCTATGGCAGAGAGCTGTGGGCGATTCGAGCAAATTTGTGCCCCAGTTGTCGTTCCTGATGAATGCATGGTCTCTCCTAGAAACTCTGCTTTTTGTCGTGAGCCTCGCTTCGTTCAGCTGCTTCTGGCTGGCAGATTCTTGGGGAGGGCAGGCATCGGGAAGGTGTGCATCAAGAGCATTCACCATTACGACAACAAATTTCCGCGGAGGAGGGGTGGCCCAATAGAATGCTACCGGGTTTCGACCGACCCCGATTATCCCCCAATAATAGGACGTTATCAAGAGCTATGGTAGTGGGTCTTTATGACCCACTACCAGAGCTATTCAACAGTAGCGCCATAGTGGCTGACCGGATTGGGCAACCACTTGGTCCAGGGAAATAGCAGATCGATTAAATCCCCAGGAGTGTCAGTACCGTCATTAACCGAGCTTAGGCAAGGTCGTAGCGATCCAGGTTCATCACCTTGTTCCACGCAGCCGCGAAGTCCTTCACAAACGTCTCTTTCGAGTCGTCACATGCATAGACTTCTGCGATTGCTCGGAGCTGGGAGTTCGAACCAAACAGGAGATCGACGCGCGTGCCGGTCCACTTGATTTTGCCGGTCGCCCGATCGTGCCCCTCAAATACCCCTTCGGATGTAGAGGAGGCCAGCCACTTCGTATTCATGTCGAGCAGGTTGACGAAGAAATCATTGGTCAGCGTTTCGGGCCGGTTCGTGAAGACCCCATGCTTGGCCTGTCCGACGTTCGCATTCAGGGCGCGCAAGCCCCCGACGAGCACCGTCATCTCGGGAGCAGTCAGCGTCAGCAACTGCGCCCGATCCACCAGCAACTCCTCTGCCGACAGGGTCTGTCCGCTGCGGAGATAGTTGCGGAACCCGTCAGCGATCGGCTCCATTACGGCGAACGAGTGCACATCGGTCTGCTTCTGCGAAGCATCCGTGCGCCCCGGCGAGAAGGGAATCTTCACTTTGTGCCCGGCCCTTTTCGCAGCTTCCTCGACCGCGGCGCAGCCACCCAGTACGATCAGGTCGGCGAGCGAGACCTTCTTCCCTTTGTTGCCGTTGGACTGCGAACTGTTAAACTCCTTCTGAATCGCCTCCAGTTTCTTGAGAGCCTTCGCCAGTGCCGCCGGCTCGTTCACTTCCCAATCCTTTTGCGGCGCTAGACGAATTCGCGATCCATTCGCCCCTCCGCGCTTGTCGGAGCCCCGGAACGACGACGCGGACGCCCAGGCAGTCGTGATCAGTTGGGAGATCGACAGGCCCGACGCGAGGATCTTGGCCTTCAAACCAGCAATGTCTTTCTCCCCGATCAATTTATGATCCACCGCCGGAACAGGGTCTTGCCACAACTGGGGCTCCTTCGGAACCAGCGGACCCAGGTAGCGCGAGATCGGCCCCATGTCGCGGTGCGTCAGCTTGAACCACGCTCGCGCAAACGCGTCCGCGAGCTCATCCGGGTGCTCGTAGAATCGTCGTGAGATCTTTTCGTAAGCAGGGTCGAACCGCAGGGCGAGGTCCGTGGTCAGCATGGATGGCGCATGGCGCTTTGATGGATCGTGCGCATCCGGCACCGTACCATTGCCGGCGCCATTCTTCGGTCGCCACTGATTCGCGCCGGCCGGGCTCTTGGTCAGTTCCCATTCGTAACTGAAAAGGTTGGTGAAGAAATTGTTGCTCCACTTCGTGGGCGTCGTGGTCCAAATCACCTCCAGGCCGCTGCCAATCGCGTCATCGCCTCTGCCCGTGCCGAATTTATTCTTCCAGCCGAACCCCTGCTCCTCAATGCCGGCGGCTTCCGGTTCGGGACCAACGTACTTGCTCGGATCGGCCGCGCCGTGCGTTTTGCCGAAGGTGTGCCCGCCGGCAATGAGCGCAACCGTCTCCTCGTCATTCATCGCCATGCGGGCGAACGTTTCCCGGATATCCCTCGCCGCGGCCAGCGGATCCGGCTTTCCATTCGGCCCTTCAGGATTCACATAGATCAGACCCATCTGCACGGCCGCGAGCGGATTCTGAAGATCGCGGTCGCCGCTGTAGCGCTCGTCCGCCAGCCACTTGCCCTCAGGTCCCCAGAAAATATCCTCTTCGGGCTCCCATGTGTCCTCGCGCCCGCCGCCAAACCCGAACGTCTTGAATCCCATCGAATCCAACGCGACGTTGCCCGCGAGAATCATGAGGTCGGCCCAGGAGATTTTTCGCCCATACTTCTGCTTGATCGGCCACAGCAACCGGCGCGCCTTATCGAGGTTCACGTTGTCCGGCCAGCTATTGAGCGGCGCGAAGCGCTGCTGACCAGATCCGGCTCCGCCGCGGCCGTCGCCGATGCGGTACGTACCTGCGCTGTGCCACGCCATACGAATGAACAGTGGCCCATAGTGGCCAAAATCGGCCGGCCACCAATCCTGAGAATCCGTCATTAAGGCATGCAAGTCCTTAATCACGGCATCCAGGTCGAGGCTCTTGAATTCTTTGGCGTAATTGAACTTCTTGTCCATCGGATCGGACAGCGGCGAGTGCTGGTGCAGGATCTTCAGGTTCAGCTGATTCGGCCACCAGTCCGCATTCGCCGTAGCTCCGGCTGCAGTGTGTGAGAATGGGCACTTTGCTTCGGTTGACATGATTGCTCCTTCGTTTAAGAAAATCGTGACTAACTACGAACCCATCCGAACCTTCCCATCCGGAAAACCGCCGGGCTTATCAAGACTTCAGCTATCGGTAGCGTCCTGATTTGTCATTCGGCGTTTAGTTAGTCATGGTGGAAATAGATGAGGTTCCCGTCCAGATCCTGTACCGTGAATTGCCGTAATCCCCAAGGCTTTTTTCCCAGGGGATCCACGATGTTGGCAACCAAAAACATCAGTTCCCGGTACGACGCATCGATATCTTCGGCGAACGCCAATGCACGGCAGGTTCAAACGGCGGCTCCGTTTTCCGAAAAAATATTGGCCCCATATCACCGTGTGACACGGCTCCAATTTCTTTTCCTGGGTAAAGCCATCCGATTTCAAAGCCGAGTGCGCCTCTGTAATGCTGTTGTGCGCGTTCGACATCGGCGACCGGCAATTCCGGCACTGGCTTGCCAATTGAGCTCGTTTTCTCTTTTGCGCCCACCGACTCCTTCCGTTACGCGAAAAACCACCCACGTCAGGTTCTTGCGCTGCAGCGTCGACAGAGGCCAAAGACCTCGATCAACGGCTGCGACATATCAAAACCGTCCGGCAGTTGCCGGGATAGCCGCTTCAAATCAATGAAATCTCCTTCGATGTCGTGCACCAATTTACAGCGGGAACAGACCAGATGGTGATGAGGTTTCAGATTACCATCCACGCGCAATGTGGCCGCATGAGGAGTGACCTCTCGCAGCATCCCACACTCGATGAAAAGCCGCAAATTGTTGTAGACCGTGGCCAGAGAAATCGACGGAATGCGCCGTCGGACCGCAGCGTAAATTTCTTCTGGAGAATGGTGTCTCTGGGAAGCGATGACGGCCTGATAGACCACCTGACGCTGGTGCGTGACCGCCAAACCGTGCTTCGCGGCCAGCTCACGGAACTGTTCATGTGTGAGGCGCAGCATTATCGGACAACAATAATTATAAAACGACCGGGATCAGTTTCGCCACCTGCGCTAGAAGGTTCTGCGATCGCTCACTTATCCTATATTTGTGGGCGATACCTGTTATCTCTCCTTCGTCCCCTGAAGACGGGCTGCGGCTTTGTGGAGGACGCTAGGGTCCTTTTCCTTCTCAATGCCCGCGGCCTCTCCTTTAAAAAAGTCAACCGCTGCTTTGGCTGGGGCGGATGAGAGCGAATTCGTGCTCCTAGACAGAGATTCGAAGACACCCCGGTAGTTCGCAGGATCGTAGCGGACAGCGTTCGCCATCGGCACGCCAAGTTTGAATCCTTGCGCGAAGGCGTCGAGGGTCGCTCCCAGAAAAACAAACGTCCAGTTGCCGGCCGCTTCCTTGCTTCGAACCAGTTCGCGGATGGCTGGCAGCGTCCACTCACGCGAAGAATTCTCTTCTCCATCCGTCATGATCACCGTGATGGTCTTATCAAAACCGTCGGTGTTGACCGTTTGCACGGTGTTACCGATGGCGTCGAACAGGGCGGTATTTCCGCTGGGGCGATAGGTCGCGTCGTCGAGCTTCGCGATTTTCGTGAGCGGCACTGCTTTGTATTTCATGTCCACGACGGTATCGAACAGCGTCAGCGAAAACCCGTAGTCAACGGCCGGCTCTTTTGCCAGTTCTTCGAGGTAAAGATTGAAGCCGCCGATGACATCCTGAACCTTGGTGCTCATGGAGCCCGACTTGTCGAGGATAACGTTGACCAAAACCCGCTGGTTAACGCCCGATGGGGCGGGTTGGGAATTGTTTGCTATCATTTTTTCCTCTCCCGGCTGGCAGCAGTCGGCGACCGGAGGTAGGTGGTTTGCCGCGTGAAGCCCAGCTTTCCCAGCAGGCGCTCGCTGGGTTCCTTGTGACGGTTGTAGACGTTGCTGACATATTGCTTGGACAGGTCCAGTTCGGCTGCGAACTGGGTCAGCGTCTTGTCACCCTGGACGCGCTTCATGATGGCGATCAGCTCTTCGATGGTCGTCGCTTTGTATGCCATACTGGGATACATTGTATCCCGATGAGGGATACTATGTCAAATGTAGAACGGAGATTAACTCATCCGTCGCCATGATCACTGCCGCGTCGCGGAACGCTCGCAAGTTAGGAAACTGGGGCCTGAGCCGCGGGAACGCGGAACGGAATCAGAACCTCAAACGTGCTTCCCTTCCCCACGACGCTTCCGACCTCGATCCGGCCATGATGTTCTTCCACGATACGGCGGGCAAGGGAAAGACCAAGACCTGTGCCATTGCCCTTGGTGGTGTAGAACGGGCGGAATATATTGGGAAGATTCTGCGGAGGGATGCCTCGTCCGGTGTCGCTTACCCGCACAGTGGCACAATCTTCTCGCGAATCGATCTCGACCCGTACCGTGCCCGCATCGTCCATGGCCTGCACCGCGTTCAGCAGCAGGTTCAAAAGGACCTGGTGAATCTGATCGCTGTCGTGCTCGACCTCTGGCAAATCGGGGGCCTGTTGCAGCTCAATCTTAATTGGCTTGGAAAGCACCTGCTGGCGCGCCAGCATCACGGCATGTTCTACAGTCGTATTGAGATTGCTCAGGCAGACCTGCGGCGGGTGCGGCCGCGCCGTTTCGAGAAGGTCGGTCAGGATGCGGTTGATCTGCACGATTTCCAATCGAACATCTTTTACAACCGCGCAGGCCGGACTGGACGAAGGCAGATCGCGTCCAATGATCTCGATGACGCCGGCGATGCCAGCCAGCGGATTGCGTATCTCGTGAGCCAAGCCGGCGGCCATCTCGCCGAGCGTCGCCAGATGTTCCGCGCGGGACATTTGGGTGCGATGCAAGGTTTCGATCTCTTCCCTGCTCTCCCGCAATTGTTGCAGCATGTGGTTGAAGTTGCGGCCCAGGTCCCCGATCTCATCGTTGCGGTTCGCGAAGCTGACGACGGCATCTAGATTGCCTTCACTCACCTGTGCGATCTTGTCCTGCAATTCGACCATAGGCCGCTGAATTACGTAAGCCAGCGCAATGATGACCACGGCACAGATGGCCACAGCTCCGGTTCCGGCCACCAGAAGCACAGCATGGCGTTCCGGGTCCCGCAAGGAGACGGTCGCCAGGGTAAATACAAACAGACCCGCCAGCAGCACGAAACCTACCGGCAAGATTGCCTTGAGCTGCCAGTTCACCCCTACGGTACCCATGCGCAAGTCCTCTCCCGATGTTGAAGCAGTTACTGTTTCCGCGGGTTGCGGACGCTCAGGCATAGGCATGAAGCCCGGGCAGCAGGTAGGTCACTCCGAAGAAAGTGAACATCACCACGGCAAAACCGAGGATGGCAAAGTATGCGGCACGACGGCCACGCCATCCGCGAGTAATGCGCATGTGCAAGTAGCCGGCGTACACCAGCCAGGTAATCGCAGCCCACGTTTCCTTCGGATCCCAGCTCCAATACGATCCCCAGGTCTGGTTCGCCCAATAGGCACCCGAGGCGATCATAAGTGTTAAGAGGGGGAAGGCTAGACAGATGGTCTTGTAGGTGATGCGGTCGAGGTTATCGGCGCTCGGCAGCAAGCGCTCCAGGTCCGGACGCCGCCACAGTAGCAGCAGATAGAGAAGTGAAATAAAGACGCCGCCCACTAAGCCCGACAGTATGAAGGGACTGGCGGCGAGTGTTGTCGGGAATAATCCGTCCGCGTCAAGCGATGGATAGCGACCATCACCCGCACGCACGACGAACATGATCAATGTCATTACCTGGAGGAGGATGCTGAGGAATACGGCGCGATTCGCGAGCGTCAGGAAGCTCTGGTCATTCTTCCAGCGCGCCAGTCCATAGAAAACCAGCGGTGCTGCCACCACCAGAAGCGTCAGCGTCATGAGCCAGCCGAGGTCGGGAACGGTGACGAACAAGCGCACGCCCTTGGAGAGAAAAACTTCAGCTTTGCGCTCCGGATCCCACGCGACCAGGCTCAGTCCGCCCCACTTCTCAAAGCGCGTCAACACAACACTCGCGTAAATGGCCAGCGTGCTGGCACTGGTAACGGCAAGAACGGTTTCGGTCTTCAGATTGTCCTGGATCAGAAACATCATGGCCAACGCGAAGCTCAGCGCGCAGGCGGCGTAGGCGAGCATGGCCAGCGTAACGTGCACGTGCAGCCAGGTCGATTGCAGCGCCGGCACCAGCGGATGTACTTCGGTACGAAGCAACTGCATCAGTACCACGCCTACAATCGCCACCGGCATCGTCACCGTGCCGATCACTTTGACACCGTACTTTTTTTCGGCCACCAGCGTGAGCACAGCCAACGTCCACACGAAGCTGAGCAGCATCTCGTAAACGCTGGCAAAAGGCGCGTGGCCCGATTCATACCAGCGATGCGCGATGGCTGCGGTGTTGGCGATCAATCCCAGCCAGGTGGCAAGCGAAGCCGCCTTCACATACGACTCCGTGCCCGTGACTCCAAATCCCAGATAGAGCGCGCCCGCTCCGGAGTAGAAAATCAAAGTGGCGAAGAGCAGGTTGGTCTCGTTCAGAAGATTGCCGCTCTTGACCACATTCAGAAACGCCATGAACAGCAGGAATGCGATGGCCAATCCGACGAGTACGATCAGGGTCATGCCGGTTGCCGGTTGCTGCTGTTCCACCTTTGCTCGTGCCATTACCATTCCTCCCAAAGAGCCGGTTCAGTTTCTTGCTTGCAACCTCTGGTTTCAGTTCCGGGTTTTATTCCCTGGTCTTAGTTCCCTGGTCTTAGTTCCCAACGACCGCAACCACACGCTCGCGCGGAGCGTTCTTGGGAGCGGTCTTCAGTTCTTCTTGCACCAAGGTCACCAGTTCGTTAAAGCGCTGCTCAAATGCGTCCCGGTTGCGATTCGCGGTGCCACCGATCCACAGCGCGCACTTCCCTGTCTTCGGATCGAGAACCGGAACCACCCAGAAACGCATGTGCACCACATAAAAGACGAATGCCAACCCAATGCCCAGCAACACTACGCCGGACCACACTCCCCACTGTCCCGGCTCATGCGAAACCTGCAATCCGGTAAAGTGGCCCATCTTGAGATCCGTGGCCTGGAACAGGTAGGGCGCCTTCGAGTTGTCCGCGACTTCGTCCAACTGCGGAAGCCACACGTCAAAGTCTTTCCCCGCTTTTTTCGAAGTCACCACCAAGTGGGCCGCCGGATTTTCCAGGTAGTCCGATTTTCGATAGACCTGCCCATCACGAACTGCGAAATCCGGAAAGAACTCGGTGAACCGCACCGTGGTATCGGTGTCGAGCGCAACCGTGTCGTTCAGCGCCATCCCGATTTCCTGTTTTTGGCCCAAACCGTTGCCGGGAGTCACGACCAACGTCAGTTTGTCGACCTTGCCGTTGGGCCCGTAACTCGATTGGTAAAAACGAACGCCACTGTAGAGGAGCGGATCGTTGACGACGATTTCCTTCTTCTTTACATCGCGACCGCCTTCTACCACGGCCAACTTCGACCACCATTTCTTCGGAGTGCCGTCCTGGTAGTTTTCCTGGCCAGCGGTATCGCAGCGAATGGCAAACGGGAGGGTACGCGTAGTGCCGTCGCGCAGTTCAACCAAGTTGGAGGTCTGCCCTTCATTCAGGTTGAGCGTGCCGCGCCAGCCCCAGAGGCCGTCCACAATCGTGCCAAAAAAAATGAGCAAGAGGCTGGCGTGGACGATGTACACTGCTAACTCGGAGATGCGATGCCTCTCTGCAAAAATTCCAAAGTGGTCTTCGCGAACCACGCGCTCGGGTTTGAATCCCATCGCATGTAACGCGCGCTCAGCCGCGACCAACCCCGATTCCTCGTCCGCGATGTTCAGCGATTTCTGGGGATGGGAAGCACGCCGGAAACTTGCGTCCGGATACTTGTAGGGACGCGAGAAGTAGCGCCATGAGTTGGGGAAGCGATCGATCGAAGCCGCCACGATGCTGACGCTCACCAGTCCCATGAGTCCGAGGAACCACCAGGCGTGAAAGACATCCGTTAACTTGACTGCATCCAGAATTCGAAGCGTCTGCGGAGAGTACGCGATCTGCATCTCTTCGGGTTCGGTGGCCGGTCGCTGCAACACGATGGTTCCGACCGCAGCAAAAATCACGACCAGGATCAATAGAACTACACCGGTCTGAATGGAAGCAATGGTGCGCCAGACTTTGTGGGCGACTGAGCGTAAATCCGCGGCCATATCTTCTCCTACTCCCGAGCTCCAAGTGCAAGTTCCGAGCCAGTCATGGTGATACTTGTAACCAACAGATTGTGGGGTACTTAGCAGGGAAGATGACCACAAGCACGAAGACCGTTTTGAGCTAAATCGCGCACCCTAGCCCGGCATCGCAGGCATTTGACTCATCACACACCGGCGGTGACGCAGGTCACTGCCTCCAGTGACGCACACAGCCGAAGGCGAAGGCAACTGGCAGGACAAGCGGCGTGATGAACGTCACAAACCCCAGTGATCATGCATATTTCCGTGCTCGGTCGCCAGCTTGAGACAGGCTCGGATTGCACCCGCGACGGTCCCTGAAGACTTCACTGCTGCCAGAAATGTCAGGAATATTTTATCCGCCAAGGCAACTCGATTGTGCTTGCGTCATTTCACCGACAGTGCTGTGGCAGAAAGCTCATTCAAAGCTCATAATGGTGGCCAGAAATCCCGGAATTGGATCGAACATGTCTGCCAAACTGCTTTTATTCAGTCAGTTGCCCGCCATTTGTCGACTCGCAACCCGGCACCTGTGACACGGCTACTTTCGTGCACATGCACCCTCCGGAGGCCAAGTGATTCTCCCCCATCGCATCCGTTTCCGCGAAAAGATCGCGAGTCGCGGCGCACGCGTTAATGTCATTGATCTCTCTCTGTTCTTTGTCGTGGTCGCGCTGCTGTCGCGCGTCACCGCCCGCGGTTCATCCCGTTCTTTAGATGAGACGTTGACTCCGCCAAGTGCCGCGAATGTCACCTGGGCAAAGTGCAATGAGAGTATTGCAAAGAACAGGGCTGGGAGGCGGCGGTTGTAATCCGGGGTTGCATGTTCTGGCTGAAAGCCAGCGTTCGAGCTGAGGCCTTTCTGTCAATAGCTACTTAAGCATATGTGTAGTGCACCAATACACAATGCATTATAGTCGTTGGACATGCGCGCGGCCTGGACCCGCCGGAGAGGTGGTCGGAGCCGGCATCCCGAACCAGTTTTCCGGCGACGGCATGGAACCAAGAGCGACTTTGCGAATTGAGAGATATCCATCAACGTTTAGGAAAAAAGGAACCACTGGGTCGCAAGCTTGATTCCCTTGCTGTATTTGCCGTACCCTGCCTTGGTTGGGTGCCAACCCTCCAACTACCAACGGGGTCTAAGACCTCAAGGAGGCTACCATGCTCCGTGTTCGGCTCTTCTCCCTCCGGCTTCCACTTTTGTTCGTAGCTTGCCTCATCTCGAACTGTGGCGGCGGCAACAACCGTCGACTCCAATCGATTTCCATCACCGGCGTTGCCAACGCTGGCCAGGTTTCGTTCGTCGCCACCGGGACCTACAACACCTCGCCGATTACGGTGACCCCTCTCGCAACAAGTTGGTATGTCGGCGATCCATCCGGCGGCTACGCACTCACCACCGAACCGTTTGTAGTGGCCTGCAATGTGCCCAACCCAACCGTTACAGCGATGGCGCCGGCGGATCCGCAGGCACCTGGCAGCGGATCGGTTTCCAACACAAAGATGGTCGTGGCCAACGCCGCGATCCTTTGCCCGTGAGAGTATTTTGCGGCGTCGTTTCTCGGAGGCGGAGCATTTTCTTTTGTTTCCGTCGCCGGCATTGGCCATGCCGATCGAACGGACAGCAACGGACCGACCAACTACCGCGGAATTGAGTCGCGCATCTGATATAACTGCGCCATTTTTTCGACGACGGTCTTGAGCGTTCCGCTGATCAGGTACGTGTTCGTTACCGTGGGCCCCGCCGGATAACCCGTGTAGCGCACCGAGTCAACGATCATGGTGTCGGAGCCGAACTCGCCCGTGTCGGGCGGGGGGCCTGGACAATTCCAGGTAAAGTTGAGAACCAGGTAGTCGACCGATCCGCCCTGGGTGGTATTGACCGCGTAAATTCCAATGGCTGTATCCTCTTTCCCAGTGGTCGCGATTACTCCGCCATAGTTGGGAGAAATCGCTATCGAGCCGTTCGAGCATGGATTCTCTTGAAGCCGACCCGCTTCGGCATCGTAGGTAAACATGCGATAGAAATTCGCGCGCGCATAAATTACTGGAATTTCGCGACCAGTGCCCGAGGCCAGGGCTTTGGGCACTTGCATGAATGTGGAATACAGCGCGACCGGACCAAGTCCGTTGAAGTCGAGCGTCACGTCCTTGCCTAGCATTACATCAGGCCACAGTACTGGATTGTTGGGTCCGCCGCCGAAGCCGGGACACGGTCCTACCGGCGGTTGGTAATAGCACTGCTGACTTCCGTCGGGATCATACTCGAGAGTGATGGAGCGTGTACTTTGCGTGCGCCCGTTATTTTCGGCAAGCCCCAGAGGCGATCCATGATTCACCGCTGGCCTGGGGTCATTACTCCACGTGTCGCCAGCTTCCGTGGGATTCGCATAATCGAAGGGAAAGATGTCAGTCTGAATCTGACGGCCATAATCCCAGTTGTTGATCACCTGAACCCCATTCCACGTCCAATGCCAGAGCGAGCCGCCGGCAACTTCATTGGAGTCTGCCGTTATGCCGCCTCCAGTGAGGCTGAGAAGCTGGGTGCCATGGTTGTAATATCGCGGGTAACCGTAAACTCCAAGCGGCTGGTCAATATACCCTTGTTCAGTTTCCAGGCCAGTAGAATTTCGCAGGGAATGATGGCCGGTCGATGGATTGTATGTCCGGATCAATTCCGATGTTCCCGCCTGCTGCGAGTCGAAGGGGTAACCCAGAATTCCCTCGACATGATAGCCCTGAGCCGCGCCTTCGTCAGGATCGAGAGACACCATGTGGTCATAGCCGTTGAACAGGCGATAGAGTGGAACCGAGCCCAGATCGAGGTGCTCATTCTTGGGCACATAAAAGATGGCGCCATCGAGCGGATAGCTATCGCGCTCCGTGGCGTCAGCGGTGATCGTTCGATCTCCTCCGCCGGTTCGAATGCGCCACAGGACATTCAAGGGCACGTACGGACCCACGCTGCCGTGATAATTCTTGTCACCGGCTACCGCGTGGACGCTGTGGTTCATCGCCTCTCCGATTGACCCGCGAGACGAATCCGCCGACTCGCTTTTATCGGAAGGGACACGGGAGGCCAGAGCGCTCGCGGTCTCCAACCTCTGCTGGGAGCTCATCGTTCGGACCCCAACCAGACCCACCAGCGCGAGACGACTTGCAATCGCGAGCACCACAGCCGGAATGCGTGAGCTTCTCTGGAATCTGGCCATCATAACTGTCCTATACTTCGCTTGCTAGTTGCAGCGTGGAATCCGCGTCGTTTCACCCGCTGTTCTTAAACCCATGAGGCTCCAAGAAGTTGTCACAAAAATTGCGGCGTTGCCTCCGCTAACTGACCAACATCCCGAAGGCGGCTTCCGGGAAATCAACATTCGCCGGTTCCCCCCGGAAGCCTAGACTTGGAGCACATCGCCTTCACGGGCGACCATTTCGTATAACACAGGATTGACAAAAAACCCAATGAAGAGGCGCGAGATGAGACCGGCAACAATGACGATGGCGAACGGCCTTTGCGTGTCTGATCCAATGCCAGTGGATAGGGCTGCGGGCAACAAACCCAAGCACGCGACCAGAGCTGTCATCATGATGGGACGCAGCCGGAGCAAAGAAGCTTCACGAGTGGCGGCGCGAATGCCCATTCCCTCCTGGCGCAACTTGTTAATGTAGGAGACGAGAATTACCGCAGTCTCCACTGAGACCCCGAGCAACGCCATAAGACCCAGAGCTGAGGAAACGCTGAAGGGAGTATGCGTCAGTTTCAGCGCCACCAGTGCTCCCACCGGTTCCGTCATAATTACGCCCAGTGCGATCGTCACAGGGAATTTGAAATTTCCGTAGAGCGCAAACAGGATCATGAAAATCAACACGATGGCAAGGGGACCAATAAAGTACATTTGCGACTTGGCTTCTAGAAATTGGCTGTATTCCCCGCCCCATGACATGGTGTAACCAGGCGACAGGGTGACGGCTTTCTGCACTGCCTCCTGGCCGTCCCGCACCGCCCGCTCCAAATCGCGTCCTTCGATGCTGTATTGCACGCCGATGTAGCGGGAGTTATTTTCACGATAAATGAAAGACGCGCCGTTGCCTTGCGTAATATTGGCCAACTGACTAAGCGGGATTTGCTGCCCGTCGGGCGTGCCCACCAACAGGTTTCCAATTTCATGGGCGCTGCTGCGGAATTGGGGTCGCATTCGCACCACCAGATCGAACAGCTTTTCTCCCTGTATCACCTGGGTGACCGCCTGCCCACCGACCGCAGCCGAGATCACAGCTTCCACGTCCGCGACATTGATGCCATAACGGGCGATCTTGTCCCGGTCGACATCGACCAGCAGGCTGGGTTGGCCAAGTTCGCGAACCACGGTGAGGTCGGTGAAGCCGGCCACCTTGGACAGCGCATTCTTGATCTGGATCGCTTTGTCCTGAAGCACGTTCAGATCTTCGCCATAAATCTTGACCGCCAACGAACTCTTGAGGCCGGTGAGCGCTTCGTCCACGGCATCTTCCGCGGGTTGGGTGTAGTTGAAAATAATTCCGGGAAAGGCAGTCAGCTTTTTATTGATCGACTCGATTAACTGCTTTTTGTCACTGACCGCACCGGTCCAGGACTTGTCGTTATATGCTTTCAGGCCAACGTAGAATTCGCAGTTGAAAAAGCCGGTGGGATCGGTGCCATCGTCGGGTCGTCCCAACTCGGAACCGACCACGGTAACCTGGGGATAAGACATCAAGATGTCGCGTATCTGGGGAGCGATCTTACTAGCTTCCTCAAAGGAGATGGTATAGGGCATTGTGGCCCGGACCCACAGTGCGCCTTCATCGAGGTGAGGCATAAACTCTCCGCCAATGAAGGGCACGAGCAGCAGGCTCGCTCCGAAGATGAGGGTCGCGAGCAGCATGGTCGTCTTTGGCCGATCGAGCGACCAATCCAGTTGCCCCGCATATTTCTGCTTCATCCATTCGAAGACGCGATTCGGTTTCTCATGCACGCCCTTTTTAAACCAGTAGGAGGCCAGCACCGGGATCAGGGTCAACGTCAGAATCAGTGCTCCGACCAGCGCAAAAGACATGGTCTCGGCCATGGGGTGAAACAGCTTTCCCGAAGGCCCGCTCAGCGCGTAAATCGGGAGGTAGCCAGCGAGAATGACCGCCACCGAATAGAAAATCGGGCGATCCACATCTTTGGCAGCCGCCAGAATGACTTCGTTCAGCTTGTATTCCTGTCCCTCCCGCAGCGCCAACTCACGATAGATGTTCTCCACCATAACCACAGTGCCATCGATGACAATGCCGAAATCGATGGCGCCAATCGAGAGCAAATTCGCCGCCACGTCGTGGGCGTGGAGCACGATGAAGGCAAACAGCAGCGAGAGGGGAATGGTAAGGGCAACAATGACGGCAGCGCGGAAACTGACCAGAAAAAAAATCAGAACGATCAGGACCAGCACCATGCCGCGAAGCAAGTTCGCTTCTACCGTATCCGTAGTTAAGTGTACGAGTTCGCTACGATCATAATAAGGATGGACCTTTACGTCCGGCGGCAAGATCTGGCGGTTCAGTTCCTCGGTTTTTGCCTCCACTCCTTTCAGGACGTTTTGGGTCTGTTCACCGCGCA
Organism: Acidobacteriaceae bacterium; assembly: GCA_003134435.1. Lineage (GTDB taxonomy): Bacteria > Acidobacteriota > Terriglobia > Terriglobales > Acidobacteriaceae > Acidiflorens. Next base: position 15,647 of record PLBE01000255.1, read on the forward strand.
GCATGAGAATGACGCCCTCGACGGCATCGTCATTCTTCTGGAATCCGAATTCGCCCAGGCGTGGCGCGTGTCCGATGGCTACCTCTCCTATGTCGCGCACTCGGATGGGCACGCCTTTGTTGGCACCGACCACTATGTTGCCAATGTCCTCCGTATTTCGAACCAGTCCAATGCCACGCACGTAGTAAAACTGTCCGCCCTGAGAATAGAATCCGCCACCGGCATTCGCGTTATTGGCGGACAGCGCGGTTACCACTTGCGGAATCGTAAGGTGATATCCATAAATGCGAGCCGGGTCGAGCAACACCTGATACTGCATCACCGTTCCGCCAAAACCCGAGTCGTCGGCCACGCCATGTACCGATCGATAGGCCCGTTCCACCACCCAATCCTCGATCGTTTTTAATTCCTGCGGCGTGCGGTCGGGGCTCTCCAGCACGTAGCGATAGACTAGGCCGCTGGGGCTGAACAGGGGTGCGAGGCTTGGAGTCACCCCTGTCGGCAGCGTGGCTTGCGCCAGCCTTTCAAAAACAATTTGGCGCGCAAAGTAATCGTCCGTGCTCTCTTCGAAGGTCAGAATGAGATCAGAGAGACCGTAGAGCGAGATGGAACGCATCACCACCATGTGCGAAACGCCGTTCATCTCGAGTTCCAGAGGAAGCGTGACCAGCCTTTCGACCTCCTCCGCAGCGTGGTCTGGCCATTGGGTGATGATTTCGACCTGTGGCGGCGACAGGTCCGGATAAGCATCCACCGGCATCCGCTGAAATGAGAGGACTCCCGCGATCGTGATGAAAGCGGTCAGCATGAGCACCAGGAACCTCTGACGCAGCGCCGCATGGACGATTCGGTGGATCATGCGCTAGTAAACACTGTACTTTGCTTTGGGCTCCGAATGTTGACGGAGTTATCTTAGACTTCAACCAGCGGGCGCAATCGCCTCAGCGCTGCAGTGAGTTGGCAAACTGCAGGAACAAGCTTCCGTTCCCGATGACCTGGTCGCCTGCTTTCAGACCGCTGGTAATCTCCGTTTGACCGTTCAGACTCTCTCCAAGCGTAACCGAGCGCCTGCCAAACTGGTTCGACGATGTCCCGGCATAAACAAAAGGCTGATTCTCGTTGTCGCGCAGCACCGCAGAATCCGGCAGCGCAATCGCATCGGGAACCGTGCCCGCATTCACGGTCGCGACCACGTACATATCTTTTTTCAGCTTCTCGCCGGGATTATTGGTCTCGATACGCGCCTGCAACGTGCGCGTGTTCGGATCGAGCGCGGCCGCGATATACGCAATCCGGCCGTGGAAAGCCTCTGGGTACGTATCCGTCTGAATGGTGACGGCATCGCCAACCCGCACGTGGGGTAGATCTTTTTGATAGATATTGACCAACACCCACACGCTGCCGGTGTCCGAAATCATGAAACACTGCGTAGTACCCGGTTGAATGAGTTGCCCGGCGGACACATCCTGCTCGACAACCTCGCCGCTGATCGGCGCTCTCACTGGTACCTCGAAAGACGGTGGAGCTTGCACCAGCGCATCCGGATCGGCAATTCCCATCACTTTCAAAGCCGCTTGCGCCGATGCCAAGTCACCGCTTGCCTGCACTTCGGCGGACTCCGCCTGTTCCAGGTTTTGTTCGGCGATCGCTTTGTGCTCATACAAATCACGGGCACGAGCATAAGCTTTCTGTGCCAGAGCGAATGCGTCCTTGGCCTTCAGATAATTGGTACGGAGTTGCGAATAGTCTGGACTCGCCACATACAACATGGGCTCGCCCTTCTGCACTTTCTGACCAGGCACAACCACCACTCTGCTGACGGGTCCGCTCACTTGAGTAATCACCGGCGTTGTTCGAAACCCGTTGTAAGCCACCGCCCCGGTCAGCCGCAAGCTCCGAGGCAGCGTCGCCGGTTGAACGGTCAGCACCTGCACGTGTGCCATCTGCTCTTGGGAGATGGTGAACAGTTCCGCACTGTCGGAGTTCTTCGCGCCGCTTGAAGTTGCCGCGGTATTCGACCCCGGCTCGCCACAACCCGCAAACAGCAGCGTGATAATGAGTGCGGAAGCGGCGGCAGCCAACCTCCGACTGTGACCCGCGCCCACGCTCACCTTGGTTTCCTCATGGCAAGTTCCTCGTTCCTACCGCTTCCTTCAGTTGTTCCAGCGCGGTCATGTAAGAGGCCAGCGCCTGCCGATAGGCAAGCTGCACCGATCGGTAGCTGCGCTCAGCATCCAGATAATCTAAGAGACTGGCGGCGCCCCGCTTGTAAGCATACTCACTGATGTCGCGCGAGTCCTGCGCTTGCTTGAGATAGCCGGAGGTATAAAGTTGCACTACCTCTTCGTTACTCCGAACCGCCTCGTACGCGTTGGCAACGTCGGAAAGAACCGTATCGCTGGCGGATTGCTGTTGTTCCTGGGATTGCTGGAACGCATAGCCGGTGCGCGCGATCTCGCCTTGATTACGGTTAAAGATCGGCAACTCGAAATTGGCGAAGAGAGAGGCCGTGTTCTCGCCGGAAACGTGCGTGAAATCATAGGTGCCGTTCACGTCGACCTTGGCGTTTGCTTTGGCCAGGAGAACCTGGCTCTCGGCAGCGGTGATCCCCAACTGAGCGGCATGAAAGTCGGGACGTTCCCGGAGCGCCCGCGCCTGCAGATCTTCCCGGTTCCCTCGGAGCGGCTGAAACTCCAGTTCACCCACGACCTCAACATCGGCCGGTACTGCATCGTAACCAAGGAGCTCGCGCAGGCCCACCAGCGCCTGCACTTTAGCCAGGCGCGCAGAAGATACATCCGTTTGAAACTGCAAGAGCTGGAGCTTGATCTTCAGATAGTCGCCTTCACCAATGTATCCAGCCTTGAGCTGAGTTTCGCTGATGTCGACCGTCTGCTGAAAGTCTTTAAGATCTTCGAGCGCAAACTGGAGAGTCGATTCCGCCAGCAAAGCGCTGACGAACTGCTGGCCTACATTAAATGCCAGAGTGCGTTCGGCGTCGGCCACCTGAGCTCGGGTCACGGCCGTCTGATCGCGGGCAGCCTGCAACCGGCGCTGCCGCTTGCGACCTCGTTCGAAAAGGTAAGAGATTCCAACATCGAACTGCTGAGTTTCGTTGAGATTCTCGCCAGAGAAATCTTGTGGGCTAAAAAATGGAACGAACTGCGTATCCAATCCCAACGTCGGATTTGGGCGCAGGTTCGCGGTGATCTCCTGGGCCTGATTCTGAAGAATCAGAGTTCGCGTGGCCTTAAGCGAATGGTTGTGGACCAGCGCCAGATCAATGGCCTGGTCAAGAGTAATCCGAGTTGTGTTCTGCCCACTGCCGGTTCCCACCAGCAGCAAAAGCATTGTCGCCGGGATGAATGGCCGCCAGAACCTGGAGCGCATAAAGGTCGAGATCAAAGTGCACGGACTGACCAACAGACCCAGCAGGCAGTCTCGACCTTTGCGAGCGCTGCGCCAGACCTATCGTTCGCATCCTCTTGTCTTCTAAGACTGCGACTCAGGAGTCAATGGATGTATTGTAATTCACGGCATTCACGATCATGCCACACGGCTGATCAGCAACCAGACATACCTTCAATCTGGTTTCCAGCGGATAATCCCTTGTGCAGATTTTTCGCCTTGGCACCTGGAAACAGTCGGGGCTGCGGCGACAGTTCCACATTGCTTTATCCGACGATGACCCGGTTCTCAGGCGCGCTCATAGAAACGAAAGAAGAGCGACTGCTTCGACACGGGCTCGGCCTTCCCGGCGAGCGCTGCCATCTGTTGCTGGTTGAGAGGAGTAAACTCTCGCGCCAGTTGTACGTTCTGTTCGAGTTGGGCAATGGAATCGCAGCCGATGATGACGGTACTCACGGGCAACGAAAGGGAGTAGTACATTGCCTGCCGCATATCCAGTGTGCCCGGAGTAGACGCCAGCACGGTCCCTTCCCACGAATGTTTCTGCTGTTCAACAGAAGGCGGGATCCACGACGAAAGAATGCGTCCTCGCGCGGGAATTTTCATTCCTATAATGCCCATCTGCTTCTCGACGGCCAGGGGCAGCAGTTGTTCGGAGAAGCTGTAGTGATGCGGGTCGGCCGCGTTCACTGCCATCAGGATCGTGTCAAAGGGATACCGATGGATGGCTTCGATCAAGGCGTCGGGCCGGTAGTGTCCGGTAATGCCGAGATAGCGGACGATTTTCTGGTCGCGAGCCTGGAGCAATGCCTCCATCGCGCCGCCCTTGGCGAATATCTGGTTGATATCGGTTATGGTTCCGATGTCGTGCAGTTGCCACAAATCGATGTGATCCGTTTGTAACAGTTTCAGCGATGTCTCGATCATGCGCATGGAACCGTCGCGCGTCCGCTCCTTCGTTTTCGTCGCCAGAAACGCATCGCTGCGGCGGCGTTTCATCACTTTACCGATGTATTGCTCGCTCCAACGATCGGGTCCCCCATAGATGGAAGATGTGTCGATGTAATTCACGCCGAGATCGAGGGCTCTTTCGATGATGGAGAGAGCGGCGGCTTCGTTGCGAGCCTGCTCCAAGGCGGCTTGGCCGCCGAGGCTGAAGATTCCGACTTTGTGTCCGGTTCTTCCGAGATTCCGAGTCGGCATGGAATCCCAGGTTGCAGCATGATACGGATGGCCAGACTGGGCGTTCACCACATCCGAAAGGGCGGCCGAGCCAAGCGCAGCAGCAGTCATAATTCCGCCCGCTTTGAGAAAAGTTCGGCGATGACTATTGGATGGGGAATCCGACGGGATCCGTGACGAAAGCTTGCTCATGACGCCCTCCAGGTACTGGGTAGCAGTCTACGACAATCCTCGATAATTCCAATGACGGTCGGCATCCACGGCCAATCCGGCGTCAGTCCGCGCTCATGATCTCATGCCCGCCAAAACTCCTCGCATGTAAGCGAAACTGGCAATCACCCCCGGCATCGGATCGTCCGGATGAATCTCATATTCCAGATCGACGAAGCCATCGTACTTAGTGGCGATAAGCGCTTCAAACATCTTCCGCACTGGCATAGTGCCGTCTCCCACCGCGACTTGGCTTTCATTACTGCCGAAATTTGTAAGGTCTTTCATGTGTACGTTAAACAGTCGTCGGCCCGCTTCATGGATTGCCTCGACCACATCCGCGCCAGCGCGAACTGTATGCCCCACATCGATGCAGCAACCGATGCGCGGATCCATGCCCTTGACCGCCTTCAATACATCCACCGGTGAACGCCACAACGTATCCTCGGGACCATGGTTATGGATCGCGATGCGGATATCGTACTCCTTTACAAATTTCTCGATTCGCGGCAGAGCTTCAGGCGCAGGGTCGCCGGCGACAATGACCCCAACGCCTGCCCGCCTGCAGTATTCGAACTTCGCCCGCAAGTCCGTGTCCGTATTCTTTTCGAAATAAATGGCGCCAGCCGCGTGCAGCTTGATGCCTGCTGCGGCATAGTCCTCCAGAGCAGCCGACTCCTGCGGCGCATCCATCGGTAGATGGTCTTTCACGTCTTTTGCATTCAGCGCGAAAATGTTCAATTGCTTCATGAAGCCGATCATCTGCGAACGGCTGAAGTTGCGGAAGGTATAACTGGCCAGGCCCAAACGAATCGGCGATATCTCGTCGTCGGATGATTGTTTTTGAGCCAACGCGCATAGGCTGGTTGGAGTTGCCATGGCTGCCGCCACCAGTGCGCTGGAGCGGACAAATTGGCGACGAGAGAGTCGAGGGAAATGATTTTCCCTAGACATATGGTGCCCAGCCTTTCTCATACTCGCGACTCCACAGCTTCATCGCCTCCGGGTCACGTTGGATCCGTCCGTCTTTCGCATCGAGATGCAACTCGCGATTAACTTCCCACGCGATGTTGGAAAGCTGCAGCATGGTCACCGCGACATTGCCGACAGAGACGGGAGCATTGAGCTTCTCGCCCTTGCGGATTCCGGCTATAAAATTCGCGAAGTGGGCGTCGGTCATGGAATCGCGACCGAGCAGATCGGAACTTTCGGTCGCGCTGCCTGTTTTAAATTCATGCACTTTCTTCCCTTTGAGGTCATAAATCTCGTAGCCATCGCGATCGATCAGCGCCGTACCATCGGTTCCCATAATTGTCGAACCACGATCGCGTCCGTAATACTTCATTCCCTGGCAGCTCTTGCCCTCCCATGAAATCATGGTGCCTCCGTACTCGAAGCTGGTGATCAGTGTGTCGTAGAACTGCCAGTCGTCCTTGAAATGATATCTCCCGCCCGACGCGGCGATCTGCTTTGGATAATCGACGCCCAGAGCCCATCGGCAAACGTCAACTTCGTGCGTACCATTATTTAGAGTTTCTCCGGTGCCATAGACTTTGAACCAATGCCAATTATAAGGATGCACATTGTCCCTATAAGGACGGCGTGGAGCTGGGCCCTGCCAGAGGTCCCAATCGAGCTGAGGCGGGACAGGTACTTCTTTCCCGGTGCCAATCGACTTTCTCACATTGACATACCACGCTTTGGCGAAGTAGGGCCTGCCGATGACGCCGTCGTGAATTCTTCCGACGATCTCGATCGTGTGTAGTGAGGATCGTTGCTGTGTGCCCATTTGCACGAGCTTGCCGTACTTCTGCTGGGCTTGCACCAACATCTCTCCCTCCGCAGGATTATGGCTGCAGGGCTTCTCCACATAAATGTGCTTACCCGCCTGCAACCCTGCAATCGCCATCGGCGCATGCCAGTGGTCGGGAGTCGCAATCGTGATAGCATCCACATCTTTCCGGTCCAGAATTCGACGGAAGTCCTTCTCGCTAACAGGCACTGTGCCCGTTTCCTGCTGCACACTTTTGGCGAACTTTGCGAGAATGTCGGTGTCCACATCGCACACATGGGAGATGCGGGCTGCAGTCCGATTCGCGCCAAGCGACGACAGATGAGCGTAGGCGCGACCGTTCAGGCCGATTACGGCAAAGTTGATGCGATCATTGGAACCAAGGATCTGGCCATAGCTCTTCGCCGTGCTCCCCAAAACCATCCCAGCCGCACCCACGGCCAGGGCATCGAGAAAATCGCGCCGTGTAACCATCACGTCTCCTTGACAGCCGCAAGCGAACGCCCTCATCACATCGGATCGAGCGTAGCGAAACAGACGACATGCCGCCCATTCCGCCAATGACAGTTCCTGCAATTCTACATTTCTGTAGGCAGAGCGGTTCTAATGCAACTGCTCCACGATGGGCGGAAGGCCCAATACGGAGCTTCAGCCTGATATCATCGCTCGTCCCAACGGAGCGACCATGCGCAAGCTGATCTCCTCTCTCGTTCTTCTGGCGTTAGCAACCACAATTGTGTCCGCACAGCAGTATGACCTCGTGCTCGAAGGCGGACGCGTCATGGATCCCGAGACGGGGCTGGATGCGGTACGCAACGTCGGCGTCCGCGACGGAAAAATTGCCCGCATATCGTCCGAGGCGCTGAGCGGACGCCGGGTTGTCCATGCCGGCGGTTTGGTCGTAGCTCCCGGCTTCATCGACCTTCACCAGCACGGGCAGGACCCCGCCAGCCAACGTGTCAAGGCACTGGACGGTGTTACGACGGCGCTTGAACTGGAAATCGGCGTGCCCGACGTTGCCAAGTTCTTGAACGCCAAAGAGAGCCGCTCGTTGATTCACTACGGTACTTCCGCGAGCCACGCTGCGGCGCGAGCGCTGGTCTTTGGAGCGCCGCTGCCGTCCGGGGATATCCTGCCCAAGAGCGGCCCAGCGACCGATCAGCCCGCCACGCCCGAACAGATCGAGAGTATGCGGGCGCACTTGCGCCAGGAGCTTGACTCTGGTGGATTAGCCGTCGGGATGGGCATCCAGTACACGCCCGGGGCAACTCGATTGGAGGTGATTGACATGTTTCGTCTCGCCGCCGACCGGAGATTACCTGTATACACCCACATGCGCAGCGCCGGCCGCGCCGAGCCGGGCTCGGCCATTGAGGCAACCAGCGAAGTCATCGCAGCAGCCGCTATTACAGGCGCGTCGCTGCACATTGTGCACATTAACAGCACTTGCGCCCGTGACGCGATGGAGTGTCTCGCGCTGATCGAAGGAGCGCGCGCCCGCGGTTTGGATGTCACGACGGAGGCCTATCCCTACACCGCAGGCATGACGTCGATCAACTCAGCGCTCTTCAACCCTGGCTGGCGCGAGAAGTTTGGCATTGGATACGGCGACCTTGTGCTTCCGGATACTGGCGAACACCTGACCCAGGAGCGCTTTGACGAGTTGCACAACTCCAGCACGGCGCAGCTCGTATTGGTGTTCTCCAATACTCAGGAAATGGTGGATCAAGTGATTCCCCACCCCCTGGTGATGATCGCCAGTGATGGCGAGCAAGGTCATCCCCGCAATGCCGGGACGTATTCGCGCGTGCTGGCACACTACGTTCGCGAAAAAGGAACAATCACGCTCATGGATGCGCTCCGCAAGATGAGCCTCATGCCAGCCGAGGTTCTGGAACGCTCAACCCCCGTAGCGCGACAAAAAGGCAGATTGCAGGAGGGCGCAGACGCCGACATTGTCGTGTTCGAGGCTGGGACGATCAGCGACCGGTCGACTTTTGAGAAGCCAATGGAGCCGAGTGTCGGCGTAGGTTATTTGGTGGTAGGAGGAACCATAGTGGTCGACCACGGCAAGATCGTGCCGAATGTGTTTCCGGGCCGTCCGCTACTGGGCCCGGGTAAGCGTTCTGCATTGCACGACTAGCGCCAGGAGCATCGAATCTAGGGCGAACCGGACATCACCGGCAGGACCACCGTGTCGACTGTATTTGGATCGTCTCGAAGCTTCAGGTAGAGAGTTCGCCCCTTCAGCGGCGGGATGAGCAAAGTTGTTTCGCTAAAGCCATCCGGAACCGTCACAGCGTTCGTGAATTCGGCATCCGAACTCACTTCGTCAATCAGAAACAATTTGTCACCGCTCAGGGTGCATTGCCGTTCATGGAGCGACGTGCACGTCACACCTTTGAGAGCCGGGACACGCACCAGATCGACCAGCGGTTGCCAGTCGCCTTCGACTCCCTCCGCCGTAACCGGGCGGAACTGCAGTGGCCCAAATGCCGAGGGGCCGAGGAGTTTCATAGGATCGAGCACCGCGAAAACAGTTCTCGAATCCTGCAATGTCAGATCGCCCTCCTTAAAGCTCAACATGACATGGAACGAATCGTCCGCAGTCGCTACCTCAATTTTTTCGGTTGGAGAAAATACCTCCGGCACCTGAGTTTTCAGGAAAAAATTCAGCCGCGCTTCCTGCGGCAGTTCTTCGGAATCGCCCAGCCGCACCAGGGACCCGGGCCCAGTGTTGTCATACTGAATGCTCTTACTGATCACACTGACGCTCGGTCGCCGAGGCGCCACGGTCGATTCTAAATCGAGAACGCGTCCATCTTTCAGCGTGACCCGAAGGGGAATTGACTCACCCGGCTGCAGCAACGCACTGGCTGCAGGATCCTCGCACACGACCATCAATTCATCGTGCTGATTCGCTCGAGAAAGCGCCTTGGGCGTGAATCGTAAAGCACCTGCTTCAAGTTCCGCAACCTCATCAAGGCGCGTACCCTTCAATACGCCGTCCGCATCGCCGGCATGAATCGTAAACCCGTCCAACCGCCCTGCTTCCGCATAGGTATGGAGGCGAATCTCGTCTGCATCGCGCAACCCGAATTTCTCTATACTCATGGTCAGCGTTCCCGCCGGCGAATCTTGCAGCGGGACTCGCACTTCGAGTTCGTCGGATTTGGAGATCTTCCACTTGGCGTCCAGGTGTTTGCCTTGTCCGTCAATTAGCGACACTTCCTTGACACAGCAGGCGTCTGCGCTCTGCAGGTGAAGCGTATCTTCCCGTCCGATGATCAGCGCGCTGGCGTCCTTCGATGCGACGATCCACTGAACCGGTCGCGAAGTCCGTAAAAGAAAACGTGGACCTTCGAACGTCTGGAAACCCCAGCCTCCCCTTAGGATGCCCGAAACTTCCTCACCATCCGCAGCCTGGCTTTGCATGGCTTCCGTTTTCACCACAAAACCGCCGCTCGCCGCATCTGCATCTGCGGGAAGATCAATGAACGAACCCGCTTTAGTTTCCACGCGGAGCACATAGTTATGCCCCATTTCCGTCGCGAAAGCGAGCGGATCATTGTCCACCGGCAGTACCAGTTGAGGTCTGCTGGCACAGAAAATCTGGGTCGGATTCACCGCTCGCAGCATCGGCATGGGCGTAGCGCGAATCGGGGGAAGACCGACCACCAACACTGATTTTGGATTGCGAAACGACGGAGCATTGTTCAGGCGCAGATTCATCTCGTCCCGTTTCGGCAGCGCCAGCGCGGGAATGTACTGGTACTGGGCCGTGTGCGTCGCCCCTAGAATCTTCGCTAGATCCATCACCGCGCCAATGTAGGGACTGTAGTATCCGCTGCGGGCCGTGGGAGTCGAACTGAGCTGCGACATCAAATCGGAGGAAGCTCCCGAGGTCAGCGTTGCTACCATCGTTTGACTGCGAGCGTCGTCCAGAACCAGTTGGTCGGAATTTTGCGTAAGACACGGCACCTGCTGCGCCGAAGGCTTGTCAAAACACTGCTGATCGAGGCGGATATTCAAACTGTGCGCCAGCATTGTGGTTCGGGCTTTCAGTTGTTCGGGATCCGTTGACGCGCTCGCCCGAACCACTTCCAGATACTTCTCCAGTCGAGCGCGATCCAGACTAGCTTGTTCCAGATCCTGAGCGGCCCGCACAAATGCTCCTGGCTTCCCTCGAACTGCACTCCGCAACGTGCTGAAAGCTCCCCCGGTTTCCGGGGCAAGCATCACGAGCGCTTCCTCCGCACCCTCCGGTACCGTGATGTAGACTCCCTCTTCGTGCACTCCTTTACTCCAGGCCTCAACCGGCGTGAACCATGAGTCTGGTGGCGGATTCGTAGCACCACGCAAAAAAACAACGACCATCAGATAATGTACGGACTGGTCGTCCGGCAGGTCAGGATGGATCCAGAGCCGGTCGGCCGCCTGCAGGCTGGGCACCTCGGAAATCGGCAGAGTCTTGCCCTCCCGTTGCACACGCACCTCGATCTTCGGACCCAGCAGATCGAACGCAGCTGTCTCCGCCTGGAGACTTCCCGCCCAAAGCAGCAACAGCACACCAATGGCGGCCGCTCGAACCGCGCAGCGCTTCTTTGAAGGGAGAACCAAACCAGACGAATCCTGGCTCTTGCGCCCTATATCCAGGAAGGCAAAGCAATCTTTGTCTCTTGTTGCCGTTGGTTTCATAACGCCTGACTCCATCTTAATATGGTTGCGAGGAAGACCGGGCAGCAACCGCCAATTCGCCAGAACGGGAACAGGACCCGCCGTCTCCGGTTCATCTCCTCCGAAGTCGGGAAATCGCCAGTCCGGCGGCAACCAGCGTGGAACTAATTCCGCCCAAAAGTCGTATACGATTACAGTGTGGACGGGACACTCGCAACGACGAAACCAGCGGTTCCGCAAAGGGGCGCCCCGAAGTCCGCCGCCTCGCGAGTCGGAGGATACTTAAGGCGTCACGGCATTGTGTTCCGTGACCCGGCGGTCGAGGCTCTGGCCGCATTGCGTGCGCACAAGTTGCGTTCCGCGCTGACGCTCCTGGGCGTTACTTTGTCGGTGTCGGTGCTCATCCTGGTCGTGTCGATTATCACCGGGGCCAACGCCTACATTGAGAATCGTGTCGCCAATCTCGGGTCCAATGTCTTTCTCATTCTTCGTTTTCCCATTATCACCAATCAGCAGGACTTGCTCAAAGCCATGCGTCGCAACCGCTATGTCACTTGGGAAGACTACGAGGCTTTGCGTGACGGCATGAGGCTGCCTCGTGCCGTCGGCTTGGAGACGCGAACCGACGGTAAGGTCCGCCTCGGTACGCAAGCATTGGACGACATCAATATCCGCGGGGTGACCGCCAACATCGCCGATATGGATGTGGAGGAGGTCGAAACCGGCCGCTACATAACCGATGCGGATAATGATGGCAGAACGGAAGTCGCTTTTATTGGGCAACAAATCGCCGAAAAGTTGCTTCCCACGGTCGACCCTATCGGCAAGACAATTTACGTCGATGGCCGCAGCTTCCTCGTGGTCGGCGTAGCCAAACCGATTGGAGCGGTCCTGGGGCAATCCCAGGACAACTTTGTCTACGTGCCGATCCGAACGTTCTTGAAACACTATGGTGAACACGGGCAGGGCCTGGATCTGGCTATCAACATTCAGGCGCGGGGCCCGGAGTGGATGCAGCAGACCAAGGATGAAGCCCGCACCATCATGCGCGGGCGCCGCCATCTCGACCCCACGGCGGATGACAATTTTGGCATCCTGGCGTCAGACACAATCATGGGCTTGTGGAATAACCTGACTGGCGCCATCGCCGCCACCATGGTCGGAGTGGTTTCCGTGTTTCTGGTCATCGGCGGCGTCGTGATCATGAATGTGATGCTGGCCAGTGTGACCGAGCGCACCCGCGAGATTGGCGTGCGCAAATCGCTGGGCGCGCGAAGACGCGACGTGCTGATGCAGTTCCTGGTGGAATCCGCCGTGATGGCCGCCGTGGGAGGCGCGATCGGCATCGCCATTGCCTATCTTCTTTCCACGCTGGTGAGAGTGCTCACCCCTGTGCCCTCCCAGGTACCCATCGGCGCCGTACTTTTGTCGCTCGCCGTATCCACGACCGTGGGATTGTTCTTTGGTTTGTATCCCGCATACCGGGCGTCCAAACTGGATCCCATCGAGGCTCTGCGCTGTGAGACTTAGACGCTTGCGGAAAAGAGGCTTCCACCGTGCAGATTGAAATCAGCGAAAGCACGCGCATGGCGTTTGATTCTCTTCGCCAGCACAAGACCAGGTCCCTGTTGACGGTCTTGGGCGTCGTCATCGGGATCATGGCCATGGTGGCCGTAGCCTCCATCATGGTGGGCCTCGACCGGGATATTCGAGGCTTTCTCGATCAATATGGCACCGACACGTTATTTGTCTTTCGCTGGGACTTCGGGTTTCGAGGCAACCTCACTGCCGAAGAACGCGATCGCAAGCCGCTGACCTACGAAGACACCATGGCGATTCGAGAGGAATGCCCCGACGTCAAGGACGTGACAGTCGAAGTCTCCCCCAGGGTGGAACCGGGCAAGCCCTTCACCGTCGTGCCCGCCCGATACAAACGCAACGAGGTCTTCGGAATTCAATTTACAGGGACGATTCCGTCCTACGAGTGGGTTTACAATGCGAATCCCGAGAAAGGCCGCTTCTTTACCGAAGCGGAAGACTTGCATCACATGGATGTGGCCGTAATCGGACACGACTTGGCCGAGGGACTGTTCCACGAGGAAGATCCGCTGGACAAGTCCATCCAGGTCGGTGGCGCTCTCTACCGGGTCGTCGGCGTACTGGAGAAGCGCAAAGGCCAGTTCTTTAAAGATGAGTCGGCGGACAAAGTTGTGGTCGTGCCGTACTCGGCGTACCGCAAGCATAATCCCCAGGACGACGAACACTTCATTGGAGCACAAGCGTATCCTGGCAGAAAATCCCAGGCCGAGGACGAAATCATCGGCCTGCTGCGGCGGCGCAGACGGGTTGCGACCGATAAACCCGACAATTTCGCAATTTCCAGTTCCGAGGAGATTGCACGCCAGTTCCGCCAGATCACCGGAGCGATCGCGATTGCAGTGGTCGTGATCAGTTCCATCGGTCTTCTCATCGGCGGCGTGGGAGTAATGAACATCATGCTCATGTCAGTCACCGAACGCACGCGTGAAATAGGAGTACGCAAGGCTATCGGCGCCCGCCGCCGGGACATCGTTCGCCAGTTCCTCACCGAAGCCATCACCCTGACGGGCGCCGGCGGGATCATCGGGGTCACACTTGGCGCTGGAATCAGCTTCTTAATCAACAAGCTATTGCCCAGTCTACCTTCGGCGGTGCCGCTATGGTCGATCGTCGCCGCAGTAACCGCTTCGATGAGCGTTGGGCTTTTCTTTGGAATTTATCCTGCGATAAAAGCCTCGCGACTGAATCCTGTGGATGCGTTACGCTACGAGTGAGCGACTGGCGCTGCCCGACTTTGTAGGCGGCGTGAAGATCGTATTGGACATCTCGTGCGCCGAGGCGGGATAGCCTGATCGTGCCTCCGAGTGGCACCTCGGAGCTATTCCCCCCGCAGAAACCACAGCCTAGGCTATCAGTTGAGCAGGCTTCGGGGGAGGGCTGTTCACCGAAAGCGCCCCAGAACTCTAAGAGAGAGTCTGGGGCGCTTTCACTTGTGGCCGCGTATAATCTCCCCCTTTCTGAGAGCAGCCCTATTGACGCTGCTGGTCGCTTTCTTTCTACCTGAAGCTTCGCCTGCCCAGCAGTGGCGGCATTTCACTTGGACGCTGCCCGACCCGCTCGATCAAGTGCCATGAGACAGCGCAGCGTCCCTACCCGACGCATTTCGAATCCCTTACTCCCTCAAAACCGTTCTCACCGTCACGATACCTTCGGCTCATATTTTGTCCCGGGCGATGCAGTGTTTGGATATGAGCAGCCGGATGCTGAAGAATTGGCAAGTGAGCCCGCGCCACTCTCATCCGCAGCGCTGCGGGCACCTGAACCTCGGACCCACGAGCCATTGGTCATCGAAGTTCCGGGCGATCGTCGGCCGCGCAACATCCCGTTTGCGATGCTCGACGTTAAGGCAACAATCTCAGCCAATCACGATCGTGGAATTGATTTGCACGTCCCCAACGATAAGAATGAGGTTTCGCTGAGTTTCCGAAAGGCTGAGCGTCTTGCTGACTATCGGCCACTTTCATAAACGCGAAGTCATCGCTCTGAACTGACCTCGAGCAACAAGTGGTCCTTGAATCCCGCCGTCAATTTCGCCACGCCATTGGACGCCGCGTCCACCGTGCCCATTGACTTGCCCTCGCCGTAGTCGCTCACCTGGTACCTCCCCGGCTTCAGTCCGCGCAGTTCGATTTCGCCTTTCCATGCGGACGAGGTAAAGAACGCATAATACATTTCGTTGTCTTTCGCGATGGCATATCCCTCGGGCGTGTCGTAGCCGGTCACGTAAAGGTCCCTGAACTCCCCCTTCGAAAGCATCTTCTGGTTGTACAAGCCGATCCATTTCTTCCAGCGCTCTTCTTTAGCCGCCGTCAGATTAACGTCTTTGAATCTCGGACCAGGGTCGGGCCACACAAACTTAGTTCCGACCACGCCGCCGGTTCCAATTGTGGAAGCAAAATCGTCGCCGTGCTCTTTCCAATCTTTGCCTACTTTGGTCATGGCGGAGAGTTCGACGTGATCGCCGTACACCGCTGACTCGGGACCGAGCAGAGCCTTATACATCTTGATCCGTCGCCGCACCTGCACCGCCCCCACTGGGTCCGCCGTCACCGCCTGGTCGATGAACGGCAGCCATGCCATGGACGGTGGCGTTCCGCACGGACACGCCTGGGTCACGCTCTCCGGCTTCAGGGCGCGTGATGTCTCGAAGATTTCCTTGTAGATATCTCCCATCGCATTCACTGAATCCTGCGGCGATTTGTGATGGTGCGCCGGGTTGTAACAGGCCGGGACGCTGTAGATATTGTCGAGCTTGCTGCCGTCAAATCCCCAGTCGCGAATGAATTTCTCCGTCAGTTGCTTGTGATAGGCACGCACCTCAGGCACCGCTGGACACAGCACCGCTAGCCCCCGGGTCATTCGCGCATGCTTTCCGTTCTTATCCTGGACCAGCCACTCCGGATGCTCCCGCACGACCTTTGCCATCCCGTACTTGTGAGATTCGTATTTTCCTTCCCCATCCTCGACTCCGAGCGGCAACCACCAAAGCTGGGTCAACATCCCTTCCTTGTGAAAATCCTCGCTCATCTTTTTGATGGAATCTCCGGGGAACGTGTCTCGGCGCGGATTCCAGTCGCCATAGACATCGAACCAGCGATCATCGAGCGTAACCCACTTGATGCCCATCTCTTTCAGCTTGGGAACCGTGCCCAACATCTGCGCCGGCGTTACGTCGGCTTCGTATCCCCAGCCGCACCAACTCACGTTGTAGGCTTCGTTCGACGGTTTCGGTAACTCCCATCCTTCTTTCTGCAACACGCTTGACCAAATCCGCAGCGGCTCATAGAAGTCGCCGGCGTAGACTGAAACGAAAGTCCGCGGAGTAGAGTAGATCTCGCCGGGCTTCAGCGTGACCTCGGCGGCGAAGTCTACCTCCGTGTTCACCCGTCCATCGACCGCCACTGTTGCCGGGATTGCGGCGGAAATCGGAATCGTCTCCACGTGCCCGACTGCCTCGCCCACCTGCCGCGTCCAGAAAGCTACCACCGGAATTCCGCCACCATAACCACCTTTGACCATTTCTCCCATCACGTTGGGCTGCGAGAAAGCCGGCGTAACCTTCACGACATCATCTTTTCCCCAGTCATAGCTCGCGCCATGAAACGACCACATTTCCCACGGCCCCGCCTTTGTGCCGTGAAGCTGTGCGTTCAACCGGCGACGCTGATTCACACTCTTCTCGATGACAACCGGGCTCGCGCCCGTGTTTTTGTATTCCACAGTGCTTAGCAGAATGTTGGGAAAATTGTCATAGACTTCGAGCGCTAGAACCTGCTCCAGGTCCGCCACCGTCGGCCCCAGCGGCCGGGCTCGAATTTCCACCCGCTTCCCTGCTCCCAGCTTTCCCAGCGCTTCGTGCACCTCAACCTGCTGGAAGTCGAGCGTGAAATGCACGTCCTTTCCTCCAACCCTGACAAAATCACTCTCTGCAGGAGAACCGACTTTGGGCTCGTCGAGCGAAACCTTCCTCCCGCTCTGCAACAGGAAAGCCTGCACATAACCATCCGGCGCCACTTGAAATTCGGCCGCGCTTGTGGTCAACGTCATAGGTCCGCCGGACTTCACGTCCACGTGGATCGCCGAAGGCTGAGTGGGTGCCGGCTTGACGGTCTTGACCGTCATAGGCGACTCCGCCAACTTCGAGCAATCGGCCAACAGAAAGCAGAGACCAACCGCGATACTAAGCAGCGCAATCCTGTTCCTTCCGGCAATCATGGATAACCTCATTCTTCCTATATCGTTCCGGTTGCGCTCTTCCCGGCGACTGTTCCGAACACCGCAATCGTGGTTGACAAACGCTATAAAACGAAAGTAAAAGTAATAGTCCGTAATATACACCGTCACGACCCCGAATCGTCTCTCGCCCCGACCAGGCTATCTTGGACATTCGGGAGAAGCGTAGAGGAGCTCGCCATGCCCATCAATTTTCTTTGCCTCCGGACTTTGTCGGTTCTTTTCTTTTCCACGCTCTTGACGCTGGCCCCCCCCGCTGTGGGCGCAGAAAGATGCTGGAGCTATTGTAGGCCTGGTTCGCGACTCCAGCGGCGCGCTGGTCACCAGTGCCAGGGTCATTGTGACCGACGCCGATCGCGGCACCGAACTGACTCTCTCGACGAATAGCGAGGGCGAGTATGTCGCCAGCCCGCTCCGCATCGGCCGCTACCGCGTCACCGTCGAAAAAGAGGAGTTCAAGAAGGCGGTTGCCGGCCCGGTGCAAGTGAACATCCAGGATCGTGTCAGCGTGGATCTGAAGCTTGAGCCAGGGATGGCAACCGAAGTCGTCACCGTCACTGGCCAGCACCAGCAACTCGAAACCGAAACCTCCGAAATGGGTCAGGTAGTGGACAGCGCGCGCATTAACGCACTTCCCTTGAACGGACGAAACTACGCGCAACTCGCTCTGCTTGGCGTCGGTGTCGCTGCCGCCGAACCCGGGTCCCGCGTCGAAACCACCTACGGCTTCAGCGCCAACGGCGCCCGCTCCCTTCAAAACAATTTCCTGCTCGACGGCATCGACAATAACGCGAATCTCGGAGATGTCCTCAACGGCGCCGCCTATGTGGTCCAACCCGCCGTCGACGCCATCGCCGAGTTCAAAGTCGAAACCAATGCCTATAGCGCCGAATTCGGCCGCGGCAATGGCGCCATCATGAATGCCGTCATCAAGTCCGGCACCAACCAGATCCATGGCGACCTGTGGGAGTTTCTGCGCAACGAAAAGCTGGATGCGATCAATGCCTTCGACATTTACGGCCAGCAGCCTTACAAGCAAAACCAGTTTGGATTTACTCTGGGGGGCCCCGTCATCAAAAACAAGACCTTCTTTTTCGGCGACTACGAAGGCCTCCGCATTCGCCATGCGCTGCCGCAGTTGTCCACGGTTCCGACGCCGGCCGAAGTGGGCGGAGATTTTTCCTCGTTTCTCCAACTGAACGCGCCCGTCCCGGGCGTGGTCGACTGCAACGGCAACCAAACTTATCAGGGAGAGATCTTCAACCCAGTTCTGGCGCAAAGCAACTCAGCCTTCAATGGCGGACCTTGCAGCGTTCCCATCGGCACTACTTCCACGGGGCAACCCACGAACATCTTCACCGGCAACAGTGGCACGAATACCGCCATCGACCCGCTCGGACAGGAACTGGCGAATCTGTTTCCCGCGCCCAACAACAGCACTCTTCCCGGCGGCAACTTCCTGGCCGACCCTGAAGGCCGGGAAACGGAGAACAAATTTGACATTCGCGTCGACCAGACCATCAGCGACAAGGATAATTTCTTCGTCCGCTTCAGTTACGGCAACGACAGCACCTTTCTTCCCTCGCCCTTCAGCAATGTGCTCGATGGCGGCAGCTTTCAGGACGGCTACGGCAACAACACGGCCCAGGGCCTGGCCGCCAGCGAGATCCACTCATTTCGCAATAACCTGATCAACGAATTTCGCTTCGGCTTCAATCACCTCAACTCCCATCGCTACAATCTGTATTCCGAGGTTAATGTCGCGCAGCAACTCTCCATCCCCTTTCCCGGAGTTCCCTTTGAAGCGGGCCAGAACATCGGCGGCCTGCCCGCTCTTAGCTTCGGCGACGGCATCGCGGCCATTGGCGCGTCGGAATTTCTGCCCGCCCTCGAAAAACAGCACAGCTACGTTTTTACCGACAACCTGAGCTGGACCCACGGCCGCCACGCCGCAAAGTTCGGCGCAGAGCTTCGCTTCGAACAATTCACCATCCTCGAACCAGCGGCCGCTCGGGGAGCAATGGACTTCGGGGGCAATTTCGTCATCAACGACAATCTCGCCGCCCCCAGCACCGGCGGCGAGGCCTTCGCCTCGTTCCTGCAGGGCATCAGCGACGGTGGATCGATCACCAGTCTCACACCCAACGTCGACTATCGCCGTCAAATTTACGCGGTGTATGCTCTCGACGACTTCAAAGTAACTCCGCGCCTCACCCTGAATTTAGGCCTCCGCTACGAACTCTTCACGACCATCAAAGAGGCCAACAACAACCAGGCGACCTTCGATTTCAGCTCGCTCTCGCTGATCGCACCCAGCGGACAAAACGCGCAGTTGACGCCCACTCTCGGCACTGAACTCACCCTTCAGAACAACGGTTCACGCGGTCTCATCTCGCCCGATCTCAACAATTTCGCCCCCCGCATTGGCTTGGCCTATCAATTGTCCAACAAACTCGTCCTCCGCAGCGGTTACGGCATCTTCTATGGCGGCCAGGAGAACGGCCCTTTCTCTAACCCAAGCCCCGGCTTCAATCCGCCCTTCTTGTCTTCGGAGGCTTTTAGCGCTCCCTGCACCGCGCCCTCCGCAAACCCGGCGTCCGGCCAGCTCGATTGTTCGATTTCGTCCGCCAACAACGGTGGCTTGCCGCTCAACGTCCTGTCGCAGGGTTTTCCCTCCACTTCGCTCAGCGACCCCAACGCACCCGAACTTTACTCACTTGATCCGCATCTAGTCACGCCCTACACCCAGCAGTGGCACTTGGGACTCGAATACCAATTGCCCGCCGACACCGTTCTCGAGGTGTCTTATGCCGGCTCTCGCGGATTGAAGCTGTTCGCTTTCTATAACGGCAATCAGGCCGTTCCGGTCCTGGGGACGGACTCGCTTCCCACCGCGCCCCGGCGTCCGGCCAACAATGAAGCTCCCGGTGCCAATGGCCCCTGTACCCTTGCCGACGGAGGAGCGAACTGCAATCCCGCGCTCGATGTCGCCATCGACACCTTCCGTTCCAATACGCAGTCGAATTACAACTCGCTGCAGGTTCGTCTGGAAAAGCGCTACTCTCATGGACTGCAGTACGAGGCGGCTTACACCTTTTCGCACGCCCTCGATAACGCTTCAAGCGCCAGCCTGGGATCGGTGAACAATGGAGATTTTCAGGACCAGCGCTATCCCAACGCCAATTATGCCAATGCCGATTTCGACGTACGTCAGCGCTTCGTTTTTAGCTATGTCTACGACTTGCCCTTCGGACGCGTTCTTGCCAAGAATTCTTCTGGCTTGGTAAACCAGATCATCGGTAATTGGCAGATGACGGGCGTGTTCTCCGCGGCCACCGGCAATTACTACACCGCGACCGACATCAACGATGTCTCCGGCGGCGACTGCGGCGGTTCCGTGGGCTACTATTGCTCGCGCCCCAACCTGGTCGGCAATCCCAACGCTAAGCCCTGCGTTCCGGGAACACTCTTCAATACCTGCGCGTTTGCCGACAACACAGCCCTCGGAACCTTCGGCAACGCCGGACGCAACATCATTGAAGGCCCGGGATACAAGACTTGGGACACTTCCCTGGTCAAACAATTCCACGTCAGTGAACAGAAGAATCTCGAGTTCCGCGCGGAATTCTTCAACGTGCTCAACCATGTGAATTATTTGTTTGGTCAGTTTGGCGCGATCAGCGCCGAGCCTACGCCGCTGGAGCTTGGTCAGAATGGTTTCGGATTCCCGCTGGCGGCGCGTGCGCCCCGTCAGATCCAGTTTGCGTTAAAGTTCTATTTCTAATCGAGAGCTCGCGAAACCCAGAACCTGATGCCATCGAACGGTCTGCTCAATGAAGAACGCCGCCGTGAAATCCTTGCGATCTTGCATCGCGATGGACGCGTGCTGGTTCAGGATCTTGCCCGGCGCTTTGCTATTTCACAGATCACCATCCGCAAAGATCTAGAGTTTCTCGACGGCCAGGGTGCCATCCAGCGCACCCACGGCGGCGNNACATCACTAACGCCATCAACATCGCGGCCGAACTGGCAGGAACGCACATCGAAGTCATCCTGACCGGAGGCACGCTGCGCAAGAATTCCTTCTCTCTGGTCGGTCCTCTGGCCGAGCGAACCTTGCACCAACTGAGCGCCGACATCCTGTTCCTGGGCGTCGACGGCTTCGACACCAAGGCTGGCCTTTTTACGCCAAATCTGTTGGAGTCAGAAGTAAACCGTGCCATGGTCGAAATCGCGCGCAGGACAATCGCGGTCTGCGACTCCAGTAAGTTTGGCCGGCGCAGCCTGTGCAACATCATGCCGGTCACAAGGGTCCATGAAGTCATTACCGACAAACGGATTCCAAAAGCGGATTTACACGCTCTGAAAGAATTAGGTGTAGAAGTCACGTTGGTGTGAACGGAGTCAAACAAACCTATGAAATCCGATGCAGTGACGGAGCCGGGCCAGCACACGCTGAGCGAGATTTTTTCCCAGCCCCAGTGCTGGAAAACGTGTCTGGCGAAGCTGGCCAGCAGCACGAATCTTCGCGCCGCCCTCCAAATGGCACGGCCCGGGTCAGAATGGGTCTTTATCGGCTGTGGAACGAGTTATTATCTCGCGCAGGCCGCCGCCGCGAGCTTCAACCATCTTAATCTGCCCGCGCGCGCTGTCCCCGCTTCCGATTTGCTGCTGTATCCCGCATTAACCCTGCAAACTGAACGCGTCTATGTTCCCGTGGTGATTTCGCGCTCCGGCCGTACTTCGGAGGCTGTCCGGGCCGCGCAGATGCTGGAGAGAGATTACAATCTTCGCACCCTCGCCATCACCTGTGCCGATGGCCAGCCGCTGGAACCAGCGTGCAGTGTAACCTTGAAGCTTCTCGACGCCGACGAACAGAGCACGGTCATGACACGGTCGTTCACATCCATGCTGCTGGGGCTTCAATATCTGGGGGCAACCATCTCCGGCCATGACGCCTTCCGTCGCGCATTGAGCGATCTGCCACAACAGGTTGAGACTCTTCTGCGAGACGTTCAGCGCCTGCGATCGTTTGCCGACTCTCGTACCTTCTCGGACTTCGTTTTCCTGGCCCAGGGTCCCCTGTTCTCTATCGCTTCGGAGTGCATGTTGAAGGTGACTGAATCCTCCTGCTCTTATGCCCAGGCTTTTCACTCTCTGGAATTCCGTCACGGTCCAAAATCGATTGCAGGCCCGCAGACGCTGATCTCGTTCCTTATGTCGGAAACCTCTTACGATGCTGAATTAGAGTTGCTCGAAGAAATGAATGCTCTGGGCGCCGCTACTCTGGTGATCGCGAACCGCGTCGACAACCGCGCTAAGCGCGCCTCTGACTTGGCCATCGAGCTTGGTCTGCAGGCGCCCGAGTATGCGCGTCTCGCGGCGTTCGTCATTTGGGGCCAATTGTACGGGGTTTACTATGGGCTCAAGAAGGGCCTCAATCCCGACTCGCCGAAAAACCTGGCGCGCGTGGTCGAACTCGCGGACGGCCCCTAGACCAGCCCGCTAGTAACCGGTAGTCAACGAACAGGCCTTTCCATGTCTAAGCTTGATATCACGATCGCTGGCGAGATCAATCTTGACCTGATCCTCTACGGTCTGCCCGAACTCATGCCCACGGAACGCGAACTGCTCGCCAGTGGCTTCGCCATCACGCTAGGCAGTTCCTCGGCGATCCTCGCGCACAACCTCGCAGCTCTGGGCAGCCGTGTGGGGTTCGTCACAAAGGTTGGCGACGACGCCTTTGGAGCTCTCGCCTTGCAACGACTGCGCGAACGCGGTGTAGACTTGGCGGGCATCGCCCATGGCGCAAAGTCCGGCGTCACGGTCATATTGCCCCACGGACCCGATCGCCACATACTAACCTATCCCGGCACCATCTCGGAGTTGCGTTTCGAGCAACTCGACCTCGATTATCTGGCATCGGCCCGCCACTTTCATATGTCGTCATTATTCCTGCAGCGTCAACTGTTGCCTCGTGTGCCAGAACTGTTTCGGAGGATGAAGTCCGCCGGCCTCACTACCTCCCTTGACACCAATGACGATCCCGAAGACCGCTGGGACAGCATCCTCGAAGAGATTCTGCCTCACGTGGACATTCTTCTCCCGAACCATCGCGAAGCCATGAAGATCTCCCGGGCTGACAACGTGGAAACCGCTCTCTCGCGGCTTGCACAAAAGGTGAATACCGTCGTCGTCAAAATGGGCGACCGAGGAGCCGTTGCGCTTCGGGACGGGCGCCGATTCAGCGCACCCGCCATACCCGTAACCGTGATTGACGCGGTTGGCGCTGGTGACAGTTTCGACGCCGGATTCCTCCACCAATTTCTCCAAGGGGGCGATCTCACAACGTGCCTGGCCTGCGGGAACCTGTGCGGGGCATTCTCCGTGACCGACTGCGGCGGCACCGAAGCGTTCCGCGACCCAGCCCGATTGCAGGAGTTCCTCCGATTGGCCCGAGAACATTAGACACGGCTGCTGATTTGGAGCTTATAGACATGGATTCCGGAATCTACAGTCGCAAATATTGCATTCAGGGAACTACATCTATTATCCTTCGGCGCTGGCCGTACGCCCTGAAAAGAGTTACTGGAGAATTTTCTAATGCCCGAGCTCAATCGTCGCGATCTGCTTCGTTCTGGTCTGCTTCTGTCCACCGGCCTCAATCCTGCTGTCGCCGTCGCCAACGCTCTGCTCGGGGCCGCCGCACAAGCCGAAAACAAAGGCCTGGTTCGTGACACAGCGGCGATCGATCTCGCCCCTCGCCAGAAGCTTCTCTTTGACTTCGGCTGGCGATTCTTCCAGGGTCACGGCTTCGACCCCGCCCGCGATCTCGGCTTTGGCTCCTCACAGGATGATTTTGCCAAGACGGGCGCGTTTGAATTCGCTCTGGCCAAGTACAACGACGCGAGTTGGCGAACCTTAAGTCTGCCTCACGACTGGGCGGTCGAACTGCCCTTCGTCCACGATCAGGCGCTGGAGGGTCATGGTTTCAAGCCGCTGGGCCGCAACTATCCAGAGACCAGCGTGGGCTGGTACCGCCGGGTTTTCGACGTGCCCAAGAGCGACCATGGCCGCCGCGTATTTCTCGATTTCGATGGCGCGTTTCGCAGCGCACTCGTCTTTTGCAATGGCAATTTTATCGGCCGCAATGACAATGGATATGTTCCCTTCCGTTTTGATCTCACCGACTTTCTCTTCTACGGAGAGAAAAACTGCATTACGGTTCGCGTGGATGCCTCCTTTGGCGACGGCTGGTTTTATGAAGGCGCTGGCATCTATCGCCATGTATGGCTCACCACGACCGATCCCCTGCGCCTAGGACTATGGGATACGGTTGTACGCACTGACGTGCAAGGCCGCCATGCTCTCTTGAAGCTCGGCACCGTCGTCGAAAACTCCGGTGACGCCCCGGAAAGCTGCCGCGTACGCTGGCAAATTCTGGACGGGACAGGAAAAATTGTCTCCGGCGCTGAATCGCCCGTCGCGGAGGTTGCTGCCGACGGCAAACAAAGCTTCAGCGCGACCGCGAAGCTCCCTCATCCTGCCTTGTGGTCTCCGGAAGAGCCGAATCTCTATCGCGCCCTCGCCTCCGTGGAAACCGGCGGCCGGACTCGCGATCGGGATCAAGTCACGTTTGGAGTGCGTACCCTCGTTTTCGATCCCGACCGCGGCTTTTTTTTGAACGGCAAAAGCACCCCGATCCATGGCACATGTAACCATCAGGATCACGCTGGTGTTGGCGTTGCCTTGCCCGATCGTCTGCACGATTTCCGCGCCGGAGTGCTGAAGGCAATGGGCTGCAACGCGGTGCGCACGTCGCACAACATGCCTACTCCGGAGTGGGTAGAGGCGTGCGCGCGGACAGGACTGTTGATGCTCTGCGAAACGCGCATGATGTCCTCCAATGTCGAAGGCCTGGCGCAGATCGAAAAAATGGTCAAGCGCTATCGCAATAACCCCGCGGTTTTCCTTTGGTCCATGGGCAACGAGGAGGACGTGCTGCAAGCGAATGAGATTGGCCCGCAGGTCGTTCGGACCATGCAGCAACGTATCCACGGACTGGATCCGACGCGCCTCTGCACCGCTGCCGTAAACGGTTCCTATGATAAGGCGCTCGCGTCCGTGCTCGACGTGGTCGGCTTCAACTACGAACTCGCACTGGCGGACAAATACCATGCCGATCATCCGCGGCAGCCCGCCATTGGAACTGAGACCGCCAGCACCGTCGCCACGCGCGGCGTCTACACGACGGACAAACTGCGAAACTGGGTAAGCGCCTACGACGCGAATCACCCCCCGTGGGCCCACCTCGCCGAGGAGTGGTGGCCCTTCTATGCCGCGCGCCCGTGGCTGTCGGGAGGCTTTGCCTGGACCGGCTTCGATTACCGTGGCGAGCCGACTCCCTATTCCTGGCCCAGCATCAATTCACAGTTCGGCATCGTCGATACTTGCGGCTTTCCGAAGGATAACTATTTCTATTACAAGGCGTGGTGGGGCGGCGAACCGGTGCTCCATCTCTTTCCCCATTGGAATTGGGAGGGCAAAGAGGGAGAGGAGATTTCCGTCTGGGTGCATTCGAACCTTGAAAGCGTCGAGTTATTCTGCAATGGTCAGAGTCTAGGGTCTAAGAAGGTCGAGCCTTTGCATCACCTTGAGTGGAAGGTCAAGTACGCGCCCGGGTACATCGAAGCGCGCGGCACCAGGGGTTCCACCGTCGCACTTATCGCGAAGTGCGAGACTACCGGCTCCCCGGCCAAAATTCGCCTGACGGCCGATCGCCCGGAGATTGAAGCTGACGGAGAAGATCTCACGATCGTGCGCGTCGAAACCGTCGACCGCAACGGACGTTTCGTTCCCACTGCGGATAACAGAGTCAGCTTCAAGGTCTCGGGCGAAGGCGCGCTGATCGGTGTCGGCAACGGCGACCCGAATTGCCAGGAGTCCGACAAAGGAAGCCAGAGAACTTTGTTCAGCGGTTTGGCGCAAGTAATTCTGCAGGCGTCGAAGCGTCCGGGCTCAATGACCCTCAAGGCGACGTCCGACGAATTGGAAGAGGCGTCCCTCACCATCCCGACCAAACCGTCGAAACTTCGTCCCGCCGTGGCTTGATGCGGGAGCAACATGACGACCGCAACAAAAACAGCCGCACTCCCAAACCCGCCGTCGAGCGCCGAGGTTCTCATGGCGGGCGATCATACGCTGGAGCGCTGCTGCGAGTTGACCGAAGAAGTCCTGCGAGCGGTTTTCAGCCAGCTTTACTCCCAACGCGTGAACCTGGAAGGATTGATCCTGAAGCCCAACATGGTGCTCTCAGGATTGGCCTGCCCCAAGCAAGAAGCAGTGGACGAGGTCGCCGAGGCGACGGTGAAGTGTCTCTTGCAAGCCGTTCCCGCCGCGGTTCCCGGGATTATGTTCTTGTCGGGCGGACAATCCCCCGAACTGGCCGCGGTGCGTCTGAATGCCATGAATGTCAGATTTAAGTCGCAGCTGCCTTGGGCGCTGGCGTTTTCGTTTGCCCGCGCGATTCAGCAACTGGCGTTGGAGATTTGGCGCGGCAAGCAGGCCAACGTCCCGGCGGCGCAGCAAGCTCTCGATCCCCGAGCCAAGTGTAACCGGGCCGCGCGCCGTGGCGAATATTACGCCGCGACGAAGACCAGCCAACCACAGACCGCGCTGCGCGGTGTCGCCTCGCTGAAACTTGCCGGCAGTATTCAATGAGCCCGACCTTACGCCAGAAATCCGACGTCGGTAATTGCAAGAGGTATACCAACGCTCTTGCAGTTCTGCTCAGTACTTAGTATGGCGTGCGCTTACCGTCAGCGCCTCGAAGCCGGAGATCACGTCGAACAACTCCTCATCGATGGAATCTGGCTGGAAGTCGAGTGACTTGATTGCGGAAGCGGTTCTACCGGGACCGCGACCGGTCGACGCCTCGCGGCCGATAGCGATTTGAAATGCGGGCTCGGATGAGGAACGCTGCCGAACAGGTTCTTCGCCCATTTCGTTAGCTGCGGAATCGATCTCAGAGCTTGCGTTTTTTCGAATGTTGCGCGATTTGACACGGCCACTCCAGAAAGTAACAGGGCTTGATCCGCCAGGTCGTCGGTTCGGTTCGATCCGATCAGGTCCACCAATTTTTTTTCTGCGGCTTCGATCCCGTTCTATAATCCCTGATTCGACCGAAACATATCTCGGGTTATGGTGTTTAATATTGTCGTGGAACTCTCTGTTCAAGGAGGCTATCTACTTATGAATCGCCAAAAGGCTTGGGTCTGGCCGTTCTGCGCAGTTTTCATTTTTAGCTTGTTTCTCTTACCGGCGCTCAGTTGGGCGCAGGACGATTATTCGAACCAGGAAAACGATCCTCCGGCGCGAGTGGCCCGGATGAACTTCACGCAGGGTTCGGTTTCTTTTCAGCCGGGTGGAGAGGGCGACTGGGTGGACGCGGTACCGAATCGTCCGCTGACCACCGGCGATAACCTATGGACAGATCGGGATTCACGGGCGGAATTGCATGTGGGTTCGACTGCGATCCGGTTGGCGAGCGAAACCAGTCTGACGTTTCTCGAACTTGACGACCGCGTGTTGCAGTTGCGACTGGCTCAGGGCTCAGCGTTGGTGCGGGTTCGTCACTTTGATGACGATGACACCATCGAGATCGACACTCCGAATCTTGCATTCATGGTGCAACGTCCCGGCGTCTATCGCGTGGACGTGCAGCCTGACGGACAGACAACCATCGTCGATGTTTACCAGGGTCGAGGCGAGGCGGTTGGAGGTGGAAATAATTACACAGTGTTAGCGAACCAGCAAGCGAGCTTTTCCGGAGATCCGGATCAGGGACTGAATTACGAGATCGATCGAATCTCATCGCCCGACTGGTTCACGAGCTGGGCGTTCGACCGCGATCGCCGCGAAGAGCAGTCGCAAGCGGCGAATTATGTATCGCCGGAGATGACTGGCTACGAGGATCTGGATGACAACGGGCGCTGGTCATACGCTGGGAACTACGGTCCGGTGTGGTATCCGACGAATGTTCCGGCGGGTTGGGCACCCTACCGCTATGGACATTGGGCGTGGGTCGCTCCCTGGGGATGGACTTGGGTCGATGATGCGTCCTGGGGATTCGCTCCTTTTCACTACGGCCGTTGGGTCGCGATCGGAGGCGGCTGGGCCTGGGTGCCCGGGCCAGTCGCCGCGCATCCGGTATATGCGCCGGCATTGGTTGCGTTTGTGGGCGGCGCGGCTGGATTCCACTTCGGTGGAGGCGTGGGCGTGGCATGGTTCCCCCTCGGACCGGGCGAAGTATTTGTCCCGGCCTATCACGTGAGCCGCGCATACGTGAATCAGGTCAATGTTACAAACACAGTGGTGAATGTCACGCAGGTGACCAACGTCTACAACACGTACACGACGACTAATGTCAACAACGTGAATCGGATCACCTATGTCAACCAGACTACGGCTGTAACGGCTGTATCGCGCGATACTTTTGTGAATGCGCGCCCGGTAGCCCACAACGTGGTGACGGTACAGGCGCGCGATATCGCGTCGGTCCCGGTGAGCCACATGAGCGGCGTTGAGCCCGTCCACAGCAGTGTGATGGGATCGGGTAAGCCGACCACGGCTGCGCCTCCGCGGGCAGTTGTAAGCCGGCAAGTCGTGGCTCAGCACGCTCCCGCAGCGCCTCCTGTGCCCTTCGAGCAGCGGCAGGACAAGCTGCTCGTTCGTCCCGCGGGGGCGACAGCCGTTCGTCCGGTAAACGAGCGCCCGGTGAGCCAACCCGTCAACTCTAGCCAGCCAATGAACCGGCAGCAGCCAGCGGTGAACCCGACGGCTCCACCGCCGGTTCAGCGTCCGGTGCAACCAAAGCCCAATCCACAGTTGCAAGCGCCGCGGCCCAGTGCGCAGGCTCAGGGGCGTCCCGAGCCCGCAGCTCCAGAAGCTGCAAGACCGCAACCTAACGCGCAACAGGGATGGTCGCATCCGCAAGCAAGACCGGCGCCTCCCGTGCAGCCGAAGAGCGAGAGCCAGGCGCGAGACGAAGAAGCCAAGTATAAGAACTGGCAAGCGAAGCCCCAACCGCCGGCCAAACCTCCACAGGAGAAGGCAGCTCCTCCAAAAGAGAAAGATAAGGATAAGAAATAGCGATAGCGAGCAGCTGACTCAGTGAGCCGGACGATATTGAGTGACGAAGTTAGTACCGTCACTTGGATAATGTCCGGCTCGCTTTCTTGCATCTAAGTCGTCGAAACTAGTGACGTTGCGAATACCAGGACGCAGTAAGACGTGATCGCCGAGAATCCTGGAATTGGAATGCACGCACACTGGTTTCGTGTTCATTGCGCTTGGATGGTTCGCCTGCGGATGTATTCCCACGGAGAGAAGACTACTTTTCCTTGGCCACGTTCAACCGTGTTTCCGCGCGCTGCAATGCGTCTTCGGCACGCGGGTAATCCACTTGAGCATCTCCGCTCTTCAGACGCTGTTCGGCGCGGTCTTTGGCTTTTTGTGCGCGTTCTACGTCAATTTCGTTGGGATGCTCTGCCGCCTCCGCTAGAATCGTCACTTTGTCGGGTAGCACTTCCATAAATCCCCAGGCTACCGAGAGCCTATGCGTCGCGCCACTCGCCTTGTACGTAATCATGCCGACAGCAAGTTCGGTAATCAGCGGAGCATGTCCGGGAAGAATGCCAAGGTAGCCGCTCAGGCCCGGGATCTGCGCCTCTTCCGCCGCGTCCTTCACCAGAAGCCGGGAGGGAGTTACGATTTCGAGTTGGAAGGTATTGGACATTGGTTCGTTCGTGTCGTTCTACGCCGCGACCTTCATCTTCTCGGCTGTCTCGATCACTTCTTCGATCGTCCCTTTCATGTAGAACGCCTGCTCCGGAATGTCGTCGTACTTCCCTTCCACGATGCCTCGGAAACCCTTCACCGTGTCGGCGATCTTCACGTAGCGTCCCGGAGTGCCGGTGAATTGCTCGGCGACAAAGAACGGCTGGGAAAGGAACTTTTGAATTTTCCGGGCACGAGCCACGGTAATCTTCTGGTCTTCGCTAAGCTCGTCGATACCGAGAATGGCGATGATGTCCTGCAGATCTTTATAGGTCTGCAGCGTCTTCTTCACCATCTGCGCCACATCGTAGTGATCTTGCCCGACAATTCGAGCATCGAGAATGCGTGAAGTGGAGGCCAACGGGTCAACCGCCGGATAAATTCCAATCTCCGTGAGTGCACGCGAAAGCACCGTCGTAGCGTCAAGATGAGCAAACGTGGTCGCCGGCGCCGGATCCGTCAGATCATCGGCGGGCACGTAGATCGCCTGCACCGAAGTTACAGACCCCCTCTTAGTCGAAGTAATGCGCTCCTGTAACTCACCCATCTCTGTCGCTAAGTTGGGCTGGTAACCAACGGCGCTCGGCATTCTGCCAAGCAACGCGGAGACTTCGGAACCGGCCTGGGTGAAGCGAAAGATGTTATCTATGAACAGGAGCGTGTCACTGCCTTCTTCGTCGCGGAAAAACTCAGCTACAGTAAGAGCGGTTAGTGCGACTCTTAGACGGGCGCCGGGAGGCTCAGTCATCTGGCCGTAGATCAACGCGGCTTTGGACTCAGCAGGTTTACCGGGCTTGATTACGCCGGACTCGGTCATCTCCAGCCAGAGGTCGTTGCCTTCTCTAGTGCGCTCGCCCACACCGGCAAAAACCGAGAAGCCACCATGCTGCTTGGCCACGTTGTTGATCAACTCCATGATGACTACGGTCTTGCCGACACCGGCGCCACCGAAAAGACCGATCTTTCCGCCTTTCAGGAAGGGTTGGATCAGGTCGATTACTTTCACTCCGGTCTCAAACATTTCCGCAGTCGTCGATTGTTCATCGAAAGCGGGCGCGAGGCGATGAATGGGCATTCTTTTTTCGCAGGCGATGGGGCCGAGATTGTCGACCGGTTCGCCGATGACATTCATCACCCGGCCGAGCGTGCCTCGACCCACCGGCGCCGAGATGGGTCCACCTTGATCGATGGCTTTCATTCCGCGCACCATACCGTCGGTTGCTTCCATCGCGACACAGCGTACCCGGCCTTCGCCCAGATGTTGCTGCACTTCGAGGATGACGTTGATGGGCGAGGGCACGGTAAAGCCGTCGCTAACTACTTTAAGGGCCTGGTAGATGGGAGGCATGGCCGTTTCAGTGAACTGTACGTCTACGGCGGGGCCGGCGATTTGGATTACGTGTCCGATATTTTCTGACATAGATAAGTCTCGAAGTGCTGGGTCGATTGCTGTTCTTACTGCGCTGCTGCTCCGCTTACGATTTCTATAATTTCTTTCGTGATCTTGGCTTGGCGCGCCCGATTCATGATCAGCGTCAGGGAATCGATCATATCGCTGGCATTGCTGGTTGCCGCATCCATCGCCGTCATACGGGCGGCGTGTTCGGCGGCTACGGACTCGAGCAGCGCATGAAAAATCTGGATACCCACGTACTTGGGGAGAATTCCCTCGAAAAGCTGCTGGGGCGGCTGCTCGTAAATGTAGTCTACGGGCATGGTCGCGAATTTAGCAGCGGCCTCATCCGCAGCGCTGGTATCGGGGGGGCGCATCCCCACGCCTGCCGTCTTGGCCGCTTCGATTCTCTGTTTGCGTTCTTCCAGCGACGCCTCTTCGGCCATCTGGATATCGACCTCTCCGATTTCCTTAATGGGGAGCAGGCGTTCGGCCACCAGACGCTGGGCAATCACCGACTTAAATTCGTTGAACAGGATGTAGACGGCGTCGATTTCACCCCGGCAATAGCGAGCAATAATGTTCTCGCTGAGAGTGTTGGCAAAATTATGGTCGACTTTGCCGAGCACGCCAACGTATTCGCCTGTGATCTGGACCCGGCCGGCACGCTTTGACGCAACTTCAGCATCCTGGCTGGCGGGTGGGACGCCCGTCTCTCCATTG
The DNA here is from genome assembly GCA_003134435.1 of Acidobacteriaceae bacterium. Taxonomy (GTDB): domain Bacteria; phylum Acidobacteriota; class Terriglobia; order Terriglobales; family Acidobacteriaceae; genus Acidiflorens. Next base: position 47,701 of record PLBE01000255.1, read on the forward strand.
ACAGCGACTTCGATAGAAGGCTTCTCCGCGACTACGGGGTAGCGCCGACGCATGAAGTCGCGACCTTTGCGGCCGATGCACTCAACGTCGATATTCTCGTCCGGCTTGGACTGGATGAACTTTGAAACCAGCTTGAGGATGTTGGTGTTAAACGCCCCCGCCAGACCCTTGTCTCCAGTGACTACGATCAGGAGGACACTTTTTTCCTCGCGCTCGGCGAGTAGGGGATGGCGAGGTTCTCCAGTGACCGGATCGTAGATGTCGGCTCGCGAGACCAGCGATTTTAGAACGTTGGTCAGCATCTGCGAGTAGGGACGCGCAGCCATCGCGCCCTCTTGCGCGCGGCGCAATTTGGCGGCGGAGACGGTCTTCATGGCCTTAGTAATCTGCCGCGTGTTAACCACGCTGCGAATACGGCGCCGGATGTCGAGAATGTTTGCCATGAATCAGTGCTCAGGTCTCCGTTCAAGTCTCCCAGCCTTTGGGTTACCTGGGAACCGAGGCCTTGCTATTTCGCTACCACTTGTCTTGCATCCACGAACTGCTGTTTTGCTTCTTTGATTACTCTAGACATTTGTGTTTTCAGGTTGTCGTCCAGAACTTTCTTCTCCATGATGGTGTTGAGCAGGCCGGGGTTCGTAGTGTCCACGTACTTGTACAGGTCTTTCTCGAAGTCTCGAACCTGCTCGACCGGAATGTCGTCCAACACCCCGCTCGTGCCGGCAAAAATGATCAGGATCTGCTTGGAGAACGGGAGGGGGCTGAACTGAGCCTGTTTCAGGAGTTCGACCAACCGCTTGCCGCGATTGAGTTGCTGTTGTGTGGCCTTGTCCAAATCGCTGCCGAACTGCGCGAAAGCAGCTAGCTCGCGGTACTGGGCGAGCTCCAGTTTCAGGGTTCCGGCGACCTGCCGCATGGCTTTGATCTGGGCGCTGCCACCGACCCGGCTCACGGAAAGTCCTACGTTCACAGCGGGGCGGACACCCTGGTTGAACAAGTCAGTCTCCAGATAAATCTGGCCGTCGGTAATCGAAATCACGTTGGTCGGAATGTAGGCGGAAACGTCGCCCGCTTGTGTTTCGATCACGGGGAGCGCGGTCAGCGATCCTCCACCGTTCTCGTTGCTTAATTTGGCAGCGCGCTCCAACAGACGCGAGTGGAGATAGAAAACGTCTCCGGGATAGGCTTCGCGGCCGGGAGGACGGCGGAGCAGGAGCGAAATTTCACGATAGGAAGCGGCGTGCTTCGAAAGATCGTCGTAGATGCAGAGAGCGTGCCGTCCCGAGTCGCGGAAAAACTCGCCCATGGCACAGGCCGCGTAGGGCGAAATGTATTGCATGGGAGCAGGTTCGGATGCGGATGCGGCCACTACGATGGTGTATTCCATGGCGCCAGCATCTTCCAGAATTTTTACCACCTGGGCAATCGACGAGCGCTTCTGGCCGATGGCGTTGTAGATACAGATCAGGTTATTGCCCTTGTTGTTGATGATCGTGTCGAGGGCAACGGCGGTCTTGCCAGTTTGGCGGTCGCCGATGATGAGTTCGCGCTGGCCGCGACCAATGGGAATCATGGAATCGATTGCCTTGAGTCCCGTGGCCATGGGCTCGCGCACGGGTTGGCGGGCAATGACTCCGGGAGCAAGGCGCTCGATGGGAATGAATTTATCGGTGGCGATGGGACCCTTATCGTCGATGGGCTGGCCGAGCGAGTTCACCACGCGGCCAATCAGGGCCTCGCCTACGGGGACGCTCATGATGCGGCCGGTGCGCTTGACTTCGTCGCCCTCCTCTATCTCGGTGTATTCGCCCAGGATGACCACGCCCACCTGGTCTTCTTCGAGGTTCATAGCGATACCGGCGACACCGTGGGGAAAGCTGAGAAGTTCTCCGGCCATAACCTTATCGAGGCCGTAGACACGGGCAATCCCGTCACCGAGAGTGATGACAGTGCCGACTTCATCGACCGCGATCTTCGATTCGTAGTTCTCGATTTGCTCGCGGATCAGTTGGGTGATTTCGTCTGCTTTGATTTGTGCCATAAAAGTCGTTGGTTGTTCGTGGTGCGCGCAGCCTACTTTCCGGGAATTGCCTGCGGACCATTCTGCTTGCTAGCGGCGGTCATCCTTCCACCAATCGCTCGCGAATTTTCTCCAACTGGCCCTTTACCGAGCCGTCATAAATGGTGCTGCCTACTTGCACCACTGCTCCTCCCATCAAGGAGGCGTCTTGTTCGTACTTGGCTCTTACTTTTTTGCCAGTCAATCTTGTGATTTCGGATTCGAGCATTTGCTTCTCTTGATCGCTCAGGATGCGCGCGGTGCTTACCTGGGCCTCGGCGAATCCCTGGCGATCGTTCAATTCCTGCTCCAGATGTTGCAGGATTTCACTGAAGAGCGAAAGCCTTCGGTGGTCGGTTAGCACGGCTAGAAAATTCCGAACCTGTCTAGTCGTACCCAGGCGCGCAGTGATCGCGTCGAGCACCGCTCGTTTGCGGTCTCCGGGAATGGACGGGTTTTCGAGCACGCGCCGCAACTGATCGCTTTCGTGGAGCAGCGCATCGATGCTGTGCAATTCCGCGAGAGAGCGCGCGGGATCGAGTTGATTCTTCGGGGTCATGGCAACATCGGCGAAAGCGCGGGCGTAGGCACCCACCACGGAGGCCATGTTCAGCGGCCGTCCTTTCCGCCGTTGTCGTCACGCGAGGCGAGCTTGGCGGCAAACGTGCGCACCAGAACCTGGTCGGTATTGGAATCTACGTTGATCTGCTGACGGGCGAGCGCGATGGCCAGGCTGGCAGTATGAGTACTCAATTCGCGGCGGGCCTGTTTGGCGGCAGAGGCGATTTCCTGTTCGGCGGCTACGATCACTTTACGTAAATCCTCTTCGGCAGCCTTCTGTATGCGGGCTTCCTCGGCATTGGCTTCGGATTCGGCGGTGGCCTGCATGCGACCGATTTCGACGTCAAGCTGGCGCAAACGATTCTCTATGTCAGATAAGCGGTGATTGGCATCCTGGCTGGCGGCGCGGGCCTCCTCCAGAGCATGTTGGATGGACGCGCTACGACTGCGAAACATGGCGGGCAAGAACTTACGCCCCGCCCCGAACACGATGACGACGATAATTAGGAAGTTGAGAGCCAGAGCTGCGAGATGGGCTTGATGGACGGACAGACCGGTCTTGCGGGCCAGCAACTGGACCATGGCGGAGTGCTTGAGACTCGCGTTCTCTTCCTCGTCCGCTCCAGTGGCCTCGCGGGTCTCCTCAGCGAGTTCTCCACCGATAGTTTTGTGGTCGGGTGCGGCAGAAGCCTGTTGGGAGGGCTGAGTCGCGGATAGCTCCTGGGCGTCGCCTCGGGATGGAACGACCCACGCGAAGGCGAAGAGCGCGAGCAGGACAAACCCCATTTGCAGAGGCGCCGACCTGCGCTTGGCACACACCTGTCTATCCATTTGCTTGCCGATTTTCATTGGCCACCGACCTGGGTGGGGGATGCCAACGGGCGCAGAACAGTGCGGACGATGTCGGTGGCAAGGCGGGCGGCGTCGGATTGCAGCTTCGACATAGCTTGCTGTTTATCGTCTTCCATGGAGGCGCGCGCCTGCTTCACCTGCTCCTGGGCCCGGGCGCGCGCTTCCTGAACCGCAAGGGCACGAGCCTGGGTGGCTTGCTGGCGCCGAGCCTCCTGATTCTTGAAGACCTTTTGGCGAGCCTCGCGGACACGCCGCTCGTACTCGGCGGTACGGGCTTCGGCAGCGGCGATGTCAGCGCGCGCCTTTTCCATCGCCCCCCGAGTCCGGCTGCGACGTTCAGCGAGCACGGCGGCGAGCGGTCGATGGAGAATCAGAGTATAGAGGATATAAAGTGTGGTCAGAAGGATGACCGTGGGTACGGCTCCGAGCAGTAAATCGCCTAGTTGTCGGAGTGTCTGTTCCATTTTGCGCTGATCTTTTATTTCCGAATTCTGACTAAATTGTTATCGGCTGATCGAACTCACGACCAAGTCCCTGATGATTTTGGCTGATCCTGCTGGCCGATACTGCTGGAAGAAGAGCCGTTCCTAAAACTAATCAAAATAACATCGTGGTGAGGAGGTGTCAACGATGGAGAGCGGTTTTGTAGATGCTCCAAGATAA
>PLBE01000162.1 GCA_003134435.1 Acidobacteriaceae bacterium
GGTGAGGCGGACTACCTACCGGGAAATGCAATCGCCTTTGCAGGTCCTGAAAAGGAGATATGCCGCCGGGGAGATCACAAGTGAGGAATACGAAGAACGGCGGACCAAACTTCTGCGGGATGCCAATATGAGATAGGGATTGGTCAATTGTGAACATGCTTCAACTCGTACCTCGGCGCACAATCCCCAATCAGAGAGGAAAACCGTCCAATGAGTGGAACAGTCACGCTCGCAGAGCTGCTTACCGCCAAGAACTACTCACAACTCACCTACCCTTGCGCCATCTGCCGAAAGCCAGTATGGCTCACCAACAACACGCCAACCGATGACAACGGCAGGGCGGTTCACGAAGACTGCCAACAATCCCAGCATCTTGAGTCTTTCGGAGCATAATGATGCTCGCCAAGTGTGCCAATGCTTCGTGTTCTGCTTCGTTTCGCTATCTGGAAGACGGAAGACTCTTTCGCCTCGAAAGTGATCCGGCGCTCCGTTCGAAATCCAACCGAGTGGAATACTTCTGGCTTTGCTATCGCTGCTCGTCAACGATGACATTGCACCTCAGCGAAGACGGGAGCGTGATTCCAGTATTGCTCCCAGAGCCGATTCGTGGCGTTCCTGATGGTGTCGCCCTTACCTCGGCAAATCGAGAAAGAGGGCTGTTGCTCCGTGGCGTTAGTTCCTGTTTGCCAGAGCACTTCGGAGGTCGTGTAAAAACGCGGTTGAAAGAGGGACACCGTGTCAGATGACTGGGACGAGCACGATGATGTTGCGGCAGGGTCGAGTTGTCCGATGCCCGACTGCGGTGAGTTGGCGTTTGCCTACAGATCAATGGATGGCGTGGGACGTGACCATGCCGAGCCATGGGAGTTCACGTGCCCGCGCTGCGAAATCGACTTTACCGTCGCTGAAGACGAACTGATGTTTCACTCGGTACCCAAGAATTGGCTATTGGCGAAGGTTCAAGCTGCATAGCCGGGGGCGGCAAGGGAGCGTCAACAGAGGCCGTCAACCATTACTTGCAAAGGAGTGACATCACAATGAAGCCTACGATCACAAAGCGCCCTCCGCTAAGGACAATCGACCAAACAACCGAATCCACCAGTCATATTCAAGAGCAAATCCGTTGTCGTGCCTACGAACTGTACGAGCAACGCGGCAGAGACGATCAGCACGAACTAGACGATTGGCTGCAAGCAGAGTCGGAGGTAACGCAACGGAAGGCAAAGACAGTCGCCGCATAGGACCGGCATTCAGCCGAATACTGCTTGTAACTATCGAAAGAGGAGATTTGGCAATGGGCTCCCCCACTGTGTTGTGCATCGACGACCGTCCACAAATGTTAGAGCTTCGCAAAGCGACTCTAGAATCTCATGGTTATTCGGTCAAGATCGCGGCGAGCAGCGATACTGCGATGAAGGTGTTGGAGGAAACGTCGGTGGCTGCGGTTCTGCTGGAGTACGAACAGGAAGGCATGGATGCAGAGGCCGTAGCCTGCCATATCAAGCAACAGTTTCCCAACCAGCCGATCATCCTGCTTTCCGCGGACGACTTCACATGTCTTGAGATGAAAAGACGGCTAACCATATCCGGAAAGCGCACAGATCTAGGCAAAGGCGCTCCATCTAGGTTGTCGTGGATGGGATGGGTACAATCCAAGCGCAAGGGGCTGGGCATGAGATTCCGTACGGTGCGATGCATGTTGCTGGGGAAGGCCAAACCATCGAGGGCGCGGGAAGCTCTGGCGCACCGTCGCGCAGAGTCAGGGGCCAACCAACCGTAGACTGGCACTGGTTATGGGGATCCGGTCGAAGATTGCTATCGAATCCCTTTCGAACCTTCGAACCTCCCTGTCCAGGCCGCAGTTAAGGCCTCGTGCCCGTACCGTCTTCTGTCCTGAAAAGACGCTCCTCATGCCCTGACTTCGGTACTCCGCCCGCGGCGGCAAGCTTGCGCGTTACTCTCACTCGCCTATCGCGCTGTGCCCCGGATCGTTGGACCATCACACGCTTAGCACCGGGATGTGCGACTCGCGAATGATCGCATAGCCACTCCCGTTTTCCCCCAAATGACCGCCGGAAGGCATGTGCCCGATAACGAGAACATCTCCCTTTGTCTGGTCCACGGCGCGGTTCAGCAGCTTGCAGACATTGCCACTATCAATGATCACTTCGGCTTTAGTGCCCAGATCTTCCTGAAGTTTGGCGATCTCCCGGGTGGCATAGCCGACGACTTCTGCCTTCCACTCGGGAACGATATGGGGCGTTCCGGGCCCATAAATCTCTACCCCACCGGTGATATGAACTAGGGTGAGCTGCGCACCAAACTCTTCGGCTATCTGCGCTGCCCGCAACACTGTGTTCCGGCTGTGCGGACTCAAGTCAACCGCGCAAACAACGCTGTAAATACCGAACTTGCCTGCTGGCGCTTCCTCCAGGTGGGCGTCGGTCCAAACCGGGCAAGCGCTCTCGTGCAGCACTTTCGCCGCCACCGAGCCCAGCAGGAAGCGGTAAAACACCCCATGGCCATGCGTCGACAGTACGATCAAGTCCACGTTTTGGTCGCGAGCGGTCCGCGCGATTTGAAGGGCCGGATCTCCTTTGAGCAACAAGGGTCTGACTGCAATTCCATTGAGTTCGGACCCCAGTAATTGATCCAAGTCTTTCTGTGCCCGCTTGATGATTTCCGCATGCAAATCCCCGGTGAGTTCATACCCAATCTCTACGGTGCCGACTGGATAGCTCATTGGCGCTACCACATGCAGCAGTATGATCTCGGAATGAAAATGGCGAGCCAAGAATGCGGCTTGACGAACCGCCTTGAGCTTGGCGTTAGGAACATCAACTGGAAGGAGAATTTTATTCATTATGCCCATTTCCATTCCGAAGTTCGTAATCCGGCTTGGTTACTGCAACGTCAAAAAATACTTTGAGAGTGAGCTTACGCATTACAACTTCATAGCAAGACTTTTTCACCAGATTCTATGGTCGGAGAGAGCCGTTCCGATTGACCGAGCCGCCTCTAAAGAAGCGATGCCGCAACATGCTCTGCCCCAGTAGAAAAAAGAGGATTACCAAGATAACTACAAACAGGAGTCTTCCAATTCCGAACCAGGGCGATTTTGGTCCTGGCTGGCCGGTCGTACTCGAATCAATTGCCATCAGGATTGCGTCTCCCGCGCAACAACGCCATCTGGCTTGACAGAGCGCAGCAGCAAAAGCGGACACTCCACGCGTTTGACCACCTGTTCTGCGATCGAGCCAAAAACCAGCGGGCGCCAGCCAGAGATGCCGTGGGTGGAAATCACGACCATGTCGATATGCTCACGTTTTATAGCCAGCATGATATTACCCGCCACGTCGTTGCCAATCTCAATCGTTGAAGTGGCCTTAATCCCCTTGGTAACCAGTGAGGCGTCACACGCAGTCAATTGCCGCTTTGCGTCGTTCTCTGCCTTGTGAAGATACTCGGTCTCAGGGAAGGAAACAGTTTTTGTGCCCATGGGAAGCATGGGGATAACATTCAGCAGGAAGATTTCGGCGTGAAAGTGCTGGGCGAGGTCGGATGCGGTTTCGAGCGCGGCGTCGCTGGATGAACTGAAGTCCAATGGCACCAGAATTCTNNTTAGGAATCTCCTTGATCGTGATTTTCGGGACTCGAGCCGTTTTGTGGGCATCGCCCGGCGATTTTGCCATTCCCGGGTCGGTTCGCGGGAAGCGCAGGATGTGCGCGCCGGTGCATTGTGCATGCCGCAGACGAAATACGGCGACGGAAAAAACCGGAAGGGAAAGCGCGAAGCGAGGTAAGGTTATGGAAGTCTTCTGGCATCGAGATCCAAAACGAAGGCCTCAACTCCTTCAGG
>PLBE01000171.1 GCA_003134435.1 Acidobacteriaceae bacterium
TCGAGGCCGGCCCCGATTCCTTTCTCACGGAAAAGCCCTGGGCAGCGGAACTCTGCGGCAAGATCGGTTTGGCTGGACAACTGATCGGGTCGAACGACTCGGAGCGCAAGACCTACATTGTTGCCCGGGGTCAATTAGTGGTGATGCCCGACGGACTCATGTTCATGGTGCCGACCAAGATCATGCCCACCGTGCTGTCGCCGCTCTTTTCATGGGGCACAAAAATTCGCATGGCGGCGGAGTGGTTCCATCCGCCGCGCAGAGCTTCCGAGGACGAGACCGTTGCTGATATGGTGAAGCGGCACTACGGCCCCGAGATGGTCGAGTTGCTTGCCGATCCGTTGCTCTCGGGAGTTTATGGCGGCGAGGCTACGGGATTAAGCGTGCGCGCGGTGCTGCCTCGCTTCGCTGACATGGAATCGAAGCATGGCAGCCTGGGCCGCGCCATGCTCAAGGCGCGCAAGAAAATGGGCGCAGCGGCGAGCGTGCCGGCGCGCCCGCTCTTTAGTTCGCTGAAGGACGGCATGCAGCAGATGGTGAATGCCCTGGTCGCGCGGTTGGATGCGCGAGCGCTCAACACATCGTCGCTGGTGCAGTCGCTGATCCGCCAGGACAATGGCTGGACGGTTTCCGCTGGGTACCAGACGGACCACTTCGACGCCGTAATCATCGCGATTCCAACCCATGCCGCCGCGGGGGTATTGCAAAGCGCGGATCAGGACCTGGCCCGAGAATTAGGCGAGATCAACTACAGTTCTTCGGTAACGGTCACGCTCGGTTACGATGAAAAAGTGCGGCGCGGACTGCCCCCGGGCTTCGGATTTCTGGTGCCACGAAGTGAGGGCCATCGCATGCTGGCGGCGACTTTTGTCCACAATAAATTTCCGCATCGCGCACCGGAAAATCGCGCCCTGGTTCGCTGCTTTCTCGGAGGCGCGCGCGACGAGGCTATTCTGGAAGCGAGCGAAAAGGAAATTCTCGAAATCGTTCGCGTCGAGTTGCGCAAGATCGTTGGCGTTGCTCTGAATGTCGAACCCCTGTTTGCCCGCGTCTACAAATGGAAGTCCGCCATGGCGCAATATTCGGTTGGGCACCTTGAACGCTTGCAGCGCATCGAGGCGCTCCGCCAGAAACTTCCCGGTCTGGCGCTCGCGGGTAATGGATATAACGGGATCGGCGTTCCCGACTGCGTACGCTCGGGTACCGAGGCGGCGGGCAAGATACTCGCCGAGATGTGTATGTGGTCGGCTGCCTAGCCAAGAACGAAGTTTGAGCAGGTTGGTACAATAAGGCCGTGCGGGGGAAGCTATGAAGCATTTGCCGGCTCTGTTTTGTCTTTTGGGAGCGCTCTGTTTTGCGCGACAAAATTCAACACAAGACATGAAGGGCATGAACATGCCTGGGCACGACATGTCGAAAGTCTCAGCCCATGATTCCGCGGAAGACTCGGACGCCGGTATGCATGCCATGCATTCGATGGAAGGCCGCATGGATATGGGCCCGCACATGAAAATGACGGCGCTGCGCCCGGCGCAACCCGGTGACGCGGAGAAGGCGCAGAAGGTCGCGGACGTGGCGCGGGCAGTGATGGAAAAGTATAAAGACTACCAGGTTGCGCTCAACGCGGGCTTCAAGATTTTTCACCCCGAAGTGCCGCAGAAGCAGTACCACTTCACAAATTACGAGTATGCATTCGAGGCGGCCGGTCAGTTTAACCCCGAACATCCGACCTCGTTGCTCTACGAAAAGAATGGCGACGGATACCGGTTGGTGGGAGTGATGTATACGGCTCCCAAGCGTTTTACGGAAGAAGACTTGAATCAGCGTATTCCGCTCAGCATCGCGCAATGGCACGAGCATGTGAATTTCTGCAAAGCGCCCGAAGGACACAGAGGGGAAATGCTGGGAGCGAATCCGAAATTCGGCCTGAGAGGATCGATCGCGACGAAGGAAGAATGCGACGCCGCCGGCGGAGAATTTCATCCCATCATCTTTAACTGGATGGTGCATCTGTATCCCCTGGAAAAGGACGCGGCCCACATGTGGTCGGTGGAACGGCAGCACGCCGACTGAGCTACGATCAAGCAAGTTAGCTGCGAGAGTCCCGGCCGCTGCCGATCGCGGCTTGCCGTGCCCGCCAGCGCTGGATATCATGCGATGAACATGAAAACGGTAACGCTGTTTCTGTTTTTGTCGCTGGCTGTTTCCATCGGGGCGCAGACCCCAACAATTTCCGAGGAAGTGGAAGCTGTCTACCCGGCGGCCCACGACTTGTATATTGATCTTCATCGGACTCCTGAACTGTCGTCGCACGAGATCCAGACCGCTTCCAAACTTGCCGCTCGTTTGCGCAGCCTGGGCTATACCGTCACGGAAGGAGTCGGCGGCACCGGCGTTGTCGCCATTCTCGAAAATGGGGTGGGGCCCACGGTCATGCTGCGTACCGAACTCGACGCGCTACCCGTCGAAGAAAAGACTGGGCTGCCGTATGCGAGCAAAGTCCATGCCCAGGACGACTCCGGACGCGAGGTGCCAGTCATGCATGCCTGCGGCCATGATCTGCACATGGCGGCGCTGGCAGGGACAGCCGCCATCATGGCGCATAGCCAGCAGAGTTGGCACGGCACTCTGATGCTGATTGGCCAGCCAGCCGAGGAAACGATCTCCGGGGCCAGGAGGATGATCGACGATGGCCTGTTCACGCGCTTTCCGAAGCCAAGCGTGGGCATTGCTCTTCACGTCGGCAACGACCTTCCCGCTGGAGAAGTTGGGATCACTCCAGGCATCTACAATACGAATGCCGATTCCTTGCGGATCACAATTTACGGCAAAGGCGGACATGGTTCCGCGCCGCAGTCGGCCATCGACCCCATTGTGATTGCCGCCCGAACGATTCTCGCTCTGCAAACTATCGTTTCGCGCGAGGTGAAGCCGGGAGAGATGGCCGTCGTAACTGTCGGCTACGTGCGGGCCGGCACGAAAAACAACATCATTCCTGACCATGCGGAACTGGGCTTGACCGTGCGGACCTACAAAGCGGATGTGCGGAAGCAGGTTCTAGCGGCGATCACCCGCATCGCCAAAGCCGAAGCGCTGGCCGGGGGCGCGCCGCAGGAGCCTCTGATCGAGCACTACGAGTTCACCGACTCGGTTTATAACGACCCGGCACTGGCGCAACGGCTTAGAGCCCCACTCGAAGCAGCATTGGGCAAAGGCAACGTGATTGCCACCGAGTCGATCACGCCTTCCGAGGACTACGCCTTCTTCATTGAACAGGGCGTTCCCTCGCTCTACATGAGCCTGGGAGGCGCAGACCCCCGGAAGTATGCCGAAAGCAAGAATGCGGGTACTCAGCTTCCGTCCAATCACTCCCCTTATTTCGCCCCGGACGCGGATCCGGCACTGCGCACGGGCATGGAGGCGGAAGTCGCGGTTTTGCGCAACCTGCTGAACGGCGCTTCGCAATAAAACAGACATCGTCTCTGGCTCTGATATTCTGACTTTTCCATTCCTGTCATTTCAATGAACAGCGTTGCGACCCCAATCCGTTGGAAGGTAATTCTTGCCTTTGGACTCGTCTATGTCTTCTGGGGCTCGACGTATCTCGGCATCGGCATCGCGGTCGAGCAGATTCCTCCGGGCGCAATGTGTGCCGCGCGCTTCCTGATTGCGGGCACGGTGATGCTCGCATATTGCGCGCTTAGCGGACACCGCATTCGCTTCTCGATGCTCCAACTGAGCCGATTGGCAGCTGTCGGCATTTTGCTTCTGATGGGTGGCAACCTCACTCTTTCGTACGCCGAGCGGATCGTTCCCACCGGCCTGGCCGCGCTGCTGATTGCGGTTTCGCCGCTGTGGTTTCTGGTGCTCGACAGCCTTCTGCTCGGCGACCATCATATCTCGCAGCGCGGCAAGATCGGACTAGCGATCGGAATTGTCGGAGTTGTCGTCCTCATCTGGCCTGATCTTCGTCCATCGGTGGGGCAAGCCCATGCGCTTGGGCATCGTGAACTCTGGTGGTCTCTGGCGTTGCAACTCGGATCCCTCAGTTGGGCCTTTGGTTCGGTGCTTTCGAAAAAGTGGCAGACTGCTGCTGCCGATCCATTTAGCGCCATAGCCTGGCAAGTAACTTTTGCGGGGATCGCGAATTTGATTTTTGCGCTGCTGGTCGAGAAGCCCGCCAGCGTGCACTGGACCTTCCGCGGAGTGGGCGCAATCCTGTATCTGGTGGTTTTCGGATCATGGATCGGATATACCGCCTACATCTGGCTGCTGCAGCACGTTCCGACGTCCAAGGTGTCCACCTACGCCTACGTCAATCCCGTAGTCGCGGTGTTTCTGGGATGGCTGGTGCTGCACGAGCGCATTGACCGGTACATTCTGATGGGAAGCGCGATCATCGTGGCTTCGGTGGTGCTGGTGACCAGTGCGAAGGTCTCGACCCGGACTGTAGCCGAGGACCTGCCGGCAGAGGCTGTGGGAGACTGACGGCACCAATCCATTGTCAGTTATTAGTTGTCAGCGAGGGCGGAAGCGCTACTCATCCGGTTCTTCGGCGTCGTTGACTACATCGACCACCCGGCTTCGAATGTTGAACACCAATTTCTGATCGTCGTCGGGCTGGAAAGTGACGCGCATGGGTGTACGTTCCCAGACAGGAGGCGGGCACTCCGAGTCGGGATCGTCGTCTCCGGCGGGTTCGCCAGCATCCTTTTTCAGAATTGGTTTTCTACGTCCCACCTGGGAGACGATGGCATAGAGTTTCTTGCCATCGTCGGAGACGCCGCAATACGCAATGTAGTCGCGATACCAGCTGGCTGTCGAATAGAAGGGATCAAAGTCTGGCAGGTTGAGTTGGGAGACACGTCCCGTGAGGCGATCGACCAGCAGCCAGCCGCCACGCTGCCACTGCCAGCGTGGGCCGCTGGCATTCGCGCTTTCCGCGGGCAGGGCGTCGTTCACGCGAAAGGCGCGCCGGACGACAAACAGGCGATCGGTCAGCTCATGCTGTGTTCCAGTCGTGTACTCCTTAAGCCGGGTATCCACAAACAGAGGGCGCACCTTCAAGTCGATTAGTTTCTGTCCCGTGGCGTTCGGCCATTTGGCGGAAATCCATTTTCCGAAGGTGATGACGTGGGGCTTCGGGACGGCGGCGCATTCAATCGCGAACAAGCCGATCATGACCAGGATCGACGCGATCTTTCGCATGACCATTTCTCGCAGCATTGTGAAGAAGAGTGGCACGGGGGTGGCTAGCGTCACAAGGACGCCTGAACATGAAAAATGTTCGGTTTCCTCGAGTGACTGCTCGATCATCCATATTGCATCGCGTTCGTGAAACTTCGTATCCTCTGTAGTTAACGCTTGCGGTGAACACTGGTGTTGAACGCTCTCGCAACCTGGCCCAATCCCCAGCCTGGTGACTGTTTTTCTGTACACTAGTCATGGATTTCGGGGAGCATTGTTCTGGCAGAGGGCAACGCAACATCCAATAAGGCATCAATCGTAATCACGACCAGGACGGCCAAGCCGAAACTCGGGCTCCGAGCCTGGATGGAGCGCGTGCTCGTGGAGTGCGACCGGGCGGCTCTCGGTTTTGACGCCGAAGCGGTTCATGATCTTCGGGTGGCGCTGCGGCGCTGCCGATCTCTCGCCGATGGCATGATGGCCATCGATCCCGACTCTTCGTGGAAGGATATGAAGAAATCGGGGAAGAGGCTTTTCCAGGCGCTGGGTGAACTGCGCGATATGCAGGTGATGCAGGAGTGGATCGAGAAGCTGAGCGGCGCCGGCGATGACAAAGATCCGGCCGCCATCAAGCTGCTGAATCACGTGCGAGCGCGCGAAGCCGAATGCAAGCAGCACGCCTTCAAAGATCTCGGTCAGTTTGACCGCAAGCAATGGCGGCAGTGGACGAGAACTCTTCCGCGGCGCGCTGCGCAGGTACGCCCGGGGAGCGCGGTATATCTACATCTGGCGCTCGAAAAGTGGACCGCCGCCTACGATTTGCACAAACATGCTCTGCGGACGCGGTCGCAGGCCAGTTGGCACGAGTTGCGCATTGGCATCAAACGCTTTCGCTACACGGTGGAAAATTTTCTGCCGCGCCAGCATGCGCTATGGGGCGATGATCTGAAGGAACTTCAGGATGTGCTGGGCGAGGTGCATGATCTGGATGTGCTGTGGACCATGGCCGTCGCCAGCGATGTGAGTGCGTTCCCCGATCTCGAAAGCCGAAACCGCTGGCGTGACAAGTTGAACGCCGAGCGCGTCAAGCGAATCGGGCGTTATCGCGAGAAGATGGTGGGCCGCGAGTCGCTATGGCGCGTCTGGCGGGCGGTCTTGCCATCGGGTCCGCAGCTGCAGGCGGCGGCGATGAGCCGGCTTCGAGTGTGGGCGGGATACGTCGATCCAGATTTCGCGCATTCCCAACGCGTGGCCCAGTTGGCCCTGCTCTTGTTCGATGGGCTGCGGGACGCGAACCTGCTCACGACCGGCGCTGCGGACCAGGCTGATGAAGTGCCCAATGGAGGTGGGTCAAATCGGAAGCACGACTCGCGAGCTGTGCTGCAGGCGGCGGCCCTCATGCATGACGTGGGCAAAGCCAAGGGGCAGGAAGATCACCAAAAGCGATCCTATCGCATGATCCAGGGGCTGGCGCGGCCTTTGGGCTGGAGTGCGCGCGACCTTGAACTGGCGGCGGTGGTTGCGCGTTATCACCGTGGAGCATTGCCGCACCCGCGACGAAAGACCTTGCAGATTCTGGAACTCCCAGATCGGTCGATCGCCGTGGCTCTGGCCGCCGTTTTGCGGTTGGCCAATGCGCTGGATATGAGTCATGGACGCCATGGGCTCAATGGGAAAGCGAACCACGACGCGCCGCAGCTCGAGGTGAGTTTGCAGGAGCATTCCGTAGTGGTGCGTGTGGCAGGATACTCGGTATTCGATCGATCGGCGGAAGACATCGCCGCGGCGCGACATTTACTGGAAACCGTGCTGCGCCAGCCGGTGCTGGTGCGCACTTTAAGGGCTGCGGTTGGTGGCGGAAGATCCACGGGACGAACTGGCACCTAAGAGCTATAGAGAATCCACCGTTCGGCTCTGGCTGTTGCAGAGCTGGCCTGGGCTTGGACGGGCGAGGGCGCCCGTCCCGACACAAGCGGGGTGCAGAAGCTACTCTGACACTTCTCAGAACCACGATCCCGTTTCAAACTTTGTTTGTGACCCATACGATTATGACTCACGCGAAACTAGTCTCGATGGCGGTAGGGTGGCTGCGACGCTATCGCTGCGGAGTCGTGCTGAGCGAGCAGGCGTGCGTCAGCGGCGAGATGCCGGACGCCATTGGATGGAAAAAGGCCTGCCATTCCGTGCTGGTTGAAAGCAAGGTATCGCGCGGAGATTTTCTGGCCGATCGCGAGAAGCCCTTCCGCCAAAAGCCGGAACTCGGCGTCGGCTGCGAGCGCTATTACCTGGCGCCACGCGGTTTAATCCGGATCGAGGAAATTCCCACGGGTTGGGGACTGCTAGAGGTGTGCGGGCGCGAGATCGAGAAAGTAAGATCGTCGGGGAGGAACCTGCGTTCCGAGGCTGGGTTCCTGAACGAGATGAATCTGCTGCTGGCGAGTTTGCGGCGGGTGGAGATCCGCATTGAACCGGAGAGCATCACGGATTTCCTCAAATGGAAAAACCGCATGGCACAATACAATCGGGGTAGTTTGCCCGAGGGGTTGGTTGCGGTGGCAGAAGAAGCCAATGCGTTCCTCGCGGGCACCGCAGGTGACTGAGATTCTAAGCCGCAGGCTGACGGATTGACCGGAAACGATCGGTCCGCTGATGGAGTCCGCCTCTACCCAAAAAAGAAACCGGGCTGTTTGGCCCGGTTTCGGAAGCGTCGGTTTGTGATGCGGTTACATCGCAAACGCGGCGCGCTGGCTCGGAGATTCGCGCGGGCGTGGTTCACGCTCGCTGTTGCGCCTCTCGCCAGCAACGTCGTACAAAAGGAGCGAGGAGACAGATCTAACGGCAGCAACTATGGGGCCAGTGGCAAGCCTTGTGCGATAGATTTGAACATCTTTGTAAGTTAAAGATAATTAAGATGTATAGAATCTAGTACGATCTGAAACTGCTGGCCAAGTTCCGGACGGTCCGCGCCCCGGAGTTTCAAACTGTTGCACAGTCTCCGGTGCATGGGCGTCGAACGCGACTCCAGCCCGGGTGCTTGCGGCCCTCGGTGAAGACAAAATTCCGCAATTCGCCCTAGTTCAATCCCGATTGAGTCAGTTTTACTGCGCAATAAGGAGTCGCAGTTCCCCCGGACACGTTGCACTGCTGCCCATTCACCGACCCCGCTGCCAGAGTCGAGAAATAGATGTTCGCACCGCCATTGCTTGTAACCTGATTGTCGACGATGATCCCGCTGGTACCTCCGAGAGCGCTCGGAGCCGTTACGCACGTCGATGTAGGAGTGGTGGTGCAGTTCGGTGAGGTCAATGAGCTTGTAATCGTTGAGCTCTCGACGAATCCGTCCTTCGAACTACTGCCTACCCCGAAAAACAGACGGTCTGTCGCTCCGTCATAGAACTCAGTCATCGGCGAACACTCGTCCCCTTTCGTACTATCCACCACAAACGTGGTCGCCCCGGTGCTGGTGATGAGATTACCGGCAAAGGGAAAGAAATAGATCTGGGGGTTCGAGGGAATCAGTTTGTTTTTGGTCGAGCCCTGCACAAATCCACAGGCGATCATGTGCCCGGTCGCGCTCCCGTTCAGCCAGAAGGCATTATCAAAAGTCCCGGCGTGGACATTGCCGGTAGTGCAGTTACCGGTACCCGTCCCCGATCCCATGTCAACGGTAGTGAAGGTGCTGGAACTGGTGAAGTTGGCCGCAATCTGACTCACCGCCCCACCGACGCCAATGACGGAACTGCACCCGGTAAAGGAGAATACCTGATTGACGGAAGGATTGGCGGCGTCGTTGACCACGATCGGCGAGTCCACCAGCCCGGTGCCAGCTCCGTGTCCAACCCACCCGATGGATTGGAGGGCAGAGTAAGTCTTGCCCGGGCTGGTCAGGCTGACTGCATACAGATAGCCGTATCCATCGCCTATGAAGATCCGTCCTGTAGTGGTGTCGACGATTGGAGCGGTCAGAACTTTCGTAGGCGCGGTGGAGACGGTGACGGGCCAGTTATTTGGATCGTTGACCAGGGCAGGCGCTCCGCCACCGAATACTGGGGTGATCTTGTATAGCAAGCCATTGTCGGCGCCCACGTAGGCCGTGTCCGAGTTGTAGTCGACCCAAGGTGAGGAATTGGAGTCGGTGGCGCTGCTTTGGATGGCTAGGGTGGTCATGCACCCCGGAGTGGTTGGGCTCGTACACGAAGTCGGTGTCTGCGGACTCAACACCGTTCCGATCGAAAGGGCTGGAGGCGTCGGAATTGGATTGGGCAGCACCAGAACGTGGAAGTATGAACCGCTGCTGGTCGACTCAACGAAAGCGACTTTGGTTCCGTCGCTGGAGAGCTCCGGTGAAGTACGGATCTGGCCACCGCTTTGGGTGACCGTGTTGTAGGCGAATGCCACCCACGGCGATCCTCCGTTGCACTTCGGATTTGCGTTCGTGTAAAGATTGTTGATTCCGACCAGATTAGCCTGCGTGCCTGAAGTCACGGTGAGGCCGAAGACAACGTAGTCGGCGCTGCAACTCTCGGTGCCGATACTAAAGCGATATTTCGCGGGGAACTGATCCTCGGGCACGTACCCGTTTTCCAAGGAAACCGCCCAGTCGATTTTGACCCGGCGAGGAGGCCGCAATTTGTCAATGGTTATGGGTGGAGCCGGGTGCGAGTTTTCGACCGCCATTTGCCGCATTACGAGATTGTAAACATGCCGCGGGTCGCGGTCTCCCGCCGCCAGCACGTCCTCCGGTCGCGTGCCCGGCATCAACAGGTGGCTTGAGCTCCAGTCCTGCGGATAACCAACTGACATTTTTCCGGTGCTGGTTTCGACCGGAGAATCGGCCTCCATTTGTGCCTGCCCAGACTGCGGAAATCCCAGCAGGAGTAAGCAAGCCGCCGCACCGATCCACGCAAATGCGCACACTCGCATAGTCTTCCTCTCCAACTCTCATCCGGCTCTCATCCGGGCTACAGCTCAGCTCAATTCCTGAGGTAGACACTGTCGAAGCAGTATTGGCCCCGCACCCAGAGACTGGATGTCACCTAAATTGTAAAGAAGTTCTGTATCGGACCGGAGCTAGAAACGGGAAACTAGGATGACCTAGGTAACATGCCCGCTTGGATTTGTCTGGGTGTGGCTAAAAGACGAAAAACCACCTGCCGCGCATTTGCTGACCGATGGAATCGTGCCCGGAACGGAACCGGCGAGAAACTAGCCCCCGCGAGTCGCTCAGGGTCGTTGCTTGACATTCGCGTGCTTGCCGAAACTGGCTGGTTATGAATTCTTCCGATTGAACCGGCATTGAAACTGGGTCGTTGTTACCTTCCCGCAAGACAGCGCCATGGTTTCAAACACACGTTCAAACCGGAACGCTGGCTTCAGATAGGGCTTTCGGCGACGCGCTGGCTCGGATTCCGCGCAGGCAGGCGTTTCCGCCCGATGCGGTTCACCACCCGTGCCCTCTCTCTTCATGCACCGCCCCCTCGAGCGGGACTCATGCTTCGACGATCCAATTCTCCAGTCGCCATGGTTGAGGGCGCAAGAAAGCCGGCATTTTCACGGAAGACTTCTCTGGGAATGGACTTCAAGCCCACAAAACCGAACGGCCGGGAGTCTTTCAATTTATACACTATGCCAATGCCGCCGCAGTCCATTTGTGCAACATCGCAGTGGTGCAAACAGGCCGAGTGTATCATTATTAGACAGTGCACTCATCTTAAGGGCGTGGCCCAAGCCCGTCAAGGTCATGGGACCAAGTCAGGCACGGGGTTGTGGACTGAAATGGCCGCTGATCGAAGCCAATCTACATATCACGGCGGCCTTCCATGGCTTTCAGCATGGTGACCTCGTCGGTGTACTCGATATCGCTGCCTACCGGAATTCCCATGGCGATGCGAGTAACCCGCAATCCCTGCCTCTTCAGGTGATCGGCCAGGTAGGAGGCGGTGGCTTCGCCTTCGACGGTGGGATTGGTGGCCAGGATGACTTCTTCGATTTCGCCCGCCGCGACACGGCTTAACAGATTGCCAATGCGCAGCTGTTCAGGCCCGACACCATGTAACGGTGAAAAAGAGCCATGGAGCACATGATAGACGCCGTGATAGTTCCGCGTTTTCTCGATGGCGGCGATGTTGGTCGGTTCCTCAACCACGCAGACCAGTTTTTGATTGCGGGTAGGGCTGCTGCAGTAGACGCAGGGATTGATGTCGGTAATATTGTTACAGACCGAGCACAAACGCAGCTTGGCTTTGAGGTCGCGAACGGCCGAGGCCAGGGCCTCGGCGTCGTCCTCGCTCGACCGCAGAATGTGAAAGGCCAGCCGTTGCGCGCTCTTGCTGCCGATTCCGGGCAGTTTCTTGAGTTCGTCGATCAGCCGTGACATCGGTTCGGCAAACTTGGACATAAGAATTTTGTATTGTTGTGATCAGATAATCTGCGGCGGAAGTACTTGCACAATGCAACCGACACTTCCCACGGCGCAGCTTCGAGATCAGTATAGTCGCCATCGGCCCGGAAAGGCAGTTGTAGCGTATTTGCCTGGTGAGTCCCGCTGAGCAAATGCTCTGTTTGCATGAATTTGAGGATTACGAAGTGACTGACCCCGTCTCCAATTGACTTCCCCCCCATTTCGCGGGAAACTCGCATTAGACGCTGCGTCCGCCGCATCGCCGCAGTCTGCCGGAACAATTATGCTTCCGCAACCTATGTTGAGGTCCGAGGTTCATCCTGACGATTCGCACCCCGACCCAACTCGTACCCTCGAGCAGCACATCCTCGCCGGTTTTCCTCCCGACCTTGCGCTTGATCTGGTGCTGAACGAAATCGTGGTCCATGCCGCTGAAGCTACCCGCGCTGCTGCCGCTGCCCTGGCCCTCGCCCGCGGCGATGAGATGATCTACCGCGCCGCCACCGGCCCCCTCGCTCCTGATATTGGCGTGCCTGTCAGCACCCGAGATGGTCTTGCTGGCGCTTGTCTTCGGACCCGTCAGACACAGCTTTCCGTGGATACAGATTTGGATCCCCGCCTCGGCACTGCCCTCCCGGGTATTCGATCCATCCTCATCGTGCCCCTGTTCGACACGAATGACAACCAAGCGCCGATCGGTGGAATTCTCGAAGTGTTTTCGCAGTTACCAGCCGCTTTTTCCGCCATCGACCAGAAGATGCTCGAACGTTTCGCAGAAGAGTGTGCCCGGGTTCGTCACGCTGCCATCGCGTTGGGACAACGCAAGCCTGCCGCTGCAGTTCTGGCGCCCGACCTGGTCATACCGTCTGGATTCGTGCCGTCCGAGTTCGCTGTGCCGGCGCCCCCGCCAGCGAGCCGCCGCCCTTACGAAGCGTGGAGCCTGGTTCTTGGATCTCTGGCCATTCTCGCCATCGTCTTTGTCAGCATGCTGATTGGTTCGCGCGTCGGATGGCTCCATCCCGCCGCGTCGCATGCGCAGGGCTCCCAGCCTGTTCCACCCAATCCGGTTCTCGCCGAACCGGTGAATGTCGCCCCCATACAACCCATCACCACAAAGTCCGTGGATCGACGATCAACTCCAGCCGCCCCGGAGAAAGCCACTGGCCCAACCCCGGTTACTGCGGGCGAACTGGTGGTCTACGACAAGGGCAAAGTTATCTTCCGGATGATGCCAGGCTCCACCAAGCCCGATCACGGAAAGAGTCGTCAAGTGCCGCCCGATCCGATCAAGCCTCCCGGCGCCGCCGTCGTGGCCGCGTCATCCACCCAGAAAGTTGCTTCTTCGCAGAGCGTTTGGCTGGCTGCCGGACAAGCCGAAACCCGCCTCCTTAATCGTACCGAACCCAAGTATCCGTCCGCGGCCCAAGTCGCCCGTCGCGCCGGTGAAGTCATTCTCGAAGTCCAGGTCGCCGAGGACGGTTCCGTCTCCTCGATACACATTGTTAGCGGAGACCCGCTCCTGGCCGCAGCCGCGACCGACGCGGTGCGCACTTGGCGCTATGAACCCTACGTTCTCAATGGTCGTCCATCCCCGTTTACTACCAACGTAACCCTCAGTTTCGTACTTCCTGATTGATCGATAGGGGCGCTTGTCTGGAGGCGGCCATTGGCCGTTGGTTGTCGCATGGACTGGCAGTTTCCCGCCCCTCGCTCTCAACCCAGAGTGGCATGGATGGTGTTCAACAATGCCGTCCGGCTAAAGGGCTTCTCCAGCAGGGTGATGCCGCGCTCCAACACTTCGCGCTCCGCGATCAGTTCCCCTGTGTAACCCGACATATATACGACCTTGAGATTAGGCCGGGAGGCCTTCAGTTGATCGACTAATTCAGGGCCACTCATGCGACGCATCACTACATCGGTCAACAGAAGATCAATCGGACCCGGATGAGACGCTACCCACTCTAGCGCCGACTTTCCGTCGTCGGCTTCAGCTACCGTGTAGCCGTGTTCCTGCAGGAGCTGCCGAGTCAAACTCCGCATAATTTCGTCATCTTCCACCAGTAGGATCGTCGTCCCGGAACGCTTTGGCGCGACGGTCTCCACTGCGGCATCGGATCTCAGTCCGATCTTGTGATCAGCGCTGGGGAGATAAATCTTGAAAGTCGTTCCGTGCCCTGGTTCGCTGTAAACCAGGATGTGTCCGGCGCTTTGCTTGACAATGCCATACACGGTGGCCAGGCCCAGACCAGTTCCTTTGCCCACTTCTTTGGTGGTAAAGAAGGGTTCGAAAATGCGTTCCGAGGTCGCCGCGTCCATTCCGCTGCCAGTATCGCTGACCGCGAGCAGAACGTACCTTCCCGCTGCCATGGTTTGGTGCTGCTCGGCAAATTCATCGTCGAATCTTTCGGAGCGCGTTTCGAGAATCAGTTTGCCACCACGAGGCATGGCATCGCGCGCATTCACCGCCAGGTTGACCAGGACTTGGTCGAGTTGCCCGGGGTCTGCCTCCACTACCGCCGACGGCGAACGGGACACAACCAGCACTTCAACATCGTCACCCATCAGTGGCCGCAGAAGTTTGCTGATGTCTCTTAACCGATCGTTAAGATCGAGGATACAAGGTTGGACTGCGGGACTGCGGCTGAAGGTGAGGAGCTGTCTGGTTAAGGAAGAGCCGCGCTCGGTTGCCTTCTTAATATTTTCAACGTAAAGCGACGATTCCGCAGCAGGGTCAAGCCGATCGCGGAGAAATTCGGTGCAGGCGTTGATGATTCCCAGAATGTTGTTGAAATCGTGCGCCACCCCGCCCGCCAGTCGCCCGATCGCTTCCATCTTCTGCGCTTGACGAAGCTGCGCTTCCGCTCGCTTCTGGGCTGTAATATCGCGCGCAATCGCGGATGCTCCCACAACCTCGCCTTTCGCATCGCGCAATGGAGACACGGAAACGGAAATATCCAGGTGGCGCCCGTCTTTCGTCACCCGCACCGACTCATAATGCTCGACGCTTCCACCGCTCGCGATCTTCCGCAGGATATTGGGGATTTCGTCGGATAGATCCGCGGGAACCAGAAGGGCTATGTTTTTCCCCAGGACTTCCTCAGGCGTGTAGCCATAGATCCGCTCGGCGCCCTTGTTCCAACTGGTGATCGTGCCGTCCAGCGTCTTGCCAATGATGGCGTCGTCGGAGGAATCGATAATCAAAGCCAGTCTCGACCGGTATTCGCCCAGTTGCTCGGCGGTTCTGCGATGCAGTTCCTCGTTCGCCCGGCGCAGCTCTTCGGCGATCCTCTTGCGATCGCTGATATCGCGGATCGCGCTCAGAACAAAGGTCCCATTCTCCGTGGCCACCGGACTCAGACCGATCTCTACGGGAAACTCCGATCCATTTCGGCGTCTTCCATAGAGATCCAACTCCGCTCCCATCCGCCGCGTCTTCGGTTTCTCCGCGTAATGCTCGCGATGCCGATGGTGCTGAGGGCGGTAGCTTTCAGGCACCAGCATCTCGACTTTCTGACCGATCATTTCCTCGCGGTCATAGCCAAACAGATCCTGCGCTTGCGTATTGACTTGAACGATCGTTCCGTCGCGATCTACCGCGATGACGGCGTCCGGCAGCGTTTCCAAGAGGTCGCTCGAAAGAAAAGCTTCCGCCATGGGCTTGGACGAAAGCGCGGGCGCGGGTTTCTTGTGAGACGAAAGTCGTGACATGAACAACTCCGCAGTGTAAGACTCCCGGTCATTCAATGTATGTCGGAACCTGCTTATGTGTAAAGGGCGAGGAGCGCAAGCACTTGAATCAAAAGAAATATCCGGCCGCGTCCATTCGTTTGTCACAAAGGGTTTGTGACGTAGTGCACAGCACTGGCGGTCAACCATCACAGCCGTGGGTACGCCGGTCATTGTAAGTGTAGTTCCCAGTAAGTGTAGGTTCCGAGTTAACGGGAGTCGGGCTGCGGCCGTTGTTCTCGAACACGCAATCGAGCAACGCCTATTTTGAAACTACAAGGAGCGCGATCATGGTTGCCTGCATTCTTGCTTTTGAAGTGAAAGTCGAAAAGAAAGAAGAGTTGGTGAAGGTCCTGAAGGACCAAGTTCTCCCTATTCTCAAGCAGCAGGTCGGCTTCCTCGAAATTTTGCCTTTCTTCCACGAAAAGGTCACAGAGGAGAAGGTGTTCACCATCACGCTGTGGACAACCAGAAGGGATGCCGAGCGCTACGAGGGAGAATTTCATCCCAAAGTCCTCGATATCCTGACGCCATGCCTGACGACGCCGGTCGAGGTGAGCTACTCCAACCTTGAAACAGCGCTCTGCGATCGTTTCGTCGATGCCCTGGCCGTCTGAGGCAGAATTTTTTGGCTCAAAGCACGATCCGATGCCGCTCGCGATGCACTGAAATTCTTGCTTGGAATCCTCGTTGCAATCGCGTTGTTGTGATCAGCGTCACATTCCCGAGTGACGCAGAATGCTGCCCCCGTCTTTCCATGCCTTTAAGGTAAATTGGAAATTATTTCAGCTGAGGAATAGCGCATGGCGACTGAACCCACCACACCAACGACTGCGGGATCGTCCTGGCAGTCGAAGCAGGTCTATGCGATGGCCGTGATCAGCCTCGTGGTCGGGCTGGCGATTGGATACCTGTTCCGCGGGTCACAATCGGCCTCGCCCCTGGCGCTATCCGCAGTCAATTCCCAGGCTGGTGGTCAGGCCGGAGTCCACGGCAATGATCAAGATAATGGGCAGCCGGGCCATGCTGGAGTGATGGGCGGGCAAATGCCGAGCCTTGACCAGATGAAACAGATGGCCGACAAAAAGGCCGCCCCGCTGCTGGAAAAGCTCAAGACTGATCCCAATAACAGCGATCTGCTCTTTCAACTCGGGAACATCTACAAAGCCACTCACCAATTCAAGGAAGCGCTGGCATATTACGACAAGGCGTTGCAGATCGATCCCAAGAACGTTGCCATTCGCACCGAGATGTCTTCCTGCCTCTACTACAACGGAGATGTGGACGGGGCCATCAGCCAATTGCAGCAGGCGTTGCACTATGACCCCAAGGATGCCAACTCGCTGTTCAACCTCGGCATGATCAAGTGGCAGGGCAAGCAAGACAGCAAGGGCGCGGTCGCGGCCTGGCAGCTGTTGCTGAAGTCGAATCCGCAATTGAGCCCCGAGCGAAAAGCAACGGTTGAGAAACTAATGGCCGACGTTCAGATGCAGGGCAAGAGCTAGCGGGTTTCATACCCTGGAGCGAACAAACGGGCATATGTTAAGAAGTAGGGAGCAAACGGCAATGACAGATACGAATCAAGCAACTTCTACTTCAATCGAGCAATGGACCAGCGTGCAGGCCTACGTATTGGCGGTCATCTGCCTTCTGGTCGGAATTGCTGGCGGTTGGTTCATTCGTGGATCGCAAGGTCCGGCAACCGCCGCGGCTGAGATTCCGGCTGCGTCCGCACCGGCAATGGACAGTGCCAACCCCGGCGCCCAGGCCCCAACCCCGGCTCAAATGCAAAAAATGGCCGACACCCAGGCTGCGCCTCTGATCGAGAAGCTCAAGGCCGATCCCACGAACGCTGGACTTCTCGAAAGCATCGGCAATGTCTACTACGATGCCCAGCAGTTTCCCACGGCCATTGACTATTACCAGCGCGCCCTGAAGGTTCAGCCCGCCAACACCGGCGTCCGTACCGACATGGCGACCGCGTATTGGTACACTGGCGACGCCGATACTGCCATCGCGGAATTTCAGAAATCGCTTTCTTACGAACCCACCAAGCCCAACACACTCTTCAATCTCGGCATCGTCGAGTGGCAGGGCAAGATGGATATCGATAAGGCCACCGCCACCTGGCAGAAGCTGTTGGACACGAATCCGAACTATGAAGGCAAAGACAAAGTCCTGGAACTGATGGCGCAGGCGAAAAAACACGCCGGTGTCAAGCCCGGCACGCCCGCTAAACCGCTGCAATAGCGAAACGGTTAGCCACCGAGCCACCGAGAATACAGAGTTTCACGAAGGTTTTTCTGCTCCAGGCTTTTCCCTCGTGAGCGGCGTGTGTTCGTCGTGGCCGAGCCCTTCGCTGAATACGCGTAAGAAGCCGGCTTTACCACTCCGGCCGCAACCGCCTTCCCACCAAGTCCGATATAATCCACAACTTCACATGGCACTCGCCGCCGGCACGAAGCTAGGTCCCTATACCCTCCAATCGCTCGTCGGTTCGGGCGGGATGGGCGAAGTGTATCGGGCTCGCGATTCCCGGCTGGATCGCATCGTGGCCATCAAAATCCTGCCTGCGTCCTATTCCGCGGATGCCGATCGCTTGCAACGCTTCGTGCAAGAGGCGCGCTCGGCGGCGGCGCTGAATCATCCCAACATACTTTCAATCTTCGATATCGGCGAGCAGCGGGGTGCTCCCTACATTGTTTCTGAATTGCTCGAAGGTCAGACTTTGCGGGAGCGGATCAGGAGCGGGCCGCTTTCCACCCGCAAGGCAATTGAATGCGCGTTACAGGTGGCCCGCGGATTGGCGGCGGCGCACGAGAAGGGAATCGTGCATCGTGACTTGAAGCCGGAAAATTTGTTCCTCACGAATGACGACCGGGTAAAGATTCTCGACTTCGGCCTGGCGAAGCTGACGCGTCCGGAAACCGAGCCGGGCGCTGACGCGGCCACCGTCCAGGTGAATACCGAGCCTGGACAGATCATGGGCACCGTCGGCTACATGTCACCCGAGCAGGTGCGGGGAAAAGCTGCGGACCATCGCTCCGACATTTTTGCCTTTGGATCAATACTCTACGAGATGCTTTCCGGGCAACGCGCGTTTCACGGAGATTCTCCGGCGGAAACCATGAGTGCAATTCTCAAAGAAGAACCCGCCGAGCTTTCGGAAACCGCCCGCAACGTTCCGCCCGCGCTGGAACGCATGGTGCGGCATTGCCTGGAGAAAATTCCCGGCCAGCGCTTTCAGTCTGCCGGAGATCTGGCGTTCAATCTGGAAGCGCTGACGGATAGTTCCTCAGTGAGTTCGTCTCTTGGTGTGGAGGCGGCAAAGACGGGCCAGCAGGCCGCTCTCGCTGAGCCAGGAATCCCGCGGACAACAAGCCTGCGGAATACGGCTGCGTCTCGCCGCAGCCCGTTGGCCGTGGCTGGTGCGCTGGCGTTTTTGGTTCTGATGGTCGCCCTCGGTTGGTGGTTGGGACGAAGCAGTGTCCGCGCGCCTCTCGCTGAATATCAGCCGATCACGTTCCGCACCGGTGCAATTGGCAATGCGCGCTTCACACCCGACGGTAGCATCGTCTACAGCGCGTCCTGGGATGGAGGCGAAGACCAGCTCTACATCGGGCGAGTCGATGATCACGGGGCACGCGAACTTGGGGTGAATGACGCGGAAATATTGTCCATCTCAAAGAGCGGAGAATTGGCAGTGCGTCTGAACTCCACGAATCTGGGCGGTTTTGCCAGGGCGGGAACGCTGGCACGGGTTCCCTTGAGTGGAGGAACACCCCGCGAGGTTCTCGACAATGTGCAGGACGCAGATTGGGCGGCCGACGGCGAGCATCTGGCGGTAGTTCGTTATCTGCCCGAGAGCGGACACTGGCGTTTGGAATATCCCATTGGGAAAGTTCTGTTCGACGGCATCAACTGGATCAGCCACCCCAAGATATCGCCCGACGGGAGGTGGATCGCGTTTGCCGACCATCAAAACGCCTCCGGCGATGACGAAGGTTCCGTGGCTGTAATTGCCTCGGATGGCAGAAATGACGACAAGGAGAAGCTGCTTTCTTCGGGCTGGACCACGCTGCAGGGCGTGGTCTGGTCGCCCGCTGGCGATGAAATCTGGTTCACCGCCTCCAGAAATGGGAGCGCCGGCAACCCGCAGGCCGTAACCCTGTCGGGAAAGTCGCGAACCATCACCAATGTGCCGGGTGGAATGTGGCTGGAGGACCTCCAGAATGGGCTGGCGCTGACCGTGAATCATCACCGGCGCATTGGGATTCGCGGTGTGCCTCCAGGTGGAAAAGAAGAACGGGAACTGGGATGGTTCGGCTGGTCCATTTTGAGTGACCTGACGCCGGACGGCCGCAAGGTTCTTTTCGATGAGGAAGGCGATGGCGGCGGCCCGAATTACACCGTGTTCATGCGCGATACCGACGGCTCGCCTCCAGTGCGTATTGGCGAGGGCGTGGGCCTCGCGATTTCTCCCGATGCCATGTGGGTGATTACTCAACCGGCGAAAGGCGGCCCGCTGACCGTGGTGCCAACGGGAGCTGGCGAAGCCCGGCAGTTGACGCACGATCATGTCACCTACCAGCGTGTGCGCTGGCTGGCTGGCGGCAAGCAACTGCTGGCCAGCGGTATCGAGGCCGGCCACGGTGCTCGCGACTATGTCATTGAATTGAGTACCGGAAACTCCAAACCCATCACTCCCGAAGGTACGGTGGGAGTCGAGCCCTCGCCGGATGGCCGCAGCACCACAGCTCTCACTCCGGACGGCAAGTGGGGGATTTGGCCACTGGATGGTAGCGGCTTGCGGCCGATTCCCGGGCTGGACGCGAGATACCGGGTGAAGGGCTGGTCGCCGGACGGGCTGTCGGTCTTCGCCATTCCTCGTCGCCAGCGCGACAAAACCGGAAACGTCTATCGCGTGAACGCATCCACTGGAAAGATTGAGCCCTGGAAAATCTTCGGAGAAGACCTGGCCCCTGGAACCGTGAGCGGAAGCGCATCTTATCTGGCCGCGGACGCGGGCGCGTATGTCTACCTTTACGTTCAGACGCTGTCGCAGATTTATGTCGTGCGCGGTATGAAGTAGCGACTGCCTTCGGGGCGCAGATAGAATGAGTCTTATGAAAAAGAGACGCCCGATTCGGATTACGTGGACGTTGACCGTCGCCCTTGTCCTCGGCCTGGTTGGATGGGCTGTTCCCCAGGACGACGATGAGGGGCCGATGTCGGACTTGAGCTTCGTGGTAGTGAAAGACTACAACGGCAAGCCAGTGCGAAATGCGGCCGTAGTGCTCCATCCGGTGGGCAAGAAGGGAAAGCAGTCGAAGGGCGGCTTGGAGTTGAAGACCGATAATGACGGGAAAACGAACATTGACGGCATTCCCTACGGGCCGCTGCGTGTGCAGGTGCTGGCTCCAGGTTTCCAGACATTTGGTGAGGATTACCAGATCGACAAGCCGGCCGTGGAAATTACCGTGAAGTTGAAACGTCCGGGGGCACAGTACTCTGCTTACGGGAATCAGGGAGAGACCAAGAAACCCGACGACCAGAAACCGCCCGCTCCGAAGCCGCAGTAGTCAGTGGATAGAACCTTCCTTAGTAATGTTTTGGCGAATGGCGCGGACCTCAGCCACGCCGCAGACAAGAGGCTTCCTATGAAAACAAACTTCTGGATCCCGCTCGTGGTCGTTGTGCTCGCGTTCGGCATGCTTGACTCAGCTTTTGCGCAGGACGATGAGGGCCCGACTTCGAGATTACGCTTCGTGGTGATTCGCGATTCCGATGGCAAGCCGGTGCGCAATGCCGCGGTCGTGCTCCATCCGGTGAAAAGCAAAGGAAAACAGGCGCAAGGCGAGATGGAGCTGAAGACCGATCCAGAGGGGAAGACGAGCGTCGACGGCATTCCGTATGGCCCGCTGCGGGTTCAGGTGCTGGCGCCGCATTTCCAGACCTTTGGAGAAGACTATGAGGTCAACAAGCCGGAACTGGAGATTACCGTAAAACTGAAACATCCCGGTGAGCAGTACTCGGTGTATGACGATAAGAAGAAGTGAAGGTGTCCGCCTTGTTCACGCCGGAGGTGACACAGCGGGCTGCGTGGCCTACAATTCGGGAGCTATGGGGTTGCAGGAATTAACCGTCGAGCGCTATGAAGGGGTGGCGGACGATCAGCGCATTCTGCTGTTGCGCGGACCTATCACGATCGAAACCGCTCCGCAATTTGAGCGGGCGGTCTGGCACGAGAGCGCCGAGACGATGATTCTGGATTTGTCGGACGTCCCCTACATTGACTCGGTGGGATTGGGTTCGTTGGTCAGGGCCTATGTATCGCATCAGAAAATGGGGCGATGCCTGGTGCTGACGGGCATGAAGCCGCGGGTGCGCAGAATTATGGAGATCACCAAGGTGAACGATTTCTTCGTCACCTTTGGCACCACCTGGGAAGCCGTTGAAGCGCTAGCCAATACCGGGACAGCATGAGTTTGGTAGACGGTTGCCTCGTCCGTTGCTCGGTCGCGGGTTTTGAATCTAAAGAACTGGCAAGCCATCTAAATTGCATCAGTCTGGTGCCTTCGCCGCGACGCCTATGAACCTTCTTTACCGCTATTCCAGACAGTACTGGAAGCTTTTTGTGGCCGCGCTGTTGCTGGCCGCGACCAACCAGATTTTTTCCCTGCTTGATCCTCTGATTTTCCGTCATGTAATCGACAGCTACGCTACCAGATATCATCAATACACGCAGGGGCAATTTATCCGCGGGGCTGGGCTTTTGCTGCTGGCGGCGGTGGGCGTGGCGTTTGTCTCTCGCGTGGCAAAAAATTTTCAGGACTACTTCGTGAACGTAATCGTGCAGCGTCTGGGTGCGAAGATGTACTCCGACGGAATCCGCCATTCATTGGACTTGCCCTATCAGGTCTTTGAAGACCAGCGCAGCGGCGAGACCCTGGGCAAACTGCAAAAGGTCCGCAGCGACGTGGAGCGTTTCATTACCGCTGCCATCAATATCCTGTTCATTTCGGTTGTGGGCATCGTTTTTGTAATGATCTATGCTTTTCGCGTGCACTGGTCAATCGCCCCTGCGTTCCTGGTAACCGTCCCCCTGCTCGGAATCATCAGTTCGGTGCTGAGCAAACGGATCAAAAAGATGCAAAAGACGATCGTTGCCGAAACCACCGCCCTGGCCGGTTCGACCACGGAGTCACTGCGCAATATCGAACTGGTCAAGAGTCTCGGTCTCGCGCATCAGGAAGTGGTCCGGTTGAACGGGATTACCGGGAAAATTTTGAAGCTCGAACTGAAGAAAGTGAAATACCTTCGCAGTTTGAGTTTTATTCAGGGGACAGCGGTCAACGCGCTGCGCACCAGCATTCTATTCTTGATGCTCTATCTGATTTTCCGGCAGGAAATCACGATCGGTCAGTTTTTCTCCCTGATGATCTATTCGTTTTTCATCTTCACGCCCCTGCAGGAACTGGGAAACGTCATCAACATCTACCGGGAAACGGAAGTCTCGCTGCAGAATTTTCAACAGATCCTCGACACTCCTCGCGACCCCAAGCCAGCCGATCCGGTGCCGATCGATGAACTGATGACGCTGCAATTTGAGGGTGTCAGCTTTCAGCATCAGAGTTCAACTGCGCTGGCGCTCGACGAGATCGGTTTCAGCGCCGCGCGCGGAGATACGATTGCTTTTGTGGGACCCTCCGGGGCAGGGAAGTCAACCCTGGTAAAGCTGCTGGTGGGCTTGTACGCCCCGAAAGCCGGCGAGATTCTGTACAACGGGATTCCTTCGCAGCGCGTGGACCTGGATCTGCTTCGGGAAAAAATAGGATTCGTGACCCAGGATACCCAACTGTTCTCAGGCTCGATTCGTGAGAATCTGCTGTTCGTGAATCCCAAGGCGACGGACGAGGAATGCATGGAGGTGTTGCAACAGGCAGCCGCGCACAGCTTGCTATCCCGCGCTGACCGTGGGTTGGATACGCTCATTGGCGAAGGCGGCGTCAAGGTTTCTGGAGGCGAAAAGCAGCGGCTCTCGATCGCTCGCGCACTGCTGCGGCATCCACAATTGCTCGTCTTCGATGAAGCCACCTCGTCTCTGGATTCGCTGACCGAGGAAGAAATCAGCCGCACTATTCGCGAAGTTGCTACCCATCAGGAGGCGATTACGATTCTGATTGCGCATCGCCTGTCTACCGTCATGCATGCCGATCGGATCTATGTTCTGGAGCGTGGACGCATCGTTGAATTCGGACGCCACTCGGAACTGCTCCATCAGAAGGGGTTGTACTACGCGATGTGGCGGCAGCAGGTTGGCGAACGCGAAGCGGTTGTGCAGGCGAAGTAGCCCCCATTCGCGCTGCCAGAGACTACGCTGTCCCCGTCTCACCCCGCCAGAGACTCGATGGCGCGTACTGTTTCCGGCGGGAGCGTCACCTCGCGACTGGCCAGATCCTGCCGCATGTGTTCCGCATTGGTGGTGCCAGTGAGCGGTACAATCCCAATACTGCGGGCGAAGCTGAAGACCACCTGCGCCGGCGTAGCATTTGGGCTCACGGCGGCGATGGTTAAGCTGTCACTCGTTAAGCCGGCAATCAGAGGATGGTGCAGCACCTCCGGATTCGCGGTGAGCAGCGAAAATCCTTGATAGATAATCTTGTGATCGCGGCAGAATAAGCGCACGGCGCGATCCCAGCCCAGGCGGGCGTAGCAGCGATTTTGCACGAAGGCAGGAAGTTCAGCGCCGACGGCTTCCATCTGTTGCAGGTGGCGCAGAGAAACATTGCTTACGCCGAGTAGGCGTGTACGCCCAGCGTCCCGCTCCATGCGCATGGCATCCCAGACTTCTGTGTCGTCACCGGTCCAGTCATAGTTGGACGACGGCCCGTGTAGCACGTAGCTGTCGACATGATCAGTCCCGAGATGTTCGAGCGAACCCGCCATCGACTGCGCCACCTGCACGGGCAAAGCGGCTGCTGGATCGTAAGGCATCCGGTGGTCCTGGCCACGCTGATAAGTGAATTTCGTCTGCAGAAAGAGATCGGCGCGAGCGACCAACCCCGCTTGATATGCCTCCACCAATCCCTGACCAACCCCCTCCTCGCAATAATGGCGCCGCTGGTTCGCGGTGTCGATGGCGCGAAAACCCATGCGCAATGCGAGTTCGGTGAGAGCCGGGGTGCGGTCCTCCTTCCACGCCGTGCCATAGATGAAATCGGGAAAAGACGGTACGGTTGTCGCCATCGCATTATTCTCCCATGATCCATGTCTCCCGACTTGTCCATCCCAGGGCGGAGCATCCGACTCGTGGCTATTTCTTGATGCGCGGCATTTTGGCTTCGATCGCTGTGAATCGTTCCAGGGCACGTTTGCCTTTTTCCCGATCTCCCGTGGCCAGGTAGATAAGGACCGCCCCTTGAAAGAGTTGCAACAGAGCCTCGACCGCATCGGGGTCAGGCAGGAATTCCAGCAGTAGTTCGTTCCACGCTCGCTGTTGCTCCTCAAAGAAGTGCTTGGCGCGGGCCGATCCGCTCCAGCTTCGCCGCGTCAGGTCCGTCACCAGCAGCAGGACCCCTCGATTCTCAGCGCTCGTCGTCTGCTCCCACAGAGCCGCCACCACCGACCTGAGAGTTGTGCCTGCTGGAAATACGCTGGCGCGGAATCTTGCCCGCAACCGGTCTTCGAGTAACGACAGCGCCTTTTCCTCGATGGCGTCGCGCCCTCCGAAGTAGTGAATCAGCATGCGCTTGCTGGTTCCGACCACTTTCGCCAGTCCATCGAGGCTCAGATCGAGGCTGCCGGCTCGAATGAAAGCCGCCAGACAGCATTGCATCAAGTCATCCCGGCCGCGATGTTTTTTGTTTGTGGCCATCTGGTCTGTCAATGTACCATATGGTACAAGAATAAGTGTACCGGTTGGTACATGTTTCCCGTTGGGAGGATGTTCCATGACGCTGCGTGACAAGTTGCTCTTCGCTCTATTCGGGTTCGTCTTTTGGATTCTCGGAACTATCTGGTACCAGGCTCGGGGGGCGCGCGTATTCGAGACAACCAGTCTGCGATTCTGGATTAACTTTGTCCTCACTCCAATTTTGGCTGCCGCGGTCTGTATCGACATTGTGAACTGGCGTCATGTGCCGTCGGCGGAGTGGGCCTCCGCCGCGCTGCTGATCGCGTTGCCGGGCATGTTTGGCGAGGCCGTCCTGCTCTCGTGTTTCGCACGCTTCATGCCGCGGATGCGTCCCGAGACTGCGGGAAAGTATGGAGCGTTTCTTTTTGCCAGCTACGCCCTGTTTCTGACCCTTGCCGAGATGGTTACGGTGCGTGCGGCCAGTGGTCCCGTGGCCCGCTAGCGCGTCAGGTGATCACAGCAATATTTGTCATTCCCGCGGTGCCAAAGACGCGGCGGTAGCGCTCGATCTCTTCCGGAGTGCCCAGCGCCTTGGCGTAGTTGTCGGAGAGTTTCACCGCGGGCTTGCCTTCTACGGTGGATACCTTGCAGATCAGGCTGATAGGGTCGAAGTTGTTGCCATCGGCGGGGTCGCATCCGCGAAAATCGTTCGTGAGCAAAGTTCCCCAGCCCGCGCTGAAACGAATTCGTCGTCCCGGAGTCCACTTCCTGGAGTCGTCAAAGTCGGCGGCGCTGCGGAACTCGCCTCCTGTGACGTCGTTGGCCAGCGTGCCGCCAAAATAAGCGTGCAGGCCGAGAATGTCATCGACGTCGAGTGCGTCGGAAGCGATGATGCGTTTCTCCCGGGGATCGCGACCGTGCGCCTTAAGCCACTCGATATATTCGTCGCCCGCGAGGTAAGGATTCTTGCTGTCGACGCGTTGGCCGGTCCAATCGGCGGTCCAGCCGGGAGCGTTGGCGAGAAATTGCGTGGTGCCGAAGGTGTCTGGCAACATAATGCGGAGTGCGCCTTCGTAAGTTTTCTGCCACATCTCGAGGACGCGGTACTGCGAAGCCCGCAGGGCATCGTCATCACCCTCGGCCACCAGCGCGGCCAGCACCATCGGAATTTCATGCGCGTTGGTTCCGATGGCTTCGAGATCGTGCTTATGGGCGAGGAAAGCATTTGAGGTTCCGGTGAAGGCGCTGCCCAGATTCGCGGCCATGGCGTTGACCACGTATTCCTGCCACAGAAAGCTGTGGCGGCGCCGGGTGCCGAAGTCTGCCACCGCCAGATCCGGGACGCCGCGCAGCCGCTCGATCTTGCCCCAGAGCTTTGTTTTCGCCCGCGCGTACAGGATGTCGAGGCCGAACTCGCGAAGTTCCTTCAGGCCCGCCCGCGTCTTGAGCTCGTCGAGAATGGAGAGCGCATACAGCTCCCACATCGTAGTTTCGATCCAAAGTCCATCGAAGGAGAGATCGAACTGGCCGTCCTTGACCGACAGTTCGTAGTCCGACAGTCGAAAATCACGTTCCAGCCATTCCAGAAACGCCGGTTCAAAGATGCCGCGGCGGCCGTAAAAAGTGTTACCCGCAAGCCACACCAGTTCCGACCTGCGAAAACGCAGGCGGCGAACGTGCTCCATCTGGTGGATCAGTTCCTCGCGCGCGAACATATCGCCGAGACGCACCGAGGTGGAACGGTTCAGCAGCGAGAACGTCACCCGCGTTTTCGGATAATGCTTCCAGATGAACTGAAGCATCAGCAGCTTGTAGAAATCGGTATCGAGCAGCGACCGGATTACCGGGTCGAGTTCCCAATTGTGGTTGTGCGCCCGCTCGGCGAAGTTGACGATCATCCAGTAATATCTCGCGCCTAGTCTCGCGTACTATCCTCTGCGAGCGTGGCGAGAAAAGCAACCGTGGTTACCTGCGGAATGTTTTTTTACGCAGGCCCGGCTGTTTTTGGAACGCAAACACGGTAGTATCAATGTCTGCATGAGACTACTTTCTGCATGAGACCGCCTGGACCTTTCGCTGCCGCCCGCCGCGGTTGTGCCTCGTTGTTTCTCGCCATGGGGCAATTCCATGGCTGGCCTGGTGTTTCTCTTCGTACGTTGCACGCCCTGGCGGTCGGAATTTTGCCCGCGATGTTCCTGCTGCGCTCGACGCGCGAGGAAGTCTATAACATCCTCTGGATTCTGGTGTTCGGCTTTGCCACGATCAATATTTTGAGCCTAGGGGCGAGGCGTTTCGAACGGGAGAAGCAAGGCCTCAGCTTTGGAGAGATTCTCGCGATCATGGTCGTGCTGGTCTCGATTGTGCTGCTGGGTTGGGAAATGCTCTATCTCTTCCACATTTTGCCCATTCGCATCACACCGGTGTAACCCGGATTGCGGTATGATCGCCTCTGTGAAACCCGAACCTGGTTTACGTGAGATTAGTTTTGACGTGACTTGCCCCTGCTGCGGCGCGGTCATGAAAATCGATCCGGCAACACGCGGCATCATCGCCCATACCGCGCCGGTCAAGCCCAAAACGTTTAATGATATGGAAGAAGCCGCTCGCGCCATGAAAGAACAGGACAGCCGGCGCGATTCGATCTTTCGCCAGTCGATGGAAGCGCAAAAACACGCCTCGGAACTGCTGGAGAAGAAATTCCAGGAGGCGGTCAAGAAGGCCAAGGAAACGCCGGACACGGGCAAGCCGATCCGGGATTTCGATCTGGATTGAAAACCCAGTTCCCAGTTCTCTTCTTAGTTCTGAGTTTAGAGGCCAGGGACGACTTTGCTGAGAACTGAGAACCGGGAACTGACAACTCCCATGACCCCTCTTCTCCTCGGGCATCGCGGAGCGCGGGCTTCCCGCCACATTCCTGAAAATAGTTTGGCTTCGTTCGAGCTTTGTTTGCGGCACGGCTGCGACGGATTTGAATTCGATGTGCGGCTTTCCGCCGACGGTTCGGCTGTGATCTGCCACGATGCTTCCATCGGCGGGATGAAAATCGAGAAGACGGATTCGAGAAGACTGCTCTTGCCCACGCTGGAAGATGTTCTGCGGCAATTTTCGCAGCGGGCGTTCCTTGATATTGAGTTGAAGGTGTCCGGCTTGGAGCGTCATGCGCTGGCGGCGTTGCATCATCATCCGCCCCAAGAGGGATTCGTGGTTTCGTCGTTTCTCCCGGAAGTGCTAGCGGCCGTCCATGCCTTCGACGCGACGATTCCTCTGGGTTTCCTTTGTGAGACACAGGGGCAGCTTCGAGAGTGGCGGGAAAGCCCGGCCCAATCGGTGATTTCGCAAGCGGATCTGACGACAAGGGAATTGGTCGAGCAGGTTCATGCGGCTGGGAAGAGAATCATGGTTTGGACGGTGAATTGTGCCGAGCGGATGCGTGAGTTCAAGGAGTGGGGCGCCGACGCGATCATTTCGGATGAAACGGAGTTGTTAGTCCGATCGCTGCGATAACGGCGAGACTGACGACTGCCATTGCTCCCGGTATTCGCCTCAGTTACATTGAACAGGATGCCCACTACAGGCGAACGATTCGAACGAGCGGTGCAGATCATGGCGCGCTTGCGGGCTCCGGACGGATGCCCGTGGGATCGCGAACAGACCTTTGACACCATCAAACCCTACACGCTGGAAGAGACTTACGAAGTGCTGGAAGCGATCGACAATCGTGACTGGCCGGAACTGACGGGTGAATTGGGCGATCTGCTGTTGCAGGTGCTGTTCTATTCCCAGATGGCTCGCGAGCAAGGCCACTTCTCGGTGGATGACGTGCTCGACCGGTTGGCTGACAAATTAGTGGACCGGCATCCGCATGTATTTGGTGACGTAGAGGCCGACACTCCCGCCGAAGTGCTGCGCAACTGGGAAGCGCTGAAGGCGCTGGAGAAAGAAAAGAAGAAGCGGCTGGCTTCCGACGAAATGAACGTGGAGCAACCCGAGCCCCCATCCGTGCTCGCGAGCGTGTCCTCGAAAATGCCGGCGTCAATGGAGGCCTACAAACTCAGTTCACGAGCGGCGCATGTGGGATTTGATTGGCCGGAGATCGAAGGACTCTTCGAAAAGCTGGCAGAAGAAACTGCCGAGTTACGCCATGAACTGAAAGCCGTATCCGTTCCCGGGCCATCGGGCAAGGGCATAGCCGGCTCGGGGAAGCCACACGTTTCCCCGGAACTGCGCGAACGATTGGAAGATGAAGTGGGAGATCTGTTCTTCGTGCTGGTGAATATTGCGCGTTATCTGTCGCTCGATCCGGAATCGGCGTTGCGCAAAACAAATCGCAAGTTCAAGCGCCGCTTTCAATGGATGGAGAAATGTCTGCACGCCCGCGGACGAGGTCCGCTGCAGGCCTCGATGGATGAACTGGAAACGCTATGGCAAGAAGCCAAACGGCAGGAAAAACAGAAGTGAGCGAATTGAACTCCGCAACCGCGACGGGCGCGGTGACCATCCGCAAATGCGATGCCCTGGAGGAAATGCAGGCCTGTTTCGCGCTGCAGAAAGAAGTGTGGAAGTTTTCCGATGCCGACCTGGTCCCGGTGCGCATGTTTGTGGTCGCGGCAAAGATAGGCGGCCAGGTGGTTGGGGCCTTCGCCGGTGCGCAAGTCGTTGGTTTTGCGCTTGCGATTCCGGCGATTCGGAACGGTCACAGCTACCTGCATTCGCAGATGCTGGCCGTCCACCCGCAATATCGCAACGGCGGCCTCGGCCGGCGGCTCAAGCTCTATCAGCGTGATGATGCCCTGGCGCGAGGTTTCGAACTGATGGAGTGGACGTTCGATCCGCTGGAGATCAAGAACGCGTATTTGAACATCGAGAAGCTGGGTGCCATTTCGCGCCGCTACAATGTCAATCAGTATGGGATCACATCGTCGCCTCTACAGGGCGGGCTGCCCACCGACCGGCTGATCGCGGAATGGTGGATGAAGTCGAAGCGGGTCGAAACCGTGTTGGCCGGCACTTCGCGGCCGCAGTTCGATTATCCCGCCCGCATCGATGTGCCGGCGGACATTTATGTCTGGAAGGCGGATGCAACCACGCGCGCGCAGGCATTGGCGGTGCAGCAGCGCAATCGCGGTCAGTTCGCCGGATTCTTTGCCCAAGGCCTGAGCGTGCTGGCCTACGAACGCGATCGGCGCGGAAATGGGCGATTCCTGCTGGGAGAGTGGGACGAAGGCTGGCGGTACTAGAAAGAATTATGAAAATCGAATCGGTTACTCTGCGTGAACTCCACATGCCCCTCGTGCATTTCTTTGAAACCAGCTTTGGCCGGAGCTACAGTCGCCGCATCCTGCTGGCGAGCGTGGAGGCCGATGGAGTGCGCGGGTGGGGCGAATGCGTCGCCGGGGAAGATCCGTATTACAGCCCGGAATGGACGGAGACGGCCTGGCCCACGATTAAGAATTATCTGGCGCCCCTGCTGTTGCAAAGCCAGTTGGATGCGGGCCGGGATTGCGCCGCGCGGTTTGCCCGGGTTCGCGGCCACCGCATGTCCAAGGCTGCCCTCGAAAATGCGGTTTGGGATGCGGAAGCGCGGCAGAAACAACTGCCACTCTGGAAACTGTTGGGAGGAACCAGGCGCGAGATCGCCTGCGGCGTTTCCATCGGCATTCAGGACACTCCGGAACAGCTTCTGGACAAGATCGAAATTGAGTTGGCGGCAGGATACCGGCGGATCAAGATCAAGGTGAAACCGGGATGGGATTTGAACGTGCTCGAAAAAATTCGCGCGCGGTGGGCGGATATCGTTCTCAGCGTGGATGCAAATTCGGCATACACGCTGGACGAGGGCGAGCACTTGCGCAGATTCGATGCCTTCCATTTGCTGATGGTTGAACAGCCTTTGTGGAATGATGAGATCTATCTCCATGCGCGCCTGCAGAAATCCATCGAGACGTCGATCTGTCTGGACGAATCGATTCTGAACGCGCGCGACGCCAATTTTGCCCTCGAGATCGGCGCCTGCCGCATCATCAATATCAAAGTCGGTCGCGTCGGCGGTTTCAGTGAGGCGAAAAAAATACACGATGTCACGGTGCGACACAACGTTCCGGTGTGGTGCGGCGGCATGCTGGAATCGGGCGTGGGACGCGCTCATAACATTGCTTTGTCGACCCTGGAAAATTTCCGCTTGCCGGGAGATGTGTCGGCGTCGAAGCGTTATTGGAAGGAAGATATTATCGAGCCCGAAGTGCAAGTTCGCGCCGACGGAATGATTGCCATCAGCGACGCACCGGGAACGGGCTATCAGGTCCGTGAAGATCTGGTACGCAGGTTTACAGTGCGAGAAGAGACGTTCCGTGTGGGGATGTAATCCCCCATTCAAAACCGCGCCCCCGTCCTATAAAGGGTTGGAGGCTTCTTCCTTCTGCAGCAGTTCCAGCGCCTGGGCGAATGTCAGGTCCGAAGGAACGCGTTTGAATCCAGTAAAAACCTCGGTTGAGTCAATGGAAAAATTCTTTATTAACAGTATTTTCCCTGTGAAACGTAAAGTCATGCTTGATAGTTCCCAGAGGTTGTCGCCAACCTCCTGCTGTTGCACCATGAAGTGGCCGCCGCGATCGAGGTGTCCGAGAATTCCCCATCCAAACCCGACCTCCTTGGAGAGCGTGCCGTCAATGCTGGCGAGGCGGTAGCGAACCGGGTCCACCAGCACATAGCCCTCCATCCCGGTGAGGACTTCCTCCACGCGCGACGGCGGTTCGTAGCGCGGATTCGGGCGAAACCTCAACTTGACTAGAGTAGCGCCCGTCCGGCCGATGCCTGCCGACCCCGGTTGTTCTCCGGCGTATTCAAAGAGGAAAGCATCGGGCAGGGAGCGCACGATGCGCAGGCTGCGCTCGGCGCTCGCCCGTTCCTGCTCGTGTTTCTTTCTTAGTTCCTCAGGATTGGTGACGAAACGCTCGACCCGTGCCTTTTCCTCTTGGCGCTGTTCGGGAGTCAGCGGTTTGCCGTTGTAGGCGATCACCAGACCGGCGGTAGCATCCCTGGTCTCCACATAGAGTCTGGTCGTCGACCCCTGGGGGGTAGTCTTGGTGCCGCGAAACAGAAAGCGGGTGCTATCGTCGTTCGCGGCCTTGATCTCATTCTGCACAGCTTGCTGCACCAGTTCCGCGGGGTCGCGATATGCGGAAACCGATGGTTGCTGCGCCGCACCATTGGCTGCGGCGAGCAGCAAAATTGATGCGCAAATGTGAGCGACACTCTTAGGGAAGCTACCAGCGAGGGATCTGCGCGAGACCGAGTTGACTACCGTCATGACCTGTGTGAGCACGTTCCTCCCCTTCACCAGATGGTAGCAAACCGCTGGCTGAATCGGGCCGCGCGCTTTCGATTGCGCTGTAAGTTCCTGCCTGAGAATAGTTTCCGGTAGCCGAAGTGAGCCGCAAGCGCACGGAATGGTTTACAATCGGTTCATTCGCGGCGAACAGAGCGCGGAATCAAAAGGGAGGGCTAAGGCATGGATGCTCCACAAACCGGAGAGGGCGCGCACATCGGCAAGTCGGTCGTGATCAAGGGAGAACTCTCGGGTTCCGAAGACTTGTACGTGGACGGCAACGTGGAAGGAAAGATTGAGCTGCGCAATCACAGCCTGACCGTAGGCCCCAACGGGAACGTCAAGGCCGACGTTACCGCCAAAGCAGTTGTGATTCAGGGGAAGTTGGCGGGCACGGTGAACGCCACCGAACGCGTGGATTTGCGCAAATCGGCGGTCGTCAATGGGGACGTCACTACGCAACGCATCGCCATTGAGGAGGGAGCGTTCCTTAAAGGCAAGGTTGAAGTTCAGAAAGAAGCGGGAAAAGCGGGGGTCGCGTCTTCGTAGCAAGGCTAATGAGGGTGTACTACGCCCCCGAAGCATTCCTCTTTATCGATGGCCACTGTTTCTGACAACGTAATGAAATTCTTTCGGAGCTCATCGCACCCGGCTGCGGATTCCGCAGTCCCGCAGAAGCTGAGCCGCCGGTCGAGCGGCATGGGGGAGATTTCACGCCTGCTGAATTCGCAGGAAGGCCTGTGCATCCTCGATATGGGCGCAACCTCGGCCAGCAATATCCGCTTCTTTACCGGGAAAGGGCACAAGAACTACAGTGAAGATTTGCTGCGTTCGTCGCTCGATCCCGCGCTCCGTAGTCAGGACGGTGCGGGAAATTCCGTTGTCGACAGCAAGAAGTTTCTGCAAGAGAATCTGGTCTACCCGAACGCCCAGTTCGACATTGTGCTCTGCTGGAATTTGCCGGATTATCTGGAGGAGAGTCTGGTGAAGCCAACCATCGATCGCCTCTGGTCAATGATGAAGCCGGGAGGTTACCTGCTGGCGTTTTTTCACACCCGCGAGGCGGGCCCGGATTCCACCTGCTATCGCTATCACGTCACCGACAAAGATATGCTGGAGATGCAGGAAGTGAAGTTCGCCCTACCGGGCCATCCCGCGTCCGAAAAGCAATCCCCACGGTTGCAGCGCGTGTTCAACAACCGGCATATCGAAAACCTTTTCCGGGACTTCTCTTCCATCAAGTTTTTCCTGACCCGCGATGCCATACGGGAAGTGCTGGTTGTGCGCTAGTCCAATTTTCTGAGAGAGCGCCCGGCGCCCCATCGCATCACTTACTGCAGGCCGGGCATATCTTCGCATGAGCCAGACGGGCTTTGTGAGCCTGCTGATACTCCTCCATCTCTTCTTTCTGATGCTTCCGCTTGGCCTTTTCCGAAAGCTTCGGCTTGACTTCATTGCGATAGAGAAATGAAGTCCAAGCCGCGTGGGCGCGGGTTTCGCGTTCTTTCAACTTCCTGTAAATTGTGCATTCCGACTCAGCCATAGATGCGATTCACGGACAAGGATCTGACCATCAAGTTAACTCACAATGGGCCATTTGGGATAGCTGGTGAAAATGGGGCTCGGGCTTTTCCTGTTCTCCGCCATCTCTTGATAGTATGTAGAGTCAGGCATCGGTTCCGCGCGACGTTTTCCCGCCAACCCCGCCAGGTCCGGAAGGAAGCAACGGTAACGGGCTCTTTCGTGTGCAGTGGACCTCCGGTGCCTGACTTTTGCTTTTGTTCCCCGGGGAGTCAGTGTGGCTCGCCACCTTTCATCATGACCAAACGTCTCTACTACGACAGTTCTGAACTTTACGAATTCGATTCGGTGATCGAGGAGGTTACCCCGCCTGCGGACGGGCGATCGCGTCCCGCACTGACACTTCGCGAGACGGCGTTTTATCCCACCAGCGGCGGTCAGGTCCACGACACCGGGTGGCTGACGCTAGACAGTGGTGGTCCGGCGAAAGAGCGCCTGCGCGTGGCAGAGGTTGCGGATGCCGAAGACGGCCGGGTGGTTCACTATTTGGAGGCGCCGGCAAAATTGCCGCCAAAAGGCACCGCTGTTCACGGCAGCATCGATCCCGAACGCCGCCGCGATCACATGCAGCAGCACACTGGGCAGCATGTTCTGTCGGCCGCTTTCATCGAGCTTTATCNNGAAGCGGAGCGGTTGGGCCTGCGTAAACTGCCGCCCGCGGAGCGCGATGAGTTGCGCCTGATTGAGGTGGCGGACTTTGATCTCTCGGCGTGTGGTGGAACCCATGTTGGCGCCAGCGGGCAGATCGGTTCGATCCTGCTGCGGAAGTCCGAGAAGACACGGCAGGGAATCAGGGTCGAATTTGTCTGCGGTGATCGGGCGGTTCGCATGGCGCGGCGCGATTACAGCGCGCTTACGGAAGCGGCCGCACTTTTTTCGGCGCAACTTTGGGATGTGCCGGAACAGATTCGCAAGCATCTCGAAGAAAGCAAACTGCTGCGCAAACAAAAAGACGACGCGCTCGATCAACTCGCCGAGGCCATGGCCGGGGAGGCTCTCCATCGTCAGTCCAAGGCGAACGGGCGGAAGACTATCGTGCGGATATTTGCCGATCGCGACATCAACTTCGCCAAACTGTTTGCGCAGAAAGTGACGCGGGCGGGTGAGCCAGCGATTGCGCTGGTGGCGAGCACGGTGGATTCGCCGGGGCTGGTATTTGCGCAGACACCGGAGTCAACTCCGGCGCAGCCTGTGGCTGGCGCGTCCGGTTCGACCGCTGACATGGGAGGGTTGCTCAAGCAGGTGCTTTTATCCGTTGGAGGGCGCGGCGGGGGGAGCCGCGATTTCGCGCAAGGCGGAATCCCGGCGGACTCGACGGTCGACGTGGAACAGCTTTTGCGGCAGGCAGCGGTTACAATCGAATCCTGATCCCGACGCGGGCGCGTTCTCGGGACGGAAATCACACGAAGAAGTCACACGAAGAGAGTCACAGGGTGGAGCGGTTCTCCACCGCCGAATTTTTCAATGCTTGAACCGCGGCTGATACTCGTCAACCTTCTGATCAAGCTGGGTGTGGCCGCGGCTTTGTCGAGCGCTCTGGTGCGCTCCAAGGAATTCAAGAGTCTGATTTTCCGGGAGCACAGAGACCCCCGACATAAGATCTATCTGGCGCTGTGGATGGCGGTCCCGATCGCACTCGGCGTCTGGATACGATGCAGCGTCAAGAGTTTTCTGGCGGGCGATCTGTCGCTCGAAACCGCCTTGCTGCTGGGTGTGATCGGGGGTCGTTTGTCGGGCGGACTGGGGGGCGCCCTGTTATCGCTGCCGGCGGTGTTCTACGGCGAATGGGCCAGCTTGCCCTTGAATGTTCTCGCGGGAATCATTGCGGGGCAATTGCGCCGGGTCGCCCCCGAACAGGAAGACATCTGGTCCTTCTCCCCCTTCATCGATCTCACCCTGTATCGT
This sequence comes from Acidobacteriaceae bacterium, assembly GCA_003134435.1. Classification (GTDB taxonomy): domain Bacteria; phylum Acidobacteriota; class Terriglobia; order Terriglobales; family Acidobacteriaceae; genus Acidiflorens. The sequence goes on from PLBE01000171.1 coordinate 35,980, forward strand.
ATGATCCGCCGGAATCTGCCGCGGCCGCGGGTGTTTGATTGGCAGGTGGCATTTTTCGCCACCATCGTTGGGTTACGTTTTCTGCAGACGGAGGTCTGGCGCTTTTGGCCGCGCTCCATTTTCAGCCTGGAGAGCCCCGGCCTATGGGCCGATGGCGTCACGCTGAACGGCTATCTGGTGGAGGCTGCGATCTACCTGACGGTTGTGATGGTGGTGGGTACGGAACTGAAAATCTTCAATAGCGTCCGCATCCAGATCAAACTGGAAGAGCAGGAACGGCTGCTGCTGCAGGCGCGGATGGCGGCGTTGCAGAACCAGATCAACCCGCACTTTCTATTCAATACGCTGAATTCCATTTCGTCCCTGGTGCGCTTCGATCCGGACACGGCGCGGGAAATGATCCTGAAGCTGGCGACGATTCTTCGCCGCCTGCTCAACAGTACGGACTCGTTCGTCCCGCTGCGCGAGGAATTGGAGTTCATCGACAATTATCTGGATATCGAAGTGGTGCGCTTTGGCCGGGACAAGCTCAAGGTGGTGAAAGATCTGGATCCCGCGTCACTCGAAGTCATGGTTCCGAGCATGCTGCTGCAGCCGCTGGTCGAAAACTGCATCAAGCACGGACTTTCTCCCAAGATCGAAGGTGGCAGCATCACGCTGCGCAGCCGCCTCATCAAATCCCGGCTGGTGGTTGAAGTGGAAGATGACGGCGTGGGTATGAGGGCAGCGCATTTGCTCGATCCTTCCGATGGTCCCGGGAGCACGGGCATCGGCATGGCGAACGTGGCGGAGAGGTTGAAAGTGCTTTATGGCGACGGGGCGAAGATGATGATCGAAAGCCGCGAAACCGGCGGCACGCTGATCCGGTTGCGCTTGCCGATTCTGCCGAATCCCGAGGAGCTCATGACGACTTCGGCGATTGCGCCAGCACTTTTTGGTAAAAATCTTCGTAAAGTGGAATGATCCTGCTGGCGCAGTATTTTTCCTGAGCCGAGGCGCGCGCCTTCTTACCCATGGCGCGGAGAGCCGATTCGTCGCCCAGCAGATCGATGGCGTAACGCGCCATGGTGTCCACGTCGCCCACATCGGCCAGGAATCCGGTCACGCCGTGCTCGATCACCTCCGAGACCCCGCCGGTGCGGGTGGCAATCGGCACCACCTCACAAGCCATGCCTTCGAGGGCCGCAAGTCCGAATGTTTCCAGTTCGCTGGGCATCAGCATCACGTCCGAAATTGCCAGTTTTTCCCGGATTTGATCCTGCTTTCCGAGGAACAGCACATGTTCGTGAATGCCTTTTTGGACGGCCAGCCACTCCGCCTGGGAACGGTCTGGGCCGTCGCCAATCAGCAACAGCTTGGAAGGGATTTTTTTTCGCACTCGGTCAAAGATCTCGATGACGTCGAGGACGCGCTTCACCGGGCGGAAGTTGGACAGATGGACCAGCAGGCGTTCGTCGTTGGAAACATACTCGACGCGTTTTTCCATCCACTCTGGTTTGCGCATGTACTCGTCGCAATTGACAAAGTTGGGAATGACCTCGATATGGTTCTTGATGTCGAACACTTTGAGGGTGCGGTTGCGCAGATATTGCGAAATTGCCGTGACTCCGTCGCTCTGCTCGATGGAAAAACGCGTAATGGGAAGGTAGGAGCGGTCGAGTCCGACCAGCGTGATGTCGGTGCCGTGCAGCGTAGTGACAAACGGCAGATGCCGCCGGGGCGGAGTTGCGGCGAGCATCTGTTTGGCCAGCATCGCGCTGACGGAGTGCGGGATGGCATAGTGGACGTGCAGCAGGTCGAGTTCGTAAAGCTGCGACACCTCGGCCATTCGCGTGGACAGCGCCAGATCATACGGAGGATATTCAAACAGCGGATAGCGCGTGACCTCGACCTCATGATAATGAATGTTAGGTTCCGGTCCGGTCAGACGAATGGGTTGCGAATAGGAAATGAAGTGAATCTCGTGCCCGCGGCGAGCGAGCTCAAGCCCGAGTTCGGTGGCCACCACTCCGCTGCCACCGTAAGTTGGATAACAGGTAATTCCGACTTTCATGCGCCTTCCGACGATTCGCTCCAAAGATATCATCATTGGATTCGAAAGGATGGCTGGGGATGCTTGGAATTCGACCGTTGGTCTTGTCGGATGAATCTGGCGAATGGTGGATTAGGGGCGTGTAAGATGATTTCGTCGGCGTCGCGGGATGGTTTTGCCGCAGTCGAAGGTTCCACGTTCTTGTTCTTGTGAAATAAATCGATAGATTGTTGCGAGGAGGTTCCAATGCAATACGACCAAGGGGGCGGGGCACGGATCGCCAGCGTAGGGCTGTTGATGATGGGCCTGATGATTCTGTCTGGAACGGCAAGTGCGAAGCACGAGCCCAAGAACTACCCGGAATCGGGCAAGGTAATTGCGACGGGCCTGGACCAGCACGACAAGTCGCACCCCGTATCCGGAGGGAACGGAACCCCGGTGACCGGGGGCGGAACGTACACGGTTTACAGCCACACCTATAAGGTTGAAACGGATACTAAGATTTACGAGTTGGACTGTGGCAAGGTACCGATGTTCTTTCACACCACGGGAAAGGGATGCGGGGGCCAAAAAGAAATTCAGATCGGCGATGTGATTCAATTCCGGATTGAGAAAGACTCAGCCTTCATCCCTTTGCCCGACGGTTCTGAGCAGAAACTGCGTGTTCTCAGCCAGGAATTGAAACCGGAAAGCAAAGCAGGCGAAGCGAAACCTGCGGACGCAAAACCGTAAGAGCTCAGGGTGGGCGCAATTAAAGGGAAAGGCGGCTGGGAGTTCAGTCATTCGCGTTTGATGCGAACGAGTGGGAGCCCACCGCCGTTCGTTTAGTCTTTGCTCGGCTTCTTCGGCGTCAGATCGCAGGCTTGCCTGACCAGATCGACATTCAGGCCGGCTGGAGAAAATTCCGCGATTTGCCGGCCGCTTCGCGTCGGCAGGGCGATGTTGAAAACTTGCGCCGACATCAGGCCTCGAACCGTGCCTTTGTCCATCGAGAGGAAATGGCCGCGCATCCAGTTCCAGCCCTTGAAGTAGTGGACATCGTCGACCCGCACCTCCACTTCCAATTGCGGCTGACCCCAGAAGCCGGGGCGGTTCGGCGGAGGCAGCCTGACTCCAGGATTGAAGTCCCCGAGCTTAAGCTTGCCGTTACTGCAGTAGAGATTCACTCGGGGCCTAAAATCTGGGTCTTCCTTGAAATAGTTATCCGACTGCAGCTCGAAGCGCACTTTCTTCGCACTCGTCATCTTATCGGTGGAGGAGAACTCCAGCCATTTCCCCCCGGCGCTGACGCCATCCTGCTCGTCCTGATAGGGACTCATAGCGCCGGTCTGCGCGCCAGCCAATGCCGCTGCTCCAACTACAAAAAACATCAATACCGCTCTCGTCGCCCGCAATGGGCCATCCGTCCTATAAAAACGCGATGCGTTCAAGGCTCCCTCCGAACCAGTCCCACTTCTACATACTATTGAACCCGGAAGCTCGCGAAAAGTTGTATGGAATGTTCCTGGTGGCTCAGCGTCAGTAGCCAAACAGCCGGTCGCTAAACCACCAGGATTGCAGGTTAGCCGGCACTTCACTTTACTTCAAATAAACGACCAGGCTGCCACCAGCCATGAACAGACTGCCGTTCACGTTGCAGAACGTTTGCGAGTAGAGAGCGGTTACATTCTCGTAATTGGCAACCCGGCCGCCGCCCTCCAGAATCTGCAGCTTGCCGCTGGTAATGGGAAAGGTGATCTGGGTGCAATTGCGGTCGAGTGCGACCGTGGATAGCTTCCCTATTTTTCCGTCGAAGCGGCAACCCGGAACATTCGGATCGAGCCCGTCAATGCAGAATCCCGGACCCCCGTTTTTCCAGAGATGGAATGTGCCATCCCCGTAATGGAAGCCATTTAGCTGTGCCTGTTCTTGCTCTTGATAGCCGCCGAACATCAGTGCAAACTCATACGCTCCGCTCACCGGCAGGGCGAAGACGACTCCTCCGCTGCTGAGAGATTCGCCGAACATGGTCATCGATAACGACAAAAATAGGGGGAGTAACAACTTCATCTTCATCTGGATCTCCATTCGTCAGGTACTTCAAAGGGCGAGCCGTTGCGCGACTGCGGTAGAGCCAAGGATGGCCAGACGGGCGGTTCGGGTGTCGCGCGCCCGACGCGGTGAGAGCTTTCCTCGACACCGAATTTTCGCCACCGGAATCTGGCAGTTCACCGACTCATTGTGCAAAAGATTGCACTCGATGTCAGTGACGCCTCTACAGCAAAACGGTGACGTTGAGAGTTCCAGGAAGGGAAAGACATGGCGACGAACGAAAGCCGATCTCCCAACCGGTCGAGAGCCGGGCACGGCCGCAGCCACGCCGGTCAATCGTCAATCACTCGGCACAACTTGGAGAGTTCGTTATCCTTCATGACTCGCGCCCCTCGGCACCGCGAGACACTCCGGACCGCGTAGTTTCTTTGGAAGCTGTGGGTGGGAAACTTTCAGGACGCAAGCCCCGAAGCGTGTCGGCCGGTATAACATTGTTTATGGATCCGACGTCCACGAATCCGACCTTGCAGCTGCGGTACTTCGATGGGACAGTGTCGGCTGCCGAACAAAGGCGAGAATCCAATGGCTACCAACGTTACTACCGGCACCTGATTGGCGCCACTGAGGATGCCAACTAAGCGCTGCATTTCAATTCGAGATGCCCGGATGGCGAAACTGGCAGACGCACGGGACTTAAAATCCCGAGTCCTTAACGGGACGTGACGGTTCGATTCCGTCTCCGGGCACCACTCAACTCATTCGCGGGCCGCGCGTCGAGTACGCACACGGTTTCTGCCTTGGTGCAACGATTCCTCATAATGAATTCGGTAGCGTCTGTGAAGACAACGCACGAGAGACTGATACACTGAGAGCCGTCATGTTTCACCGCAACTTGCTTACGCGCCGAGAGATGCTGAAGACGGCGGGCTCTGGGTTGCTACTTTTCCCGAGTTTCGCCGTTGCGGCATGGCCGTTGGGGCGGGTGACCTTCGAGGAACCGCCGCGCACTCCCTATCGCGGGTCTGACGATCAGCTACTCGACGACATTGAGCGCGCCGCTTACGATTTCTTCTGGAACGAAGCCAGCGGCGCCACCGGCCAAGTCAGGGATCGGGCCTTGCTCAGCGGCGGCGACCGCCGGCGCGTGGCGAGTATCGCAGCCACCGGCTTTGCCCTCACCGGCCTCTGCATTGGGGAATCCCGGGGGTATGGTGCTTCGGCGGCAATCCGCGAACGGGTGCGGCAGACGCTCCGTTTCCTGACCCGGCAATTGCCCAATGAGCACGGCTTCTTCTACCACTTCATCGACATGGAAACCGGCGAGCGCATGTGGAACTGCGAACTCTCTTCCATCGACTCCGCACTGCTCTTGTGTGGAGTGCTCACCGCTCGCCAGCATTTCCACGATCCCGAGATTCAGGATCTGGCCACCGCAATCTACGAACGTGTCGATTGGCCGTGGATGCTCAATGGCGGCACGACTTTTTCCATGGGATGGAAGCCGGACAGCGGATTTCTGCATTCGCGCTGGAGCCAGTATTGCGAACTGATGATGATCTACCTTCTGGCGATGGGCTCGCCTACCCACCCGGTTGCGGGTGACACGTGGCTGGCCTGGAAGCGTCCTACGGTTAAGTTTGAGAAATTCGAATACATCTCGGGACATGATCCGCTGTTTACTCATCAGTACTCCCAGGCGTGGTTTGATTTTCGCCGTCAGCGCGATGCCTACGCCAACTACTTCACGAATTCGGTGACCGCGACTGAGGCCCATGAGGCGTTTTGCATTTCTTTACACAACGAGTTTCCCGATTACAGCGACCATCTGTGGGGGATCACAGCTTCGGATTCGTCTACAGGCTATCAGGGTTGGGGCGGCCCTCCCCGCATTGGCCGGCTCGACGGCAGCGTTGTTCCCTGCGCTGCGGGCGGCTCGTTGCCGTTCCTGCAGGAGGATTGCATGCGGGTGTTGCGCAACATTCGAGAGCGCTACCCGAAGGCCTGGGGACGATATGGATTTGTCGATGCGTTCAATCCGCTGACTGGCTGGTATAACCCGGATGTGCTCGGAATCGACGTGGGCATCACCATGCTGATGGCGGAAAATGCGCGCTCCGGATTCGTCTGGAACACTTTCATGAAGAACAAGGAAGCCCAGCGCAGCATGGAAAGAGCCGGCTTCAAACCCGCCTGAGGTCGAAATAATCCCAATAAAAAAAGCGCACTCAAGAATTTGAGTGCGCCGGAGTGGACGTTGCGTGAAAGCTTAGAAGCTGAAGCGCGCCGACAACGTGACGACGCGGCCAGCCAGAGCCGACTGAGCCGTGCCGAAGTTCGAGTTGGCAATATTGTTAGAGATGCTGGTCGGGTTGAAGTTCAAATTGTTGAACAGGTTAAAGGCATCCATGCGGAACTCAAACTTGGCGCCTTCGCCCAGCACCCTCATGTTCGGCAGGCCAAAGCTCTTGGCCAAAGTGATGTCGACATCGCGGTATCCGGGACCGGTGAGCGAGTTGCGCGCGACACCAGGGCCCTGAGGATTCGCGTTCCCGTAGTTTGTGCCGCTGTAGGCGGTGTAAGCCGGCGTCGAGAAGTATACTCCGCCGTGGAGCGGACTGGTCGCTGCCAAGGGATAGTTGGAACCGTTCTTGAATTGATCGTTGCTGGTGCTGTTCCCAGCGCCGCCGAGGTAGGCTGCGGGCAGCAGTGACGAATAACCGCAGGTTCCGCAATAGAGGCTCCCGCCGAAATTTATGATGGGATTCCAGGGGAACCCAGAGTGCCAATTCCAGATGCCGCTGAGCGACCAACCTCCGGCGATCTTCTCCACCCAGCTGTTATTGCCGTGGAAGAAGACGGGCTGCCACATGCCAAAGAGCTTGAACGCCTTGGCAACGTCGTAGTCCGACCGCCCGTAGTTCTCGCCGATGTTGTAGGCGTAAATCTGTTCCGAGTAGGGCGCGGAACTGGTGTCCAGGCTCTTGGCCCAGGTGAATTGAGCGTCGGCCATGAACTGGCTGGAGAACTGATGCTTCAATTCCGCCAGCAGGGCATTGTAGTTGCCGCTGCCGCCAACGCCCCAGTAGTCCCCGCCACCGATCTGCGGGTTCAGAGGATATCCCAGGGCCGCCGGGGTAGCATTCGGGTTTTCGTGGAAGTAGCTGTTGCGCGACAAACTGCCTTGGTATCCCAACGACGCGACCCACTGGCGAGCGAGCTCATATTGGGCATCCAGCGAGTAGTGGTGGGTCAGCATAGTGGGGAGATTGCCCGGGAAGATTCCGACTCCAAGCCCCACGCCGCCTGTCGGAAGTCCATTGGCGCCGAAGGTCGAAACTGTGTTCGGGTTGGCCGGGTAGCCGTAAAGGTTGTGGACTCCCGACGACGCAGCGTAAATAATGCCAGGATTCGGCGAAGTCGGCGTGGAGATGCTCAAGGTCGGGAACACCACCAAGCCGGGATTATTTCCGATATTGGCCGAAATCGCGATTTCTTCCTGGTTGTAGCTCAGGCCGTAACCGCCGCGAGTCACAAGTTTGCCGTTGAATTTTTCCGGACTCCAGGCGAAGCCGATCTGGGGGCCAAAGTTACCCTTCTGCGCCTTCCAGGATTCTCCCTTGGAAATGGTGAGGCCCGTCAAGTAATCCGATCCCGCCCCCGGATGAGCCACGAACATGTTGCCCTCTTTGGAAGAGAGCGGGCCAAAGTAAGACCAGCGCAGCCCGAGATTGACGGTCAGGTTCTTGCGAACCTTGAAGTCGTCCTGAACGAAGAAGCCCCAGATGTCGGTGCGGTCGTCCTGGCGAAGCGTGCTCGGAGCTCCAGTAACCGGATTGAAGCCTCCGCCTTCACTTTGCGGCGCATCGTTGAGAAAGTCCCAGAGATTGAAGAAGTTGTAGCTGGGCACGCCGCAGCCAGCGCAGTCGTTCAGGTAAAAGAGACGCGTCAGTTCTCCACCAAACTTGATGGTGTGGTTGCCGACAATCTTAGTGGCCACATCCTTGAAGCTGTATGTCCATTGATCGAGGATGCTGCCGACATTCGGCCCAAAAGATTCTATGTTAATGCTGCCGATCTGGTCGATGGAGTCGGAGGGAAGTCCTACCGGCGACTGTGGGTTGGATTTGATTTCGTTCCAATGCCATCCCGCGCCGTTAAAGCGGGCTTCGTTGAGCAGACTCGGGGAGAAAGTGTGGTTCCAGATTCCGGAATACGCTTCATTGATCTGCGAGTGATGGAAGTAGTTATACTCGCGGGCTGGACCGTTCAGGAAGCTATTCGACTGCGGGACCCAGTAGATGGCAAAGCCGATGCGATCGTTGCCGGTGACATCCGCATCGAGGCGGCCGTTATATTGTGCCTTGGAATAGGTAGTGGTGCTCACTGTGATGTAGTTTGCGATGTCGGCCACGCCATCGAGGTTATTGGCGCCGCCCAGACCGTCGCCGCCCGTGCCGGGGTGACTTTGGCTGGTCCAGCCCAAATCCTGCGTGCCCAAAGCGGCGGTCAATGGCCGACCAATATCCAGACCCTGGCCCGGAATCGTGGCGCAGTTTACGCCCTCGGTCAGGCCGGCATCGAGGCAGGTAGCGTTATTGATGCCTTTGTTGACGACCCCAGAACCGGGGAAGGAGAGATAGGTCGCGGCGAGGCTTCCAGTCGGCGCGGAGGAGTCGAAAGCCGAGGTGTCGTACCATCCGTTGCCCGTGTTGGGCTGGGTTTTGGGGCTGCGGACCGTTTCATAGGCGAAGAAAGCGAATACTTTATTTTTCCAGATCGGGCCGCCGACGCTGCCGCCGAACTGATCAAAGAAATTCGGGTCTCGCAATACGCTATTTCCGTTACCGTTGAACCGCTGATAGGCATTCAGGCCGGGACGGTGAGCCGTGAAAAAGGCACTGCCATGAATGTCGTTGCTGCCGCTCTTGGAAGTAACTTGAACCTGCGCCCCACTGAAGCGTCCGCTTTCGGCATCATAGCTGTTGGAGACGACCTTGACGCTTTCCACGGAATCTTCCGACGGGGTGATGATGGTAGTTCCGCCCCATACCGCGCTGGTAGTGCTGATGCCGTCGATGGTAATGCTGTTGTTCTCATACTGGCCGCCATGGGCAACCGCCTGCGGGCCGTTCTCCGTGGCAAAAATGCCGGTGTTGCCGCCGGTTCCTCCGGGACCCTGAGTGCCGGGAAGATTTTCGCTGCCACCACCATTTCCCTGCGCGCCATCGCCGAAGACTCCGGGCGCCAACTGGATCAGTTGAAAGACATCGCGTCCGAACGATGGCATATGCTGAACCTGGTTGCTGGTGATGGTGCCGGTCACCGATGCGGTCTCCGTATCAATGGCGGGAATCGACGAGCCATTCACATTCACGGTCTGCGATTCCGTGCCCACGATCAGGGTCACGTCGAGCGAATTGGCCTGATCGGGAATCAGATCGAGACCGTCGATGACCTTCTTCTCAAAGCCCTTCTTTTCCACTTCCAGGTTGAAGCGCGCCGATGCGGCCAGGGCGTTGAAGTTGAAAACACCGGCGTCATTGCTGACCCGGACTTGTTTTTCGCCGGTCGCGGGATTGATCAGCGTTAGATTGGCCCCCGGAACCACTGCGCCCGTGGTATCGGTGACCACGCCCTGAATGGAAGTTCGATACTGCGCCTGGACCAACGCGGCTGATGCAACCATGCCAACTATCAGCAGTACGACGTGGACTGCCCGACTCAAACGCCTCATGTAAATCTCCTGGGTGAAAAAGTGCCTTACGCGAATGCCAACTGGGTGCAACTGCAATCTATACACCAAATCTCTTACTAAATCTCTAAAAAAGCGATTTAGTAGAAGTACAGGCTTTGCTTATAGCATTGCCGATTTTAGGCAGTCAAGGCCCAAAACGGAACGCCCAAGTGTTGTCGTGTCTATGGAAATACAGAGAAAAATATGAAAAACGATAGAGAGTTAGGTCTTCCGCTTGCCCCGTATTCGCTTCCCATTTGGTGCGGGACCGGTCGTTTCGCGGATCATCAGTTCCGGTTCGAGGGTGTGGGTGTCGCGCAATTCGGACCCGGGACGGTTGATACGTTTGAGGAGGATTTCGGCGGCCGCCCGGCCCATTTCATACAACGGCTGGCGCACCGTGGTTAGGCTGGGATTCTGGAAAGCGGCACTTTGAATGTCGTCAAAACCGACCACCGAAACGTCTTCGGGCACTGCCCATCCGGCTTCGCGCAGGGCGCGGATGGCTCCCATGGCGGAGATGTCGTTAAAGGCGAAGAGAGCGGTAAAATCTTCGTCCGCCGCCAACAACATCCTGGTAGCCATGTAGCCCAGTTGAGGAGACGAGGAGTCGCCCTCCAGTTGCGCCACCAGTCGCGGATTGACCGTCAGACCCAGTTGCTGGGCAGCGCGTTCGATGTTAGCCCAGCGGATCTCCGTGTCGGAACTGAACTCTTGTCCCTTGATGAAAGCGACGCGCCGGTGACCCAGATGAAACAGGTGCTTCAATGCGACTTCCGCCGCGCGCTGGTGGTTGAGAACGATATTCGTTACGCCCTTCATGTCGTTGTGCCCGGACACGGTGACGACGGGTACGGACAGATTGACGCTCCAAGGCGTGTCGACGGCGATCAGACCATCCACCGATCGTTCCATGAACATGCGAGGGTATTCCTCGATCAGATCGGCGCGGTGGCGATGGCTGGCGACGAAGTAGAAGTAACCTTCCTGCAGGAGGTAATCTTCGACTCCACTCATTACCGTGGCCGAATATCCGTCGCTGACTTCGGGGACGAGGACGCCGATCGTAAAACTGCGCTGGGTGCGCAGCGAGCGGGCAAAGAAATTGGGACGATACTTGAATTTCCTGGCCGCCGCGAAGATCCGGTCCTTGGTATCTTGGGGAATTGAGTCGGCGACAGTCGACCGGTTGATGACCAGGGACACGGTGGCGGGCGACAGTGCGAGATGCTCTGCCAGCTTTTTCAGGCTCATCGGTTTGCGGCCGGCGCGCGCCGTCGCATCGCTGCCTGCCTTGGTTTTCTTGGTAGTCACCATGCGCAGTCTCGCACAATGAAATCAAGCGGGCAAGGCGCGTTTCTGGCGCTTCCTCGTCTCCGCTATTGACATCGGCTGGAAAAGCGTATTTCATACAGACCGGAAGCGCTTTACTAACGCGATTTAGTAAGCTAAAAAATCGTATCTGTTCGAAGGGCTGATCGATGTGGTTCCCCGTCCGACCCACGCAGACTGGTGGCTCACTGATTTTCACTGGTTTCCGGCTTACCCGCTATGCTCGAAAAGCCTGTGCGCTCCTCGTCGCGCTGCTGTGTCCGGTAGCCGGCATTGAGCTAGTCTCTGCCCAAGCCGTCGCACCCGCGCCAGCGGTGATCCGGAGTAGCGCTAGTGCCAACCCTATCGCGAACCCGGACTTTGACGCCCGCATCGAGTCCTTGCTCCAGCGCATGACATTGGAAGAAAAAATTGGGCAACTGGTGCAATACTCCGCCGGCCAGGCGACAGGCCCCGGCACGGGACGATCCGACTACAAAGAAATGATCGCCCGGGGACAGATCGGGGCGCTGCTCAACGTCATCGACACCCCGCTGATTAACCAGTATCAGCACATTGCGGTCGAGCAGTCGCGGTTGCACATTCCACTGCTGTTCGGACTGGACGTGATCCACGGATTCCGGACCGAGTTCCCGATTCCGCTTGGCATGGCTTCGACGTGGGATCCCTCTCTGGTCGAGAAGGCGTCACGCGTCGCGGCCTCGGAAGCGAGCGCCATTGGCATCCGCTGGACATTCTCCCCGATGGTCGATATTGCCCGCGATGCCCGCTGGGGTCGTATTCAGGAAGGCGCCGGGGAAGACCCATATCTCGGTGCCGCCATGGCCGCGGCCTACGTGCGCGGCTATCAAGGCTTGCGTCTGGATGCGGCTGACTCCGTGGCGGCGTGCGCCAAGCATTATGTGGGCTACGGCGCGGCGGAGGCGGGACGGGATTACAACAGCACAGAAATTTCCGAACACACTCTGCGCGAATTCTATTTACCTCCATTTCACGCTGCGGTTGACGCTGGAACCGCGACTGTGATGAGCGCCTTCAACTCGCTCAACGGCGTTCCCGCTTCCGCCAATCCGTTTACACTCACGCAGGTTCTGCGTAAGGAGTGGGGGTTTGCCGGGTTCGTCGTCAGCGACTGGTCCGCGGTCGGCGAACTGATGGCACATGGCATCGCTGCCGATGACGCCGCCGCCGCCCGCAAAGCTTTTCTCGCCGGCGTTGACATGGACATGGCGAGCAGCCTCTATCACGACCGTCTTGCTCAACTTGTAGGCTCGGGTGCAGTGCCGGAAGCCAGGATCGACGAAAGTGTCCGGCGCATCTTGCGCGTCAAGTTCGCACTCGGCCTTTTCGAACATCCCTATGTTGACGAAGCCCGCGCCCAGCACTCCTTTTTTCTGCCGGAGAGCCTGGAGTTGGCGCGGACTATTGCCGAGCGTTCATTCGTTCTGCTGAAGAATTCTCCGGCCTCGGGCGGGAGACCTCTTCTTCCTATCTCTAAGGACGTGGGAAAGGTCGCGATCATTGGGCCCCTCGCCGATAGCCCTTCCGACATCGCGCCCCGGCCCAGCGCGCAAAAAGCCGGAGTTCTGTCGTTTCCGGACGAATTGGCGCGGCTTTTGGGCGAGAGCAACGTGTTACACGCCGAGGGAACCGGCGTTCTCCACGGCAGCGACGCAGAAATTGCGAACGCGGTCGCCACCGCCCAGCGCGCCGACCTGGTCATCCTCACCTTGGGGGAAACTCCGGACATGAGCGGAGAGGCCGCGTCCCGCTCGAATCTCGGTCTGCCCGGACGCCAGCAGGAATTGCTCGAAGCCGTTGTCCACACCGGCAAACCGGTCGCGCTCATTCTCTTCAGTGGTCGTCCCCTGACCGTGCCTTGGGCTTTTGAACACGTGCCCGCCGTGCTTGCCGCCTGGTTTCCTGGAACTGAAGCCGGACCGGCTCTGGCGCGGACGCTCCTCGGCCAATCGAATCCCAGCGGCAGGCTGGTTGTAAGTTGGCCGCGCAGCGTGGGCCAGGAACCGCTGTACTACAACGCCTTGAACACTGGAAGGCCTCCCGGAAAAATCGATCTCACCCGTCCCGCATCCGATTCGGATTCCAAGTACGTTTCGCGCTACATCGACGAGCAAAACAGCCCGCAGTTTCCTTTCGGCTACGGCGCCTCTTACACCACTTTCCGGTACGGCCCGACGCAGATCAGCTCGACCCAGCTCAGCGCCGCGGACCTGAATCGGAGCCTGGACGGTAAAGCAGAAAGCCTGCTGACCGTCGAAACCACCGTCTCCAACACAGGCTCGCGATCTGGCGAAGAGCTGGTGCAGCTTTATGTCCGCCTGCAAGGTACCAGCACGGCCCAGCCAGTGCGTGCCTTGAAGGGTTTTCAGCGCGTCGTCTTGGCGCCCGGAGAAGCCAAAACAGTCACCTTCCGCTTGGCGGCGGACGCCTTCGCCGTCTGGAATGACAGTAACCAATTCTCGGTTGAGCCGTCGAAAGTCACCATCTGGATCAGTCCGGATTCGGCAAGCGGTTTGGATGCCAAGCTCGACATCTCGCAGTAGCGCAACTCTCAGGATTTCGAAAATGGCTTTCGGAAGAATTTTATGCCTCATCCGAAATCGCTGAGATGCTCCATCCGACTTTCAATCGTGCAGGTAGGCCAGGTTGTCGAAGCGAAGTCCTTCGCCATTCTTGAAATCCAAGATGACGCCGGAGGCAGGATCGCGCCAACCCGTGCGCAGGCGTCGAAGTTCTCCCGGCTTAAGCCTGAAAGACACCTCCCGAACGTTGGGAGCGTGGATCGTGACCACCGCTTCAGATTGACCGCCGTTGTACGCATCCATCCCCACGAACACACGTGGCGCAGGGAAACTGAATTCTGCGGATCCCGTCGCGGTCTGGACGAGAGCAAGATTGAACGTTCCAAACTTGCCTTGGGGCGCAGCGATCCGCCATTGATCGGGGGTCCAATCGATCGCGCCTGCGGGATACTGTCCGCTCAACGCCGTTCCTGCCGGAAGATGCGGGTCATCGAACGTCACGTACTGCGGCGGCGCCTGGCCGTCGCGCCCTTGGACGTCGATATCATTTGCCTGGTCGTGCCGAATGCGAAGCACGTGGATCGACTCATCGAATACGTAGCCTTCGCGGTCTAAGTCCTTCCGCCGAGTGAGGAGATTTCCTCGAGCAGTTACGAATTCTGGCACGAAGTCCAGGCGCAAAACATCGATCGACTGGGGATCGAACGTCGAATAAGTGACCGAGCCTCTGCCGTAGCTGATTCTCGTTACCACCGAACTGGAGCCGAGCAGATGAGACTCATCTCCGGGTGCCCATTCTGGCACCGCCCAGAAAGCGTCCATCAGCCTTCGCGGACCGTCGGCAAATTCGTCCGTAAACCACCACTGCGTCCCGAAGGGAGCGTGGGCTTCGCCGGGCAGTCCCTGAAAATATGTGACCCAGTTAAAGGAGCGGAACGCCGCTTCCCGATAGGCCTCGTCTCCAGTCTTGGCGAAGTACAGTGCTTCCACCGCGGCCAGCCTGGACGTGTGGCTGTCACAGCACTGATTGGGCTCGTTGCAGCAGAATCCAACGCCATCTCCCTGCTCCGTGGTGACGGTAGCGCCATGCACAATGTACTTGGGCCATTTTGGCGTGGTCTTGACCCACTCGATGAGGCGTCGCGCGTGTTCACGCCATTCCGTATCTTTCTCCGGATGCAGCAGAACGTAACGGGCAAACTCCAGCGGAATAACCTGGTTCATGTTGCCCATGCTGGGCGCCACATCCTCGAAATAACCCACCCATACGTTGTTGGTGAGCGGATATTTCTGGAACCAGTCCCATGCGCCTGCTCGGACTCGTGCATAACCCGCTACATCGCCATGTCCCAGCCGAACAAGTTCATCGAACAACATGATGGGCTCAATCACGTTGGCGGAGTAGGGGCCCATCGGTCCGCCTTCAGCTTTTCCGTCGCGTGCGTAACACCGCACGGGCCAGGGCGAGTTCTTCTCGTCGCCTGACTTGTAATTCTTGACCAGAGCGTCGGCGCAGCGGATCGCCGCCCGCAGATATTTCGTGTTACCGGTCATCTCATAAAGCCGCAGATAGGCGTAACCGTCTTCGCCGACCACATGCGGCTCAATGTAGTCTTCGCCGTGGACGCTCCAACCGGTGTAGCGTTCGGCGCCGGGATTCGCCGATGCATACGGAACTTGCGGCCAGGCATAGCCCTCCGGCGTAAGCCCGTTCTCCAATTCGTAATCGACGAAATCCTGCAGAAACACAAGCGTGCGCGCATCGCCCGTGTACGGATAGAGCCGCTCCATAAACCCCTGCAGCATGGCCCGGAGGTAGCCCGTGGAGTTGGCCCAATGTCGATCGGGAACCATCTCATACGTCGCGCGATCGAAATCGAAGCAACAGTAGTAATAGGGCAGCCTCTGGCGATTGTATTGATCCCACAAGATGGTCCATTGCGTGAGAAAGTGAGCGGAGTATGAATAGCCCGTATCGTCTGCGATGGGCCAAGGCAGCAGTTTCCCTTGCCC
>PLBE01000136.1 GCA_003134435.1 Acidobacteriaceae bacterium
TCACAATCTCCGCGTACGAGCCCTGGAACTGGTCCGGATTCGCCCGCTCGGAGAGCTGCCCGCCCTTGGCGAAGTCGCTCATGCGCAGCATTTCTTTCTGTAGCCCCTGCAACGCCACCGCGATGTTATTGATGCCCTGCTTCATCTTCTCGTGGTCGCCCTTATAATTTTGGGTAATCAGTTCGTCGATCTTGCCGTTCGAGACCTGGGCGAGGACCCGCGTGCTTTCCGCCAGCGGCACCAGGATGGCATCCAGCATGCCGTTCACGCCGCGCACCATTTCCGCGTACGTGCCCCGATGCTTGCTGGCATCGGCCCGCGTCTCCAGTTTGCCGTCCGCCGCCGCCGCCGAGAGCATGAGTGCGTCCGCCACTATGGCATCGAGTGCGCACATCGTGTGGGTCAAGGCGGGAATGACGGTATCGTTCTCCGAGCGCTTGCCTTCCTTCTGCAGTTCGAGCAGATCGTTCCTATAGTCTCCCTTGCCTAGGTTCTCGACGATCTTGACCACGTGCTTGACTCGATCCCCAGTAAGGTTGGTTGTCTTTGCGAGCTCGGCGAAGATCCCCTGGTACGAGCCTTCAACCCTCGCGGTGTAATCGTTCACCGCCATCCGCTGCAGGATCTTGTTCGCCTCGACCAACCCGCCGAGACCGTCCACGCAGCTGTTGAGATTGCTCTTGAGGGCGTTGAAATCGCCCTTGTACGTATCCGTGATCTTGGCGGGAATGTCGCCCTTTGAGATCTGCTCCACGCACCTGGCGGCAAGAGTCAGGGGGCCGACGATGGCATCCAGCGTGGCATTCATGCCCCGCACAATCTCCGCATACGCACCCTGGTGCTTGCTGGCATCGGCCCGGGTGTCGAGTTTGCCTTCCGCCGCCGCCGTCGACAGCATGATGGTATCCGCCAGCAGCGCATTCAGCTCCTGCTCCGTGGCCCCACCGTCGTTGTTATGGTCCTGCGAAAGTTTCTCGGTAATGTTGACGTTCTTCTTCTCGATCTGCGCGCTCTTCATTTTCCATTCTCCTGGTATTTATCTTGGTATCGGTGCCGGTATCGATGTCGGTGGCGGGGTTGCTTTGAAAGTAAGGTCACGATCTGCGGGCCTTGGGATCACGACGGACGGCAATCAAATCGCGCCCGCCGATGCAGCCCTTCAGGGATCCCTCTCTCCCGCCCCCGTGACAGCTTCGGCCACGTTCACCGCGCGTTCCGTGTCCAGCACCAGCAGCAGACGGCCGGGCAGTTTGTGGACGCCGTGAATCATCTCCCGCTTCACTCCCTTCAAGGTCTCCGGCGGCGCCTCGAAGGTCTTCTCCTCAACCTCGATGACATCGCCGATTTCGTCCACCAGCAGGCTGAGCGCTCCGTCATCCGTGCGCACCACGACATTCATCGGCAACTGGTCCACTGGTCGCTCGCCCATGCCCAGACGCCGCCGCAGATCGATGGCCGTGACAATCTGCCCCCTGAGGTTGATCAGTCCCCGTACTACCTGCGGCACCAGCGGTACCCGCGTCATCTCTTGATACCGGATCACTTCCTGAACCTGCCGCACGGGCACGCCGAAAAAGTGCCCCTCGATAAAAAACGTGCAAAACTGCTCGCTCTGCGCCATGAAATCCTTTGCTCCTTAATTCCGCTATTCCGCGATTCCGCTGCAGCCCCTGGTCCCTGGTTTCCCGTTTCCCTTATTCCGCGATTGCGGCCTTGGAAAAGCCGGGATCGGCCGCCCGCACCACGCCCGGCACATCGAGCATGTCGGTCACCCTCTGCTGCACCACCGCCGAGCCCAGAATCCCAGGGCGCTCGGCCATGCGATCCAGCACCACGTCCTCTTCCACAATGTCCAGAATGCGTTCGACCACCAGACCCACGCTCCGTCCCCGCTCGGCATAGACCACCACCTGTAGCGGGCCTTCCCCATCGCCGGACTTTTCGCCGGCATCGCCTTCCGGCAGATCCACCGCCTCCGCGATCCGAATCAAGGGCATAATCTGACCCCGGTACTGCACCACCTGGCGCCGCCCCGCGCTCTCCACCTTGCTGCGCGCAAACTCCTCCAGGCGCGCCACCAGCGCCAGTGGAATCGCCATGCGTCCGCGTTCCCCCGTCTGAAAAAGCAATAGTGTTTGCCGATTGCCCCCGGTTTTTCCCGCCGCCGACGGCTCCTTGGCGGCCACGGCGCGGTCCTGCAGTTCGCTGATGACATTGGCCTTCTGCGCCAGTCCCAGCGCGTCCAGGATCAGCGCGACTTTCCCGTCGCCCATGATGGTAGCCCCGGCAAACGCATTCACCCCTTTGAGTTGCTTGCCGAGCGGCTTGACCACGATTTCTTCGGTATCGTTGATCTCGTCCACCACCAGGCCGAACGGCCGCCCCTCCGCCTGCAACACCACGATGTTCACCGCATTCCCCTCATCCGAGCCCGCTTCCGCCACCCCGGCCAGCTCCAGAACCCGGCTCAGATAAACCAGAGGCAGCAGGCGGCCGCGCAACCGGTGCACGGGAGCGCCCTGCACCATTTCAATGCCGGTACGCGCCTGGTCATGCGCCAGCCGTACCAGTTCGAGCAGGCTCACCTGGGGAATGGCGTAACGATCGCCGCTGCAGGTCACTACCAGCGCCGGGATGATGGCCAGTGTCAGGGGAATCTTGACGCGAACCGTCGTGCCCCGGCCCGCTGTGGATTGAACGTCCACGGTGCCGCCAATTTTTTCGACGTTCGTCTTCACCACGTCCATGCCAACGCCGCGCCCCGACACATTTGTCACTCTCTCCGCAGTGGAGAATCCCGGCAGAAAGATCAAATTGAAAATTTCCCGCTCCGTCATGCGAATCGCCTGTTCGGCGGTGATCACGCCGCGCTCCACCGCTTTCTTGCGCAGGCGCTCCGTGTTCAAGCCCGCGCCGTCGTCGCTGATCTCGATGTTGACCTGCCCGCCCTCATGAAAGGCCCGCAGCGTCAGTCGGCCCACTCGAGCCTTACCCGCCTTTACCCGGTCCTCGGGGAGCTCGATGCCATGGTCGACGGAATTGCGCACCAGATGGGTCAGCGGGTCCTTGATCGCCTCGATAATGGTCTTGTCGAGTTCCGTTTCCTTGCCCTCCATCTCAATACTCACCTCTTTGCCGCAACCAAGGGCCACGTCCCGCACGGTGCGCGGAAACTGGCTCCAGATGTTCCCGATGGGCTGCATGCGGGTCTTCATCACTCCCTCTTGCAACTCCGTCGTGATCAGATTCAAGCGCTGCGACGCGGCTAGAAAGGCTGTGTCTTTCATGCGGTTGGCGAATTGCAGCACCTGGTTGCGCGCCAGCACCAACTCCCCCACCAGGTTCATCACCTTGTCCAGCAAGCCGACATCGACCCGGATCGTGCTATCCGAGGCCGCCGTCGGCGGACGCGAGGACTGCTGCACCCGCAGGGCATCCACCACATCGGACGGCCCCGTCGCTCCATGTTCCACGAGAATCTCGCCGAGGTGGCGCGGATCGCCTTCATTCTGCCGCTTGACCGCGAGCAGAATTTCCGTCGAGGTTACCCCGGCCTGCTGCATCAAAATTTCGCCGATATTCCGCGGCAATCCAACCGCGCTGCTCGCCTTCGCGGGCGCCGGCGCAGACACGCTCACCTTCTTCTCCTCCGCCTCGACTCGCTCTACTGACTCCACTGGCATTGCGGAAGCTATGGGCCCCGCGAACTCGGTCGGCGCTTCACCTGGCGCTGCGGGCGCCTGCTGCAGCCGGGTGAGGGTCGCGATCAGCGCGGAATCGTCGCGCTCGCCTTCCTCGCCAGCCGTCTCGATCTGGCTCAGCATCTGGCGCACTGCATCGACCATGCACAGCAGCGCCGTGGTGACCTCCGGGTCCAGCGTCACCTGCCGGTCGCGCAACCGGCTCAACAGGTTCTCCCCTACATGCGCTACCGCTTCCAGTTTGTTGAAACCCAGAAATCCACAGGTTCCCTTGATGGTGTGGATGGTGCGAAACACGCTGCCAAGCGCATCGCGGTCTTCAGGGTTTTTCTCCAGACCGACCAGTTCCCGGTCCAAACGGTCGAGGTTCTCGTAACTCTCGACCAGAAACTCTTTGACAATGCCGTCCGAATCATTCATAGGAATACCGTCTCCATCGGCTTCGCCTGACTCGCGCTTGAGTGCGAAGGTGCCGGGCGGTCTCGATCTTCCATTTCCACGCACAAACCCTCGACGGGCATCCCGACTCCATTAAGAAGCCTTCACAATGCAGCTCAATCATTGCTGAGGAGAGCAGTCGCAGGGCCGAAACAACGCGCGCCTGTCCCCTTCGGCAGTTTCCAAGGGATGTGCCAGCTCTCCCGCGGCTGGACTGCTTTGCGGGCCTTATACCCTATTCTGTTTTGTGGTTGGCGCTACGACTTTAGGACCGGCAAGGAGCCGCAGGCCGGGTGCTCCTTCGCGGGTTGCCGAAAACTCGGCCTTGGAGTTGGCTTCGGGTGGCGCAACGCTTCATCACTGCACCGGTTAGTAGGGCTTCAGCCCTGAGGCGGAAACGATACGCTCCAAACAATCATCTTCGGATGAATTGGCCTCTTTATACCGAATACGCAACCCCGTCAGGCGCGTCATCCATTGTATTTTCCGTCCTGGTGGAGGCGGCAGACTTGCTCCCGCGTCGCATCGCCACAATGCCGGTCCGCACCATCTCCAATACACCATAAGGACGCAACAATTCGAGCAGTCCGTCGATCTTCTCTTCCGCACCCGTGATTTCCAGAGTCAATGATTCCGGAGCGACATCCACAACTCGCGCCCGAAACACGTTCGCCAGTTCCAGCACGTGCGAGCGCGCCTCATGCGTCGCCGCCACCCGGATCATGGCCAAGTCGCGAATGATCGCCGGTTGGTTGGTAATGTTCTCGACCAGCAACACGTTCACCAGTTTGTAGAGATTCGCCTCAATCCGGCGCGCCTGATCGCGATCGGCATCGACCGTAATGGTCATGCGCGACACCTCCGGTTTCTCCGTTCGCCCGACCGTCAACGAGTCGATATTGAAGGCGCGGCGGCGAAACAATGATGCCACGCGGGTGAGAACACCCGGCTTATTCTCGACGTAGACCATGAATGTATTCAGCATGTTTTGTTGTTCGCCTTTCTCAGTTGCGAACTGGCGTGAGTCATTGCTGTACTTAGGTATTGAATCATTAGGTTGAATGTCTCAATGACTCAATGCCTCAATAAAATTCACTCGTCCTCCGCCGTCTCCACAATCGGACTGGGCCGCCGAATCATATCGTGTAGTGCCGCCCCTGCCGCTACCATCGGATACACGGTGTCTTCCTGTTCCACCTTGAAATTGATCAGCACCGGCCCCTCGTACTGGCGCGCCGAACGCACCGCAGGTACAACCTCGGAACGCTCCGAAACCGTCATGCTGCGGATGCCGTAAGCCTCCGCTAACTTTACGAAATCAGGATTCAGTAAGGGCGTGGCCGCGTAGTTGCGGTCATAGAAAAACTCCTGCCACTGCCGCACCATGCCCAGAAATCCGTTGTTGATGATGGCGATGTGGACCTTCAGATTTTCCTGCACCAGCGTCGCCAGTTCACACATCGTCATCTGAAAACCGCCATCGCCGACAATCACCCAAACCTCAGCCTCAGGACAAGCAACCTTGGCTCCAATGGCGGCAGGCAGCGCGAATCCCATCGTCCCCAGTCCGCCGGAAGTAATCAGCGAGCGCGGATGCTCATGCTTGTAATACTGCGCTTCCCACATCTGGTGTTGCCCGACGTCGGTCACGACAATGGCGTTGCCGTCTCGCGTCTGCCGCCACAAATCATTAATCACATGCGCTGCATAAAGGTGGCCGCTGTCGGGCAGGTTCTGAATGTCGCGCACCGCCGAATCCCCCTTCAGTTTGTCGATATGATCCAGCCACTCGCTGCGATCAATCGATTCCACCCTCGGCATCAATGCCAGCAGGACTTCCTTCAGATCGCCGACCAGGGGCACATCGACCTTCACATTCTTATTGATCTCCGCCGGATCAATCTCAATGTGGATCTTCTTCGCGTTGGGCGCGTAATTCTTCAGGTTCCCGGTAACCCGGTCGTCAAACCGCATCCCGAAAGCCAGCAACAGATCGGCCTCCTGAATCATGTGATTCACCCACGCCTCCCCGTGCATGCCCATCATGCCCAGATTCAGCGGATGCGACGCCGGAAACGCCCCCAGTCCAAGCAGCGTCAGCGCCACCGGAATTCCCGCGCGCTCGGCAAAATCGCGCACCTCGCGCATGGCTCCGGAAATCATGATGCCGTGCCCGGCAAGAATCACGGGGCGCTTTGAATTGTGGATCAACTCCAGGGCTCGCGCATACTCCGCCGGAGCCGGCGACAGGTCGGGGCGGTACCCCGGCAGTTGCGGCTTGGCCGCTTCCCAGTCGAACTCCCACGTGCCCTGCTGCGCGTCTTTCGTGATGTCGACCAGAACTGGACCGGGACGTCCCGACTTCGCCACGTAGAAAGCTTCGCGAATCGTGCGCGCCACTTCGCTCGCATGCGTCACCAGATAATTGTGCTTGGTGATCGGAAGCGTCACGCCCGTGATGTCGGTCTCCTGAAACGCGTCCGATCCGATCAACTTGCTCCCTACTTGCCCGGTTATACACACGATCGGCGAGGAATCAAGCATGGCCGTTGCGATTCCGGTAACCATGTTGGTCGCGCCCGGCCCCGAGGTCGCAATCGCAACTCCCACTTCCCCACTGGCGCGTGCATATCCGTCTGCCATGTGGGTCGCGCCCTGTTCGTGGCGCACCAGCACGTGATGAATCTTGCTGTGCTTCAAAGCGTCATAAGCCGGTAAAATGGCGCCGCCCGGGTAACCAAAAACGACCCGCACACCTTCACGTTCCAGACATTCCCAGAGAATACTGGCCCCGGTCATCGTCGTCTTATCCTTGCTCGCATTGTTCGAGCTCGTGGTTGTTATGGTTTGATCCGTCATGCGACCTCCCGACCGCGTCTACCAGCGTTTCGCATCAAGGCATCGCTTCGGCGATACCACCAGTGCGAGAAATCAACCCGCCCCTTGAAGGGCAGAACCTCGGAAACTGCGCCAAAAAACAAAGCCCACCTAGCCACTTCTCTGGCGGGTGGGATTCGCGAGCACTTATCTTTTCCGCGTTCTATCCGCTCACTTTCTCCCCCGCACCTGGACCGACAGCCATACCGGTAGCTCGGGTATCTTGCAGGTAAGTCGCCGGAAACTCCGTCTCTTTGTCACATTTACACCCAGTGAAGGATTGAAGTGATACTACCGAACCGACCGTCCGGTTGGCAAGTGGAAACTCCAAAGTCGTCTCCCCTAGGGCTTTCACTGGCCCTGCCTCTCACCCGACGCTCGCACCACCTCCTGGCATTTGCCGGCAGCCGTCAACACTTTGTCAAAAGCTGGATCGGTGCGAAGCTTGGCCAGCAGCGGATCGTAAAGCAGATTGTCGTGCGCGCAGTAGTTCTGCTCGACTGCGCTCTGCAGCAGGTGAAGAGCGGCTTGCTTCTTGCCACAGTAAGCGAGGAGCGACCCCTGGTAGTACCATGTCTCGGCGTCAGGTTCGGTGGGCAGGCTTGTTTCCGCGTCGTGCGCCATCCGGTCCAGATCCGCCGCCGGCCGTAACTGCAGGCAGGACTCCAGCAAATCGCGGTGGTAGCGAGCCGTCCTCGGCATACGCTGCACGGCTTCGCGCGCTTCCGCGACCTTCCCCTCTCGCAGCAGGATCGACGGCATCACATACGCAGCCCACTCCGAACCAGCGTCCAGTCGGACAAAGTCCGCGGCCCGTTCCGTCTTGCCCAATTCCATAAACGCCCAGGCGCACGAGCGAAAAGAATAGTTACCCGGGTCGAGCTTCAGGGCGCGGTCGCATTCATCGGTCGATTGCTCCAGCATCCCAGCATACCGATAAACATAGCCCATCGCGAAGTGGGCTTCGGCGCTCTCGGGACGCCGCGTGACCATGGCCTGCGCCGCCTGGTAGGCCTTGCCCAGTTCCCCTCGCTCCACCCGGTTGGCGATCAACTGTCGCGCGGCTACTACCCGGTTCGGATCAAGCTCCACGGCACGTTCGCAGGCCTGATTGGAGCGCTGGAACATCGCCTCGCCGCCATCGGAATAGTCCGCGTCATAGTAGCAGCGCAAGCCGAGCTGTTCCCAGGCAGGCGCGTAGTTTGGGTCCATTTGTACTACATGCTCCAGCACCGAAATAGCATCCTTATTGGGTCCGGGATCGTGGGCCAGCGCCAGACTATGGAGATAGAGATCGTAGGCCTCGGGGTCTTTCGGACGCGTGCCGGTATCCAGGAAACCGCCGGATGCGCCGATCGCCGGCAGCAGTCCCTGTCGGATCTGGGCATCCACTTTGTCTTGCATCGCGATCAGATCCTGAGCCGGCGCGGTGACGCTGGTCTGCCACAAAAGCCGGTTGCCCTCCACCTGGATCGCCTCCAGCGTAATCCGCAGGTTTTCGCCCTGCTTCAGAACGTGCCCGGCGAGAACGGTAGCAACGTGCAGTTCGTGACCCGCCTGTTGCGGATCGATGTCATTGCCTGTAAATTTTCGCGTGGCCGCCGAGGGACGAACGTCCAGCGTCCGAGTATAGGTGAGCGTGTTAGCGATTTCATCGGCCAGCGCGGAGCGCAGAAACTCGACACTCACGTCGCCGTTGATATTTTGCAGCGGCAGCACAGCAATCGTGTTCTTCGCCGCGCCCGCACCCGCAATTTGGCGCTGTTTAAACCACCACGCTCCGATCGCAACCAACACCGTCAGCAATACCGCGCTTAGTCCAAGCAGCAGATAAGTGGAGAACTTACTCGACGTCTGAAACGTACTCGTGGCGATGCGATAGGGCAACACCGGCCGCCGCCGCGCTCCAGTTCTGGTCAACCCCGATTCGGTTTCTTTCCGCAACGACTGCAGATCGGCCTTCATGGCCAACGCGTTCGGGTAGCGATGCCCGCGGTCCTTCTCCATCGCGCGCCCAATGATGCCTTCCAGATCCTGCGGAAGCGCGGGATTGAGACTGCGCGGTGACACCGGTTTCTGATTCAGCACCGCATCCAGCGTAGTGATCACGTTGCCCGTCGCAAAAGGCTTCTTGCCCGTGGCCATTTCATACAGCACCACGCCGAGCGAGAACAGATCGCTCCGCGGATCCAGTACTTCTCCCCGCGCCTGCTCCGGAGACATATAAACCGCCGTACCCGGAATCACGCCCACCGCCGTCAGGGAGTCTTCCAGCACCGCGTCGCTCGAATTCGTGTCGCGCGCCGATTTGGCCAATCCGAAATCGAGAATCTTAGTCTGCCCCGTCTGCGCCACAAATATATTGGCCGGCTTAATGTCGCGATGAATAATCCCCTTGGCATGAGAAGCCGCCAATGCATCCGCCACCTGAATGCCGATGTCCAGAATCTCATCCACTTCCATCGGCTTCCCCCGCATCCGCTCCTTCAGGCTGATGCCGTCCAGTTTCTCCATCACAATGAAGGGATGGCCCCCATTGTCGTCGATATCGTGAATGGTACAGATGCCGGGATGGTTCAACTGCGATGCCGCGCGGGCTTCACGCACGAAGCGGTCCAGCGACTTGCGGTCGTGGGCCATGTCCTCCGGAATAAACTTTAGGGCAACATGACGGGACAGGCGCGTGTCTTCCGCTTCGTAGACCACGCCCATTCCGCCACCACCGAGCTTTCCCACAATGTGGTAGTGGGAAACTGTCTGGCCAATCATTCCGGGAGCCTCAGTGCCGTCGGCGGTAATGTTAGGCTGCGGCCTCAGTCCGGGTCAACTCTCCCATCCTGTCTTCGCCGCCAGCTCAACTCGTTTCGCACTGTCTTTGGCTGCGTTGAACCCGCCAGGACAGGCTGAGCTTGCCTCGACACGCCTGCCGGAGTACGCTTTTCTTGCCCGAGGCCACTTCCGGACCAACCGTCATGCAGACCCTGGTAGTCGATGATTCCGCCGTCTTCCGCAAATTGATTAGCCATCATTTGCGCAGCTGGAATTTTGGCGTCACCCTGGCTGAAACCGGCTCCGAAGCCTGGCGAATTCTGCAGCAGCCCGATGCTCCTAAGCTCGTGCTGCTCGACTGGGTGTTGCCCGATCTCGAAGGCACCGAGCTCTGCCGGCGCATCCGTCAAGCGGGATCCTCTGGCCCCTACGTCTACGTCATTTTGCTGACCGGCAAAGAAGGCCACCAGAACATGCTCGACGCCATGCAGGCTGGCGCCGACGACTACCTGGCCAAGCCCTTTGATGAACTCGAACTTAAGGCCCGCCTGCTCGTCGGCAAACGCATTCTCGAACTGCAGGAGGAACTCGTCGCCGCTCGCGAATCCATGCGCCACGCTGCCACGCACGATAGCCTCACCGGATTGATGAATCGAGGCGAGATCGTCGCCTTGCTGCGGCGCGAACTAGAACGCTCCCGCCGTGAACACAGACCGGTAGGTATAATCCTCGGCGACATCGATCATTTCAAGAATGTAAACGACACCCTCGGCCACCTCTTTGGCGACGAGGCCCTCCGCGAGATCGGCCTTCGCCTGCGCTCCCAACTCCGCATCTACGACGGCGTTGGCCGCTATGGCGGTGAAGAATTTCTCATGGTGCTGCCCAATTGTGATTTGCCCAATATTCTGCTGCGCGCCGATGAGCTGCGCAAGAGCATTGCCCAGACCCCGGTAGTCTATTCAGGCCAGGAGAGTAATATCACCATGAGCATGGGCGTCACCGTCTCCTATAGCGAGGACAAGAACGAACTGGAAGCGTTGTTGAATCAGGCCGACGCCGCCCTTTATGCCGCCAAGGAAAACGGCCGCAACCGTATTGAGCACTTCACCGCCGACAAGAAAGCCGCGGCCAGCCGC
Source organism: Acidobacteriaceae bacterium (assembly GCA_003134435.1). Taxonomy (GTDB): domain Bacteria; phylum Acidobacteriota; class Terriglobia; order Terriglobales; family Acidobacteriaceae; genus Acidiflorens. Next base: position 10,925 of record PLBE01000136.1, read on the forward strand.
AACCGCCAAGCTACATAATCGAGTGGCGCCACACTCTTGTCCGCGAAGTACGCTTTCGCCGACAAGAGCATACGCTCCACACAATCAGTCCAGTGAAGGTGTTAGGCTTTTTCTGGAGGTCATTGGCCTTCCCAACCGCCGAAACTAACACCGGACGTCCATTTGTCTCCCGACCTTCAAACCCGCATCAGGCAATGCGCCCATGACGCCGGATTCGATCTCTGCGGCGTCGCTCCCGTCCGCGACTTTGCCGAACTTCGCGTTTTTCCCACATGGATCGCCGACGGAAAGCACGGCGATATGAAGTACCTGGAAGCGCGCGACGTGGCTGGAGAACTCAAGCGCGCGTCCCTCGCCCGAGTCGCTCCCTGGGCGCGCAGCCTGGTAGTCTGCGCCCTCAACTACAACACCCGGCATCCCTGTTCCACTGACTTGCACAATGAAGCTGCCAGCAGCGGCTGGATCTCGCGCTACGCCTGGTCGCGCGCGGATTACCACGACGCCGTCCTACGCCGCCTCAAGCAGGCAGAAAAAGGTTTGCGGGACCTGTTGGAAGAAACTGGGCACTGGATACCCGGTACCAGGCAATTGCGTTCCTACGTGGATACCGGCCCGCTCATCGAGCGCGTGTACGCCAAATACGCCGGGATCGGATGGATCGGTAAGAATACTTGCATCATCAACCAGCAGCTGGGATCGTGGCTGTTTCTGGGCGTTATCCTGACGTCGCTTGATCTTGCGGAACATGACATAACCGCCAGTCTCCCCGCGCCCGACCGCTGCGGGACCTGCACCCGATGCATCACTGCCTGCCCCACCCAGGCCATCGTTGCCCCCGGCGAATTGGACGCCCGCCTGTGCATCTCTTATCTGACCATCGAAAAGCGAGGCGAGATTCCAAACCAACTGCGCCCGGCCATGGGACGCCATGTCTTCGGTTGCGACATCTGCCAGGACGTTTGCCCGTGGAACCGCAAGGCCCCAGTGACAACCGCTCACGAGTTCGAACCGCGACCAGGTCTGGTCAATCCAGATCTCGACTGGCTGGCCGAAATGCAACCCGAGGAATTTCGTGAAACGTTTCGCGGTTCTCCAGTAAAGCGCGCCAAGCTTTCCGGCCTCCGTCGAAATGCCGTAGTAGCGATGGGAAACAGCGGCAACAAGAAGTTCGTGCCGGCGCTAAACCAGCTTTGCGAAGACCCTGATCCGCTGGTCGCCGAACACGCCCGCTGGGCGCTGGCAACCCTCAACGTAGACATGGGGTAGCGCGTCCGGCGCCAGAGCGGGATTCCGAGAGCCCCCACCGCAACCATCATCGATACGTTTACAATCGTCGGTTCCATCCAGCGGAGGAATTCATCCATGTTCCAGAAGGACCTGCTGCAAAACAAGCGCATCCTCATCACCGGAGGAGGCACTGGCTTAGGTAAGGCCTCCGCCCAGAGGTTTCTCGAGCTCGGGGCCGAAGTCTACATCTGCGGACGCCGTCAGGAAGTCCTCGCCGCAACCGAGCGCGAACTGCGCGCCCGCACCGGAGCCAAAATCCACTCCCTGCCGTGCGACGTTCGCGATGCGGCGGCGGTCGAGAAGATGATCGAGAACATCTGGGTCGAAGGCCAACTCCATGTCCTCATGAACAACGCCGCCGGAAACTTCCTCGCCCGCACCGAAGACCTTTCGCTGGGAGCGTTTCAATCGGTGATTGGCATCGTCCTGATGGGTACATTGCACACTACCTTATCTTGCGGACGCCGCTGGCTCGCGGCCAAGCAGTCAGGAGTGGTCCTGAACATCACCACTACCTACACCACAACCGGCTCCGCCTATGTGGTGCCCTCAGCCGCGGCCAAGGCCGGCGTCCAGGCGCTGACTCGCAGTCTGGCCGTCGAATGGGGAAATCGTGGCATACGCATGAACGCCATCGCTCCCGGACCTATCCCCACCGAAGGCGCCTTCTCCCGCCTGCTGCCGCGTCCGGACCTAGAGGTCGAGGCGAAGAAACGCAATCCGCTGGGACGCTTTGGCACCACCGAGGAGTTTGCTAACCTGGCCGCATTCCTGGTCAGCGACGGATCCGGCTATATCAATGGAGAAGTCGTGACCATGGATGGCGGCGAGTGGCTCCAAGGGGCAGGCGAATTCACCGCGTTAGGCCGGGAATTGACAGAAAAAGAATGGGCGATGATGAAACCAAAGCCGAAAGCTTGAAACGCTCCGCTCCGTTTCGCCCCAAAAACGAAAGCGCCCGGACTCACTTAAGAGTCAGCGGACGCCCGTTTGAACAGCCCTCCCCCGAAGTCTGCTCACCACCTACCTTACGTTCTAATGGCCAAACCGGGAATGGCACGAATGGGGGATTCGTCTACAACTTTCTGGTAGGCCCGGCAGGAATCGAACCTGCAACCCTCGGATTAGAAATCCGATGCTCTATCCGCTTGAGCTACGGGCCCCCCTTCAACAAACACTCCAACCAAAGATTATAGGGGAACTGAACCCGGCTTCGGGGATGGCTGTCCCGTGTACTCCTAAGATCCTACACGGTTTGCTCCACATGCCCGCTCCCTGGCAGAGAAAAAGCCCGCTCCCACCGGGAACGGGCTTCTCAACCAGCACAATGATCAACCCAGCCCTATTGCCCCGGGCAAACGTGCGTCTCGTCGTCCTGAAACGCCAGCCAGCTGTGCACCGAGGTACTCTTCGGCGCGCCGAAGTAGCCCAGGAATACCAGTGACTGCAGGTTGTACGTGAATCCGCCCAGCGTGTACGGATAGCCTCCGTAATTGGAGGTGCCTTCCAGCGGGTCGCCCACTTCCAGAATGCTGTTATCGTTGCAGTTAACGTTGTTGTCGACAAACGGGTCGTCCAACCACTCGCCCAGTTCGTGCGACAGCGCGGAGACGTCTTGCGAGAACGCGCCTACGCTGTCCACATACGTCGCATAAGAGTAGGTCTGCCCGCCGGGTTGTGCTCCGTTGGCGTTGTGATAGCCCCCTATGCAGCATCCACCCGAAGTCAGATAAATGTCATAGGTGATGAAGAGAGGGAGCACGCCCGGATTGATCTGCGAGAATGCCTTAATGTACGTCTGCAGATTGTTATCAAAGTCGTTGATGTCGTACGTGCCAACCACCCCGCTCGCGAAGGGGTTGTTCACGACGCTGCCCTGAGAAGAAGTAACCGTAATGGTCTGCTCCGCCAGCACCGTCGGTGTGCCCAGCAGAACGTGATAGTTGGCGTTCGCTTTCTTCTTAACCGACTTCCAGAAGTTGCCACGCTGAAAAGCATCAATGTATTGAGTCGTGCCAAGGTTGGTGCCGCCCTGCGTGAAGTTGACACCCGGGTTGAACAGGGGCGATGCAATCACATTGTTGACCACGGTCAGTCCATTGGAAACTTTCGTGGTGACTGGATCAAAAGTCTTGTTGCCATTGGTTTTGCCGTACACCATCTTGATCGGAATGATGTAGACGGGCACGGTCGTGGTTACGCTTCCCTTCGAGGGATCCGTGCCCACCATCGTAAAAGTAATCGGCTTCTTTGTGAGATCCGTAAAGCCGCCATTCCACTGCGTCAGAGTGGCACCCGGCTTAACCGGAGCCAACTCCATATGGTTTGGCCCAGCTACAAACATCGGCTTGGCATCGAGGACGTCAGGGTACTTGGTGTCTTGGGCAAACGCGACGCTGGCGGACGCCAGCACGAGGAACCCAGCGAGCAAACTGGCTAGGGCAATACGAGTCATATTTTCCACTCCTGAGAAATTTGGAAGACCCTGACGCCGCAGGGAGTCGGGGAGAAACTAGCGGGACTTTGCTGTGCAGCATTTTGGCTGGGAATAGGCAACCTGTCAAGCAAGTTTATTGTAAAATTTTTGGGATTTGGGTCGCTTGGCCGTCGATGGCGCATCCCAACTTAGCCAGCCCTCATGGTGCTGGGAGCCAGCCTAGCCTGCGACTGCGAGTTCCGCTGCGCGTCCGACGACAAGGTGGGGCGCCTGTCGCTCCTAAGATCAAGAAACCACCGAGCAAAAAAAGAGAGCCCGCCTCCAGCGGAAGCGGGCTCCCGAGAACGACCCCAAAACTGTAAATCTAACCTTATTGGCCCGGGCAGACGTGGGATTCGTCGTTCTGGAAAGCCAGCCAACTGTGAACCGAGGTCGACGGTGGTGCGCCGAAGTAGCCAAGGAATACCAGCGATTGCAGGTTGTAGGTGAATCCGCCGAGCGTGTACGGATAGCCTCCATAGTTGGGGTCGCCTTCAATCGGATCGCCAACTTCAAGAATGTTGTTGTCCTGGCAGTTGACGACGTTGTCCACAAACGGGTCGTCCGTCCACTCGCCGATTTCGTGCGAAAGAGCGGAAACGTCTTGCGAAAACGCGCCCACCGAATCCACATAGCTGGCGACCGAATACGTTTGGCCAGAGGGTTGGGGACCATTCGCGCTATGGTAACCGCCGATGCAGCACCCGCCACCTTCGGTCAGATAGACGTCATAAACGATAAAAATCGGCAGAACGCCCGGTGTGATCTTCTTTTGCGCCGCCATCCAGGTCTGCACATAATTGTCGAAAGCGTTGATATCGTACAGGCCGACGACCCCACTCCCGAACGGGTTGTTAATAACATATCCGAGGTTCGAGGGAACCGAAATCGTCTTTTCCGGCAGTACCGTCGGATTGCCCAGCAGAACGTGATAGTTGCTGTTGCTGGAGACGCTCGACCAGAAGTTGCCTCGCTGGAAAGCATCGATGTACTGCGTCGTCCCAAGGTCCGTGCCGCCCTGGGTGAAATCGACACCCGGGTTAAAGATGGGCGAAGCGATGATGTTGTTGATCACCGTCTTGCCATTACTGAGCACCTTGAGTTTCGGATCAAAGCTGGTGTTTCCGTTTTTCTTGCCGTACTTCAGCTTAACCGGAATGATGTACACCGGAGTCGTCGTGGTCACATTGGTTTTCGTGGGATCAGTGCCCACCATGGTGAACGTGATGTTGTTCTTGGTTAGATCAGTGAAGCTGCCATTCCACTGCGTCAGACTGGCGGTCGGAGCCTTCGGGGCCAACTCCCGGTGGTTTGGTAATACTTTATACATGGGCTTGGCATTAAGAATGTCGGGATACTTGGCTTCCTGAGCGAAAGCAACGCTGGCGCACGCCAGCACTAGGAACACTGCCACCACATTGACCGCAAAGCGCCTCTTCATAATTTTGTTCTGACTCCTGAAGAATTTACCGAAACCCTGTTGCCGACAGGGAAAGCGGGGGGGTACGAGGTACGATTAGACAACTCGCTGTTGTCGAACAGTCTGGTGAAATCCCGGTGCAAAGTCAAGGGGCTTGTGCAAATAAGTCTTGTTCAGCTTTTCTGGTCAGTCCTTCAATGGCACCATGGTTTGATCGCCACGACAGAAAGTTGCAACCTTCAAGAGAACTCCTGGCGACTGTGGCACCGTCATCACCGGCCCATAGCAATACACGGCGTGCCCGGTGGCAGCGAAATACCATTGCCCTCCGTGCCGCTTTGCCGGCAACTGGCTGTGCGTCGGCGAGAGCGGAGCCGGTGGCGTCAATCTGGGGACGGGAAGAGACAAGACTAGAGCTAGGGCCAGGGTCTTCATAATTTGGTTCTCGCGTTCCATCGCGGCCCCCACATAAGGCCGCCTTACACATGACTACTTTCTTAACTCTTCGCCTGCCTGCTCTACGCCGGATGGCGCAAATCGGGGCGCTAAATAACTCGCGTCGACCGCCGCACATCTTCCAAATCCGCCGCCGGCTTCTCTGGGGCTTCCTTGGTCGCGTGCGCTGATTTACCCGGTCGTTTGCCTTCCTTTTCCGATCTTTTTGCTCCCGCCGCCGGATTACCCGAAGTGGAAGTATCGGGAGCCGCATCTTTCTCGTCGTCCCGAGCCGCAGCTTTATCGTGCGTCCGCTTGCTGTCATCCCGCGCCAGCTTGCCCTTGAGCGTCGCCAGTTGCGTGCTGTCCTTCAACATCTCCCGGATCAAACTACGCTGGGACTCGATCGTCTGCCCCTGTTCAAACACCAGCATGGTTAGAATTCCGTACGACACAACAAACAGAATCACCAGCAGTGGCAGCATAGCTACCGGTCGCACCTTGCTTCGAGGAGCTGGACTCTCAGTGCTGTAAACGACGCTCACAATTTCGCCCCCAGCTCGCCCCATACGCTCCGGGCTGCACTCATGGAACAGTGCATCCGTGGAACCATATGAGCCGGCAAGGCTAAGTGTTTGTTGTAAAGGGATTTAGTAACAAGAAACCGGAGCCGAACCAGCCCTGGCATGCAAGCATCTGCACTTTATGAGTAACGAACCAAGCGTCTGCCATCGTCCGAAGGCAGCCATGGACAAGGCTTTTGGAGCCAAAGCTAATAGCGCCGGGCGTATCCGCCCGGCCGCCAACGCCGCATCACCTGCGAAGCGATTCTTTGGGCTCAGGGTAGCGAAACACCTCGCACCATCCAAAATGCCTGGCTCCCTCGCTCAAACCCACACGATGCCCCCTAGTCCGCCTTCACCACTACGTACTTGCGCCCGTCATACAACCGGTACACCGCGCCATCCTTCTCAAATTTCAGCGGAACCGGATGCTTGAGTTGTTCGTCGTTCTGGCTGGCGATCGAGAACAAGTCCGTAGACGCCACGTTCATCACGATAAACTTGCCCTCCTTAAATCCAAATCCATACTCTCCTGGCTCGAGCGTCGCTCCATCAAAAGTGAGCCTGGTTTCAGTGATCAGGAAGCCCTGATACTTCTCTTGAACCGCGGTTGAATACCCCGACGTATCCACCAGTCCCGCCAGCACGATCTTTCCGGCGCCGTTCTTTACGCCAGTCGTATTCCGCACCTGCACCGACGCGCTCTGACCGGCAAAGAAATAAGAAGCGGGAGCAATCTTGGTAATTTGCTCACTTGTAAGAATCTGCGCCCCGGCCTGCGCCACCAGCGCCCCTACTACACACAGCCACATCAGGTTGCGATTGCATTTCAGAATGCGATTCATCAAGAATCCTCCTCAGATGATTGATTTGCCCGCCATCCTACACTATTTACGCACCTTCCAGCAGTGACGTGCTCCGCGATTTCCCGCCCCTGACCGTACTCGCGTCCCCCGGTGAATTTCGTTTGACCGCAACATTCGGATAGCCCGCGTAGCACAACTGCCCTAACGTACCCGCATGGCCGCCCATGCGATACTTTCCGAAGAGCAAGCGATGAAGCGAAATCCCGAACCAACCAACGACCGCCGCTGGCAATCCGTCCTCGACCGCGATCCCGCGCTCGATGGAGCCTTCGTGTTTGGCGTGAAGAGCACCGGTATCTTCTGCCGTCCCTCCTGTCCCGCAAAACGCCCGCGCCGCGAAAACGTCAGCTTTTTCGATAATGCTGTGCAAGCCGAGCAGGCTGGCTATCGCGCCTGCCTCCGTTGCCGTCCTAAAGCAGATGACGGCGACCCGCAATCCGCGCTGGTTCGCGCCATTTGCCGCTTTATCGAACAGCACTTGGACGACCGCCTCACCCTGCCCCGACTGGCCCACGAATTCCACCGCAGTCCCTTCCACCTGCAACGCACTTTCAAATCTGTGCTCGGCGTTTCTCCCAAGGCTTACATCGATGCCTGCCGGCTTCGCCAGGTGAAACAAAACTTGCAGGCTGGCCACAACGTAACCACCGCCCTCTATGCCGCCGGATACAGCTCCAGCAGTCGCCTTTACGAACGCACTGCCACACAACTCGGCATGACCCCGGAGAAATATCGCCGCGGCGCCGTGGCCGCCATCGTCCGCTTTACCATCGCCAAATCGCCAATCGGACGCATGCTCATCGCTGCCACCGACAAAGGCATCTGCGCCATTCAATTCGCAAACTCAGAGCAGGAGTTGCTCCAGGGACTGATGCGCGAGTTCCCCTTCGCGACCCGCCGTCGCGACGACCAAGCCTTGGAGCAATGGCGAGTGAGCCTGGCGCGTCTGTTGCAGGGGCGCAACCCCAATCCCTCTCTTCCCATCGACATCCAAGCCACTGCCTTTCAACGCCGAGTCTGGGAAGCATTGCAGGAGATTCCCCGCGGAGAAACGCGCTCCTACAGCGCCGTAGCCAAGACCATCGGCATGCCAAAAGCCGTTCGGGCCGTAGCTCGAGCCTGTGCCACCAACCCCATTGCCCTGGCTATCCCGTGTCACCGTGTCATCCGCCAAGATGGCGACCTCGGAGGCTACCGCTGGGGCATCGGGCGCAAGCAGCAGTTGCTGGCGATAGAGAAGGTGGCGGGCGCTTAAAGAGTAGCGTGCATTGCTTCGATGAAGCGCATAGAAAACTGAAAGACACACTTCTCGTGCGATGAATCAGCCGCCTCTTCCGTTCTCAACCCATTGGCTTCCAATCCAACGAGTAGGCTGAGACATCACCAGGTCTAAGCACGTCAAATCTGACGCGTACCGGAGTGATTGATTCCGCAAACGGCAGTTCGATCCGGACTTCTGCGCCAGGGCCGATTTCCGGGAGATTGGCGTCTTGTTTCTCCACCGGAATATCGCCTTGTCCATAGAGAACTCCGCGCAATTTGTAGTGACGGAGCGTATACCGAGGTGTCTCGTGCCGGGTTCGAACCAGAAGACTGAAAGCGTTTCGCCGATTCTCAACCGTTACTAATTCGATTGGACTCGACTCGACCCTCAGAACTTCATAGGATCGCTTCGGCCGGCCATAAAGATCGACCACCCCGTGAACACGTTGCTTAAGCGCTCCGACGCCGCGATCCCCCACATGGGTGCGGTAGTCGTTATAGCAGAAGAAAATTGCCCCACCCATGTAGTCCTTGGAGCGGATGACCCCGTCGTGCGCTCGAAGGATTTCGGTTCTTCGTTCGTCGCCTTCGGGCCTGTCCTCTGTGCACGCGCAATATCCGTACTCTGAAATCACCAGGGGTTTGCCGGGAAATGCAGCGTGCAGGTCCTCCAAGTGCCGGGCCAAATCCTCCGGCGAGCCCGGTTCCCAGCTCCCGAAATATTCGTTGGTTTCGATGAAATCCATCAGTCCCGCCACATCGCGTTCCGGCGTCTGGAACAGCGAATTCGATGCATACGAGCATAGCCGGTCATCCAATCGTTTCGCCTCCTCCAACATGCGCTTGGCGAATTGATAGGCAGCAGGATTTTGGCCGTCGATTTCGTTGCACAGGCCCCAGACCACAATGCAAGGGTGGTTCCGGTCACGGGCAATTACCTCCTGCAGTTGTTCAAGACCGTTTTGCATGATATCGGCGTCGGGGGAGTCCCCCATTCCCTGGAAGGTGTCTGGGCCCCAGGCTGGCACTTCAATCTGCATCAGAATGCCATGACGATCGCAGTACTCAAGCACTCGCTTATCCTGTGGCCAATGGACACGCGTGAAGATGCAATTCAAATGCCTCATGTCGGCATGGTCGCGCTGGATCCAATCCTCAGGTTCCGCCATGCCAAATTCCGGGTTGCTGCCCGCCATCCGCTCCACACCTATCAGCCGTACGTGCTCTCCGTTGAGGTGAAATTGCCCGTCCTTGACTTCCAGTGTCCGCACTCCGAACATCGTCGTGAACTGGTGCGACTCGCGCTCGTCCGCGATCGAGAACTTCAGCCGATACAGATTAGGCTGGTCAAAATGCCACAGCTTGACGTCACGCAAGAGCCCATGAAATAGCACCGTCTCCACTCCTCCGGCCGGGATGGAGAAACCAGAATTGCCTGAGTGACTCGACGCCAACACTCCGTTCCCCTCATCGACAATCCGGTAAGAAGCATGCCCTTCCCAGCGCTTTGAACCGGCATTCCGAATCCTCGCGCTAATCGTGACCCTGGCCTCGCTGTTGGTAAGATCGGGAACCGCCTTCACGTCAACCCGCTCCACGAAGGTCTTCGGCGTGATGATTAGTTGGACCGGCCGATAGATACCGCCATCATGCGCCCAATCGCTGGAACGTCCCCGCGGCAACATGTGCTCATTGAAAGCACTGTCCACGCGCACTGCGACTGTATTCTCGCGGCCCCACTCGAGGAGTTGCGTGATGTCCAAGGTAAAAGCCGTGTAACCCTTGCGATTGTGTTCTCCCGCCAGCCGGCCATTGACCCAGACCGTCGCCGTATGGAAGACAGCCTCAAATTCGACGCGCACTGCAGAAAGCTGCCAGGTGGCAGGAACATCGAAACTTTTTCTGTACCAGGCGATGCCGCGATAGTCAGCATATGCCGGATCGATTTGCCAGGTGTGAGGCACGTCGACACTCTGCCAGTCCATCGCAGCCTGCTCTGCCTCATACCAGCGCTGCTCTGCGCCGCTATCCAGGGGGTCGGTTCGAAATTGCCACCTTCCAGATAGGCTGAATGTTTCCGTAAGAGCCGACTCCAGCCTCTCGTCGACGGCAGACAACGCTGTCGGGCTTAAAGTTCCTGCCGTCACGGCCCCAGTAAGAGTCAGAAATCTGCGCCGAGAATACATAGCAAACTCTTGTCCTGCCACAACGGTAAATCAAAGTTCTGGAAACTTGAAGAAAACCTAGCAGGCTCGCAATCAGGAGACTATATTCGGACTGCCTTTGCTGGTGGTTTGCGACTTAGGAATTCACAAACAGCCATTACGCGAATTCACCCGACCTGGTGCTGACATGCGGCGCTCAGAGCGCACTCACCCTGTACGGCAGACCCTGGACGGAGCCATTCTTTGAAAATCCGAACTGGCGCAACGCCAGAGCTGTGTCAATGGGAAATCTGCGAGCGCAACTGCTTGGCCAGCTTTTCGATTCTCTTAAGTCGCTGGTCCAGATCCTTGGGCAGTATTCCCTTGGTTGTCTGATCCACGTCCGACGGGATCAATTGTGCCAGCGTGGCTAATTGATCGGCATCCTGTTTGAGCTTCACCAGATCCGCGCCCTGCAGCGCGCGGATAGGCGAGGGTGCGCCGGCCTGGACTTGCGCCTTGGCGACCTCAAACTCCGACACGCCGTCGGTCCGGCTGCTTTGCTGGTGCGCTTGTATAACCTGAGGATTGTAGCCGGCGTGCTGTGCCCCGACTGAGAATCCGGAGAGCAAAAGAGCCGAGAGGAGAATGGGAGTCTTCACAGAAACCTCCTGAGCGGACGACCCCGCAACTTGCTAAGTTGTTCGTATTTTACACTCGCCAGAAAAACTTCGCCTAATGGCAGCGAGGGCGAACCGAGATTCGTTGCCGCAACCAGCAGCTGAGAATTCTGAGCTTTCCTCGCAGTCGAGCAGGGCGCAATACTTCTCTCTTAGCCTCTACTCCGCGTGCTTCGTAATATTCAGCAACACCCCAACACACATCAAATTCACAAACAGCGACGACCCGCCGTAGGAAACAAACGGCAACGGAATGCCTTTCGTCGGCATCAGTCCCAGCACCACGCTGATGTTGATGAAAGCCTGTAACACGATCATGCTGGTAATCCCAACCGCCAGAAAGCGCCCAAAGTTATCCTGCGTTCGCAGCGCCGCACGCGTTCCCCGCCACAGGAAGATCGCGAAAAGAATGACCACAGCCAGTGCTCCAACCAATCCCATTTCTTCTGCCGTGACCGCGAAAATAAAATCCGTCTGCGGTTCGGGGAGATAAAACAGCTTTTGCTTCCCTTCCATGAACCCGAGTCCTGTCAAACCGCCTGTCCCCACCGCAATCAGCGACTGAATAATGTGAAAGCCAAATCCCTTCGGGTCGGCATAGGGATTCATAAACGCCAGAATACGGTCCCTGCGGTACGACACGTGAAAGATCAGAAAGTAAAGCGGCAGGAGCGCAGCCGCGAAGGCATACCCAAAATAGCGCAACCGGATGCCGGCGACGAACAGCACGCAAGCGGTAATGCTCACACAGGCGATGGCTGTGCCCAGGTCGGGCTGAAAAACAATCAGTGCAATAAAAACGAGAGTGGGCAGAACCGCAGGAACCAGTGTGTTGCGCCAGTCGTCCATGTCCCTCGTTCTGTTTTCCAGATACCACGCCAGGAACAGGATGAGTGCGGGCTTAGCGAGTTCCGAAGGCTGCAACGAAAACGGACCGACGTGAAACCAGCGATGGGTCCCATGCGCTCGATCCAAAAAAAATACGCCGATCAGCAGGAGCGTGGTAATCCCCAGCAGCGAGAAAACCGACGCCGGATGTCGAAGCCGCTTGTAGTCCACCTTCATGGCCGCAACCATCACGGCAAGTCCCGCGACCGCCCATACCAGTTGCTTTAGGAGGAACTCGTAAGCCGACCCAAACCGCTCCCTGGCCATCACCGCCGAGGCACTGAAAATCATGACCAGTCCGACAAAAACCAGGATCGTGGTAACCGTGAACATCCAGCGATCCACACTCACTCGCTTAGCCATACAAATTACATTTCACCACGGAGGCGCAGCCACATGCAGGAGTTTCGACTGGGAATCTTTCCCCGGGGATAACTGAGTTGGTTCCAGTGGCGGCCGCTTCGTAAAGACTCGCGCGCGGTCGCTAGACTCTGAAGGGCTGGAAACCCGTCCCGGCACTGAGTGACAATGACTACGTCGACTGCGCCATCGCTAACGAGTGCACCACCTCCTTGAACACGCGCCCGCGATGCTCGTAGCTCTGGAACTGATCGAAACTGGCGCACGCCGGGGCCAGCAGGATGACATCGCCCGCCACCGCCGCTTCGCTGGCACGCCTGACCGCGCTCTCCAGGGTCTCGGCATGGTCGATTTCCGCCGCCCCCTCAATCTGCGCTTCGATCTTCGCCGCTGCTGCCCCGATCGTATAAACCCGCTTCACGCGTCCTCGCAACAACTCGGACAGCACCGTGTAGTCGCTGCCCTTGTCCTTGCCCCCGAGGATCAAGTGAATGTTCGCCGGGAAGGATTCCAGCGCTTTTATCGTGGCGTCGACGTTGGTCGCCTTCGAGTCGTTGTAGTAATCCACACCCGCAACCTTGGCCACAAACTCCAGTCGGTGCTCGACTGCTTTGAAATTCCGTACCGCTTCCCGAATCTGTTCCGCCTCGCAGCCCACCAGAATGCCAATCGAAACTGCGGCCAGCGCATTCTCCAGATTGTGCATTCCTTTCAGCGGAACTTCGTCCACCGCCATGATTTTTCGCTCCCTGGAACCATCGCGAAAGTAAATTTGCCTGCCGCTGACAAACGCTCCCTTTTCGACCTCCTTCGTTCGGCTGAACCAGAACAACCGCCCGCGCGTGCGACGCGACAATCCCGCCGTGGTCGCATCATCAGCGTTGAGAATCGTGAAATCGTCCGCAGTCTGATTTTCACAGACCCGCGCTTTCGCGTTCACGTAGTTGTCAAAAGTCTTGTGCCGATCGAGATGGTCAGGCGTGATATTCAGTATCACCGCGATCCGAGGATGAAATTCAACAATGGTCTCCAACTGGAAACTCGACACTTCAAGCACCGTCCAGGTTTCGGCCCCCGCCTCATCCACGAAACTAATGGCCGGAGTACCGATATTGCCGCCCACCAGCGTGGGGAAGTTCCCCGCGGCAATAATCTCCCCCGCCAATGAGGTGGTCGTGGTCTTGCCGTTGGCTCCCGTAATCGCTACGATCTGACCGGCGAGAAATTGTGCCGCCAGTTCGATTTCGCCGATCACTGGCTCTCCCAGATGGCGCGCCTGAGCCAGTTGCGGCGCGTCCACCGGCACCCCGGGGCTGACTACAATCAAGTCTTGTCCCCGAAACGTGCGGTCGCCGTGCCCGCCGGTTTCCACCGTAATCCCATGCTCCAGCAACAGCAGGATTTCATCCCGAAGCTCCGCTTCCGGTTTGGAATCCGACACCGTAACTCGCGCCCCACGCGATTTAAGAAAAAGGGCAGAGGCTACGCCCGACTTGCCTAGTCCAACGACCAGCACGCGTTTGTTCTTCAGATCCATCAGGGTCCATCAGTATTACGTAATTTGGCAATTTTCTGTAATTTCAAACCCCTATCACAAACTGCCAAAACACCGCTTTTAAGTCATCAAAATTGCCTGATTACAACAACTGTTTCAAAATCCTCGCCGCTGTTCAATTCCCTCATCGCAACTTCAGCGTCGTCAGCGCAAAGAGCGCGAACACAAGAGATGCGATCCAGAAGCGCACGATCACCTTCGACTCCGACCAGCCCAGCAATTCAAAGTGATGGTGAATCGGCGCCATCTTGAAAATGCGCTTCTTGCGTAATTTGTACGAACCCACCTGCAAAATCACCGACAGCGCCTCGATTACGAAGATTCCGCCAATAAACGGAAGCAGCAGTTCCTGCTTGATCATAACCGCCACCGTGCCAATCGCGCCGCCCAGCGCCAGCGAGCCCACATCCCCCATAAATACTTCCGCCGGGTGTGCGTTGTACCACAGAAATCCGATGGCGGACCCCACCATGGCTCCGCAAAAAATTGTCAGTTCGCCGATCTGCGGCATGCGCTGCAATTCGAGATACGCTGCAAAAGTGGCATGCCCGCTGAGGTAAGTGAGAACCGCCAGCGCTCCCGCCGCAATCACCGTGCAGCCGATCGCCAGTCCGTCCAGGCCGTCCGTGAGATTTACGGCGTTGCTCGATGCCACAATCACAAACACAACAAATACCACGAACGGCAGGAAAGCCAGCGGCCAGAGGTGGGGATACGCCAGCCATCTCTGCACCACCAAGTCTGGATGAACCTGTTTAAAGAACGGGACCACTAATCTGGTGGAGTATTCACCTCGGTGCTGCAAAGCGATCAACGCGACTGCAATCACAATGCTGGCCGCGATCTGATAGCCCATCTTGGCGCGGGCGGTCAGGCCCAGGTTACGTCGATGAACAACCTTCAGGTAGTCGTCCGCAAAACCAACGGCACCAAACGCAACCGTGGAAAATACTGCGATCCAGACGAACGGATTACTCAGATCTGCCCAAAGCAGAGTCGGCACTAGGATGGCGATAGCAATCAACAAACCGCCCATCGTTGGTGTGCCCGCTTTTTTCTGATGAGCCTGCGGACCTTCTTCGCGGATATACTGCCCGATCTGAAAATCGCGCAGTCGCCGGATCACAATGGGCCCCACGATGAGCCCGGTGAATAGCGCGGTGAGACTGGCAAACGCGGTGCGGAAAGTCAGGTAACGGAAAATACGAAAGGGCGGGAAGTAATGAAAGAGCTTCAGGTAGAGCAGCCAGTAGAGCAATCCGCCTCCGACAACCGCTGTCAGCTCTCAGCTGTCAGCTCTCAGTGATCAGTTTCCCGCGCCCGAGGCTTCTGGAATTCCGATCTTTTGTCTCCATGTCTCTAACGCTTTTTCCAGCTTCACGCCTCGCGACCCTTTCAGCAATACCGCATCGCCGGCACGGGTTTCGCGCGCCAGCCACTCGCCCGCGTCTTCTGGCGTCGCGACAAATTCCGCCTTCATGCCTGCTTCTCGAGCCGATTCCACCAACCCCTTCGCCAAGCCGCGCACCCCGAGCAGAAAATCAAGTTCGAGTTCCGCCATCTGACGCCCACACTCACGATGCAGTTGTTCACCGGTCGCTCCCAGTTCCAGCATCTCGCCAGCCACCACAATTCTTCGCCCGGCCGGCATCGCAACCAGAGTATCAACCGCAGCCTTGAGCGCCTTCGGACTTGAATTGTAGCAATCGTAGAGCACGGTGATATTACCCAGTTGGACGACTTGCCCGCGCTTATCGGCGGGCTGCAGGCCGGGCAGGGCTGCCGCGATCTCTGACGGTGGGATGCCGTGCTCAATCGCAACGGCAGCCGCAGCCAGCACGTTGTACACGTTGTGCATCCCCAGCAATGGACTCTGCACCGGCTGACGCATTTCGCGGCTGATGAGATCAAAGCGCGTGCCTTCTGCACCAAGCAACTCGATATTTTCCGCCCGCACATCTGGCGGCACACACACCGTCCCCCTGCATCCGAACATCACCACCTTGCCTTTGAAGTCGCGCCCAAACTGGCTCACGTATTCATCATCGGCATTCAACACAGCCGTGCCGCCGTGCGGCACAGCTTCAATCAGTTCGTACTTCGCGCGCGCGATGCCGGCTATGGAATCGAAGTTCTCCAGATGCACCGGCGCAACGTTGGTCACCACCGCCTGATTTGGCACCGCGATGCGGGCTAGCGCGGCAATTTCGCCGGGGTGCGACATCCCCATCTCGACTACGGCAAGATCGTATTCGGGCTCGAGCGTTAGCAGCCCGAGCGGCAAACCGAAGTGATTGTTGAAGTTTCCCTTGGTACGGTGCACGCGGTACTTAACAGCGAGCAAATGCGCCATCGCTTCTTTGGTGGTGGTCTTGCCCATGGAGCCGGTGATCCCGATGGCCGTCTTGCCCCAAATCTTTCGAACCGCCGTCGCCAGCGTCTGGAGAGCAGTCAGAGTCCCGTCAACGGCCAGCAGGCTGGCAGAGCGGGAATATCGTGCCAATCGCGTTCTCTCGACTACCGCGGCAATGGCCCCCCGGTCCAGTGCCTGCTCCACGAAGTCGTGCCCGTCGAGGCGTTCGCCCTTGACCGCAAAAAAAAGCTCGCCGGGTTGCACCGTCCGAGAATCGATGGAATAACCCTGCGCGGTATCCCGGCCGTCGTATTGGCCCGTGGCACCGATAAACTCTGCGATACGGGAGACAAGAAGTTTCATGCCAGCGTCCCCGCTCTTCCTGATTTTGCACTGCCTTCGCAGTCGTAACCTAAGGCCGCCAGATTTTCGCGAGCAACCTCCACATCGTCGAACGGAATCGTTCCCTGTTTGGCGGCTTGCACCTTTTCATGCCCCTTGCCCGCGAGCAACACGATGTCGCCCGGGGTTGCCTGCTGCAGAGCGAACGCAATGGCCTTGCGCCGGTCAGGTTCCATGGAATACCTTGCGCCGGCCTTCTGTAGTCCAACCACCGCATCGTTCATGATGGCCAGCGGATCCTCGGAGCGCGGATTGTCGGAGGTGAGCACGACCAAGTCGCTGCCCTTGCCCGCGGCCTCGCCCATCAGGGGTCGCTTGGCGCGATCGCGATCGCCGCCGCATCCGAAAAGCGTGATCACCCTGCCGTTGAGCCCCGCCCGAATGACAAAATCGCGAGCCAGCGCAGTAAGGTTCCGAAGCGCATCGTCGGTGTGCGCGTAATCCACAACTACCGTGAACGGCTGGCCGCAATCCACACGCTCAAAGCGGCCGGGAACACTCGCGAGATCGAAGATTCCTTTGGCGATCGCCTCGGCGGAACAATCGCGGGCATATCCGGCGGCACAAGCGGCGAGCACGTTGTAAACATTTACGTTGCCGATCAGGGGCGACCACATCGCGAGCTTTCCCGAAGGCGTCACCATCTGGAAGCGGGTTCCGCGCGGCGTGATTTCGACGGCCTCAGCATGGAAGTCGCCCGCGGTCAGACCGTAAGAGAGCACGACTGCGCTCCTCTTTTTGCACAAGGTCAGCAATTGGCGGCCGTGTTCATCTTCGAGGTTAAGGACGGCGGCGCGCGGCGGTTCGGTGCCGCAACCTTCGAAAAGCACCTGCTTGGCCTTGAAGTAGTTCTCCATCGTACCGTGGTAATCGAGATGGTCGCGCGTGATATTTGTGAAGACGGCTACATCAAAAGGAATTCCGAAAACACGCTGTTGCTCCAGCGCATGCGATGACACCTCCATCACTGCTTCGGCCACGCCCTGGCCCAAGCCCTCGGATAAAAGCCGGTTCAACTCCAGCGCTTCGGGGGTGGTGTGGGGAGCGGGGAGGATCTTTCCCGCAACGTGATATTCGATGGTACCGACCAGCACTGTCTTGCGTCCCGCCGCCTGCATTATGGATTCGATCAGAAAGGCGGTCGTGCTTTTTCCGTTGGTGCCGGTGATTCCAGTATTCGCAATGCGCTCAGCAGGGCGCTTGTAGAAGTTCGCGCTGAGGCGGGCCAGCGCGCGGCGTCCATGCACGACTTGCGCCCAGGCCACCCCGGGGCGCGGCCCTTCACCTGCCGAGTCGGTGACAATGGCAACCGCTCCCGCGGCAATGGCTGGATCGATGAACCGATTACCGTCGCTGGTCTCACCTTTCATCGCGACAAAAACCGTCCCGGGGCGTACCCGTCGCGAATCGTATTCCACGCCAGCAATCGCCGGGTTTCCGCTCTGCGAGAGAACCTCGGCGCCTTGCAGGAGTTGTTGGAAGGTCATTGCAGTGATTATAAATACCCCATCTTAAGTTGCCTGCGCGCCGCTGTGCTGTGGTTCAGATCTTCTTCTGCACTATCGGGAATAGCGACGTTTCCAGAGGAAAACTCATTTCTTACCTGCCGAAGCGCACTCGAATGTGCGATCCCAACGCAACATGTGCACCGGGCAGAGGTGCCTGTTCACGCGCTATGCCGCTGCCGTTGGCGTCGAGGTCGAGTCCGGCATCTTGCGCGGCTTCCATTGCACCCCGCAGATTCTTGCCGAGGAAGGACGGCACCTCGATCCCTCCCTCTTCCACGTCCAGAACCATCGTGCCGCTTGTCGCCGATTTCTGCGTTGATGAATTCTCCGAGAGCGTACCCGGCGGACTTGCGGCCGATGCGCTCGCCGCCGTTGTCGATCTGCTCTGCCCCGGAGCATCGTGTTCTTTAGCAATCAGCGCAGCCGGAATGACTTGGTCGGCAGTCGTACCGGGCCTGGCACCTGATGGAATGATTGTCATCTCGTTGGTTTCCGCCAAGTCCAGGCTCGCCCCCAGGTGATCGGGCGAACTTTCGTCCAGGCTTGCATCAGGAACATCGCGGCGCGCCAGCAAAACCTGCCGGCTCGGCGGAAGCTGAACATCATGCGGAACGTGCAAATACTCGAGTACCTGCTGTGCGATGCGCTGAAAAACGGGCGCCGACACCTGACCACCCTGGTGCAATCCCACCGCCGAATCGAGAATCACGACCACTGCGATTTGCGGGTCATTGATCGGAGCGAACCCGGCGAAAGACGCGACATACTTCGTCTTCGAGTACGCACCGGTCGCCGGATCGACCTTCTGAGCCGTGCCAGTCTTGCCCGCCGAACTGTAGCCTTCCAGAAGAGCCTTGCGTCCGGTCCCATGGAGCACCACTCCCTGCAGCATTTGCCGCATCTGCGCCGCCGTGAGAGATGAAACCACGCGGGTCCCTTCGGCGGGCTGGAAGGCGATGGTTTGCGGAGTATTCCGCGGCGCGATTGTCCCAGCGACGATCCGCGGCGGAACGTGCACACCGTCATTGGCAATGGTCGAAATCAGCGACGCCAGTTGCAGCGGCGAAATGCCGATCTCCTGGCCCATGGAGATCGCCCCGATAGAAACTTTCGACCAGCGCTCCACCGGCTTCGTCAAGCCCCGCGTTTCACCGGGAAGCTCGATTCCGGTTTGCTGGCCGAATCCGAAGGCGCGAATATACTTGTAGAGGCGCTCGTCGCCCAGTCGTAGCGCGACTTTAATCGCGCCGACATCGCTCGATTCCGCAATGATGTCCGCCACCGACAGCATGCCGTGCGGCCTGCTGTCTCGGATCCTCATGCCATTGATGACAATGGATCCCATCTGGCAATCAAACATCTCGTCTGGCCGCGTGATCTTTTCTTCCAGCCCGGCCGAGATCGTCACCATCTTGAAGGTTGAGCCCGGTTCGTAGACGTCACTGACCGCGCGGTCTTTCAGCGCCTCATTGCGAATTTCTTTTCGAACATTGGGATTGAAGGTTGGTCGGTTCGTTAGCGCCAGAATCTCTCCGGTGTGGGGATTTTCCACGATCACCGTGCCCGCAATCGCGTGCGTCTCTTCCATCCCGCGCTCCAGTTCCCGCTCCGCTATGTACTGGATGTTCTGATCGATGGTGAGGACGACGCTATTGCCGGCTTCAGGCTCCTTTTCAACACTGGCAAACCAGCGCTTACGCGCGTCGACCGAAATCATCAGCTTGCCCGGCTTGCCCTGCATCTGCTGGTTGAATTGCCGCTCCAGGCCGCTCAGACCCTGATCGTCCGTGCCCACATAGCCCAGAACCTGCGCCGCCAGTTCGCGCTTCGGATAAAAGCGCTTGGCCTCCTTCTGGAAGTGAATACCCTGCAGATTTAGCGCCCGGATGCGCTCGATCACTTCCGCGTCGGCCTTGCGCGCCACCCAGCAGAACTTGTGGGCACTGCAGTCCGCCAGCAGCGCACGCGGATCGTCTCTGGTGATGCGCGCAATCAGGCTCACCGTGTTCGCCAGATCGGGAGCTTCCGAAGGAACCACGAAAGCCGAGTCCACCTGAATCGACATTGCCAACTCGCGCCCGGCGCGATCGTAGATGACCCCTCGCTTCGACGAGAGGTCAATGCTGCGCTGCTGCTGGTGCTGGGCGCGACGCACAAACTCGCCGTAACAGAACACTTGTAGATAGACTAGCCGCAGACAGATCGTTAGCAGCCACAGACAGAGGAGTCCAGCTAGGACGTAGAGCCTGAATCGTGAGCCATTCGCAGAACCACTCGCCGCCATCTCAGTTCCCAGTTCTCAGCTCTCAGTTCTCAGTGAGCTCAGGGGCGTCAAGTAGGAATGAGGACTGAGGCCTCGGAACTGAGAACCGCACTACCGCGCCGACGCTACCGCCACCGGCGTAACGCGGGCCATCACCGGCATTCCGACATCGCTACTGGCGTCCATCCGAAGCACTTGCCCAGGCAGCGGCGGTTGCAAACCCAGCCGCCTCGCCTTCCAATCAATTTGTCCCGGATCGCGCAGCGATGCCTCTTCCAGGCGCAGGACCTGATTCATTTCCTGAAGACTATCGCGCTGCGACCGCAGAGACTCGATCTTGTATCCGTATTCAATCGCCCGAAAATGCTGCAGCCCATATCCCATGACCAGCAGAAATAGGCAACACATGGCAAACGCAAAGTACTTCATCTCGCGCGCGCGGCGCGGGTCTTCGACCTTCACCAGGCGCGAGTTATCGATGGTTTTGCGGAAGTATATTTCCGGCGTCCCCAGCCAGCAGGACTTGCGCCGGCTGGAATCAACTGCGGTCTGCATGGCGACGGCGCTCATAAATTTATGCCACTCCAAGAAATTTCGAATCGAATTCTGAGTTTTTCTGAACGGAAGCGAACCAAGGTTCAACCAGCGCGGCTTCCGTGAGCGGCGTTCGGACGAACCTGGTGCCGTCCGCCGAAGCCTTCAGCGTCGCGCCTTCCGCCCGCGATCCGTCGTCCGCTTGCGCTCTCTGTTCCGCGCGCTCGACCGTCGCCATCAATTCGTCGATCAGAGTACCGGTAAACGTCATTTCGAGGGTTTCCAGTTTTCTTCTCCGGACACGGCCTTGTTCTATTTTTTTTCTTGGCCGCTCCGGAAATATTCCACCACAGAGTCGTTTCCAAAATCTTTACCCGGCACGCCAAACCGTCGCCGCACCGGGAGCCCGGCAGTTTCTCCGAGCCAACCTGAATTTCGACCAAGTCTGCAAAAACTCAAACTCTTTCGGCGGCGCGCATCTTGGCGCTGCGCGACCGCGGATTGCGATCCTTCTCTTCCTCGCTGGCCATCAGCGGCTTTTTCGTCAGCAGCCCGTACCAACCCTGCTTCGCGCCTTCTCGAAATGCGTCCTTGACAATCCTGTCCTCGAGCGAATGAAAGCTGATCACCACCAGCCTTCCACCCGGCTTTAGCACGCCGGGGGCCGATTCCAGCAGCGCTTTCAGATCGTCCAGTTCATGGTTTACGAAGATTCGGAGAGCCTGAAAGGTTCGGGTCGCCGGATGAATCCGCTCATGTTTCTGATTCATTGACCGGGCCGCGGCTGATACGACTTCGACCAGCTGCTTCGTCGTGCGTATCGGCCGCGACCGGACAATGGCTCTGGCGATTCTCCGCGACCTCCTTTCCTCACCGAATTCGTAAATCACATCGGCAAGCTCACGCTCGTCAATGTGGTTTACCACCTGTTCGGCGGTCTCGCCGGACATCGGGTTCATCCGCATGTCCAGCGGTCCTTCCGCCTGAAAACTAAATCCCCGCGCCGGATCGCTGAGCTGCAAACTGCTCATGCCCAGGTCCGCCAGGATGCCGTCATACGCGGTTCGCGGTTCGCGGTTCGCTAGTTCCGCAAACGACCCGTGAATCAGCGTTACCACCGGCCAATCCAAACCCGCCCGCTGCCCCCCGCCCGCTGCCAGTTCATCGGTGCTTTCACTGAAGGCTGAAGACTGAAGGCTGAAGGCTGCTCTTCCCAGCGCCGCCGGATCCTTATCGAAGCCAATCAGATGTCCCTCTGCGCCGAGGCGTCTTGCGATTTCGTAACTGTGCCCGCCCAGCCCCACCGTCGCATCCACATAGATTCCGCCACGCTTGACAGCCAGAAAATCGATCGCTTCTTTTAAAAGAACCGGGACATGGCCACCCGCTCCATGCCCACCCCACTCGGGGGTGTCTGTTAAGTCCGTGCCCACTAGATGCCCAATTCGTCGAGCGTCTTGAAGTCTTCATCCGAGAAAGCTTGCTCTTTCATCTCCTTGTCGAGCGCTTCCAGGTTCCGAACTTCCAGGTAGGTCAGATTGCCGAGCACTGCTACTTCGCCGCGAATCTGCGCCGACTCACGCAGGATCTGCGGGATCAGCAGGCGCCCCTGCCCGTCCATCTCCACGACCTGCCCGTAATAATTTGTGCGATTCAAGAACTTCTTCCTGGTCGGGTTGTAGGTCGACAACGCCGCCAGTTTCTGCTCGATCCGTTCCCATTCCTCGAAGGGATACACTTGAGCAATATTTCCATCCACGCTCGTGATGTAGAATTTCTGCGCATATTTCTCGTCGATCACGCGCTTGAACTCCGCCGGGACTTTTAGCCGTCCCTTTTCGTCGACGCGCGTTGGATGATTTCCGCGAAACATGCGCCCTGCTTGTTCCTGGGCTCCGTCTATTTCTGTTGACGGCTGCTACCACAGCCAAAACTACGAGGGAGGTAGAAGCGGCCACAAATGCAGTGGACCCGGGTTGCTTGGGTTCGTCCCTGTCGGTGTCAGTCTCAGAAACCACTGGCGCCTCGAAACTTAGGTCTTTACCCACAACCTCTAATGTTTATTCCACTTTCAACCACTTTTGTCCACATCCTACGCCTAAATCGTTTGTTGTCAATAAGAAAGTTTTAGGTTGAGACCTTCGTTATCGACTCAAAGTGAAGAACGCGAAATGTGGGGGTTTACCAGTAAGGTGACCACTAGGGATTGGGTTTATTCTTTGGATGCCTTCGCTATTTATTCGCTTGCATTTTCTTGCACTCCCCGCGACCGCTGAATTTGCCAAAAGAAATTCCAGCGTGTGGGGTGGAAACCTCCGAGCCGCAGTGCTTGATTTTGGTCCTGGTCTTGATTGTCCCTCTTGAGTTCACTTTGTTCCTGGCGGCGTGCCGAAAACCGGCACGCGATATCACGGATTTCGCGACAACTACCTCGCCGGTTCCACCACCACGGCGGTGCCGTAGGCAAGAACTTCCGTGACGCCCTGCATCACCTCCGTCGCGTCGTAGCGGGCTCCGACGACGGCGTTGCCTCCGATTTCCGCAGCGTGCTGCAACATCAGGTCAAATGCTTCCGCCCGAGTTCTCTCGCATAGATTGGTCAGCAGAGTGATGTTGCCGCCGACCAGCGTCTGCAGTCCCGCTCCGATAGTTCCGAAGATCGACCGCGAACGCACCGTGATTCCACGCACCACGCCCAGCGTGCGCACCACTCGATAGCCATCGAGTTCGAACTGCGTCGTCACCATGTTGTGCGCCACCATCCGCCCTGCAGTCACTGCATAATTGCCCATCATGCCTCCAACGGATCGCGATACAACACTCACTCCAGTTCAGCGTCAATCACAAACTGTTCAGCTCGTGCGTCCCAGCTGATGCGCAGCTCATTTGGCTTGCAGCAGACTTGGCAGTCTTCCACATAGCGCTGTCGGATGCCGGCGGATTCATCCACCGTGGTCTCATTCCATTCCCCGCAACCGCCGCAAACGTATCCGCTCACCATGAAACCATCGACCCAGTTGCCAGATCACTCCACTACCCATTGGCGCATCCGCCGTAGGAGCGAAGCCGGCGCTTCCGCCTCCAGCAGCACGGATCCCTCCTGATACTCGCGTGAAAAAATGCGGGCGCGAGCCTCCAGCAGCGCCAGCATCTTGCCCTCTTTTTGCGGGATGCGCAGACGAACGCGTTGGGGACGGTCCCCCTCGAGCACAGCATCGACGCGATCCAGCAGCGTGCTTAAACCGATTCCTTTCGCCGCCGATACGTGTATGGTCTGAGCGTTGTCCTGCAAATCGCTGTCGCGCAGCGACTCGCGCTGCTTCGGCAGCAACAAGTCAATCTTGTTCATCACCCGCAACCGTGGCTTCTTGTCGGCGTCAAGTTCTTTGAGAACGCTTTCCACCTGCGCGTCCTGTTCCGCCGAGACGGGACTGCTGGCATCCGAAACCTGCATGATCAGCGTGGCCCGTTGTACTTCTTCCAGCGTGGCCCGAAATGCCGACACCAGCGTATGCGGAAGATGACGGATGAAACCGACGGTATCGGAAAACAGAATCTTCCGTTTCGATGGGAGTTCAGCGCCTCGAATCGTTGGATCGAGCGTGGCAAACATGCGCGATGACGCGACCACGTTCGCCTTGGTGAGGGCGTTAAACAACGTCGATTTCCCCGCGTTCGTATAACCGACCAGCGCCACTAGGGGCACCGGAACCGATTCGCGACGCTGCCGCTGCTGCGCTCGGATACGGCGCACATTCTCGATTTGCTGTTTTACGTGTCGCACTCGCCGGAAAATCTTCCGCCGGTCGGTCTCCAGTTGCGTTTCGCCCGGTCCGCGCGTGCCAATGCCGCCGCCAAGTTGCGACATTTCCACGCCGCGCCCCGCCAGTCGCGGCAGCATGTACTCAAGCTGCGCCAGTTCCACCTGCAACTGACCTTCTCGGGTTCGCGCATGACGGGCGAAAATATCAAGAATAAGCTGAGTGCGATCGATGACCCGCGTGTGCACCACGCGCTCAATGTTGCGCTGTTGCGAAGGCGACAGATCGTGATCGAACAGAATCAAATCCGCGGAAACCGAAGCGGCCGCGCCCGCAATCTCCTCCAGCTTGCCTTTGCCGATGAGGGTGGCAGGATCCGGCCGGTCCTTGCGCTGGGTAAACTCGCCAGCTATCTTCGCGCCCGCGCTGGTTGCCAGAGTCCTTAGTTCGTCGAGTGATTCTTCGGAACTGAAGTCCGGCGAATCCGCCTTCAAGGTCGCAGCGGAAGCCGCTACGCTGGTGGCATGATCTCGAGCCGCCTGCGCGCCCGGAGTGATCGTGGGAGAACCAGCTTTTCGCGCGCGCCCTCGGCTGCGAAACTCCACCCCCACCAGGAACGCTCGCTCCTGCTGCTCTGATGGATTCAGCACGGCCTTGGTCTCATTCCGCGAACTGCCGGAGCCGCTCAATCTGGAGTCATCTCGGCGCAAGCCAACTCACTTCATCCTTCACTACCGGAGGCCGCAGTGGAGATAGCTGTCTCCCCTGGGGAAGCCTGCCCCAGCCCCGTCGATTTCGCCTCCGCGTGTATATGCCCGCTTCCCCGCGAGATTACGACCGTCGAAATCGCATGTTTAAAAATGAGCTGCTCCTGGTTGCTGGTTTCTAAAACCACTGAGTACTTATCGAAGGATCGGATACGTCCGGTCAGCTTTACCCCACTGACCAGATAAATCGTAATGTTGTGCCGTTCCTTTCGAGCGGTGTTGAGGAAGGAATCCTGAATGTTCTGTTGTGCCGGCTTGGCTTCCATTTGCCGATCTCCTTATTTTTCGGATTCGATGCTGCAGCTTCATGGAGCGCACCACCGACTGCGCCTCTCATGTCGGCTCCTACAATACGGCCTTGCCTCGCGCTTTTCAACTTGTCACCGAATATTTTCTCAAGTCGGTGTCTGGATTCCATACACTTCAAAGAGCTCGCTTGTTTTCATTTCCCTCGCCCGCCATCTACAATCGTCAGTTCCAGAAACAGTTGCTTTGAACAGGAGGGTTCCTCTTGCCCTACATCAGTATTCCCGCCGATTTCAACACTAACCTTCTGATGCTGTTTCGTTGGCTGCACTTTGTCGGAGGCGTGACCTGGCTCGGCCTGTTGTATTTCTTTAATCTGGTCAACGTACCCTTCATGAACCAACTGGATGCCTCCACCAAAAGCAAAATTCTGCCCAGCCTGATGTCGCGCGCGCTTTGGTGGTTTCGCTGGGGATCCGTGCTGACCGTCTTGATGGGCCTCGCCTACTGGGGTAGTGTCGTAGCCGCCGACGCCAGAAACGGCAGCGCAACATCCGGTGGACCGATGGGAACCTTCTTTGGCATCTGGACGGTGGCTTGGGCGCTAATGTATGCCTGCACCATTCCCGGCCGGGGCGTTCTCGACAAAGGCCCGGTGCTCGCCGTCATATACACCGTCATCGTGGTCGCAGCTTCGTCGTTGTTTCTTCGCTTCAACAATCATGGCTGGGAGAGCAATCGTCTGCTCGCAATCGGCGTGGGCGGAGGCATGGGCTGGGTAATGATGCTCAACGTCTGGGGCGTAATTTGGCGCGCGCAGAAGAAGATCATCCAGTGGACTTCCGACAACGCGACCAATGGCACGGCCATTCCCGACAAGGCAAGATATCTGACCCGACAGGCTTTACTAACATCGCGCGCAAACTTCGTCCTGTCGTTCCCCATGCTGTTTCTGATGGGGGCGGCGAGTCACTATCCCATGTTTGGAAGATAGGGTTTGGAAGATAGCATCCCCGAATGCGCGACTACCTGGACTCGATCGTGGTATGGTCCCGCACGCGAGAAGACTGGCGTCCGCTTTCACGCTGGGCCGTCCTCGCGTGGCTCGCCTTGTATGTTCTCTTCCTCATCTACGCATTTAGCATGCATGGCGGATATCTTTTTATCGACTCCGCCAACCTCGTCGTCCACGAAGGCGGCCACCTGCTCTTCGGGTGGTTTGGAGGATGGTTCGGCCCAGCCCTAGGACTCTGGGGAGGAACTATTCTGCAGTGGTTGGTCCCACTGTTGCTGGCAGCTTATTTCTTCCGCGAACGCCAGGCCGCGGCCTTCGTCTTCTGCATGTTTTTCTTCTTCGAGAACTGGCTCTACACCGCAACTTACATGGCCGACGCCCGCGCCATGGTTTTGCCCCTCGTGACCGCCGGAGATCCCGATTACGTCGAGCACGACTGGAACACGATTTTCTCGAGTCTCGGCGTTCTGCCCTACGACACCAGGATTGCCGCCATCGTCCGCCTCATGGGATGGTGCGGGATGCTGGCCTGCGCGGCATGGCTAGCCGCGCGTCTGAGAACACCGAAGACGTAGGTGGAGACACGAGCGCCCGTGCAAGCCTGCCCTGAGCGAAGCCGAAGGGTCCGCCGCAATCTGCCGGCGCCATCGGTTCGCCCTCTTAGAAGTGAATGCCTGGAATCGTCGTATTTTCAGCTTGGCTGAAGCTGCGGTAAGCGGCACGCTCTTAATCATGGGGAATCGACTGGGCACCCTCGACAATTCGGAAGAATCGCCCAGTCTGTCCCTACGTTCGCTCCGCTCCACCGACCCGAACCTCCTCCGCCATAGTAAAGTAGTGGTAAGCCCCAATTTGCAGTCCTGAGGAGTTTTCGATCTGAACCCAAGTATTCGCAACATCGCCATTATTGCCCACGTGGATCATGGCAAGACCACGCTGGTTGACGCCATGCTTCGACAGAGCGGGACTTTCCGCGATAACGAGACCGTGGCCGAGCGGGTCATGGACTCGAACGATCTGGAACGCGAACGCGGCATCACCATTCTCGCCAAGAACACGGCTGTGTTTTATGCGGGCGTAAAAATCAATATCGTGGACACGCCGGGACACTCCGATTTTGGCGGTGAAGTGGAGCGCGCGCTCAAGATGGTCGATGGCGTTATGCTGCTGGTCGACGCCAGCGAAGGCCCGCTGCCGCAGACTCGTTACGTGCTCAGTAAAGCGCTCGAAGCGAATCTCAAGCCGATCCTCGTCATCAACAAGATTGCCCGGCCCGACGCCCGTCCGCAGGAAGTCCTGAACGAGGTTTACGACCTCTTCATCGATCTCGACGCCAAGGAAGATCAGCTCGATTTCCCCGTGCTCTATACGAACGCCAAGACGGGCACAGCGGCGGTGCATCAGGGAGCGGCGGGCGAGGATTTGCGGCCGCTCTTCGAGGCCATCGTCGACACCATTCCCGCGCCGCAAGGCGACAAGGACGGCCCACTCCAGATTCTGGTCGCCAACCTCGATTACAGCGACTATCTGGGCCGACTGGCCATTGCCCGTGTTTTTTCCGGAACCATGAAGACGGGCGAGGATGTGGCGATCGCTAAGCGTGATGGTTCTTTTCACAAGACAAAAATCACCAAGCTCTTCAGCTTCTCCGGGCTCAAGCGCACCGACATCACGGAAACTTCGCTGGGCGACATCATTGCCGTGGCCGGCGTTGAAGGCATCACCATTGGCGAAACGATTACCGATGCTGAGAATCCCGCGCCACTGCCGCCCATCGTCATCGACGAGCCCACGATTGCGATGCTGTTCACCATTAACACGTCTCCCTTTTGCGGACGCGAAGGCAACTACGTCACTTCGCGCAACCTGCGTGAGCGGCTCGACAAAGAACTCCTGACCAACGTCTCGCTGCGGATGGAAGAGACCGGCAGCACCGATTCGTTCAAGGTCCTGGGACGCGGGGAGTTGCAGCTTTCGATTCTGATCGAGATGATGCGTCGCGAAGGCTACGAACTGATGGTGGGCAAGCCCGAGATTGTCACCAAGCACATTGACGGCAAACTTATGGAGCCGGTCGAACACCTCACCATCGATATTCCTGAAGAATTCGTGGGTGTCGTGATGGAGCATGTCGGCTCGCGCAAAGGCGAAGTCGCCAACATGCACAATCACGGCTATGGCCGCGTTCGCGTCGAATTCCGCGTGCCCAGCCGCGGACTGATCGGACTGCGGAGCACGCTGCTCACCGACACCCGCGGCACCATCGTCATGAACGCACTTTTTGCCGGATACATCGAATGGCAGGGAGAAATTCCCCATCGCCCAACCGGCGCGCTGATCGCCGACCGGCCTGGAGTCACCACCTCATACGCGCTCTATAATCTGCAGGAGCGTGGCGTGCTTTTCGCCGGTCCCGGCACCGACGTTTACGAAGGCATGATCATCGGGGAGAACGCGAAAGACACCGACCTCGACGTCAACATCGTGCGCGAGAAGAAGCTGACGAACATGCGGGCTTCCACTTCGGATGAGGCGATACGGCTGGTTCCCTATCGCAATCTCAATCTGGAGCAGGCCATCGAATTCATCGCCGACGATGAGTATGTGGAAGTCACGCCCAAGTCTCTGCGGCTGCGCAAGAAGGTCTTGCAATCGAACCAACGGAAGAAGAAAGGGACGCTGGCAGCGGTCGAAGGTTGAACGCGGAAGCGCGCCGATGTCCCTTCGGGACTCTCCCAGTGGGGCTCTCCCATTGAGCAGCGCCGCGCCTACAATGTACACTTGCTGTACCGCAGTGCGCCCGTAGCTCAGTCTGGATAGAGCGGCAGCCTCCGGAGCTGTAGGTCGGGAGTTCGAATCTCTCCGGGCGCACCAGTTTCCTTACTTTCTCCTCCGTGCTCAGCGGCCTCCCAGCAGGATAGTCGTTTCCGTGGCAAAGTCGCCGCGCTGGATGCTGATGCGTACCTTGCCGACTTTGTCGGAAAGTTCAGCGGCCAGTTCCATCGGAGTTCGCACGACCTTGTCATCGACCGCCTTGATAAGATCGCCAACCTTCAACGACGCCATCTCGGCGACGCTTCCCGGTTCGATCTGGAGCACTTTCGCTCCGTCGAATTCCTGGGGACCAACCACAATGCCAAGCGGACGAATCGATAAGCCTCTGGGAGCGCTCGGAGCCGCACTGGCCGAGGGTTGAGCCGTTCGCGGCGCGGGTGCCGGAGCCGGTTGAGTCTCGGAAGGTTGAGTCTCGGCCGGAACCGTGGTCTTATGCCACGGCCGAATCCAGGAGCGATGCGTCTTAGGCTTCGATGCCGATGCGGGAGCAGGCTGGGCCTCGGACGGTTGCCCCTCGGCAGGCTGCCCTTCGCAGTCCGGAGGCTTGGACTTATGCCACGGCCGAATTAAGGACCGATGCGCCTTGCACTTCGCCGGGACCGGTTTAGCCTTGGGCTGGGGCTCGGGCTCCTTCTCCGGACCGCCAAAGCGAAACGCGATACCGGCCGAGACGCGATAGCTGTATTGCGTGGGAACGTCGACGTTGTTCAGGTGATGGGTGTAGAGGAAATCGGCCGGCCCCAACTGGAGTCCGAGATGGCGGAAAGCCCAGATATCAAGACCTCCTCCCACCCCCGCAACCACTGACGCGTCCCGGATGGACACTCCGGAAGAGAGGGGGAAATCCATGCGGTCTTGGCCGAATAAGCCGTGAACAAAACCCGTAGTCCGAGCGGTGCGCGCGCCGAAATTGTAGCGAGGCCCAAACAAGTATGAAAAATTGTCGCAGTCGAAAGGAGAATCGCCGCAATTGGTCCGGTGATGTCCGCTGAAGTCCGCCTCCGCCGAAAGATGCCGCAGCAAGCCGACCGCTCCCGAGAATTCCCAGCCGTGCAGAGCCACCCGCTGCGAGGAAAAGGCAGTCACGGAGTTGGCCGGAAAATCAAACCTAAGGTAGGAGTAGCCGCCGAATAAGTCGACGGCCGGGATGTTTTGAGAGGAAGCCCGGGGCGAGAGAGCGATGCATGAAAGGAAAAGAGCGGCCAGAGCGATTCGAACGTATTTTCCCATGTTCCTCACTGCCAAGAAATCTGAAGGAGATTGCGGCGCACTATTACGCAAAACTATCACGCAAACTATGGATTATCATTGCCGACGGCAGAAAAGGCAAATCGGCCGGACGTAGGATCGTCCGGACTCATGATTCGGGCGCTTGCCGCATTCATGGCCCGGGAGATCCAGCCCGACTATCCTGCCCAGACTCCCTACATTGGTTCGTGATTGACGCGCGCACCTGGGACCATGACGCCCTCGGCCGCCAGAAAACTCTTGGCCTGCTCAATACTGACACCAAAAGAGAGACCGCGGAACTTGCCGTTCCCCGCCAGAGTAAGAATCCCCAGAACCTCTCCCTCGCTGGAGATGACCGGGCTGCCGCTCATACCCTCCACGGCGACAATGTCGGTGGCAAAGTCGCAGCGGCACCCATCCTGCCGCAGGTAGTTCTGGCGTCCCGCAATATGTCCGCTGCGGGTCAGCGGAACCAGGCCCCAACCGGTGAAGGCCGTAACCCACACCGATTCGCCGGCCACCGCCGAACGCACCCGCAGCCGGGCCGCACGGAGATAACCCCAGTCCCGGCCATTCTCCGCCGGATGAATGCGGCATACTGCCAGATCCAAGGGCTGGTTGAGGTGGCAATCGCCGAGCAGGAAGGGCCGAAATCGCCCGGCTCGGGTCCATTCTTCATCGGGAACCATCACGCTCAGGGTGCAGTCGGAGCGGGAGTCGGATCGAGCCTGGAGAATCACGTGCGCGGCCGTAAGCAATGTGCCGCCTGAATCGGCGATCACGCCGCTGCCGCGAACACTGGTGTGCGCCGCGCGATTGTTCTGCGTGCACAGCAGCGGAACGGCGGCGCGCAGCGCGGGCGGAGTCGCGGGCCGATTGAGAGTTGTCTGCGCGAATGCCGCATGGCTTAGCAGTCCGCCTAGGAGCGTCGTCCCGAAAAACCATGCGAATATGCTTCGCCGCCACGCCACGACTCAGAATACGCCTGAAAAAACGGAGGAGTGTTGTAATATATCCGGATTCCGCAGGGAGGCACCCCGCATGATTTTCGGCATGACTACACTCACTTTCGTGCACGTCCTCATCAGCCTGGCAGGAATTCTCTCGGGCCTGGTGGTCGTGTTTGGAATGCGCTCCGGAAAAAGGCTCGAGAGTTGGACCGCGCTCTTTTTGGTCACCACAATACTGACCAGCGTCACCGGGTTCTTTTTCCCGTTCAACGGAATCACTCCCGGGATTGTGGTCGGAATTCTCTCGCTTGTGGTGCTGGCGGCGGCGATGTTCGCGCGCTATCGCCGTGACCTCTTGGGCGGATGGCGGAGGACTTATGTGATCAGCGCCGTACTGGCCCTCTACTTTAATGTCTTTGTGCTGGTGGTGCAGCTGTTCGAGAAGGTTCCCGCCCTGCACGCCTTAGCGCCCAAGGGATCGGAGCCACCGTTCGCAATCACTCAGGTGATAGTGTTGGCCATTTTCGTGGCGCTTGGGATTGCCGCGGTCAAGGGGTTTCGCGGCAAGGTGGAACTGGTTCGCGACCAAAAGGCCCGCGCGGCCTGAATCAGGCCGCGTTTGCCGTATTACGCGGGTAACTCCTGCTTTCTCTCTAAAGTCATTCTCCAGGCAGCCGATGAAGTTTACAGGGCGGAATTGAGCCTGCGCTTCAACGCGAACGCCATCGGGAGAATATCTATGTTAACTGCGGCAGTTTCCAGCTCATCGATTTTTCAGGAACTCCAGAGCTTCTACCAGACGCGCCAAGCCGACGTGCAGCAACTGGGCAGCTCACTTAAAAGTGGGGACCTGACCGGCGCTCAGAAAGCTTACACGGCCCTGGCCGTGCTTGGGGAAAACGGCCCCTTCGGAAACTCCGAACCGTTTTCCAAGTCCAGTCGCGCCCAAGCCTTTAATGCCGTCGGCGAGGCCCTGCAAGCGGGCGACCTGACGCGGGCGCAGACAGCCTTTGCCACGCTAACCGGCAACCAGAGCAACGCCAGTGCTGAAGCACAGGCGACCCCGGCCGCGATCGTGACCCTCTCCAACCAGAGCGCTCAGGCGAGCACGGCGACCGCGACTAGCGGCGCTTCTTCGATTTACCAGCAACTGCAAGCCTTCCGGCAACAGCGGCAAGCCGATGTCGCGCAACTTGGACAGGATCTGCAAGCCGGCAACGCGACCGCGGCCCAGCAGGATTTCAATACTTTGACCGCACTCGGCCAGACTGGGCCCAACCGGGATGCGGGACCCTTCCAGCAAGCGGCTCGCGCCCAGGATTTCCAGACCATCGGCACGGCGCTGCAATCCGGCAATCTGGCGGCCGCGCAGACGGCGTTCGCCAATCTTGAAGCAGCGAATGGCACCAATTCCGTGGTCCCGGAGCCCGTCGTACCACCTGTCGTGCCGGCTGTCGTGCCTGCTATCGTGCCGCAGCCAGCCACGCAGACGCCGCCGGTCGAGGAAATCGTCATCAACCTGGGAGCGCCATCCAGCGCTAACGCGTCGAGCCCATCGTCGAGCCCCTCAACGAGCCCCCCCAACGGATCGACCGTGCCGGAGATCGTCATCAACCTGAACCAGGGGAGCAGTTCCGCCTCCGGAACCGCCGGCTCCGGAACTACCGGCATTTCCGAAATCGATATCAATTTTGGCGGACCCTCGGCCAATAGCGCTTCGAGCACATCGACAGCCGCCACCACTCCGGAACTCGTGATCAATCTCGGCCAGGCGAACGGATCTTCGTCCGCGAATCCCGAGGAGCTCACCATCAATCTCGGTTCCGGCGGCTCCGGAGCGCAGGTCACGATTGGCGCGAATCCGGCGCAGAACGGCAGCACTGCCGCGCAAGTCACCCTAAACCTCCAGCCCCAGACCAACTATGAACTCTTGATTAACCTGCTCAATTCAACAGCCACGAACCAGACTCAAAGCACCTCGAGCAACGCCCTGAGTGTGAGCGCATAGGCCTGGTGCCTGGTGCCCCAGGTTCGCGTCCGTTCTTTGGACGCTAACCTGGGGACGCTAACCTGGGGACGCTAACCTGGGTCGACGCAACACCCGGCATGGTCCCCTCGCAGGGTCTTGCTTCCCGATTCTTTCCAAATCGGGCAGCCGTTCGTTTTTGCCGACCTACTCGCCGTCCACCAACCAATTCACGATTTCCGGCGCGAACGTGAGTTATGACGGCAATGGGAACCTCCTCACCGACAATCTGAACAGCTATACCTGGGACCCGAACTGGGGCAACCCCGCCAGCGTCAACACCACGAACTTGATTTATGATGCTCTGGGCCGCATGGTCGAGCAGCAGAATGGATCGGCCACCACCGAGATCCTCTACAGCCCAGCGGGTAAAACGGCGCTCATGAACGGACAGACGTTGACCAAGGCGTTCCTGCCGCTGCCCGGCGGCGCGACCGCCATCTACAACTCGACCGGGCTGGCGTATTATCGGCATTCGGATTGGATCGGCAGTTCGCGCCTGACTTCGACCCAGGCGCGAGGCTTGTATTCCAGTTCCGCCTACGCTCCGTTTGGCGAGCAGTATGCTGTCTCTGGCGCATCGGACCCATCCTTCACCGGCCAGAATTCGGATACCGCCAGTACCCTGTACGATTTCACCTTCCGCGAGCACAGCCCCAGCCAGGGCCGCTGGATTTCTCCCGACCCGGCCGGGGTGGCCGCCGTTCGATCCCACCAATCCCCAGACCTGGAACAGATATGCCTACGTGGGCAACAACCCGGTCGCGCTGATCGACCCGCTCGGCTTGGATGATTGCGCCTGCGATTGGTGGTGGGACGGCGGCGGCGATGGAGGTGGGGGTGACGGCAGCGGAGGCGGAGGATATTCAGGTTTTTGGGGCGGGATAGGAGAAGGTCCCAATGACCCACCGCTGCCGCTCCCGTGTCAAGAAGCTGACTTTTGTATGTCTGTGTGGGTTCCCGCGGATCCCGCGTCTTCGGGAACGGGGTACGCGAGCCCCGGACCGGATCAATCCTACAACTGTGGCATCTTCTGTTTGTGGCAGCCAAATATCGGAATTCCGGAGCAGGGCTCGGGCGGAGGCGGCGGAGGTGGAGCCGCAAACAACGGGCAACAGCAGAAACGTACTGCAGCGCAGTGTGCAGGCCAAGCGCTAAAGGCGAAGGGGTTATCCATTGCGCTTGACTTTGCTGGTTCAATTCCGTTCGTTGGCAACTTGGTTTCGGGAACTGCGGCGACTATTAAAGCTGTTGACGGAGTCGTCTTATTGGGTGGTGGAGTTGTGGCGGCTGGTAATGCCTTGTTAAATTCTGACGCCGCTGGCGGAGCTGCTGCAGGTACAAGCATTGTCCTTGGAGTTACAAATATGGCTATTGGGGGCACAGAGGCGATACCTCTCCTAGGCAACGCCGTCTCTTTTGGCGTGGGAATATACGATGCTGCTGGTGCGTATAGCACGTATCAACGATGCATGGCGGGGACTAACTGATCAGGGAGGAGAAAAGCATGTCTGAGTATGATCCGCCCAAGGCAAAAAAACGTGTAGACTACACGGGCCTCAAAATTGGGGCCATTCTGGCGCCCGTGGAACTGGTCTTCATTTACTTGGGCAAGGCAGATATGGGACTGACAGTTTTCATTGTCCTAGCAGCGATAACGCTTGCCATCAAACTCCGCTGGAATTCGAGGAAGCATGGGTGGTTCTGGGCGATTATCATTTTCCTTTTAGCGCTCCATGTCCCATTGTTTTTTGTCCCTGTTCGATGGTCGCATGGAAAAGTGCCCACGCTTTTCTATGCGATGCCATTCGCAATCGCGGATTTTGCGATCATCTCGGGGGCTCTGGGGCTGGGAGAAAAGCTTCTCTCGAAAGATTCTTTTCATGCTGATGGACAGAGATGATTAGATTCGGGCGACGTTCGGATGGCTATTTGCCTCGCTGGAACCTGTTGTAGCCGCAAACAACCGTACGCCGCAAACGCCGCAGCAGACGCCGAAGCAGCAGTGCGTATCTCAGGCCCAGCAAACTTTCAACAACACAATGACCCAGATCAATAGTCAATCGATCTGGCCGAGCGTGATCTTTGGAGCATCTTTCGGAACGTTGACCGGTGCAGCCTGGGGCTGTGTCAACTCCACCTTCGCCTGGGCTATGTGTCAAGAAACATGGGGAGGGTCCGCACTGATCCCCGCAATCAACGGCGGGATATCGGGAGGCGGAGCTGGAGCTACTAAATGGTTCTTACAACAGGCGGGGGCTATGTCCAACGCTCAGAACGCATTTACACAACAGGTAAACAACGTTTGCAGCAAATTGCCCGGCTAGGGGGAGGTTTCTCGCAAAATGACCATTGCCATGCTCTTGGTTGTCTATCTTGCTTTGGTCGGCCTGGCGACTGTGCGAGCCAGACAGAGTAGCACGAAGGTATTTTATCTGTTGGCATTCGCGGTCAACGCCGCGGCGACCTGCTGGTTATTTTTATTGTTTAGATTCCTGACATCCGACGAAGACATTGCACGAGGAATCGCTGGATCAGGCAACTCGTGGCTGCCGTGGGGATGCTTGGCGCTTGCGATCCTGCTAATCCCGGTTTCAATCGTGAGTCTCGCGCGTGGTGAACGCGCAGGCCAGCACGAAATGACACCAGAGGAGCGAGAGGAAGCGCTGGAACAGGTAAGAAGGCGGGCTCCGGCAAACACCGCAATCCTGATAATCGCCGTCTTTTGGATGGTTTTTATCGGAGAGGGGACGTTCGGGTACCTTCGATCCCACTTTTGGATGATAGTGCTGGGTATCGGAGCATCAGCGGTGGTTGGATGGATCGCTGTGACGCTAATTAACCATCGACGGCTGTCCCACAAGGGCGCTTCGTGACGCGCTTTACCTACGATGCAGTCCGAATCTGTTCGCCGCAAACAACGGGCCTCTTTCCTGGCTCCAAAGTGGATTGAATTACCTCAAGAATCACCCGGTTTTCATCTCAGTCAACGAGATACTGGCGGCGCAAATTACCTACCAAGCGTCGACGGGTACAATTTGCGCTAACGTGGGAGCTGGAGCTTCTGTCCCGCCAACAAAGGCGGTTACCGTGGGTGTTCTGAACGGCGGCGATATGGGGAATTGGACGGCTGTACAGAGCAGCTGGGGCTACTCTTTTGGTGCGAATCTGTTCTTGGGATACCAGGGGTCGTTCAACTCGTCTGGAAAGATCGGTGGGCCAACAGTCTCTGGCGTCGGGCTTTCTGGTTCGTATACCTACGGCGGCTGCACGACTATCCCCTAGGAGAAGAGACGGAGAGCGTTGGGAGGACATCCATGGCGGGTGGGCCACATTTTTAGGAGGGATAAAAGGGGGTGCGCCACTTCTCGCGCTTTTCGAGACGGGGCATGCCGCGACCCTTGTATGCACCAACTACGTCATGGCCAACTGTGGTGCTGCACGTCCACAACAACCACAACCGCCAAAACCCAAGCCAACATTGAAGCAGCAGGCCTGCAATGCACTATGGTCGTATGCTAAGCAAGATATGGTCGTCGCCGGCGTCGACAGGGGCATAGCTTTTACGATATCAAAGGCCTCATGGGGATTGAATCCATTTGCCGATGGCACGCGACGGTGTTCGGCGCGACTGCTGCAGTCTACCTCACGGCAGGGCTTGTTGAAGGTACAACTGCCACAGCTATTGGTTGTAAGCCGTAGGAAAACTCGGCGGGTCAACTGTACGGGAGGGAATTTCCATGCAGAGTGATGTGTTTCCGTATAGGGCGAACAGAGTGGTATTCGTCCTGGCAAACTTGGCGTTCGTTGCTTCATGGCTATCCCTTTGTGTCCATTTGATCAGGCGCT
This sequence comes from Acidobacteriaceae bacterium, assembly GCA_003134435.1. GTDB lineage: Bacteria > Acidobacteriota > Terriglobia > Terriglobales > Acidobacteriaceae > Acidiflorens. The sequence continues at coordinate 48,601 of PLBE01000136.1, forward strand.
GCTTTAACGATGAAATGGGGCGCCCAAGCGAAGCTTGGACGGGGAGCCCTTGTGAGTTCGGTAACCGGTAAGGTGGGCCGCCCGGTTCCTCATTCCTGGGAGCTTGGGCCCAGGCGCTGGGCGGCAACTTTTTCCCTTGCGGCCTCGGCCTTCCGGCCGAGCTGGCGATAGGCATCCGACAAGATTATGTGCGGCTGGGGCGCCTTGGGTACGAGCGCCGCCGCGTGCTCCAGCTTATCCAGCGCGGCTTCGGGATGTTTTGATGCTACCAGGATTCGGCCTTCGAGCAGCAGGGCAGCGTAATGGTTGGGCATGACTTCCAAGACTTTTTCGCATTCCGTAACTGCCTCCCGGGCGCGGTCGGTCTGGACATAGGCGGTTGCCAGCATGAGGTGCGCTTGATCCGAACGCGGAGCTTTCTCCACGACGATTTCCAACTCGGGAACCGCCGCCGTCACGTCTCCATTCGCAAGCAAGGCCACGGCCAATTGAAAATGGGCATCCGAAGAATCCGGGTTTAGCTGGACGAGTTTGCGCAGAACGGGCAGCGCTTTCCCGTACGCTTTCAGCGACAGGTAGCTTCTGCCAAGCTGCGTGTAAGGAAGCGGCGCTTCCGGATCCTTCTCAAGCAGTTGTTGCAGCAAAGGGATTGCTTCACGATAGTGCTCTTCCTCCACCAGAAAGTTGGCCCGATTCGACAGGTTGGCAATCTCGATTTTGTCTTTCGGATCCGGGCCTGTATCCTGCGCATCGAGGTTGGAGCCGCGGGCATCTGTGGCCACGTAGCCTAATGCCGCCAGTTTTTGCTGCGCCTCGGGATCAACGGCCGACTTAGGCGCTTCTTTGTCGCTCCTCGTCCTCTGGCGGAACGCGGACAATTCCCCGGCCAACGTGGTCGCGACGGCCGTCGAGGCGGACGAGAGGTCATGCTTGGAGTTCGGGTCCGCGGTTTGGTCGTAGAGTTCCGGCCGCTGGGCTCCAATGTAGAGGTATTTACCGGTGCGGAGGGCGCGCAGCGAACTCCAATGATAAGCGCGGTGCGGATAGTCGGTCTCGGAATAGGCTGGCCGGTCGGGGGCTGCGAACGCAGTCGTCTCCAGCGCCGCCGGCTTCCTGAGACCTAAAAGCGACTCCCCTTGCACTTCCGGTGGAACGCCGATTCCGGCCGCCTCCAGAATGGTTGGCAGCACGTCGACCAGACCCACGCGAGTGTCAATTCGCTTTCCCGCCCATGACTTTTCAGATAGTGACTTTGCAGAGTATGACTTGTCAGATAATGATCTTTCCGACGATCGTTTTTCTGTCGAATCCTCCGCCGGCAGCTTGATCAACAGCGGCACGTGGATAGTTTCGTCGTAGAGAAACACTCCGTGAGTGTCTTCTCCATGCTCTCCGAGCGCTTCGCCATGATCGGCCATGACTGCGATGATGGCGCCATCGTAGAGCCCTCGAGCCCGCAACTGGGTCAGAAACTTTCCGACTGCCGAATCCGCGTAGGCAATCTCTCCATCGTAGGGCGCGGCAGGATATCTGGTTTTGTAAGGCTCCGGCGGATCGTACGGATGATGGGCATCGTATAAATGCACCCACATGAAAAACGGGCCTTTCGGATGCTGGTTCAGCCAGGTCAGGGCATGTGCGACCACTTCGCCGCCGCGGCGCTCCGTCGTGTGGTATCGATCTTCTCCCGGACCGCGCTGGCGAAAACCCGCGTCGTAGAGATCAAATCCGCGGTCGAACCCGGGAGCAAACTGTGAACTGGGGTCGAGCACCATCGCGCCCACAAAGGCCGCGGTGACATACCCGTGCGCTCGCAGGATGGCTGGAGCATAGGGCAGATCCGGCGCCAGCGGCACTTGAAAATCGCTTACGTGATGAAACTGCGGGTAGGTTCCGGTGAGAATGGTGGCATGGGACGGGGCGGTCAGCGGAACTTGCGAATAAGCGCGAGTGAAGATCGCGGACTGGCGCGCCAGTGTGTCGAGATTCGGCGTCAAGCCTCGTTTCGAGCCGAGGAATCCCATACGATCGGCTCGAACCGTATCGAGGGTGATCAAAATGATATTGGGCGGCGAGGCCGCCAGCGCGCCGGCCGCCAAACACACCAGGCAGAGCAACTGACGAATTGCAGACATCGTGGCAAGTTTCAGGTGTCACTTCCCTCCCAGTCGTTGTGCCTCGAATTGCTCCCGCGCGGCATCGTCAAATCTCCCCATCTTCAAATACGCCTGGCTCAGCAGGAGGTGCGGCTCCGCCTCTTTCGGTTGCAGCGCCGTCGCTTTCTTGAGTTTCGGTAGCGCGGCTGTCGCGTCGCCCGAAAGCAGGAGAGTTCGCCCGAGAAGCAGGTTGGCTACATAATCGTCGGGGGCAACTTCGAGAACCTGGTCGTACTGTTTGATGGCTTCCGGAACCCGGGCGGTCCGGGTATAGGCGTTGGCCAGCATCAGGCGGGCGCGCTCCCATCGCGGTATCTTGGCAACGGCCAACTCGAGCTCGGGTACGGCCGCCGCGAAATCCTGGCTCGCCACCAGCGCTCCGCCCAGCTCATAATGTGCGTCTGCCGACTCGGGATCCAATTGCGCGTACTTGCGCATCACCGGAACCGCTTGGGTATAGTCGTTCATCAACATGAAGCACTGGCCCAATTTCATGTACAGAGGGGCCATGCCAGGTTCTTTCTCGGTCAGTTGCCGCAGGACCGGGACAGCTTGATCACAGTGTCCTTCTTCGCGAAGCATATTGGCGCGATGCAGCAGGTTGCCCACCTCGATCTTATCCTTGGGATCCGCGCCCAGATCGTCTTTCCCGGGTCCCGCGGCATTGGGATCGGTGGCGACATAGCCGAGCGCCGCCAATTTCTGCCGCGCTTCTGGACTAAACGATGCCTTGGGAGTTTCCCGGCTGCTGCTCGTCTGCTGGCGGAACGCATCGAGCCGCCCAGCCAGCGTGCTGGTTACGGCTGTGGAGGTGATAGACAGGTCATGCTCGGCTTTCGGGTCAGCCGACTGATCATAAAGTTCCTGCCGCGGAGCCTTAATGTATAGGTACTTTCCCGTGCGCAGGGCGCGCAGCGGACTCCATCCGTAAGCATCATGACCATAATCGGTCTCCGCGTAGGCTTGGCGATCAGGCGCGGCCGTCCGGCTCTCCACTTGAGCCTTGTCTTCCGCGGACTCTGGCTTCGGCTCCATTAAGGCCAGCAGCGATTCGCCCTGCACCTCCTGCGGAACCGCAATCCCCGCCGCCTGCAGAATTGTCGGCAGCACATCCACCAGTCCAACCCGCGCGTCCACTCGCCTTCCTGCCGCAAGCGCTTGCGCACGGTCTCTTTCTGACAAGTGCATTCCCGCCGAGGCCGCTCCGGGCAACTTGATCACCAGCGGCACGTGGATGGTCTCGTCATAGAGAAAAAACCCGTGCGTCTCTTCTCCATGATCCCCCAGCGACTCACCGTGATCCGCCATCAGCGCAATGACCGCGCCATTGTAGAGGCCGCGTCGCCGCAACCCGCTCAAGAGCTTTCCCAATGCCGAATCCGCATAAGCAATCTCCCCGTCGTAGGGCGCGGACGCGTACTTCGTCTTGTAGGGCTCGGGAGGGTCGTAGGGATCGTGCGCATCGTAGAGATGCACCCACATGAAGAATGGGCCACGCGGATGCTTCGTCTCGGCTTGGTTCAATCGCGTCTGGTTTAACCCAGTCTGCCGCGATGCAGTCTGGTTCAACCCCACTTTGTTCAACCAGGCCAGAGCATGCGCCACTACTTCTCCGCCCCGGCGCTCAAAAGAGTGGTAGCGGTCCGCTCCCGGGGACGACTGGGCAAAGCCCGCGTCGTAAGTGTCGAATCCGCGTCCAAAACCGGGAACCAGCACTTCGGGGTCTAGGGCCAGCGCACCGACAAACGCCGCCGTGCGATATCCCTGGGCCTTCAGGATCGCAGGCGCAAAAGGAAGACTCTCCGCCAGCGGCACGCCAAAGTCGTTAACCTGGTGGAACTGCGGATAGGTGCCGGTAAGAATCGTCGCGTGCGACGGCGCCGTCAGCGGCGCCTGAGAATAAGCTCGAGTAAACACGACGGAAGCGCGGGCCAGCGCGTCGAGATTCGGCGTCAGCCCGCGCTTTGATCCCAGAAACCCCATACGGTCGGCGCGCGTCGTGTCTATTGTGATCAGAATAATGTTCGGAGGCGGAGCCGTCCCCGCCAGCGCGCTCGCCGCCAGGCACAGTACGCAGGCCCATTGCCGAATCACCGACATGGGCAGAGTTTATCACTGGCATGAAGTGAGGCAGTATCGAGTCTCAAGAAACTCGTCCTGATCTTCTCCTGCGATCTGACGCCTGAACCCCGGAACAGTCTGTCATTTGGCTGCAGGAGTCGCCTTCGCGGGCGCCTTCTTAGGGTGCTCTGGCAGGGCTTCGCAGGACTTCGGATGGATAAAAAGGGTCGGATCCTGGGGACCCAAGACCACATTCTTATATCGAATCGTCGCGCCGTGCCCGTCGGGCCGCAAAAATTCGACCTTGATCGGAAATCCCTGCAGATCCTCCGCCTCCCAAAGTCGCATTTTTACTGTGGAGGGCACCGGCTTCGCGGAAGATATCGTAACCTCCTCAATCTGGCAGGAATGCCCGTTCAGCGTCTCCTTTCCGGTGGCGGTACGCTCCACCGTGGAGCCGGGCTTGAGCGCGGAAAAGGGAGACGCGCGAATGAACGGGTGGGAGTCGTGCACGCAGGGCGCAGTCGAGAGGCCGAACGTCTCGCGCGTGCTCAAGTCGGTGATGAAGTAGCCGTGTCCCTCCGGGCCTTCCATCCTCATCAGCTTACCGGAACGGTAAATGTGCCCTTCTGCAGTGCCTTCGCCCGGCTCCATGATGCTTCCCACCATCACGGCGGAAAATTCCGTGAACGCATCCAGCGGGAACTGGGGTTTAGCGGCCGATGCCGCGGCCTGTCCGGTCGCGTCCCTTTCCTTTTCTTTCTGTGCAACTTCGGGCGGTGCCTGAGCCTGCAACGACGCTACGACACAAACCGCCAATAGGATCGCGCTGATCAACCGAAGCATCCTTAATCCCTCCGAGGCAAATAAAGTCGACATGCCTTCAACACTACAGAAAAAAAGCCACGCCGTAAATCGACGTGGCTTTCACGAAACGAGAGCCGAACCTACTTCTTGTTGATGACTGCCTGATTATGCGCAGCGCCGAACGAGGTCGTCGTCCCGCCATGGACCTTGTCGCCCAGGGTGGTGGTGAGGTACCCGTAGTTGCCGAGGTAGTCGCTGCCGCCGCCGAAGGTGAAGTAGAAGGACCATCCCCACTTCGGGTGATTGCCCGACGCGGCCTTCAACTTAGTCACCCAATCAATTTGCTCGCCGCTGACGCCGATGTATTGCGCGTCGAACGTGCTGTCGGCGAGGGCATACACCGTGCCTACTACCGGTTGCTGGGTGCTATAGGGAATCGAGGTCTTGAGTCCGACCATTACTGCGTCGAGCGGAAGACCGCAGCTCTTGAGAACGTGAGCCCCCGCAGCATATGGCGCACTTACGAGAAGGGATTCGTAATCGCAATATTGCGTGGATCCGTCATAACTCAGAAATCCGAAGCTATAGCTCTGCCCGAAAGCAGCGCTGCAGCCGAGCACGAGAAGCGTGATTACCGCCAAGCTTTTCAGTTTCAAGGTGTTTCCTCCTGGAAGTTTTGTTCGCGAACCCAAAAGTTAAGCAACCCAGCTAAGTGACGCTTGGCTGAGCGAGCGTAACAACATGTACTGCCGGAGAAGCTTAGCGCATTTTCAACCTAAGTCAAGCCAATTAAACCGATCCTGCCAAAAAAGTAAACCGATGCGGCGGAGGCAACCAGGAAAGCAATAGACGAGATAAAAACTTTGCGCACTTGCCGCAAAATATAGCGCTGACCAGGCAGCCCGACTCCGCCCGCAAGCGGTTCAGCGGGCTAGAAAGTAATTCGCACTCCAAATTCCATCTGCCGCGGAGCGCCATTCTCATACGTGCCTGAACCGGGGAGGACCCGGTCCAGCCGCGAGGTGCAGTAAGCCGTCGCACTGCCGCAGTATCCCGCCGAACTTGCGTTGTTCAGCGCCGTGCCCGGCGCTGCGTTCAACACGCCGCTCAACTGGTTGCCCGCGCTGCCGAAGTTGGCCCAGTTGAATACGTTAAATACCGCCAGGCTGGGCTCGATCCTTACCCGCTCCCCCACCTGGAATGGCCGGCTCAAGCGCAGATCCATGGTCTTCAGCCAGGTCGCCTGCGCAAAATGGTTTGGCAGCCCCTGCCCGCCTTGAATCGTAGGCGCGTAGGCCCCTAGCGAACTCAATTGATCCTGGCGGAACAACCCGCTCGCCAGCAGCGAACTACCCGCCGGCGTCACCTGCCCGGCATACGTGCTGTCGTAATGCTGAATGACCTGGGTCAACTTGCCGGTGGAATACTTTCCCGTGCTCCCGATAAAAGTCTGCGGCAGAAGATCGCCCACCGTGCCATCGCCAGTGAGATCGCTGCGGAAGATTTCCCCTGCGACTCCGCCGCCATCCTGCTCCGGAACGCGAACACTCAGCGGCAGCGGCGAAGCCAGATGCGCGATCAGCGCCAGTCTCAACCCCTGCGGCAAGTCCGCCGTCGGCGTGAAGGTGAGCTGGTGCGTCCGGTCCAGCCCCGATGCGCCGAAATGCTTCAGGTGGGGCCTAATGTAGTCTTCCGCCACACTCATCACTGAATAGTCTCCGCCGCGGCCCTCGGGCGCGGCGATGTTGCTGCGATACCGCGAGAACGAATACGCGAGCGACACCTCCAGCCGACGCAGGTTTCGCAGTGGATTCTCCGCCGTCATTCCGTGGTACGCCAGGTGCACGCCTTCATACCTCGATCGGCCGCTCGGAAAATACATGATGTTCGGTCCCACCGCCGGATTGACGCCGCCGAACGCCGCCGGTTGTTTATTCAACACGGAGCACGGAAACGGGCCGCAGAAGGCGCTCCCCGAATCCAGCCCCTGCCGCGCAAAGTCGGTGATGCTCGCTCCCGGCACTCTGGTCAAATAGCAATCCACCGCTGCCTGCGAACTGGCGCCGGCGTAGAGTGCCGGACCGCATCCCACCGCTCCCACCGTCGTCGTGATCGCCGATAAACCCGCATCGATGTTGAGGAATGGATTGTTGTTCGTACCCACCAGCGGCGTTCCCGCATCACCCACCAGATTGGTGTCAATCCCCAGCGGAAACTGCGTCCCAATCTCGCGCACATAATCGAAAGAGAATGTCCCGCGCTCCCCGATCTGATGCTGAATGCCCCCGCTCATGTGAACCACGCGCGGCGTCCTGAAGCCGGGCGCGAGCAGGCCGCCAAAATCCGCCAAGCTGTTGGCCAGCGAATACACGTTCTTGCCGCCCGTCATCAGCGCCTGCGTCGATTGAAACTGTGACTGCAAGTCCTGAATCAACGACGAAACCGCATTGATCGGCTGCCCGCAAATCCCGGTCCCGATGTCCACGCCGTCCACCGAATTCACCACCGATCCGTCTGGAAACAACACCGCCCCCGTCGGACACAACGTCAGGCTGCGATTGTATTGGCCATTCGACAAGCGGTTGACCCGATCCTGATAAATGTTCTGCAGCAGGAAATTGTCATAGAACATTCCCCCGCCTATCCGTACGACCGTCCGGCCATTGTGTCCCGGATCCCACGCCAAGCCCGCTTGTGGAGCAAAATCGAAGTTCGGCTGGTTGACACTCTCGCCCAGACTCTGGTGCGCGCTCAAGTCGTTGGGCAGAATCCCGAATTGATCCAGAATCAACCCCGTCGTGCACGGCGGACTCTTCACGATGGTGGTATTGATCGCCGAACAGGGCAGAGCCCCCAGGTCGCTGTCGGTGCGCCCGCTGTCGCGCACATAATTCAGGCCAATACTAATGTTGAGGTTCGGAAGCGCCTTGAACGTATCCCCTACATAACCTTCGAGACGGGTGTCGAAGTGTCCTCCGTTGGGCCGGTTGAAGGCCGAATTCTCGCTGAAACTCCCCAGGCCGTTGAAAATCGTGACCGTGCCCACCGGATAGTTCAGCGGATTGCCGGCCGCTCCCCGAGGATCGCCCGGGTAAAGCGGCAACAGGTTGGGATCGCTGTTGATCGCATTGATCACATCCAGCCCGTCGGAACTGGTCACCGACGGCCCGTAGTTTCCCGGGGCAAAGAAATCTCCCTGCGCGATGCGATGAATCACTCCCCCAAAACGTACAGTGTGATACACGTTGTGAATCGTGCTGCTGTCGTAGCGCCCGAAAAGGTCGCGCTGAATGGTCTGCCGCGGGCCCGCCACGCTCGGCCCCAGCGCATACGATCCAAGCTGCATGTGGAAAGGCGCCGCAGCGAAGATCGCCGAATCCTGCAGATCCGGAGTAATCGCGTTCACCATCTTCTGATAGCCGAAGCGCGCGCTGCTCTGGAATCGTCCATGATTCCAATCCAGCCCCAGCACCGCCCCCGGAACATTGAGCTGGTTGCGGAAAGTCGACTGGCTGTCCGGCGGCCCGATCTGGTTGGCGTTGTCATACGTAAGCCGCGCAAATCCCTTCATGTTTTCGTTGAAGTTGTAATCCAGCCGCGCCGACACCATGTTCTCGCGAAAATATGCGCTCCGGAGACCTGTCCCATTGAACGCCGGGAACCCAAGTTCAATCGGCAGAACTCCATCCTGCTTGCTGCGTTCCCCGCCAATGAACAAAAACGCCTTGTCCGCGATCACTGCGCCGCCCACGCCAAATCCATACTGCTGACGGCTGTACTTTGGACTGCCCGACGGAAAGCCCGCCATGCCGGCATCCCGGTCCTGCAGGTTGCCAAAAATATTGCCGTGCCATTCATCTCCGCCGGAACGTGTCGTCACCCGCACCGCGCCCGCCGCATTCAATGACTGAAACACTTCCGGAGTCACCCGCGATACAATCACCTCGCGCACGGCCTCGGCGGGCAGGGTCAGCGTGGCCCCGCCCTTCGTCTCATCCATCGCCTCGACTTCGTCGAAATCGTAGTGCGTCGTGCGTCCCAGTTGGCTCTCGATCGAGAGCGATTGCGTTCCGCCCTTTCCCGGATCGTAAACCCTGCCATCTACCACCTCGACCCCCGGCTCCAGGCCTCCTGCACTCAGAAGGTTCCGCCCGTCGATCGGCTGCACGTCGGGAACGTCACCGCTGAACCTGCTCTCCAGCCGCGCCGGCCCCGGATTGATCCGTTCCAGCCTGAAATCCGCCGTGACCGCTGTACCCACCACCACCGTCACGCCGCGCTCGACCGGGAGCTTGTCCTTGCCTTCGATCCGCACCACGTAGGCGCCCGGCGGCAGCGGTTCGCTGACATACGTCCCGTCCTTGCCCGAGCGCGTCACTCCTCGCGTGTCGGTGGCCGTGGAACTGTAGAAGACCCGCGCCCCTTCCACCGGGTTGCCCACGTCATCCAGCAGTTTGCCTTGAACCGTGCCGGTGGTCGGATTCTCCGAGGTCATTTCCTGCGCGCCCAGAGACGGCGTGAGCGCAAGGAACGCGATGACAACCAGCACCGCCAGAGTCAGCGACAGCGTCAGAACTGGGGGCAGAGAACGACGAATATGCAAGCCTGAGCATTCCAACAAAGTGCCACTCTCCTGGGAGCGGAACCTCAAGTAGAACCGGGACGCGATTCCGCGTTTAAGGATCCTAGTTTGCTTCTGCAACAATCGCATGCAACTGTTTCGCTGCATTGCTTACCGCTGCATTGCTTTCCACTGCGACGACCTTCGACTGAAATGGAATAGAACAGTTTACTAGATGCGCCCACTTCACCGGGGCGATGTACGCGTTTTTCTGGCGGGGACAAACCCAAACCACGGTCCAAGCGATTCCCGTGGGCTGGTAAGGGGAAAAATGGGGGCAAAAAAAAAGGGGCCGGAAATTTCCGGCCCCTTCAGGTCTTGCGTGCAGCGCGTCTAGAAGGTGAACTTAACCCCCAGACGGATGTTGCGCGATGCCTGGAACAGATAAGGCTTTCCGTATTGGCTGTTGATCGTGTTGCCTTCGCCAAACAGATTTTGCTGGTTCAGCAGGCTCTGAACATTATAGGGGCGCTCGGAGTTTGCATAATATCCTTGGCTGGCAACGAACGAGCCATTCGGGGACATGAAGCTCTGCACGATGTTCGAGTCGATCTGCTGACCATATGCGGTTACCGAATGTTGGTTCAGCAGGTTGGTGAAGGTTACGGAGAAGCTTAAATCATTGCGCTCCGTGACTTTGTAGTTTTGCTGAATGTTGAAGTCGCTCTGAATATACCAGGGCGTGCGGAAGGTGCGCGGCGAACCCACAGTGACCGCGCCGCTGGTTGGATCCTCGGTAACGTCAACCCATTTCCCGCGGTTGACGATATCGACCGGCCACGCGCCCGGAGAGCTGTAGCCCACATCGGCGTAGCTGGTCTCCGGCGTGCCGCTGTAAAGCACCTGGAACAGCCCGAAGTCCGTATTCAGCTTGTTGTGGAATTTTCCCCACGGCAGCTCATAGTAGGCATAGCCCTTGAATGCGTTTGGACGATCCGTCGGCAACAACCCGCTTGAAGAACCACCGTTCGCATTGAACTGGAAGTAGGGCTCGTCAAACGAACGGCTGTTGTTCGGGGCGTTACGCCCGCCGCCGCCGTCCGCGATGTCGGTCGAGGTCAAGCCCGTGTAGTTTCCACGCAGCCTGCTATAGGTGTAGGATGCCATCGCGTACCAGTGATTGCTGGTCGTCTTGGTCAACCTCAGTTCCAGGCCGTCGTAGCTGCGGGCGCCCGGTATCAGGCCAGCCGGGGGGCACAGTCCCGAATTCGGATCGCAAATCTGGGGCACTCCGTTCTGCTGGTACGAAGCGCAGGCCGTCGGATTCGACGGAGAGCATCCATAGAGGAAGTTCCAGAATCCCGCGAACGTGCTGCCTACTCCCTGACCGGGGTTGTTGATAACAAAAGTTTCTCCGATGTTGGGATTGTAAAGGGCTGAGTCTTCGATCACGTGATCCAGCCGGCGGCGATCCCAGCGGGCTTCGAATGCCAGGTTCTTCTTGATCTGATAGTCGACGCCGAACACGGACTCATGCTGCTCGTACGGCTTCAGTCCGGGTGCGACACCTTCCTGGGTGGCGCTGCAAGTGGAACAGGTGGTTGGGAAAGCGCGGAAGTTCGTGTTCTCGATAAAGGTCAATCCAGCCGGCGTGGTCCCGCCCGCGAAATTGGCCTCGGTTGTGGAATCCGTCCCTGGGCCGCCGCAGAAACGCCCGGAGCTATTGAAGACGGGGTTGATCGTGCTTAGGTCCGACGTGTTCAAGGCGTATACGCAATTCTGCCAGTACTGGCCGCCGAACGAACTGATCGCCAGGTTCAGCTTCATGATGTCGTAGAACCGGCCGTAGCTGCCGAAGACCTTCATCCGGCCATCCTTAAAGACATCCCAAGCCGCGCCGATACGAGGAGCAATCTTGTCGCCCCAACCGAAGTTGATGGGACGGTTTTGCGCCCCGGGGGCTCCGCCTTCACCCGGCAGATACTCCTTATCGAACCGCACTCCGGCGTTGATGGTAACCCCATGACCGATCGTCCACGCATCCTGGGCAAAAATACCGTGATTGAAGCTGGTCGCCTTGCCGAGAGAACCGAAGTCCTCAATGGTGATATATCCATACTGGCCGGTGCAGGAACCATAAATTTCGGCCAGGGCCGCGCAGGCAGCACCACCGTTAGGACTCGACGAAGAGTAAGTTGCCGAGGGGTTATAGTCGGCGTTCTCGGGATTCCCGTCGCCCACGTTGAAGAGGGTAGCCGGCTCATTCCAGTGTTGGGAAATATCGTTCGACAACCGGTTCAACTGGTAGCCGAACTTGAAGTTGTGCGTACCCCACCATCCGCTCTTAAACCAAGCGATATCCTGGTCAAACTGGATCGCTTTATCCGCATTGCGCTGCGTGTCGTTCTGGTTCTGGGCCGCGTTGAAATAACCGGTTGATTGCTGCAGGGAAGATGGTAGCGGGTTATCGAAGGCATCATTAGCCCCCTGGCCGCTGTCCTGCCACAAAGTCAGTTCGCCCGTCGTGGGGAAGCCGAAGTCGTGGTAGTTCTGGAAATAGTAACCAAAGCGGGTGGTGGCGACCAGACGCGGCGTAATCGTAATGTCCGCGCCGAAATTGGTGGTGATATTGGGCGCCGAATACCCCAGATTGTGGGCATAGGCGAACTGCGGCACTCCAGTGTTGAGACACGGCGTGCTCGAGTTCGCGAAGCACCCGGTGGAGAAGTTGTACAAGCCGGTCGTCGAATCGGAAGCCGGAAGGTTTTCTCCGTTCTGGCGCTGATATTGATACAGCCACGAGCCAAACACACGAATCTTCTGGGAGACGCTGGCGTCAATGCGGGCCGTGGAGAAGTAGGTTTGGGTGTTGCGGCCGAACTTCGTTTCCCCACCGTTGCTGGGACCGTAGTTTACGGTCCTTTCCAGATCGTTCCACTCCGGATTGAAGCCGAGGAAGAAGAAGACGCGATCCTTCAGAATCGGACCGCCCAGGTTGAACCCCGGATAAACGTCGCTGGTCTTCGGTCGAATCGGCTGCAGCAACTGGTAGGGTACGTCGATGTTGTTAACGCCAGTCGTGGACGAAGCCGTTCCGTTTGGATCGTAACGTTGAAAAGCCACCGGTGAACCGTCCAGTGCCTGGTTCTCGAACTGGCCAAATACCGATCCGTGGATGTTGTTGCTGCCCTTCTTCATGATGACGTTGACCACGCCACCGAGCGAACCGCCATGCTCCGCTTCAACGCCGGAGGTCTTGACCTGCACTTCTTCAATGAAATCAAAAGGCACGTTGCTGTGCGAAAAACCACCCGCGAGGTCCGCCGTTTCCTGACCTTCAACCAAATAGGAGTTCTCCGAGTCGGAACCGCCGGCAACCATGAAGCCGACGTTATTTCCGTTGCTGCCGTTGCCCGGCGAGGTGCCGCCGTTGCCCGTGCCGCCGTTATAAGGGTTGCTGCCTGCCAATGGTTCATTGCGAGCCGACGGTGCGAACTGAATTACAGACTGAAACGACCGTCCGTGGGGAACATCCTGCACCACGTCCTGGGTAATGTTGGTCTGCGTGGTCTCGGTGGTCACGTCGATAGTCGACGCCGCTGCGTTCACTTCCACCACCGTCGAACCCGCGCCCACTTCGAGCTTGATATCGACCGAAGGAAGGTGGCCGACTTCGATAATCAGGCCATCGCGCTTCACCGTCGAGAAACCTTGCGCGGAGACAGTCAGCGTATAGTTGCCCGGCGGCAGGTTGGCAAAACGGTAGTATCCGGCGCTGTCGGTCTCCGATTCCTTCTTGCCGACCAGCGACACACCCGTCAACTCGACCTTCGCGTGCGAGACGACCGCGCCTGTCGGATCCTTTACATTGCCCTGCAAGCCGCCCGTGGTTTCCTGGGCGAACGCGCCCGTCACCACCAGCGCGAGAACAAACACAAAGGTCAAAATCCGGGGAAACATGCGAACCTTAGTCATTGAATCTTCCCTCCTTCAGGGAACGGAACTCTCAACTTGTCAACCTGATCTTTTCAAATAGCGGCACGAACAACATTTCGAACTAACGCTACGAGGACTGCACCTTCAATTTCTTCCTCAGCCGCAACAAGTACTGGGCAGAGGCTTCCAAGCAACTAAACCCGTGGTTGGGATTGTCATAGCAATTGACAATCCAAGACGGGTCTTATCGCAAGTATGCCGCGTATCCATTGCAAACATTGTATTTACGAGAAATACCGAACCTCGACTTGGGTTCGACGACCGGGCGCATGTATGGTTTTTGGTATGGAACAAATCCCAAATTCCATATTCGGTAGGCGCCGCGCTTCAGAAGGTCCCCTTGCGCGTGTAGTATCCGGCCCGATAGTGAGATTGATAGGGTCCTCCCGCAGGCGGGTTTGCCAGGTCTACCCGCAGTTGCCGGAATTCGGAATTCGAATCGCGGTTGGAGGGATAGTAGGCCAGCAGGTATTGGGTTCGCAGTTCGTCGCTGATTTTCTGAAAGGCGTCGTCCAGTTGGGCCAGCGAGTTGGCGTAATAGTACTTGCCGCCGGTGTCGGCCGAGATCTGAATCAGCGCATGTTCGCCGCCCGTGTCCCGTCCCGCGTCGGCTTCGATGGGCACGATCACGATGCTGTAGATAATCGCTTCCGCTTCCTGGGCCGTGCGCAGCGCTTCTTTGTAATCGACCTGGCTGACGGTGTCTCCGCCGTCGGTGATCACCACCATCACTTTTCTTCCCTGGCGGCGGCTGAGCGCCTGCGCTCCCAGAAAAATCGCGTCGTAAAGCGCCGTCGCCGCGCCGTTGCGCACCTTGTCGATGCCGGCGTCGATCTTTTTCAGGTCGGCGGTGAACGGCACCATCTGACTGACTTCCTCACTAAATTTGTATAAGGCAAGCCCGTCTTGCGGCCGGACAATGGCGTGCGCAAACTTGCGCGCCGAGATCAATTCCAGCGGCAGATCTTTCCTCGTGCTCAGGCTGGTGTCGATGGCCAGCACGATCGATAGCGGCAACGCCGACTCTTTGCTGAAGATCGCGATCTTCTGCTCTTTTCCGTCTTCCTTCAGCAGAAAATTTTCCTTCTGCAGATTCGTCACCGGAGCCCCGCGCGCATCGGTCACGGTCACAAAAACGTTGACCAGTTTGACGTCGACTTTGAGGGTGGTTTCGGGCTCCTCCGCCGGCAGGGAGGCGCAGGCGCCGATGACGACCGGGACGACGAGCAGAACGAAAGTGAACGGGCGGATGCGCTTAGTCACGAGATTCCAAGGGCTCAAAAGACTCAGTGGTTATGATGCGGATTGCTCCTCCGCTGTGCCCGGCGGGCGTCGAATTTCTTCCGGAAACGGCTCTCCGTCGGCCCATACCGCGCCATCCTCAAAGTGTTCTTTCTTCCAGATGGGCACGGTTTTCTTGAGAGTGTCGATGATCCAGCGAGATGCCTCAAATGCGGGGGCCCGGTGCGCCGAAGCCACTACGATGAGCACGCTGGTCTCTCCGATCTGCAGTCGGCCCAAGCGGTGGACGATGGACACTGCTGGCACCGCGAAACGCGTCCGCGCCTCTGCCGCCAGAGATTCCATCTGCTGCAGCGCCATGGCTTCATAGGCTTCGTAGTCGAGGTAGAGGGTGCGCCGCCCTCGGGTATGGTCGCGCACGACGCCTTCGAAAATCACAAGCGCGCCGTCGGAAGGACGCTGCAAACGCGCCGCTACGGCCTCGCCATCGATACGCTCACGGACAATCCGGACTTCGTTCAGGACCTTTTGCTCAACTCTCTGAACTTGATCATCTCCGTTTTCTGGCAGCCCGCCGCTCACTGGCGGAAGAAAGCCGACTTCATCGCCGTCGCACAGGGCTCGCTCGGCGGCTGCATATTCCCGATTCACCGAAATCGCCAGCGACGGCATCATCGCCTCGAATTGCGGGGCCTCTTGCGAGTAGCGGATAAGCACGTCGCGCACCCGCGCCCCTTCGGGCAGATCCAGCGTCTCGTTGGACCGTCCCAGGACATCCTTCAGCACTCCAAAAAAAAGCACGCCGATTTTCATTTTTCGTTCGCCGTTTTCGTTCTTTCGCTTCTTTGCAACGGGGGGTCGCCCGCGCGGCGTCACCAGTGTAGCGCGCCCACATCCCGCGGGACCTGTCCCATGGAACGATCAGCGGAGTGCCTTTCCCGCGCCAGGGTCCATCGATCGTTCAATTACCTCCGTAATCGTGCATTAGGTCACTTTCCCGCTTAGTCTAATGGCCAACACTTCAATATTGAGAGGAGGCTGTTATCGCTACCGTCGCTCAAACTGATGCCAGCCGCAGCGCGTCCGCCCGGTCCTTCCTTCACAGCCTCAATATTCTGGTCAAGTACACACGTCTCTATGGGGTGAACCACAAACGCACCGAGGGCCAGTTCGAAACCGCCTGGACCGAATTGCAACAGGCGCTGCCCAAGAGTGGTGACACTGGCTTCCTGCTCGGCGTCTCCGATAACAAACTTCTGCTCGATGGTATTCCCCTCGAATCGGGGCAGGCCGAGCGCAGTTTCGCCCAGTTGCTGAATGCCGCCGGGCTCTCGAGCATTCTGTTTTCCAACAAAGTTACGCTCGACGATTTCACCCGCCTGGTGCGCGCCTTCGCCATGGGCGGATCCAAGGCGCAGGATTTCGCTAAGCAGATTAAGGAAACGCTCGGCGACAACAAAGATTCCTCGATTCGCATCAATGAAGTCAAGTTCGTCGCCGCCGATCCGTCGACCGGCGAATATTCCATCGCCGCGCAACTCGCGGCCCAGGCGCTGGGCCCGGAGTTCAAGGACTGGCTGAACGATCCTCAGAAACTTCTGCAGTTGATTCTCGCTGCTCAGGGAGCGACCAACGGCGGTGGCGGTGGCGCGCCCCTGGGCAGCGTGCCCAACGTTCCCATTTCCGGCGCCGCGGCTCTGGCGGGCGTCCCGGCATCGTCAGGGCCCGCATCCTCGTCCCTCGCATCGTGGACCGGGGGCGTCGTAGCTTTACAGGAAGAGGAAGTCATCCAGACCATTCGCCTGCTGACTCATTTTGGCCAGGCGATGCAGGATCCCAACGCTTCCCAGGAAAATCTGAAGGTGGAACTGGGCAAGGCTCCCGAAGGGGCTAAAGTCAATCTGGCGCAACTGCTGGAGAGTCTGGCCTCGCAGGCCAGTCATAACATCCATAATGACGGCAATGACACGCCGCTGCTGATGAAGGCGGCCGAGAGCATGGCCATCAAGTTCGCGCTTGATCGTTATGAACGCGGCGAAGTCAAGGTCAACGCAGTGCACGAGATGATGGAGCACATGAGCCGGCAGATGGACACGCTCCGCCAGATCCTGCGGGTTCAGGAAGACAGATTGTCCAAGGCGGGAGTGCTGGTTGAGTCTCACGCCGACATTCTCGACCGGATGTTCTGGGCCGAAATTCCCGAGGCGGGGAAGAAAAGCGTACTGCTTTCGAGCGAAGCCACCTGCGTGCCGCCGCGCAATGTTCGGCAGTTTGTCGAGCTTCTGTTTGATCGCGACGATAATGAAATCGCCGCCAAGATTCTCGCTAACTATTGCAGCGGCCTGGAGGCTGCGGATGCCGAACCAAGGCGCAAGACCGCCATCGGACTGGCTCAACTCGCCGATCTTTACGCCACCGCTCCCGATGAGGTGATGCCCAATGCCCTGGCCATGATCGGCGAGCATTTGAGCAAGGTGACCGATAGCGAGATCCAGAGCCTTCTGAGCGCTGCGTTGGCGCGCTTCGGGCAGGAGGCGTGTGCCCGCAAGAAGTACAAAGCGATTGCCGAGCTTTGCTACGTGCTGGAACGAGTGGCCCACCAAAGGCCGGAACTGGTGCAGGATCTCCGGTCCCGGGTCGGCATCGAAAACCGCCTGCCCGAGATGATCGAGGAGGCCATCAACGCGCCTCAGGTGCCGGAAGAACTGGTCAACGTTCTGCAGCAGCTTCCCAAGAATTCAGTCGAGCACCTGGCCGACCGCTTCTTCCGCGCCCAGAAGCGAGTGGAGTGCGACCGCATCGTCGAACTTGTGGGCGAACTGGGACAGCCCGGCGTCGACGATCTGCGACAGATTCTGCGTACCGGCCAGCCTCGGCAAGCAGCTTCCACGGTCGGCCTGTTGAGCAGGCTTGCCGTGACCACGCTGCTCGATTTGCTGCCCGCCCGCATGGGCGAGTTCAACCGCTTTTATCAGGATGTACTGGTGCGCCAGATCGCCTACGGCGCTGCACCCGACCGGGGTCGCACCCTGGTCGAACTGCTCGAACTGCTCGACACGCACATCCTGCCCGAAGCCATCGACGAGATCGGCATGAGTCAGGATCGCAGCGCCAGTTCCAGCCTGATTGCGCTGGCCACGTCCGGCGAAGCGCACAACCGGCCACCGTTCGTGCAACTGAAAGCGATCGAGTCGCTCGGACGCCTGCGCGAACTCGAGGCCATCCCGGTTCTGCGCACGATCGCCGAAGACAAAAAGCTGTTTGGCTATAGCCAGCACCGCGAGTTGCGGATCGCGGCCATTCAGGCGCTGTCGAAGATCGATCCGCGCTACGGCACCCAGGCGCTCGCCGAGAGCGGCTTCGAGGCCGGCGAACTTGCAATCATTCCGCTCGATTCCGGCCCCGGATGTCCCTGGGTCCGACAGCGGCGTTACGAACGGATTGTCCTGCCCCGCACTCTGTCCGCCACGCTTTCGAGTTCCTGGGGAAAATCGAATATCGTGATGCGCGAGATGAGCCTGGGCGGTGGCATGGGCACGCGCAGTGACAACCTGCGCGTCGGCTCGGAGGCGCACATTGAAATCTCGCTCGGCGTGAAGAAGATCAAAGGCGAAGTTCTGCTCCGCCGCGCCCGCGTCAATGAGATTGGTTTTGAATTCGTCAGCATGGATCTGGACAGCCGTTACCGGCTCCGCCGGATACTGGTCGAGGCCTTGCAGAGAGTGCCCGACAACCACGATTCGAACTGGGACGGCGAACGGAAGATATAGCGTAGTTCTCTGTTCCCGGTTCTCAGTTCTCAGTTCTCAGACAGTGCGATTTCAGTTCGACCGCGCCAAGAAAGATCCTGGGTTCTTTCGCTCCTCGCTAGCGCCTAAGAGAATGCACGCGGCTTCACGACCCGAGTTAGCACAAAAAAGCCCCTGCTTAGGCAGAGGCCTTTTCGAAAACATCCAAACGACAAACTCGTTTATGCCACCTTCACAAAAATAATAACCAGGGTGAACAGCACCAGGGACTCGATAAAGGCAAGTCCAAGAATCAACGCGACCATGATTCCAGGACGCGCCGCCGGATTGCGGCCCAGCGAATCGCAGGCCGACCCCGCTACTCTTGCCTGCCCGAGTGCCGCCAGTCCCGCCGCCAATGCAATCGCAAAACCGGAAGTCAGCGCCACCCAGTTGGTGCCCGCGACCGCTCCTGTCGTGCCTTGCGCAAACGCCGGCACTGCCATCACCGACGCTACCAGCATCATCAACATCAACATCGCGAATTTCCGCATCGTGTTTCTCCTCTATGAGTTTGCCGCCAGGAGGTGGTTGACGCCGCGCTTCTATGAGCCGGCGCCCTCACGCTGAACGACAGTTGTCAGTAACCAGTACCCGGTACCCAGAAAAAACGCTTCGCCGCCAACTGGGTACTGAATACTGGGTGCTGATCCTCTAGTGTTCCTGCCCCGTCGCCTCGCCCAGATAGACACAGGCCAGCAGCACAAAAATATAAGTCTGGATGAACGACACGCCGATATGAAGCCCCTCAAACACGACCGGAATACCCAGCGGAATCAGCGAAAAAAATACCAGCGTGACCATTTCTCCGGCAAACATGTTGGCGAAAAGACGGATGGTCAGGGACATGACGCGGGCGGTGTGGCTGAATATTTCAATCGGAAACAGCATGACCGGCAGCAGCACCCGCATTACCAGCGGCATTTCCTTGTCCTGCGGGCCGATGAAATGTTTCAAATAACCGATGGGGCCGTTCTCGCGAACCCCCTGCACGTGATAATAAAACCAGGTCAACAGGGCGCAACCGAGCGGAACAATCGGCACCGCTGTCGGCGATTCCAGTCCCGGCACCAGACCAATCAAATTACACGTCAGGATGAACATGCCGAGCGTCACCAGATAAGGCACATACTTCTGGCCATGATGGCCAACTACCTCATCCGCCATGTCGCTGACGAATCCGTGAATCCCTTCCATGGTGTGTTGCAACCCGCCCGGACGCTCCACGGAAAGGCGCAGGCGCACGGCAACAAAAAACATCGTGAGCAGCAGCACCACCAGCAGTTCCATGGCAAAGCTATTCGAGATTGGAGCCGCTGGATGTTTGGGATGAATATGCAGCGCCTGCAGCAACGCCAACACTTGCGGGCCGAAGAGACGATTCAGGAATGCGGTAAACGTCAGTTGTTCCATTTTAAGACTTTAAGGATCTAGAAAAAGGATCCAGCAAGCTAGTAATTTGAAAAATTCGGCCGCAGCGTCCGGGCTTACGGCACCCGCCGAAACGCCGCGTACCCTTCCCACGCCGCTTCGACCATGAGGGCTGCCACCGGCACGCACAGGCCCCAGAGAAAACCGCGAAACGCCAATGAAGAACCTTTGAATATAGCATAGGCGACCGCCGCCACCAAACCGTAGCGCACCATGAAGCGAAAGATGATCCAGCCACCTTTCTCCCGGCTGTTGCGGTCGACAATGCGATCGGCAAGCGCTTCGACGCCCCGCGTCAGAGACCGAAAATTAACATATGAGACCAGCGCTCCGAAGGCAAACCCCATCGATCCGGACCAGCGGTAAATCCAGAACACCGGCCCGAGCAGCAGAACGCTGACCACCAGAATGTTGCGCAGCACGCGAGGAATGACGCGGTCGTAAGTTGACAGATCGTCGGCTGACACATCATGGGCTGACACATCTTCGATCGCGTGATGGTCGAGATGCTCGGACTCACTCATCACTCATCATTCAACTTTGTAGGAGTATCTTTGTAGGCACCGACGGCCATCCGTATCATCTGCCAAAATCCAACCACCGCGCCAAACAACAGTCCCACCAGATAGAGCCACTTCGTGCGCAGCCAATAGTCGGCCAGTTTGCCCAGGAAAAGTCCCAGCAGGATCGCTGCCGGAATCATGAAGCCAATCTCGGAATAGCGGGCAAGGGAGACGAAAGGATCTTTCTTCCGCGGAGACGAATCGGGCTCCGGGCTGGGTTTGATGGCCATTGGGAAGAATTCTAAACCAAGGCGCCCGCTCTCACTTCAATACAGCAGCCACGTGCGGCGACTGCACAATTCCCAGCGACCAGTTCACGCTGCGAATAAAAGGCTCGGGATAAACTCCGATCACGATGGTCGCCAGCGCCGCCACGCCCACCGCGCAACGCATTCCGATGCTGACTGGCAACCGCCCAGTCTCCATGGGCGCGCGCATCAGCATGGCGTTCGCAATCTTCAGGTAGTAATAAAGTCCGAAAAGCGAATACAGCACGCCCAGCGACGCCAGTCCGTAATGCCCGCTTTCGATCAGGCTCAGGAAGATGTAGTACTTGCCCAGGAAACCGGCCGCGGGCGGAATGCCAGCGAGCGACAGTAGAAACAGCAGCATCAGCGTGGCTTCGACGGGGGCGCGCTTGTAGAGTCCGGCCATATCGTCGAGCTCGTCGCCAATCACGTTGCGCTGCCGCAACGACGTGATCACAGCAAACGCCCCCAGGTTCATGAACGTATAGACAAGCAGGTAGATCAGGATTCCCTTGAAGCCATCGAGAAACGCCGCGCTGCCCAGTTGTGAAGTTCCCATCGCGACGAAAGCCAGCAACATATAGCCCACATGCGCAATCGAGGAGTAAGCCAGAAGCCGCTTCGTATTCGTTTGCGTAAGCGCCGCGAAGTTGGCGCCGGTCATGGTGGCAATCGCGACGATCACAATCACTGGTACGTAAACCGATCGCAGCGGCCATAATCCAAACAGCAAAATGCGGAACAGCATGGCCCAGGCCGCCGCTTTCACCGCCACCGACATGAAGCCGGTAATGCTGGTGGGCGCACCCTCGTACGCGTCCGGCGCCCATTGATGAAATGGGACGGCGGCAATCTTGAACAGCAATCCCACCATGGTCGTCAGCAGCGCAATCACGACCACCGGATTGTGAGGACTCTGCGCCGAGACCGCGCGCGCAATGATGCCCAGGTTGGTGGAACCGGCGATGCCGTAGAAAAGGGAAAGGCCGTAGGCAAAGATGCCGGACGAGAAGGCGCCCAGCAGCAGGTATTTCAACGCCGCTTCGTTGGAGCGCCGGTCGCGACGCAGGAAGCCGACCAGCACATAAGTGGAGATCGCCATCAACTCCAGCCCGATGAAAATCAGCACGATGTCGATACCCGCCGCCATGCACATCATGCCCACTACGGAAAGCAGCAGCAACGAGTAATACTCTCCGTGGTGCTCATTTTCCACATCGAGATAGTGAACCGAAGCGAGTATCGAGATCGCCGCACCCGCCAGAAACAGGTACCAGAAATAGATGGCGAAGCGGTCCACCAACAGGGAGTTATAGAATCCCAACAGGCCCCTCGCCGGCAGCATCGACTGAATTTGCCATACGCACACAGCCGAAAACAGCACGCCGACAAAAGCGCCCAAAGCGTTGATCCATTTCCATCCCTGTGGAACCATCAGGTCGATCAGCAGAATGCCGAGCGCAAAAATGGTAAGTTCCACCATCGGCAACATCAACCGGTAATCAGTGGAGAGGCTTCGCACTCAGTTGCTCGCTTTCAATCGTGCCGCAGTCAGCCCAGGTTTCGATACAACAAGGTTCGAGCCAACCTCGTCGGAGCCAATCTCGGCCGCTGCGGTGGGACCCGGCACAGGCGCAACCTGAGCATTCACCGCCGCGTTCGCATTGGACTTATCGTGAATGTTCTGGACAATCTGATTAACCGGCTGTTCGAGAATCTGGAAAAACGGCTTCGGATACAATCCAATCCAGAGCGCCATAATGATGAGCGGCACAAATGTCAGGATTTCACGAGGCGTAAGGTCGTGCAGCTTTTCATTCTTCGCATTCGTGACCGTCCCGAAAAAGACACGCTGGTAGAGCCAAAGTAAATAAGCGGCCGCTAGCACTACGCCCGGCGCCGCCCACGCCGCCCACTTCCAATTCGCGGTGAAGGCTCCCTGCAGAATCGTGAACTCGCCGACAAATCCATTCAGCAGCGGCAATCCCATCGACGAGAGGAACATGATCATAGTGATCGTCGCGTAGATGGGCATTACGTTCGAGATGCCTCCATATTCGGCGATCTCGCGCGTGTGCCGCCGCTCATACAAAATGCCGACGATCAAGAAGAGCGCGCCGGTCGAGATGCCGTGATTGATCTGCTGCAGCACTGAACCGGTCAAACCAGCGGAATTCAGCGCGAAGATTCCGAGCGTGCAGAAGCCGAGGTGGCTCACGGACGAGTACGCTACCAGCTTCTTCATGTCCTTCTGCATCAGCGAAACCAGCGCGCCATAAATGATGCCAATGAGCGAGAGGACGATGACCCAGTTCTGCACTCTGGGATGCGACACCACCGAGGGGAAGAACGGCAGCGAGAAGCGTACGAACCCATACGTCCCCATCTTCAACAAAACGCCCGCCAGAATGACGGAGCCGGCGGTCGGCGCTTCCACGTGCGCATCCGGCAACCAGGTGTGAAACGGGAACATCGGAACTTTGATGGCAAATCCAATAAAGAACGCGACAAAGAGCCAGATTGCAATGTTGAAGGGAATGAGTGGCGCCGTCTTATAAAGCTCGGGAATGCTAAATGTGAATACCTGCGGATTACTAACCGTGTGGTGATGAAAATATAGATACAGGATGCCGAGCAGCATCAGAACGGAGCCCAGAAGGGTATACAAGAAGAACTTGATGGCCGCATAAAGCTTGCGCGGACCGCCCCAGATGCCGATCAGCAGATACATGGGAACCAGCATCGCTTCCCAGAAAACAAAGAAGAGGAAAAAATCGAGCGCCATGAAGACGCCGAGCATTCCCGTCTGCAACACCAGGAACCAGACGTAGTATTCCTTTACGCGATTCTCGATGGCGGTCCATGAAGACAGAATCGAAATCCAGCCGAGCAGCGTAGTCAGCATGATCAGCAGGAATGAGATGCCGTCAATCCCCAGGTTGTAACCCGCGCCAATCGAGGGGATCCAGTTGTTGGGAGTGCCTTCGAGGAACTTGAAGCCGGGCTCGAAACGCTGCGCCCAGAACATCGGCACCAGCGGCAGCGAGATCAGGAATCCGCCGAACGCGAAGAGGTTCGCAATCCAGCGAATCGCGTTCTTGTTCTCTTTCGGGACAAACAAGAGAGCGAGCGCGCCCACCAGCGGCGTGAAGAGAATAATCGAAAGTATGTGACTCTGCATAAGAGCTCTTAGCTGTTAGCTCTTGGCCCTTGGCTTCTAGCGAACCACTGAAAGCCAATAGCTAAGAGCCGGCATTTCACTTCCATACGTAATACACGCCAAATCCGAGCAAGCCCGCGACCATCACCAGCGCGTACCACTGCACCAATCCCCATTCGAACAGCCGAGCGGGGTAGGAAATCATGCGCGCCAGAATCGCCGGCCCGTTGACTCCGACGCCGTCAATGATCCACTTATCCCACCAGGTCGAGATCGTCGCGATCGCCTTTGTTACCCAGCCAACATCATTGACGGCTCCATCGATGACCTTGGCATCGAACCACGACGACGCCTCGCCCGCGCCCATCACGCCCAGGCGGACCTTGCCTACCTTGCGGCGTCCGGTGAAGACGTAGTCGTAGCCCTCATCGACAAACCACTTGTTATAGAGCAGTTTGTAGAGTGGGGGAGCATCGACAGCAATGGGCTCCTTGTAGCCTTTGGCCGCCCTCGCATACGAGTGCCGCGCCATTCCCCAGCCCACGCCTGCCGCCGCCAGCGACAAAAACATCAGCGCGTACTCGGTCTTGTCGGTGTGCTCGGCTTCCTTTTCGCCCGCCGCCAACTGCGCCGACTTCCCTTCCTCGACTAATACGACCGCTTCCCGGGCGAACACGGGTTCGAGAAACTTCTCGAAATGCGCCGAACCGCCGAGGCTATGCGGCCAACTCAACCATCCTGCACCAATCGAACACAGCGCCAGGATCACCAGCGGCACGGTCATCGACTTCGGCGACTCGTGTACGTGGTGCTCGGCTTCGTGACTCATGCGCGACGGACTGTAGAAGGTGAGATACATCAGCCGGAACATATAGAACGCCGTCATCAGCGCCGTTCCATAACCGACAAACCACAGGATGCGATACGCGCCACCCTCGGATGCCCAGGTCTGCCACAGGATTTCGTCTTTCGAGAAGAACCCCGCGAACGGAAAAATTCCAGCGATGGCCAGCGTGGCGACCAGCATGGTCCAGTGCGTGGTCGGAATGCGCCGGCGCAAATCACCCATGTTGCGCATGTCTTGCTCGCCACTCATGGCGTGAATCACCGAGCCCGAACCGAGGAAGAGGAGTGCCTTGAAGAACGCGTGCGTGAACACATGGAAGACGCCCGCCGCAAAAGCGCCGACGCCGAGCGCCAGGAACATGTATCCAAGTTGCGAGACGGTGGAGTAGGCCAGCACACGCTTGATGTCGTTCTGCACTAAGCCAATAGACGCGGCGAACACGGCCGTGAGCGCCCCGACGATGGCAACCGTCTTCATCGCCGTTGGCGCCAGCACGAACACGGCATTCGAACGCGCCACCATGTATACCCCCGCCGTGACCATGGTCGCGGCGTGGATCAGCGCCGAAACCGGCGTGGGACCTTCCATAGCATCGGGCAGCCAAATATAAAGAGGAATCTGCGCCGACTTGCCGCAGGCTCCAATAAACAACAGCAGGGCGGCGGCGGTGAGCACTGGATCGCCGATGGCGAAATGACCACCGCGCGCCTGCACGTTAATGTCGGTGAAGCGAAACGACCCCAGATACCAGGCCAGCGTGAGCGCGCCCAGAATGAATCCGGCATCTCCGATGCGGTTCACGATAAACGCCTTGTTGGCCGCGGTCGAAGCCGAGTTGCGATGAAAATAAAAGCCGATCAGCAGATACGAGCACAAGCCCACGCCTTCCCATCCCACAAACAGCATCATGTAGTTATTCGCCAGGATGAGCGTAAGCATGGCAAACATGAACAGGTTCAGGTATCCGAAGAAGCGGTAATAACCGCCTTCGTGGGCCATGTATCCGGTCGAGTAGATGTGGATCAACATGCCCACGCCGGTGACAAAGAGCAGCCAGATGGAAGAGAGCGGATCCAGCAGGAAGCCGGCGTCAGCGTTGAAGGAAGCGGTCGTCCCGTCGCGTTTGACGAAGTTCAGATGGCCGTCGCCGCTGCCTAGCCAGGTATAAAGAATCTTCTCAAAAGGATGCCCCGTGCCATGCGCGAAGTGGGTGTACTCGACCACCGTAAAGCAGGCGAACAGGAACGCAACGACAACCGCGCCAACGCAGACTGCATTGACCGTGGCCTTCTGCAGTCGCCGCCCGAAAAAAAACATGATCACGGCGCCGAAAGCCGGGAAGAGCGGGATAAGGTAGATGTGGTTTAAGAACATGTCGTTGGTCGTTGGTCGTTCCCTGCCGCTATTCGTTGTTCGTCGCTCGCTCGGCTCCTCGCACAAGCCGACCGCGAAAATCGAACGACGAACAGCGCCCCTCTACCATTTCAACAAATCAATCTCATCAATGTTGACCGTCTCCTTATTGCGGAAGAAGGCAATCAATATGCCCAGACCGGCGGCGGCTTCGGCGGCGGCGTCCACTACGATAAAAATGGCGAATATCTGCCCATGCAGATTTCCCCACATGCGCGAGAACGCCACCAGGTTCAGGTTCACCGCATTCAAAATCAGTTCAATCGACATCAGCACAATCACCACGTTGCGGCGCGTAAGCACACCGATCGCGCCCAGCACGAACAGTGCCGCCGCCACAACGAGATAGTGAAGCGTGGTGATAGGAACCATAAAACCGTCGTTCGTCGTTCGCTCTTCGTCGTTCCCTGTTCGTCGTTCGCCGACCGGCGCGCTGCTGGTCTTGCGAACAGCGATCCGCCAACGACTAACTG
Organism: Acidobacteriaceae bacterium; assembly: GCA_003134435.1. GTDB lineage: Bacteria > Acidobacteriota > Terriglobia > Terriglobales > Acidobacteriaceae > Acidiflorens. The sequence goes on from PLBE01000136.1 coordinate 75,347, forward strand.
CTAAATCTTTTTCTTCGTCATAATCACCGCCCCCAAAATCGCCACCAGCAACAACAGCGAGGCGATCTCGAAAGCGAACGTATATTGGCCCATGCGGCCGGCTTCTCCGTAAAGCAGCGAGGCGATCTGCTGGGTGTTGGTTGACTCCGGCAACGGCATCAGGCGATCCCGGAACATATCGTTGATGTGGCTGCCCTTGACGATCGCGGACGCGAACAACACCATCAAGGCGCCAGCCGCCGCTAATCCTACCGGCCACATGCGATTGAAGGCCCGCTCTTTCGACGAGCGTTCGATGTTGACCAGCATGATGACGAACAGGAACAGCACCATGATTCCGCCGGCGTAGACAATAATCTGCACGCCAGCCACGAACGGGGCATACAGCATCAGATAGAGGCCCGCCACCGAGAGCAGAGTGATGATCAGGGCGAGCGCCGCGTGCACCGCATTCCGCCGCGTGATAACGAACACGCCGCTGAGGACCGCCATCCCCGCCAGAGCATAAAAGAACCACGGCGTAGCTACCGGAGCCATGCCCGAGTTGATCGAAAGCGCCGAATTGAGTGCGGGGTTCATGGGAGGATCACCCCTACGATCGCCGTCAGCAGCAGCACGCCGAGCGAAATCGGCAGCATCACTTTCCATCCGATCCTCATCAGTTGATCGAAGCGGTAGCGCGGCCAAGTCGCGCGATACCAGATGAAGAGGTACATGAAGACGGCAACTTTGAGGACAAACCAATATACGTAATCGATGCCTTCGCGGAATCGTGCGGCTACACTCGTGTCCGCCGAACGGCCGGCAATTGCGATCACCAGAAGCAGCAGCGCGCTGAACGCGAGCAGCGCCGCGAAAACCGCCAGCCCGATGCGCTGAATCCTGAAAAACGAGTGCGCCGGCATCCGCGCCGCGCCGATCATGGCAATCGCCGCCAGGCCGCCAAAGGTGAGGCCGGGGAACAGCGAGAAGATGAAGTCCCACGCGGGCGCGTGCAGCAGGTTCGGAAAAGGACGCATCCATCCGCCCAGCCAGAGCGTGACCGCGATCGACGAAACGGCGATCATGGCCGCATATTCTGCAAGCATGAAGAGCGACCAGCGCAGCCCACTGTATTCGGTGTGATATCCGGCCGTCAACTCCGACTCGGCTTCGGCCATGTCAAAGGGCGCGCGGTTGGTCTCGGCAACCATGGCGATGGCGAAAATCACAAACGCGAGAAAGCCCAGCGGGAAGAACTTAAAGATGAACCAGACACCCTGCTGCTGCTGCGCCTGAACAATCCCGATCATGCTCAGCGTTCCGGTGCCGCTGGCGTTGAGGCTGGTCATCAGGACCGCCGAGACCACGGCCAGTCCCATGGCGACTTCGTACGACACCATCTGGGCACTCGACCGCAGCGCGCCAATTAAAGGATAGTGCGAATTCGACGCCCATCCCGACACGACGATGCCCAGTACGCCCAGCGACGAGACTCCCAGCATGAACAGGATGCCAATGTTCATGTCGCTCACGGCCTGCGACGGGCCAAACGGAATCACCGTATAAACCGTGAACGCCGCCAGCAGTCCAATCAGCGGAGCGACCCAGAAGACGAACTGGTCGGCTTCGGCGGGAATGATGTCTTCTTTCAGCATCAGTTTGAGGGCGTCCGCAAAAGGCTGCAGCAATCCATGCGGGCCCACCCGCATGGGGCCGAGGCGAATCTGGAAGTGCGCCAGCGCCTTGCGCTCGATCCAGTTCATGCAGATCACGGCCACCGACACGCCCGCGAAAATAATGAGCACGTAAATCAGGGCCCAGAACTGGCTTCCCGCTTCACCCGGCGTGACCGTACTCCCGAGATACGACATGATGAAATTCGGCATCAGCGGTCCACCTCGCCGAGCACGATGTCAATCGTCCCGATGACGGCAACCACGTCGGCCACAAGCAAGCCGCGCACCATCACGTCGAGCGCCTGCAGATTGACGAACGATGGCGGCCGCACCCGCAGGCGGTAGGGCTGCGTCGACCCGTCGCTGACGATGAAATATCCCAGTTCGCCTTTCGGCGCTTCGATGGAATGATAGATTTCGCCCACCGGCGGCTTGATCACCTTGGGCACCTTGCCCATAATCGCCCCTTCCGGGATGCGGCTCACAGCTTGCTCGATGATGCGCATCGACTGCCGCATTTCTTCCATGCGGACAAGGTACCGGTCGTAGGTGTCGCCGTTCGTGCCAACTGGAATTTCGAAATCGAATTCGGAGTAAGCCGCATACGGCTGCGCTTTTCGCAAATCCCATTTCACCCCGCTGGCCCGCAGCACGGGTCCGGTGACGCCGAGCGCGATTGCGTCCGCGCCGGAAATCACGCCAACGTTTTTTGTGCGCTCCAGCCAGATGCGGTTGGTGGTGAGCAGCGTTTCGTATTCGTCGATCTTCGGCGCGAAAAAAGTGAGGAAGTTGTTTACGTCCTTTTCGAAGCCTGCATAGGTTTCATACTGGCACCCGCCGATGCGAAAGGCATGCGTAGTCAGGCGGGCGCCGCAGTATTTTTCGAAAATCTTAAGGATCTCCTCCCGATCGCGAAAGGTGTAGAACAGCGGCGTCATCGCTCCGATATCGAGGGCGTGCGTGCCCAGCCAAAGCTGGTGGCTGGCGATGCGGTTCAACTCCGTCAGGATCACGCGAATGTACTGCGCGCGCGGCGGAGCCACCACATTCAGCAGCTTCTCGACCGCTTCGCAGTATCCCAGCCCGTTCGACACGGCAGCGCAATAGTCCATCCGGTCCACGTAGGGATTGAACATCGTGTAGGTGCGGTTCTCGGCAATTTTTTCCACGCCGCGGTGCAGGTATCCGATGACGCACTCGGTGCCGAGCACTCGTTCGCCGTCAAGCTTCAGAATCACGCGCAACACGCCATGCGTCGCCGGGTGCTGCGGACCCATGTTGATGATGAGTTCGTTCGAATCGAGGTACGGCTTCTCGGCGGTCTCCAGATCGAGGTGGGAGCGCTCCAGGGCGGAACGATTGGAAGCATCCGAACTCAAAAGTGCGCGGCTTGAGACTTCGTTCGTTTCCGCGCTCATTGGCCGCTCTCGATTCCAAGGTTGATTTGCACCCACTCTTTGTCTTGCTGCAGGATGCCGTAGTCTTTGCGAAGTGGGTGGCCTTTCCAGCCGTCGGGCAACAGAATGCGCTTCAAATCGGGATGCCCGTCGAACTGGATACCGAACATGTCGTAGACTTCGCGCTCCAGCCAATTTGCGGTGGGCCAGATGGAAACGCTGGACGCGATCGAAGCGCCGTCGGCAATCTGCGTTTTCACCCGCACCCGCTCATTTCGCGGAAAAGAATAGAGAATCCAGATCACGTCGAACTGTTTTTCGCGCTTGGGATAATGCGCGGCCGTGATATCGACGCAATAGTCAAACTGCTCTTCCTCGCGCAGCAGTCGCAAAATGTCGGGAATCAGCGAGCGGTCCACGGCAAGATAGTTCTGTCCCAGATAAGTCAGCGGGTCGAGGCCTGAACCGTACTGGCTGCGGTATTTTTCGACCATCGGCGAAGTCCATGGCAAGGGGACAGGACCCGCCGGCTTGGCTGGAGCCGCCGGCTTAGCAGCAGGCTTGGCCGGTTCGCCGGATGCCGTAGGCTTTTCCGCCGTGGGTTTTTCCACCAGCGCCTTCTTCTCGCCGTCCGGCAGCGGTGGTGTTGGATCAGGCGTTTTGACTTCCTCGGCCATGCTGGGTCTATCGTTCCCAAACCTTGCTGCAAGAGCCGCACAGGTCTCGGGAAACTTTCACTTCTAACATCTGGTGGCGTCACCGTCAATGACTGACATCACAGGATTGTCATTTCATCAATGACGGCGCATGGCCGACAGCAAAAAAGTGCTCCACTAACGCCGCGCTACCTGAAAACTTTCGACCAGGTCGCGGATGCGCAACGCGTCGCCTTTGCGATGACCATGACTCGTGATTGGATCGGTGCCGCCGGTCGACTCGATAACAATGTCGGACCAGAACACACCGGTGGAGATCTTGACGGAAGCTACCTGCAGAATCGAAATGCTTTCTTCGCTGCTGCCGAAGAAACGACGCTTCACCCGGCTGACGCGCAGTGGGCTGACCACGATGCGGGTCGGGAACCAGAAGTTTCCGCGGGTCCAGCGGCTCGTGCTGAAGGCCTCTTCAGAACCGGAAGCAGTGGGATTCTCGCCCGAAGAAGTTACACCCATTCCAGCGCGCCCTTCGTCCAGATCCAAACATAGCCCACGATCAGAATGCCGAGGAACACCAGCATCTCGACCAGACCGAACGTGCCCAACGCCTTGAACTTCACTGCCCATGGAAACAGGAAAATCGTTTCCACATCGAAAATCACAAATAATATGGCGACGATGTAAAAACGTACGGTGTAGCGTCCACGCGCGCTATCGTAGGGATCGATGCCGCACTCGTAGGGCATCAACTTCACCCGGTTCGGACTCTGGGTGCGGATGAGTTTGGCCACCAGCAGGGTGGCCGGTATCAGGACGCCGACGACGGCTAGAAAAAGAAAAATGGGAACGTAATTTTGCGGCATGATTCCTCGAAAGTATCGCGCTGAGAGCGAAATGGAATACTACCGCCGAAGCGCCCCGGCTTCAAGGACGCGAACTCGTCCTCCAACTCTTCCCCGGTGCGCTAGTCCAACACTGGCCTGGGACAGTAAGGAATCGGCATCCCTTTGACAATTGCCCCAGGGTTGCCCTCGACCAGCGCGTCGGCATATTCGCCTCCTGCCAATCTTGCCGCGACCAGACGAGCGGCGGATAGATTCGGGATGCGGCGCTTGGTATCGTGAGCGTCCGAGGCCAGAATATGCACGGCGGATCGATCAAGCAACCAGCGCGCAATAATTTCGGGCCGCTCGCCCCAGAACCCTGTCAGCGACGAGGCTGTCACCTGCATCAGACACCCCTGCTCCGCCCACTCCAGAATGCGCTGCGGGGTTTGCTGAAGGATCGGGTTTCGTTCGGGATGCGTCAGGATCGGCGTAAGTCCTCGATCTCCCAGGCGGGTAAAACATTCGGAGAGGTGGGTGGGAACGCTGAAGTTGCTGAGTTCTATCAACAGATAGTTGGTTTCCCCGATCGTGTAGGTGTGCGGCTGTTCGAGGACGCGTTCCAGGTTCTCGAACGAAAGATGAAAGTCGCAGCCCAGACTCAACCGCAAATCCGGACCCACCTTCTCTTGCAATTGCGCCAGAAGCCCGGAGAGATATCCGCGATCATAGGCGTAGCGGTCATTGGCATGCGGCGTGGCGACCGCGTGAGTAATGCCGTCCGCCATCGCCATGCGGCACATTTCGACGGCCATATCCCACGACCTGGCTCCGTCGTCGACCTCGGGCAGAAGGTGGCAGTGGATGTCGATCACGATACGATTCTTATTCGGACACGATAATTAGAACACATCCAGGAGCGGGTGCAGTTGCGCGATTCACGCCTTCTCGTGCACGATAGTGAACAAGAGAGTGAGCAAGACAGTGAACACGATTTTTCCGTTCGCATCTTAATATTGAGGAGCAGTTTCGCAAATGAGCTTTCCAAGGGCAGCCCACGCGGCACTGGCAGGTCAACCTTGTCGTCGCTGGAGGCTTGCCCGTGTGACCGGCGTGGTAGTCATCATCGTTACCCTGGCTGGATTTTCTCTTTCCTGCGGCAGCAGCAGTAGCGGCAACTCGACGGCTCCGAACCATAATGCCTACGTCACCCTCCCATCTCTTGGTTCCGTGGCCCTGCTCTATATCAATGGCGCCACCGGCGCCGTCAGCCTCGGAGCCAAGACGCCAACCATTGAAAACTTCTCGCCGTTTGGCTTGGCATTGCTCAAGTCGAAAAAGCTGCTTTACGTGGTCAATGCCCACGCCGACACCATCGAAACTTTCAATATCGCCCCAGACGGCACTTTGACCCCCAGCAGTGCCTCACCTACGCAAGCTGGCAACGGTCCGTACGCGGCCGTCATCGACCCCACCGGACAATACTTGCTGGTGACCAACACCGCCGGAAGCAATAACGACGGCGGTGATGTTTCGGTTTACGCCATCGATTCCACCACCGGCGCCTTGACCGAGGTGAGCGGTTCTCCCTTTCGGGCGAATTCCAGTCCCACCGAAATTCTGATCACCCCGTCTGGCAAGTTCGTGTTCGTCAGCAACCCGGACATTGGGATGGTCACCGCGTTCTTGTTCTGTCCTCCGCAGTCTTCGCAACCGCAGTGTTCTGGCGTCCAGAACGTGCTCACCCAGGTCTCCGGATCGCCGGTCTTTTCGGGCTTGGGAGCTTCCGGCCTCGCCGTTGATGCCAGTGAGCAATATCTCTACGTGGCGAACTCTTCGGCCAGCAATCTGCCTTTGCAATCGAACATCGGCAACATCTCCGGATTCAACATCGATCAGAACACCGGCGGGCTGTCCCCCATCACCGGATCGCCTTTCACTGCCGCCGTCGGCAATAACCCCTCCGCGCTCACCGTTGATCCCAGCGGCAAGTTCCTTTACGCGGTCACGCCAGGATCGAGCTTTTCCATCTGGTGTTTCACCATCACCTCCACCAGCGGACAACTGGTGTCGGTGCAAGGCTCGCCTTTCAGCCAGACGGCGGGAGGCCTGTTCGCGCTCATCGATCCTACCGGCAACTATCTCTATATCGGAGGCTCCAACGGGGTGGCGGGGTTAACCTACAACTCCTTCTCCGGTGCTCCCGCAGCCATCGCGAACTCGCCGTTTCCCACTGGAGTACCACCTGGAAAGATGGTGCTTTTCGAGTAGCAGGCAGTTTGAGATGGAGTTCAGACTTCAGTTTGTGGAAATGTGTTTGTTAGGTGGCACTTCGGTGGGCTGATTTTGGCACCCGCGTGCCATTCTCGGATTTTCCCCTGACCTTTACATTCCTCAGTGAGCAGTTCTGGGGGAGGGCTGCCCGGGCGCCCTGGGTTCGAGAGAATCCGGCGCCCGTTTTTATTGGTTCATGTAGGGAGTACACTCCTGTCCGCCGCTCTTGGGGTTGGGGTTGACTCTTCCGGCGGCAAGAAAAAACAAAAGTAAGGTCAGCGGGAGCGTCCGCTCTACCAGAGTCCTGCTGATATCAATTGGTTGAAATCGTGAAATTCACCGTGATGCGGGCTTGAGTTTCCACCGGTTGCCCATTCAGCAGGTAGGGCTTGAAATGCCACTGCTTGACCGCTTCGCGCGCGGCAGCCGCCAGAATTCCCGGACCACTGAGAATCTGGATTTCCTGAATCGTGCCCTCTCGCGAGATCAGCGCCAGCAGACTCACTGCGCCCTGCACCTTCATTTGCCGCGCCAGCATGGGGTAATCCGGCGGCACGGACACGGTCACATTCTGCGCTGCTTGCGTCGAAAGGTCCACGCGATCATGAGCATTGACTATCCCAGTCGAGGCCGATGCGAGAGCAGCATTGGAGGCGGACGACGTTGCGCCCGAATCCACATCCAGATGGATGGCGCTGCTTCTCGCGGGCACGCTCATGTGGCGGTTTCCTGCCACGACCTCAACTTCCAAAGGAGGCAGGGCGGCGCGCTCGGTAGTAGCCTGGAAGGGAGCCGCCGCCGCGGGCTCTGCAGTGTGCTCTAACGTCTTGGCGGGCAGGCGGCTGCGTTCCCGCGCAGGACTCTCAGCCGTGTTCGCCGCCACTGCGGCTGCCGCCTTACTCTTGCTGCGGAACACGGCCTCCTGGACTTCGCCTTCCGGCGGAAACCAGAAATCCCAGTCTTTCAAAACCACCGCCACCAGCGCCAATACGAGTATCCCCAGCGCGATGAGCAGGCGCTTCCGCTGTACTTCCGCGTCCTGCGAAGCGGGTTGCAAGGTTAGTGGTGCGGATCTCTCCAGATGATTCTCGGAGTGGGTTTCGTCTTGCAGCATGGGCACCGGAGCCTCCTCGGAATCGCAATCGGTCGAGGGGGAGTGCTTAGTTAGTATGCCCTGAAACCCGCACCCCTGCCAAGCAAATCCGCGACAGCTGTACCTCATTGTGGTAGCTGGAGTTACTGCGCAAAAGTCGCCTCCAGACGAGAAAAAAGGCCCGAATGCCCCGTTTAGATCATTTAGTCGTCAGTTCGGGATTCTTCGAAACCTTGTAATCGAGTTTGTCCAGAATGCCGATCGCCGCATCCAGGATTTCCTTGTCCACCTTGCGGTTAGTAGCGATGGCTTCCGCCAACGGGATGGAAATAATCTTGTTCCCACGCAGCGCCGCCATCCGCCCAAATTCATTGCGGTGCACCATATCGATGGCGCCCAGTCCGTAGCGCGTCGCCAGCACCCGGTCGTAAGCGCTGGGCGATCCGCCCCGCTGGATGTGGCCGAGCACCACCGAGCGCGACTCGAACCCCGTCCTCTTTTCAATCTCGCTGGCCACCGTCGAACCGATTCCGCCCAACCGTATATGCCCAAAGTCGTCGCGCCCCGCTTGCAGCGACCCACAATGCTTCTCGTTGCCGTCGGCGAACTTCGCCCCTTCCGCGGCAACGACGATGCTGAAATATCTTCCGCGCGCGTGGCGCTGCCGAATCAGTTCGGCCACCTGGTCGATATCGAAAGGAACTTCCGGCACGAGAATGACATCGGCTCCGCCCGCAATTCCGCTATAGGTCGCGATCCAACCCGAATCCCGTCCCATCACTTCCACCACGATCACCCGATTGTGCGCCTCGGCCGTCGTATGGACGCGGTCGATGGCTTCGGTGGCGATATTCACCGCCGTGTCGAAGCCGAAGGTGAAGTCGGTCCCGGACAGATCGTTGTCGATCGTCTTCGGAACGCCGACCACTTTTACATCGTTGTCAAAAAGTTTCTTGGCCACCGAAAGCGTGTCATCGCCACCAATGGCGATCAACGCTTCGCACCCGTGCTTCTTGAGGTTCTCGGCGCAGCGCTGCAAACCGTCCGCATGTTTCGCGGGATTGGTGCGCGAGGTGCGAAGGATCGTTCCCCCACGGGGCAGAATGCCACCGACCGACGAGAGGTCGAGTTCCATCGTCTTGTCTTCCAGCAATCCGCGCCAGCCCTCCACGAATCCTACAAACCCGTCTTCATAGTGAAACGTGCCCTTGCGCACAATTGCCCGAATTACCGCATTTAGTCCAGGACAGTCGCCGCCGCCGGTCAACACGCCAATTTTCATCGCCCTTGCTCCTCTTAGAATTATGATTTCTGGCTACGAGCATAAGTCCATCCCGGAAACACCACCGCCCTGCCGGGACGTTTTTAGATTATCACGAGGCTCGCTGGGAGACAGCCGCTCGCTCAAAATCCGAGCCGCGCGGCGATACAGAAGAAAAACGTTTCTCTTGCGATTCTCCGTGTCCTCTGTACCCTCTGTGGTAATGACCTTGACCTCCTCCCGGCAGAAGCGGCGGCACGGGCTTGCGATCCCGCCGCTTTTTCGCCACAATACTCGCCGCCGAATTACCGGCCACGGGGCTCTATGCCAAACACCTTGCGCGTTCTTCTCTGGATTGCCGTCAGCCTGCTCGGAGCCGTGGCGCTGGCCACCATCGCACTGCATCGCGGCGAACAGATTAACGCCCTGTGGCTGGTCGTCGCCGCTGTGTCCACCTATGCCGTAGCCTATCGCTTCTACAGCAGTTTCATTTCCGCAAAAGTGCTGGCGCTTGATCCTGTGCGCGCGACTCCAGCGGAGCGTCTGGACAACGGCCGCGACTTCATCCCCACCAACAAGTGGGTTGTCTTCGGACACCACTTCGCCGCCATCGCCGGCCCCGGCCCGCTGGTTGGCCCCGTGCTCGCCGCTCAGTTCGGCTATCTCCCCGGCACCCTCTGGATCATCGCCGGTGCCGTCCTCGGAGGTTGCGTGCAGGATTTCGTCATCCTGCTGTTCTCGGTGCGCCGCGACGGCAAATCGCTCACCGAGATGGCCAAGTCCGAAATTGGACGCGTCGGTGGCATCATCGCCTACCTCGCCGTGATCAGCATCATCGTGATCCTGCTCGCGGTGGCCGCGCTCATTGTCGTCAACGCGCTCAAGTCCAGTCCCTGGGGAACCTTCACCATCGCCATGACCATGCCCATCGCCGTATTGATGGGCGTCTATCTCCGGCGGCTTCGCCCGGGAAAAGTCCTCGAAAGCTCCATCCTGGGATTTATTCTCGTGCTCGCCGCCATCTTTGGGGGACAGTGGGTGTCGGAAGCGCCTTCCTGGGCGGCGATCTTTACGCTCACGGCACCCACGCTGGGAATTCTCATCATCGTTTACGGGTTCGCCGCTTCCGCCCTGCCCGTGTGGCTGCTGCTGGCGCCCCGCGATTACCTGAGCACGTTTGTGAAACTCGGCACCATCTCTCTATTGGCGGTCGGCATCGTGGCGTTGCGCCCCTCCCTGCACATGCCGCCTCTGACCCGCTTCGCCGATGGCACCGGCCCCGTGTTTGCCGGCAAGATCTTCCCCTTCGCCTTTATCACCATCGCCTGCGGCGCCATCAGCGGGTTTCATTCCCTGATTTCCAGCGGCACCACGCCCAAACTGATCCGGCGCGAAACCGAAACCCGCTTCGTCGGCTACGGTGGCATGATGGCCGAGTCCATGGTCGCCATCATGGCCATGATCGCGGCCTGTGTCCTGCAACCCGGCGTCTACTTCGCCGTCAACAGCCCCGCCGGCATCGTGGGGCAAGCTTCCACTACCGCGGCGGACACCGTCAGCGCATGGGGATTCCCGGTCAGCGCCGCCCAGATGGCCACTCTGGCGCACGCGGTCGGCGAGCAGACCCTGTTCAACCGCACTGGCGGCGCTCCCGCATTCGCCCTGGGCATGGCACAGATTTTTTCCAACACGCTCGGCGGCCAGGCTCTCATGGCGCTCTGGTATCACTTCGCCATCATGTTCGAAGCCCTCTTCATCCTCACCGTTCTCGACGCCGGCACCCGCGTCGGACGCTTCATGTTGCAGGATGCTCTCGGGCACATCTGGAAACCCATCGGCCGCACCAGTTGGTACCCATCCATCCTCTTTACCAGCGCCCTCATCGTCGCCGCCTGGGGGAATTTTCTCTGGCAGGGCATCAAAGACCCGCTCGGCGGTATCAATTCCCTCTGGCCGCTCTTCGGCATCTGTAACCAATTGCTGGCGACGGTCGCCCTGTGCGTGGCCACCACTATCATCGTGAAAGTGGGTTGCAGGAAGCTCGACGGAGTCAGGACAGGCCGCGTGCGCTACGTCTTCATCACCCTGATTCCTCTCTGCTGGCTGGTGGCCGTGACCTTTACCGCTTCATGGCATAAAGTTCTCGATCCCAACCCGCGCATCGGTTTCCTCGCGCACGCCCGCCAACTCGCCGCCACTGGAGCCAATCCTCGCCTGATTTTCAATGATCGTCTGGACGCCGCCGTCACCGGCGTCTTGGTCGTCATGGTAGCCACAATCCTCATCGAATCCGGCATGGTATGCCTGCGAATCATTTCCGGAAGCCGCTCCGCCGAAACCAAAGAGTCGCCCTTCGTCATGACCAGGCTGGCTCTGGAGGAGCAAGCATGAAGAAGAATACGCGGAAAACCAACTCGATCATTGCCGCTATCGTCCGCTCGTTCGCGGTGCTTGTCGCGACGCTGCGCGAGATTTTCGACGAATCCGCCTACCAGCGCTTCCTCGAACGCAGCCGTCTGCAATCTTCCACCCGTGCCTACCAGATCTTTCGACAGGAAAATGAGCTGTCCAAGTCCCGAAGACCGAGATGCTGCTGAAACGTTGCAAGGCGCAGCTAAAGGATTCTCTGAAGAAATACTCGACTGCTGGACAGCAGCATCGGTGCGCGGACTTTTCGCGGACAAGAGTGCCCGCGCCAAACTTGAACAGAGATGCCCTAAAGCAGCGGACCGCCCCAACCGCCCTGCTACACTTCCCTCATGCGCGTCCTCGGCATCGACTGCGGCACGGAATACACCGGCTTCGGCATCGTCGATCTGCTGGCCGACGATGGCCTTCGCTGCATCGTCTGCGGCGCCATCAAAGTTTCCCCACGCGACCCCATGCCCACACGCCTGTCCCGCATCTCGATCGGTCTTGCCGAACTCATCATCCAGCACCGTCCTGACCGCGTCGCCATCGAAGACGTTTTCTACGCGGCTAATGTGAAGTCGGCATTGAAACTCGGCCAGGTGCGCGGGGTGGCCATGCTGGCCGCCGCTTCCGCCGGACTTGAAGTCGCCGAATATTCGCCGCTTTCCATTAAGTCAGCGGTGGTGGGATACGGCCGCGCCGAAAAACATCAGGTCCAGCAAATGGTGACCCGCCTGCTGCACCTCGATCAGATTCCCGAACCCGCCGACGCCGCCGATGCGCTCGCCATCGCCATCTGCCACCTGCACACCGCCGCCACCCGCGAACGCCAGAACAAAACGCAGCCGAATAACATTCTCCAGAGCAAGGCCCGTCAGACCGCAACTCGCTGACTTAAGTCATCCCGCGGTCTGTTATTGCGGGGCCCGGTCAGCCCCGTCTTTTTCCGTCAGGTTTCCTCCGTCAAGTTACCTCCGTCCTCGTCCTGAAACCGCCACGCACCGTGCCACTCGTTTGGGCATCGGGCGCGCCGGACACCGCTTCTCAAGGTATTCTGAAACTGCAATTCAAAATTTCGATTGAGGATTTCATGGACTTGCGCCGCTTTGTTTCCGTCACTACCTTCCCGCCTCTCATGCTTATCGCTCTTATCGCTCCCATGCACGCCGCCAAGAATGCTTCCTGCACCTTCGAAACCTTCTCAGCGCCCTCGGGATATTCTCTGAGCATGGTTAATGGAGTCAGCGACGACGGCACCGTCGTCGGCCAGTTGGTCGACAACAATGCGCAACAGTTCGTGGCCTTCACCCGGTCCCCCGGCGGCGCTTATACGGAATATACGGTCCCGCAATCCTCCAGCACATGGCTCTACGGACGCAGCGGCACAGGCCTCAACGCTGGGTTCTATCAGGACAACGCGAACCCCGAACACATTCATGGATTCGTCTTGCAAAATGGCCAGTACACCATCGTCAACTATCCCAAGGCCACCAATACCTGGCTGTTCGATGTCAACCAGCTGGGAGCGTCCGTCGGCAGCTTCAGCGCCAGCGCGTCCCTCATCAAGGGATTCATCCTAGTGAACGGCAAGTACACAACCATCGCCTACCCCACTGCCCCGGCAACTTATCCCGTGGCGCTCAATGACAACGGGGAAGTCGTCGGAACCTGGGCCGGAACCTCCATCAGCAACGGCATGGTCTGGCAAAATGGAACTTTCACTACCGTGAATTACCCGAAGTCCAAATATGGAACGGCTCTGACTGGCGTGAATAATTCGGGCGTGATTGTCGGCAACCGCCTTTCCGGCGATAAAGACTTCGGCTTCATCTACGAAAACGGCGTCTTCACCAACATCGTCTATTCCGGAGCGAGCTACACCATGGCTGGCGGCATCAACAACAACGGCCTGATCTCCGGCCAGATTTACCTCAACGGCAACAACACGCTGGGCTACACCGCAGTCTGCAAGTAGAGCCCGCAAAAAACACGTAGGGACGGACGCCCTTCGTCCGTCCGCCTCAAAGCGAAACTGGAAATCTCTGCCTATTGCTCCCCTTGACACTCGCAGTCGCATCCCCAATCATTATTGTGGCCCATGTCGCGTCCATTCCAGGTTGTCGCTCTGCTCATTTTTTTCTCGGTTCTACTTTTTCCGGTCCTCGCTGATCCGCAAACCGAAGCTCACGCCCCAGCCGTGCTGACCTTCACCAGCGACTTCCCCGCCTCCCAGCCCTCGCATTATTCGATTCGTGTTCAATCCGACGGCGTGTCGCGCTACCATTCCGTCGGGCGACTGTCCGCTGATTCTGACGACCCCGACACCTTCGATTTGGATTTCGGCGCCGATCGGGAAACCCGCGAGAAAATCTTCGAACTGGCGGCGAAGGCTGGCTACTTTCAAAAAGACGCTGACTCCCACCACAAGCACATCGCCTTCACTGGAAAAAAGACGCTCACCTACCAGGACGCGCACCGCAGCGGGGAGTCCAGCTACAACTACTCCACCAACCTCGCGGTGCAGGAACTTACCAGCCTGATGCAGAGCCTCTCGGCCACTCTCGAAGACGGGCACCGGCTGCAATACGATCTCCGCTACCAGAAGCTGGCGCTCGACGAAGAACTTAAACACATGGAGGATCTGGCCCGGGCCAATCAACTGGTCGAGATCACGGCCATTCAGCCAATCCTCAGTCAGATCATCGCCGATCCCTCAGTAATCAACGTCACTCGCGCCCGCGCCCAGCGGTTGTTGGAACGGGCTGGCGCGCATTAGTTCAACATCCGTAGAACCCGCATTCCAACTTCTTTCGTGACTAGGTTCTGCTTGACTAAAGTACTACTCGCTCGCAAACTCAAAGCATCTTAGAACCCGGCTATGGCGGGCAACTCGCGGACTCAGCAACCGTTCTAAAATAGAGCGAACCAGATTGAGGAACCAACTTTAGGAACCAGTCTCAGGAGAATCTCATGGCAAACGCAGGGCTCGGGGCAAGATCCGTCACACGAATCGGAAGGTTGCTGGCCATTTGGGCGTTCCTGTCCGCGATGTTTCTGGTGGTTTCGGCGTCGGCCGAATCCAAGGCGCGCATCGTCCGCTTGAGTGAGGTGCAGGGCCCTGTGCAGATCGACCGCTCCGCCGGCGACGGTTTTGACAAGGCGTTTATCAACCTGCCCGTGATTGAGGGCGCGCGCGTCAAGACCGGCCAAGACGGCCGCGCGGAAGTGGAATTCGAAGATGGCAGCGCGCTGCGGCTCGCGCCCGACAGCGAAGTCGCCTTTACTCATCTCGCGCTCGGCGATGACGGCCAAAAGCTGAGCACGGTGCAACTTGTCTCGGGCACAGTCTACGTGAATCTTCATCCCAAGAAAGCTGGCGGCAAGTTGGCGCGGCAAACCGGCGACCAGTTTCTGCTGAATTTTGCCGGCGACTCGATCACCGTATCCGAGCCGGCGCACTTTCGCGTGGAACTTAGCGGCGAGAACAAAGTGACGATAGCCGTTTTCAAGGGCGAGTTGAGCGCCATCACGCCCTCCGGACAATTTGATCTGGCCGAAAAGCACAGCGCCACCATCCATCTGACCAAGGACGGCCTGGCGCAGGACGATTCGGCTCAGAAAGACACCTTCGTGATCGCCAAGAGCTACGAACAGGAACCCTCCGACGCTTGGGATCGTCAGCAGAATGAGTATCACGATCGCTACGCTTCCACCGGCGGCTCCAGCATCTCATCTCCGTACAGTTATGGCATGAGCGACTTGAATTACTACGGCAACTTCATGAGCGTGCCCGGCTACGGCAATGTCTGGCAGCCTTACTTGATCGGCGCCAATTGGAACCCTTTTCAAGATGGCGGCTGGGCTTTCTACCCCGGTGCCGGCTACATGTTCGTATCGGGTTATCCGTGGGGATGGATGCCTTACAATTACGGCAATTGGGCCTTCGCCCCCGGCTTTGGATGGGTCTGGCAACCCGGCGGCTGGGGTGCGTGGAATGGGATCCCACGGGTGGTGAATAGTCCGGTCGCGGTCAGAGTGCCGGCTGCGCCTGCCAGCGGGCATCTGACGGTAATGGTAGGACGCGGCCTCGCGGCCAATCCCGCTAGCGGCGCCCCGCATCGTCTGACCATCAATCCCGGTTCGGCCGGCTTTGGAGTGCCCCGCGGTTCGGTCAACCACTTAGATCGCGTCTCCAAGACCGTAGACCGCACATCCCGTCCCATCACCGTCGCGACCACTCCGCCAGCTTCGTCCGCGCCAGATTCCGGCGTAGCCGCTCCCACCACTGCCGCGGGGAGGCCTTCGGTAGGGACGTCGCGCCGGTCTCGCCCTTTCTGAAGAATGCCCTATGAAACAAAGCGGCCAGGAATGGCCGCTCTTTTCTTTGCCCAATTTTCTTGCGCAATAATCTCTATGCCACAATCATTCCCGCGTATCCCACCACCGACTCGTAGTCGCCCGAGATCTCGCCCGAGGTCTCATACTTGACCAGCGTAGCCGACGTCGCTCCCAGCAGCTTGGCGGCCGTAAGCATGACGATCGTCGGCCCGAATCCGCACATGCTGATGTCTTCGTTCGTCACAACTACCCAAAGCCCGCGCGCATCCAGAGCCAACACGCGTTCGATGGCCTTGCGATCTTTGACGCGAGTGATCGCGTCAGACTCGTAGTGATTCATGTCGCTCGAAGCGACGATAAGGACTTTCGCGTCCCGATCTTCCTCTGCAGCGGCAATCACGTCGGCCAGCGCCTCGCCCAGATCGCGCAGTACTCCAAAATCGCTGGTGCCGATAACAATCGGAAGGATACGCAACTCAGGCTGCTGGACCTGCAAAAAAGGGAGCTGGACTTCGATCGCGTGTTCCGCGCGGTGCGCGGCGCTGTCCTCTTCGAGCGCCGGAAAACGATGCAGCAGGCGCGCCGCCAAGTCATCGTCCGCCGCAACTTCGCCCAGCGGAGTTTGCCAGGTCGTTGAGGCCATGACCGCCAGAGGACGCCCTTTGCCGGTGTGGTTAGGGCAGAGAATCACGCAACTCTCAGGAATCTCCAGCTGCGAATACACCGCGCCCGCCACGCCGCCCGAGTAGATGTATCCCGCATGGGGAGCGACGCACCCAATGGCGGCGATGCGGGGGGATACATTCTCGGCACTAGAAGAATATTGTCGAACTTCGCGCAATAATTCATCGGCTCGGCCCGGATAAAACCGGCCAGCAACGGCGGGCATGCGTAAGGCGGAAGTCATGATCAGCTCGCGTGGCGCGGGCACTCTTGCCCGCAAAAGTCGGATCGCAGAAAACTCTTGCGCCGAAACTATGAGCTGCCGTCGCGGAGCGCGCGGAACAAAGCAGCGGTTCGTTCCAGCGGCAGCGCCTCGGCCCGGATGGCAGGCTTCACGCCGCTTTTCACTAACGCGGCCCGCAGCGCGTCTTCATCGTACCGCGTCTTCAGATTATTCCAAAGTGTTTTGCGCTTCTGTCCAAAGCAGAGTTTCAAGAAGGCAATAAACTCGGTCTCGGGAACGCGCAGCGCTTCCAGCCGCGGCTTGATGGTAATCCGAACCACGCTGGAATGCACCTTGGGAGGCGGAGAAAACGCCCCAGGCGGAAGCGTGAACAGCTGCTCAACCCGGCCGTACAGTTGCGTGGTGGCTGAAAGCAAGCCATAGTCACGGCTTCCCGCCGCGGCCGCCAGGCGGTCGGCAACTTCTTTTTGCACCATGATGACAATCGTCGAAAAGTAGCGGTGATATTCCAGCAGCCGCAACAGAATGTCGGAGGTAATGTAATAAGGCAGGTTGCCGATCACCCGCGCCGGTTCGGGCGCGAAGTTCAATCCGGTGCGCACGCTGCCCGGCTTCGCACCGAAAACCGTGTCCAGTTCGATGGTCAGAATGTCGCCTTCAATGATTTCAACATTCGCCTGCATGTTGAATTTCATCCGGAGCTGGGCCGACATTACTCGATCCAACTCCACCGCAATCAGGCGCCGCGCCTTCCGCGCCAGCAAATCCGTCAGGGCGCCGCGACCCGGGCCGATCTCCAGTACGGTCGCCTCGGATAGACTGCCCAGAGCCTCCACAATGCGCACTGCCGCCGCGTCGCTCGCCAGAAAATGCTGGCCCAGTTTGGGCTTGTGCAAACTCGTTGGTGCGCTAGCGACCTTTGGCACGTTGACCCTCTTTCTTTCCGGCCTTAGACTGGCTAAGTTCTCTTCTAATGTCGAAGACGCGGGCGTGCCGCTGCTCGACAGAAACTTAATCATAACTTGAGCCTGGCATCCTTAGCTCGGGCTCAGGAGGCTTCTTGCCATGCATATCGCTTTCGCAGCATCAGAGTGCGTTCCCTTTTCGAAAACTGGCGGACTGGCCGACGTGGTCGGCGCTTTGCCCCGCGCCCTGGCCGCCCTAGGACATCAGGTGAGTGTGTATGTTCCGCGCTATCGTCAGACGAAACTGACGGATCCTCAAACGGTGGTCGCCAGCGTCACCATTCCCTTCGACGACAAGTACCGTTTCTGTTCGGTGGTAACGGCGGGAAGCAGCGCCGGGGTTAAGTTTTACTTCGTCGATTATCCGCCGTATTTTGACCGCGAGGCGCTCTACGGCAGTCCAGCCGGCGACTATCCCGATAACGCCGAACGCTTCGCCCTGTTCTCCCGGGCCGTGATTGAAGCTTCGAAGATATTGGGCGTGCCCCACGTATTCCACTGCCACGACTGGCAATCGGCCCTCGTACCTATTCTGCTGCGCACGCTCTATGCCGAGGATCCCGCGTTTCGCGATGTGGCCATCGTTTTCACCATCCACAACATGGGATACCAGGGTTTATTTCCGCCCGACACTTTGCCCCTGCTGACACTTCCCTGGGATCTGCTGACGATCTCGAAGATGGAATTTTTCGGCCAGGTAAATTTCCTGAAAGGCGCGCTCGTCTACTCCGACTTTGTCACCACGGTGAGCAGGAAATACAGCCAGGAGATTCAAACCACCGAATACGGATTTGGCCTGGAGGGCGTGCTCCGCGACCGGGCCGCGACCGTGACTGGAATTCTGAATGGAGTCGACTACGACGAGTGGAGTCCGCAGACCGACAAGTTCGCGGTCGCGAAATTTTCTCCGCAGGATGTGACCGGCAAGTTGAAATGCAAACAGGACTTGCTGCAGGCCTTCGGAGTCGCCAGGGCGGACGCCAAAATCCCGGTCATCGGCATCGTGTCCCGCTTCGCCGCGCAGAAGGGGTTCGACCTGATCTCTCAGGTTATGGACCGCCTCGCCCGCGAAGAAATGATCATGGTCGTCCTGGGATCGGGCGACAAGCCCTACGAAGAAATGTTCCAGCGCCTGAACAAGCAGTATCCCAACAAGATTGCGGTCAAGGTGGCCTACGACAACGCCATCGCCCATAAAATCGAAGCCGGCGCGGATATGTTCCTGATGCCCTCCCGCTACGAACCCTGCGGACTGAACCAGATCTACAGCCTGAAATACGGAACCGTTCCCATCGTCCGCGCGACGGGTGGTCTGGACGATACCATCGAACCCTGGGACGCGCGCACTGGCAAGGGTACCGGCTTCAAGTTCACCGACTACACCGGCGAAGCGCTGCTCGCGACCGTCAAACAAGCGTTACTCGCCTATCAGGACCCATCGTCATGGCAGACGCTCATGCGCAACGGCATGGGCCGCGATTTTTCCTGGGGCGCATCCGCGCGCGAATACGGCAAGGTCTATGAGCGCGCCCGGCAGGCAAGAATCAGCGCGCACCCCGGCGCTGCCGACTCGAAAAAAGAAGCGGTGCACGGCTAGCGACGTTTACTCAGTAGGTCCCGCGATATAAAACTAGATTGTCATCCTGAGCAAAGCGAAGGGGACCTATGGATTTTGCTGGCTGGCGCAACCCCATATGAGCAAGAGGAGGAAGACGACTTCCAGCAAGACGCTTAGGCCATGGCGCCCGGGGCCGTCGAGGCGGCTGGCCGCGCCGACCGCAACGCGCAACCGCTGGCCCCCGGCGATCTGAAGCGCATGAAGCGGACGCCGCAGGCGAAAATCATTCGCCGGGCTTTAGCATTGACGCAAGAGGAATTGCCGTCCGCTACCACATCCCGCTGGGCACCATCCGGGACTGGGAGCAAGGCCGCGCGGAACCGGACAAGCCAACCGAAGCCTGTCTCAAAGTTATTGCGCGCGCACCCGAGCGGATCGAGCGGCTGTTGAATTCAAGGGCGCACAGAGTGCAACTCGCTAATCCCACCCGTCGCAAAGCACGCGGAGAGCCGGGCACCGCCCTCGCTAGAGCATTCACAGCGCTCCTGTAACCTCTGCGGTTGCCGTCGAGCACAATTCGGTAATGCAAACGAAGAACCCGTTCTCCCCAGATCCAGAGGTTGTGATCTGCACGAACTGTGCTGCGCTCCGCAGCATAGACACCGAGCAATCGCGGTACACTTTCACGAAGGCATCCTTCACTCCAATGGGCACGACTTCTCCACGCCTCATCTTTCACGTCGATATGGACGCCTTCTTCGTCTCGGTCGAGGAATTATTCGACCCTTCGCTGAAGGGTAAACCAGTGGTGGTGGGCGGGCAGCGCGATGAACGCGGCGTGGTTTCGGCGGCATCGTACGCCGCGCGAAAGTTTGGGGTGCATTCGGCCATGCCCCTGCGGACGGCGGCGAAACTTTGTCCGCAGGCGATTTTTGTCAATGGACATCCCGAGCGCTATCGCGAATATTCGCACAAGGTGCACGAAGTTCTCGGCCATTTTTCTCCGTTGGTCGAAATGGCTTCGGTGGACGAGGCTTATCTCGACATGACCGGTACGGAGCGCCTGCACGGCCGTCCGTTACAGTCCGCTCATCAGCTTCATGCGGCGATGAAGTCGGCGACGCAATTGAATTGCTCGATCGGGATTGGCACTTCCCGGCTGGTCGCGAAAGTCTCGTCCGCCAAGGCCAAGCCGAATGGAGTGCTCTGGGTGCTGCCCGGAGAGGAAGCAAAGTTTCTAGCCCCGCTCGCGGTCGGCGACATCCCCGGCGTTGGCAAGGTAATGGAGCAAAAACTGCATGCCATCGGCATCCAGAAAGTTGGCGACCTCGCGCGCCTCGACGACCGCGATCTGGAACACCGCTTCGGAAAATGGGGGCTGGCGCTGGCCGGAAAGTCGCGCGGCGAGGATGCCGGTGGATGGTTCGGCAATGAAGTCGGCGAGAATGTCGATCCTAAATCCATCAGCCACGAGCACACGTTCGACGATGACACTGGCGACTCCGAGCGACTCCAATCCACACTGATGCGCTTAAGCGAAATGGTGGGACGCCGCTTGCGCGAAGGCGGGTATTTCGCGCGCACCCTGCAACTGAAACTCCGCTATAAGGATTTCACAACCATCACTCGCGCGCATTCGCTGGACCAGCCAACGCAGACCGACAACCAGATTTTCGAACATGCGCGGCGTCTATTTTTCGCCAACTGGAAGCCCGGCTCGCCCGTCCGATTGCTGGGAGTGCAAGCCTCAAATTTCGATTCCGGTCCCGCACAACTTGATCTGCTGGAGCCCTCACGGGACGAGCGCTGGCAGAAGGCGCTGGCGGCCGCGGATCACCTGCGCGACAAGTTCGGCGAATCGACCATCGGTCTCGCCCGGGGGATGAAAGGCGGGTTTCGCGAGCGCGTACACGAAAGCCCTGTAGGGTTGCCCGGCAGGAGTGGCCAGAACAAACCTAGTGAAGAAGAAAGCACCGAAAAAAAGGACGAGCGGCGACTCCGCGATCAAGGAAGCTGGTAGTCTTCCAGAAAGCTCCAGACGTCATTGTTTATGCTGTCGGCGATCTCGTAATAGTTGTGGCTGTGGCCGGCAATTTCCTGGTATTGCACCGGGAAACTTGATTTCTTCAGCAGATCCCGCGTCTTTCTCACCTGCGCTAGAGAGACCATCTGATCCCGGTCTCCGATGGAAATAAAGACTGGAATCTTGCGCTTTGCGCGCTGCACAATCGAAGAATATTCATCCGCAATTCCCATGGCATGAACGGCGGCGGCGGCAAAATAATCCGAGTCGAGCAGCGCTCCGTCGTAAGCCAGATAACCTCCCATGGAATAGCCAAACAGATAGATACGCCTAGAATCCAGACTCGCGCGCTTGCGCACGTCATCCACTAGGCAGGGCAGAATCTTCGGTATCTGAGGTTCAAGCGTGGGGTCGCGGGGAAGTTGCGGCGCGATCAGAACAATCTGTTTCTTCCGCGCCAAAGACTTCCAGGCCTCTACAAAATTCTCGGCTTCGTCGCCCGCCCCGTGCAGCAGAACAAGCGTCGGTAGCGGGCCATTCGCCGCAGCCGGCGGGACGTAGACAACATACTCCATGTCGCGCTCGCAGCGTGCTGTGTGCCGGGTGAGGTCGCTGGCGTTGGCGGTCAGCCCCAGTCCGCCTGCGAAAATAAACGCCAGCATCCCGCGAATCCAGCTTTGCGGAATGTGCGTCATCTCTTCCATCCCTTCCTACGAAATATACTCGCGGATGTAGTCGTCGCGCGAAGCGGCCAGTTGGTGAGCGTCGCCATCGAAGATAACTTTGGCGTCGCGCAGAATCAGGAAGCTCATGGGAACGTCGCATTGCTTGCCCTTGGGCAAGATCACCATCTGGTTGGTGGCCTTGTCGAACTGGTGAGTCGCCATGGTGAAGGCATCCTGCAGACGGTGAGTCACCATCAGGGCGCTGGTCTTGTAAACGTCGCGCTGCTTCATGATGAGTTCGACGATAGTGTTCGAAGTTACCGGATCGAGTCCGCCGGTCGGCGAGTCATAGAGCAACACCTCGGGCTTGGTGATAATGGCGCGGGCAATAGCCACACGACGCCTCATCCCACCCGAGAGTTCCGACGGATACATGTCGTAGGTTCGTTCCAGCTCCACAAAGCGCAGCACCTCGCGCACTCGGGTCTCGATCTCGGCGGCGGGAGTCTTCTCTTCCGTCAAACGGAAGCCGACATTTTCGGAAACCTTGAGCGAGTCGAAAAGCGCGCTCTCCTGAAATACGATGCCCACGCGCCGGCGTAGTTCGAACAGTTCCTGCTCCGGCATGTGCGTAATTTCCTCTCCCAACACATAGATGCGCCCGCTGTCGGGCCGCATCAATCCCATGGCGAGTTTAAGCAGAGTACTCTTGCCCGAACCCGCAACCCCAAACAGCGCTTTGGTTTCGCCATGCGGCAACTGAAACGAAATTCCATCGAGCACGACCTTTTCATCGAAGGCGATCGAGACCTTGTCGAACTCCAGCGCGTAGCCGGAGGGAGTGACCGGCGCGGCAGCGGGATTCTNNTTACCTGTAGCCGAAGATGGCGAAGATCAGTTTCGTAACGAAGAAGTCCACAATCAGAATCAGCACCGAAGCGGCGACCACGGCTTGAGTGGTGGAACGTCCCACTCCCTGGGTGCCGCCACGCGTCGAGATGCCGTAGTAGCAGCCGACCGTGGCGATAATAAATCCAAACAGCACCGGCTTGATGAGGCCGGTGAAGACATCGCGGAAGACAAGGATCTGCCACACCGAGGTCCAATACTGCTCCGAGTTGAGGCCGAAGATNNTGGCGTCGATCTGCTCGGTCACGATCATCGAACCGAGTTCGCTGGCCATGCCCGAGGCGTTGCGCCCGGCGACCATGAGCCCGGTGATGAGCGGCCCCAGTTCCGTGACCATGCCGATCGACACCAGCTGGCCGATGAGGGTGATGCCGCCAAACCTTTGCAGGGTGCTGGCCGCGTTCAGTGCCAGCAGTGCGCCCACCGAAAGTCCGGTCAAAATCACGATGGGCAGGGAGCCGACGCCAATCAGGTCCGCCTGCTGCAGCATGTCAGCCATGTAGAGCGGGCGGCGGAAGAAATTCGCCACCGACTGCGCCGAGAGCAGGGTGTATTCCTGAACCGCCAAGGCAAAGTCTTTGGCAACATCAATGGGCGAAGTCAGTTCGAGCTCAAGCGCCATGTCTGGTCGGGAAGTTTCCGCTCAGGAAACTATAGCAGACCACGCAGGGACAGCCGCCCCCGGCGTCCAGGCAGGCAGAGTTCGCCCCAACGCCGCGAACGCCAGCTTTGCCTACGAGTCCCCGTTCTTCTTCTTCTTGATGTCGATGGCCAGCCGTTTGATTTTCTGGTTCAGCGTTGAGAGGGGGACGTGAAAGCGCTCTGCCGCTTCGGTCTGATTCCAGCTGCATTTCTCCAGCATGTCGACGATAATCCGCCGTTCGCAGTCTTCCATGATGCCGAACAGCGTGGCCCCGGAGTTCGCATCCAGAGCTGGAACCGAGTTGCCCCGGCCTGCGATGTGGTCGGGAAGCAGATCGATGCCAATGTCGCTGTCGGAAGACAGCACCACCGCCCGTTCGATGGTGTTCTCCAGTTCCCGGACATTGCCCGGCCAGTTGTAGCTCACCAGGGGACGCAATGCCTCGGTGGCGATGCGGCGCCGGGGCCGCTCGTTTTCATCCGAGTATTTCTGCAGGAAGTGCTGCACCAACAGCGGAATATCTTCGCGGCGCTGCCGAAGCGGCGGCAGATCGATGCTGATCACGTTGAGGCGGTAGAACAGGTCTTCGCGGAACTTACCCTCGCGCACCATTTGGCGAAGATCGACGTTGGTGGCGGCGATGATGCGCACGTCCACTTGAATCTCCTGAACGCCGCCCAGGTGCATGAACTTGCGATCCTGCAATACGCGGAGAATCTTGCTTTGCGTATCCATGCTCATGGTGCCGATCTCGTCGAGAAAGAGCGTGCCCCGGTCGGCCACTTCGAACAGACCTTTTTTCGAAGTGACGGCACTGGTAAAAGCCCCTTTGACGTGCCCGAACAGCGTGGATTCGAGCAGATCGGGCGGGGTTGACCCGGAGTTCACGGGCACGAACGGCCGGTCGCGACGCGTCGAATTCAGGTGAATCGCCTTGGCGATCAGTTCCTTACCGGTTCCGCTTTCGCCCTGCAGCAACACCGTCGAACGGCTGGGCGCTACCTGCGCCACCAGATCGAAGATCTTCAGCATGGGCTCGCTCTTGCCCACGATGTTCTCAAAGTTGTAGCGCTGCTTGAGGGCGCGCTTCAGCTGAATGTTTTCCTCTTCCGCCTTTTGCCGGGCGACGGCGGCGCGCACGTCGGCCAGCAGTTTTTCGTTGTCCCACGGTTTCTGGATGAAGTTGGTGGCCCCGGATTGCATGGCGCGCACCGCGTTCTCCACCGTCCCGTAGGCGGTGATCATAATCACCGCCTGCTGCGCGTGCAGCAACCGGATTTCGGCCAGAACATCCATCCCGTTCATGTCGGGCAGCGCCAAGTCCAGCAGAACCACGTCAAAAGCACGCTCCCCGATCCGAGTCAGACCTTCCCGGCCGTTCTCCGCGACCACGACCGTGTAACCCTCGAACTGCAGCAGAGTTTCCAGCGATTCCCGGATTTCCGCTTCGTCGTCAACGATGAGGATTCGGCCCGCGCTCTGCGGTTGCGTGTTTTCCGGGGCTCCCCGGCGCGGGACGGTCGTCATTTCAGAAATTGCTAGCTCAGACATGGACTGCCTTCCTGATCATCGGGAAATCCAGGGTGAAGGTGGTGCCTTCACCCGGGCGGCTCTCCACGCGGATGTTGCCCGCGTGTTCCTGAATGATGCCGTAAGTAACGGAAAGTCCAAGACCGGTACCGCGATTCTGCCCTTCCGCAGGTGAGGTCTTGGTAGTGAAAAACGGATCGTAGATACGCTGAATGTGTTCCTGCGCGATGCCCGATCCGGTGTCGGTGACCCGCACGCTGACGAACTCGCCGTTCATCGTCGCCACCTGCAGAACTCCCCCGCCCGTCATGGCGTCCTTGGCGTTCAGGAACAGATTCAGAAACACTTGCTGCAGACGCCCGGCGTTGCCCTGAATCGATGGCAGGCTCTCATAAAGCTCGGGTCTCACTTCGATGCGCGCCACCTTGAACTGGTGCTCCAGCAGCGCCAGCGTGTCCGCGATCACCTTGTTCAGGCTCACTTCCGTCAATTCCGTGCCGGTAGTGCGCGAGAAGTTCAGCAGATTGTTGACGATCTCGGAGGCGCGGAATGTCTGTTTGGTGATTTTCTCCAGCAGCCCCGCCTTCTGCGGGTCCGACTGCAACTGCTTCGCCAGCATCTGGGTGTAGGAGGAAATCACTGCCAGTGGCGTATTCACTTCGTGCGCAACCCCGGCGGCCAGCAGACCAATGGAAGAAAGTTTGTCGGCCTGAGTAAGCTGAACCTCAAGTTCGATCCGCTCGGTGATGTCGTCCATAATTACCAGCCGGCCCACCACGTTGAACTTGCGAGTTACCAGCGGAGCCATCGCAACATTTACGATGCGCGCTTCTCCGGTCGGGGTCGCCAGGCGGAACTTATAAAGATTGTGGATGCCTGGATTCTGGCGAACGCGGTAGAACTCCTCGGCGAACGCCGCCGGAAAAACTTCACTCAAAGAACGCCCTACCACCTGCCAACGCGGCTGGGCATACATGACTTCCATTTGCGAGTTCCAGGATTCGATGCGGTCTTGCAGGTCCACGGCCATCACGCCGACGTTGATGGACTCCACGATGTTTTCGTTGAAATCCTTCAGCCGCTCATACTCGCTGACTTTCTGTTCGAGAGAGGCGTAGAGGCGCCCGTTCTGGATGGCGATGCCGATGTATCCCGCCAGCGCCTGCAGTAGCTCCACATCTTCGCTGGAAAGGAAATCTCCCTGCATGGTCTTGCCCAGCCCCAGGAAGGCGATGGTCTTCTGCCGGGCATGGCATGGAATGTAGTAGTTCAGATCCAGCCGTCCAATCGCTTCCTGCGCGCTGGAACTCTCCCGCGGCAACTGGTGCGTGTTCTCGAAGAAAATATGTCCAGCCGCATCCTCCATCCGCGGTTTCGCCAGGAACGACAGGTCGAGTCCTGTGACGTGCGCGATCCCGAACGACTTCGACAGCTCAAAGCGCGAAGAATCGCCGTTGCCGAGGAAGATGGCAATGCGATCCACCAGCAGCGTGCGCGCCAGCCGGTCCACCAGCGAGGACAGCATTTTGTCGAGGTCGGTCTCCGAGCTCAACTCCCGTCCGAACTCGATCAGCGTGCGCCTGTAGTCGTAGCCAGTGCGAAAAAAATACTGGTCAAGCTTTTCCTGAATAAACTTCCGCACCGGATCAAACAGCAGCGCCGTAACCACCACCGCGATCATCAGGCCGTACGGTCCGGAACTCGGCACTCGCGTGTGCACCGTCTCGGCAATCGCCGCCACTCCCGCGAAGTAAAGGGCCACAATCGCCGCTGCCGCCAGCGTATACGCCATGCCGCGCTTGAAGATCAGATCCACATCCATCAACCGGTAGCGGAAAATGGCGTAACCGAAAGTCAGCGGCAGCAAGCCCAGAGACAGCACCGATACCTTCATCGTGAGCGACGGCATCACGCCGAACAGGTACGGCAGAACGTAAAAGAGGGTGAACGGGGCTATGGCGAGGATGGTGCCGCGCGTAATCCACTTGAGTTGCTGGCGCAGAATCGGAGTCGTGGCCTGACGGTAGTTATTCCACAAAACCGCTGCCGCCGAGACGAAAAAGGTGGTCAGATAAGCCCAGTGCACTCGGTTCAAATTAAACAGCAGCGAAGCGCTGGCCTTGGAAAATTCCAGCGCCAGCACCTGGATTCCCAGCAGCGCCAGCCCCGGCAGGTAAAGCAGAGGCAGCGTCCATCGATGCTTGCTGACAAATTCCCGCCGCTCCGGGAAGGTTAACGCGAAATGCAGAAACAGCGCCGGCTGCAGCAGCCAGGCAACTTCATTGGCCCACAGCACGATCCAGTCAAAAGCGTTGAACTTTCCCGTGTAGTGCAGCGAGTAGAAAACGAACGATACCAGGCAGAAAATGTAAAAGTGCGTGGACCCGACCGCCGTCCACCGGCGCAGAAGGACATAGAGCCCAATGCCCAGGTAAATCAGGGCGATCAGCCGCAGCCAATCGTTCATGGAGCGCTCGGCAGGAGCGAGCACAACTTCCACGTCCAAGGGAACCACGCCACGAATCAGCGAGTAGGTGGCCTTCGACCACACTCCGGAGTAATAGAGTTGGCGAGTGACCGCCGCCATCGTGTCGACTGCCCGGCCGTTGACGCTGATCACCACATCCCCACGGCGGATTCCGGCGCGTTCCGCAGGGCCGTTCGGCTCTAAACGGTCAGCTACCACTCGGCCATTGCGCTCCATCCACCACGCGCCGTCGTCGGGTATGGCTGACTGGTGCTCGATTCTGTAGTTGAATCCGGCGAAAAGCACGGCGGCCACTGTGAGCAGAGTCAGCAGGATGGCGGTAAACCGAGCCTCAAATTCACGATTCATAGTTCGCGCCCCCCGGACTGGGACGGTCGCTGCAGCGGCGCGGCCGGACATTCGTCGCTGAATCCATGGAAGCAAGTTCACTGCCACCATCCAATCTTGCCAAAAGCTTCTAAGTCTCTTGCCCATAGCAACTTCCACAATTATAGTGGCTTGCCTCAATCAAAGATATGAAATATGGGATATTTGATCCGTTTTTCGGGATGGCCGTCGGCCCTGTGCGCAATCTCCCGTTTCTCCGTTTACTCGCATCAACTTGGCAATGGGAAGCGGGCCTGGGTGCTGGGTGAACTGTTGGGGGGGTAAGCGGACTGTTCGGTTGGCTGGTTTCTGAAGTGAAGCGAGGTGACGTGCCCAAACCCTTTCATTTCTTTGGTCTTGAGGAGTCCGGTAACCTTCCCAGTTGTCCGGACCCCTCACTTACTCGGCTCACCCTACTCGCCTAGCCTCGACTCGCTTGGCGTTGGTGAGCCATTCGTGCAAGTGAGTTTGATCTTGCACCTGATCCTGGAAACCGTCCATAGAGCTGGGCTGAAGCCGTCTGAATTGATCTGAAGAAAATTGATCGAGGGCGCTTGACACGGCACGCCCGGGAGAACAAGATTTCTGAGCCTGCAGGCGAATCGCTGCGTACGTCAAACCAGTTCTGCAGTGGAGTTGGGCATTGTCCGAGAAAAAAGTTCGCTTCGACGAATTCGAGATGGATTACGGACGCTTTCAACTCCGCCACCGCGGCCTGCCGGTTCGGCTCGAAGGCCTGCCTCTGCAGTTGTTAATGTTCCTCGTCGAAAGGCGGGGACAGCTCGTCACGCGCGAGCAGATCTCAGCCGAGCTTTGGAGCAAGAAGGACGTTTTCGTCGACGTCGAACAGGGAATCAACACCGCCATCCGCAAAATCCGTCGCGCCCTGGCGGACGATGCCGATGAGCCGCGCTATCTGCAGACCGTCGTCGGCCATGGCTATCGCTTTGTCGCTCCCACTGCCGAGGAAGACGCCAGTATTCAGCCGCTAACTCAGGGACTCTCCTATTCCGCCGAAGAACTGGGATACGCCATCATGGCGGCCGCTGGGTTGGATCCAATTAACCCCAAAGGCACTCCAAAAGCTCGCGCCGATGATTGATGATTGATGATTGAAGACTGAAGCCTGGCGATTGAAGACTGTCGACTGACGCATGGCTGAGCGAACTGCCTCGCCCGGGAACCTGCTCCTTAGAACCCCCACCACCCCAGCCAACGACCCCTTGCCTGCGTTCGTTCTACAATTGACCCATGTCTCGCCTCGATCAAATCGTCGATCTTGAAAAGCGTTTTCTGCTCTCCACCTATAACCGCTATCCCGTAGCTTTCGAGCGCGGGAAAGGTGTCTTTCTGTATGACTTCGAGGGCAGGAAGTATCTCGACTTCGTGGCGGGCCTGGGCGTCAACGCGCTCGGCCACGCTCATCCGCGCATCGTGAAAGCCATCCGCGAGCAGGCCGCCCGCGTCATCCATCTTTCGAATCTCTACTACAACGAATACCAGGGACAACTGGCCGAGCGCCTGTGCCAGCTTTCAGGTCTCGATCGCGTGTTTTTTTCGAACAGCGGTACCGAGGCAATGGAGGGCGCCATCAAACTGGCGCGTCTCGCCGGACACAAAACCGCCGGCGATGCCAAGTCCCAACTGGTGGCGCTGCACGGTTCTTATCACGGCCGCACCTTTGGCTCGATGTCCCTGACCGGACAGGAAAAGTACCGCAAAGGATTTGAACCCCTGCTCGAAAACGTCACCTTCGTCGAGCAGAACAACGTCGCCGCCCTGCACGCCGCCGTCAACGCCAACACTTGCGCCATCGTACTCGAGCCCATCTTTGGCGAAGGCGGCATCCTCGAATGTTCGGAAGAATTCCTGCTCGCCTGCCGTACCCTCGCCGATCATTACCAGGCCGCGCTCATCTTCGACGAAATCCAATGCGGCCTGGGACGCACGGGTAAAATTTTCGCCTTCCAGAGCTTTGGAGTGGTTCCCGACATCGTCACCATCGCTAAACCGATCGCCGCAGGACTGCCGCTCGGCGCTTTCTTGTCAAAAGAACACTTCGCCACCACGATTTCGCCGGGACAGCACGGCACCACCTTCGGCGGCGGTCCCCTTGCGTGCCGCGTCGGGCTCGAATACCTCGCCATCGTCGAACAAGAGCGCCTTCTCGAAAACGTAGACAGGGTTGGCGGATACCTCCATCAACAACTCCAGGAACTGGTCGCCAAATATGCCGCGACTCGCGAAGCCCGCGGCCGCGGATTCATTCAAGGCCTCGTGCTCGACATACCCGCCCGCCCCCTGGTCGAGCAGGCACTGGCCGAGGGCGTGCTCTTCAACGCGACTCAGGACACCGTCCTGCGTTTTCTGCCGCCCTTCCTCCTGCAAGAAAAGCACGTCGACAAAGGCATCAAAGTGCTCAAGAAATTGCTGGGCAAGAAGCGGAAGAAAACTCACAACGTGGCGGAGGCGGCAACCGCATCGCTCTAAAAGACGGGATTGCCCCGCCTCCGAAACGCAATCGCCGTTCCCAAGAGATTGAAGCGGGTGGAGAAAAAAAGGGAGCCAGGAGGCGGCCCCCCAAAGCGTTAGAGGCGATACCATCCTGTAAGAACCTGTCCGCGAGGATTTCGTTGCCTATCGAAACCCAACATCACGAAGAAAAATTAGCCGCCGGTCACGACCCGGCCGTTATTGAAGAGCGCTGGCTGGAACTTCCCGACGGAAGAATGCGATACCTCAAGGCGGGCTCCGGACCGCCTCTTATCCTGGTTCATGGGCTGATGGGATATTCGTTTTCCTGGAGATTCTCCATCCCCACGCTCGCTCCCCATGCCACCGTCTATGCCATCGACAATTTGGGCGCGGGACTCTCGATAGCGAAGCAGGGCATGGACTGCACCATACGCGCCACCGCCGAACGCGTGTTGCAATTCGCGACTGCCTTGGGCATCGACCAATTTGACCTGCTGGGTACTTCTCACGGCGGGGGAGTTGCCATCATGGTGGCGGCGATCTGCGCGGAGAGAAAAGATCCGCGACTCCAACGCCTCATCCTGGTCGCGCCCATCAATCCCTGGTCGCCGCATGGCAAACGACTGGCGCCTTTTGTGGGCAGCCCCTTCGGTTCCCTGCTCTTCCGCAACACTATCGAGCGCTGGCGCACGCTCGATTACCTGTGGCTGCGGCGCCTGTTCAGCGACGGATCGAAGATCCCTCCCGATTCTCTGGACGGATACCGTATTCCCGTATTTGAGAATCACGCTTTCCGTCATGCTTCGCGCATCGTCAGAAGTTGGACGGCCGACCTCGCGGAACTCGACAGAGTCCTTCCCACAATCCGCGACTATCCCACGCTTCTCATGTGGGGAACCCGCGACCGCGCCGTTCATTTTGCATCCGCCGAACCCCTGCGCCGGAATTTTCGCAATGTAGAACTCGTGGCATTCGAGGGCGTCGGCCACTTGCCCTACGAAGAAGCGTCCGAGGACTTCAACCGCGCCCTCGTCGAATTTCTAACCTCACGTAAGTGAGCTGTGCAGGTAGTAATATGTCGGTCGGAAACAGATTTGCTCAGCGTCCATTCCCGGGGCGCAAATTTCTGGGAGTTAAAATGAATCGTGTCACGCTGCTCGCCCTGATCGGACTTTCACTCACCGCAGGAAACACTGCCCAGGTTGGATTCGCCGACAATCCCGCATTCACCGAACAATTTGAAGCGGGCAAGCACGCTCTGAATGAAGGCCGTTACAAAGACGCAGCGGGAGCTCTAAAGAAAGCTCTCAAACTCCAGCCCGACTGCTACGGCTGCTATACCGGCTTGGCCGACGCGGATCGGCGTATGGGAGATACCAAGGCCGCGCTCGAAGCTTGCGACAAAGCCATCGGTGTTGCAACGCGCGATACCACCCGCGCCTATGCCCACAATCTCAAGGGCCAAATTCTGATGATTGAGGCTCACAACCCGAATCAGCTGGGAATGGCGGAAGGTGAGTTTCGAACGGCCATCCAACTGGATCGAGCCGCGCCGACCTACCACCTGAATCTGGCGACAGTTCTGATTCGCCAGTCGAAAGACGACCTTGCCAAGCCCGAACTGGAGGCGTGCATGGCCGCGAATCCGGCCCCGGACGTGTCCAAGATGGCGCAGGCGTTGCTCGCCGACCCGCGGCGAGGACGAGAAAGCTTCGCTCCGGATTTTAAGGTAAAAACGCTGACCGGCGAACAAGTGTCACTGCAGCAATTCGCAGGCAAGGTCCTGGTCATGGATTTTTGGGCCACATGGTGTCCGCCCTGTCGCGCCTCCGTGGGCGAACTCAAGGACTTGACCAAGAAGTATCCGGCGGACAAGTTGGTTCTCATCAGCGTCAGTGCCGACAAGGATGATGGCGCGTGGCGTGACTTCATTGAAAAAAAGCACATGAGTTGGCTGCAATACCGAGACTCCGATCACCAACTGGTCGATGCTTTCGGCATCAACGGCTTCCCCACGTATCTGGTCATCGACGGCGAGGGAATTGTTCGAACCAGGATCAGCGGGTTGAATCCCCAGGAATCGGTAGTGCACAGGTTGCGTGCCACCCTGGAGCAAATGCCTCAATTGAGCAAATAATCTGATTCGATCGAGTGATCGGGACTGGCCTAACTCCCTTCACCCTGGAAGTGATGCCCCACACTCAAACTATTTCATGAACCATGCCCCTCTCGAATGGCTGCGCACATTCATCCTCGACTACGGCTACTGGGCCGTGGCTCTGGCATTGTTGTCGGAGAGCGCGGGCATTCCCGTTCCCGGCGAGATCACGCTACTGCTGGCAAGCTTTCTCGCCTATTCCGAACATCGGCTCCATCTGGCATCGATCATCGTGGTTGCCACCTGCGCCACCACCCTCGGCGGCGATCTGGGTTACGTCCTGGGCTACTATGGCGGCCGCCCCGTCCTCGATCGCTACCAGAGTCTCTTTCGAATACCTCCGGCCGCGCTGAAACGGGGCGAGGAAATGCTCGCCCGCTACGGCGCCGCCACCATCTTTTTTGCCCGCTTCGTCTTCGGCATGCGCACTTTCGCCGGACCGCTCGCCGGTGTTCTGCGCATGCGCTGGCGCGCCTTTGCCCTCTTCAACTTTCTGGGTGCAGCCGTCTGGGTCACGTTCATCGCCAGCACCGGATTCTTGTTCGGGCATCATTGGCGCAGTCTGGTGCGCGTGATGCAGCGCCTCAACGTCGCCGCCTTGATGATCGCCGTGGCCGTCGTCTTGTTTCTCTGGTTAAAAAATCGCCGGCAAAAGCCGGCCGACGGCTAGCGCCGAAGATCGCCCCGCTCGGGTGCGCCCAATCTGTCGCGCTCATCCGGGTGCGCTCCAGAAGATTTCGCGGTATCTTCCGTCACTTCCACTCGCGCCCACGCCGTCATATCCTGAACAGCAGCATCTCGCGCCGGAGAACCCTTTGATTCCCGAACGTACGCCAACCACCCCCCACTCCCCAAGCGCCTCCCGCTTTCCGCGGCTGGGACTTTCCCAGGTCTGGGTGCGATTCCTGCTCGCCATCGTCGGCTTGATGCTGGCTTTCGGCGCTGCGCTGTTCTCCACCGTATCGCGCGAGGCGGGCAACATCTGGGGAACCATTATTCTCGCCTCTGCCGCGCTGCTCCTGGCCATCTTCGTCGGCTTAACCACCGTCCCCTACCTCGCCCGTCGTGTCGTCGCCAGCCGCGTCCGCGAAGCCATGGACTACGACGTCACCCGCGCCGGCATGATTTACATCCTCATCAGCGTCGTCATCGGCATCGCCGCCATCAATACCGGCAACAATCTACTGTACGTCGTCGTTGCCGCGCTGCTCTCCGCCATTCTTGTTTCCGGCATCGCTTCGGCGCTCGTGCTCCGCAGCCTTACCCTCGACNNCCCGCCAAACGCAAGTCCATTCTGCAATCGCGCTGGCGATGGGAAGCCTACACTTTCGGCTGGCCCCGCAACCGAGCGCCTCAGGATCAGTGGCTCCGGGTGCCCGATCGGCGGCTGCGCCGCGTGCGCGAAGAAGCCGAAAAGCCGATCCTCCAGGAATCGGTCTATTTCCCGTTTCTTAGCCCCGGCCAGGAACTCCGCGCCGATCTCGAGATTACATTCCCCGCTCGTGGCCGCTATTGCGATAAAAACTTTGGCCTCGCCACCCGCTTTCCTTTCGCCTTCCTTATGAAAACCCGCCGCATCAATCTGCCTCGCGAAGTGGTTGCCTACCCCATCGTCGAACCCACCGAACAGTTTCTCGAAGTTCTTCCTATGATCACTGGCGAGTTCGAGACCTTTGCCCGCGGGCGCGGCAACGACCTCTACCTGATCCGCGAATACATGCCCGACGACTCCGCCCGCCACGTCGACTGGAAAGCCACCGCCCGCACCGGCGCGCTCAAAGTGCGCGAGTTCAGCCGCGAAGATGAACGCAAACTCCGCGTCGTATTTGACAACCCCACCCCGGGTGTCCTGCTACCCGCCGTTTATGAACAAGCCGTGCGCCTGGCCGCTTCGCTCGGATGGCACTTCCACCACGAAGATGTCGAAGTCTCTTTTGTCGCCCCCGGTTTGGAGCCTACCGAAGACGTTTTCAGCTTCCTCCGCTATCTGGCGTTGGTCGAACCGCAGGAGGCGACGCCCATCTTCAGCCGTCTCCGCGCCAGTGATGACTACAACCTCATCGTCACCGCTCGCGCCGCTGCCGAGCTCCCCGCTCCTCTAGCCGCCAGATCCTATGTCATCTCCTTGGCTGCACCGGGGAAAACCCCGCCGGCGCCTTCCCCAATCTCCTCCTAAGCCGATCAGCGCTCTTCACTTTTTTCTTTGCCTCATCCGATTTTCGGCATATACTCCGCCCTGATCCAGACCTGAAACCGTCTTGATTCTGTCGCTCCTGGAGAATTTGAGCGGTGTGCCAGGCCATTCCGGCCCACACCTGTCGGAGGTGCAAATGTTGATCAGCGATCTGCTCGGACATCAAGTCATCGTCTCTGCCGAAGCCCATCAGACCGTGCTCGAAGTTGCCGGCATGATGGTGGACCACAACATCGGCGCAGTGCCGGTTCTGCAAAATGGCGGCCTCGCGGGTATCTTCTCCGAGCGCGATCTGATGAGCCGCGTCGTGGTTGCCGGCAAGGATCCCGCCCGCACTCCCGTCAGCCAGGTCATGACCGAAGATCCTCTGACCGTCACGCCCAACGACTCCCTTGAGACCTGCATGACGCTCATGAAGCGCCACGGCTTCCGCCATCTGCCAGTCTGCCTCGCAAGCGAATTAAAAGGAGTCGTTTCTTTGCGCGATATCCTGCTCCACGACCTTGACGAAAAAGACGATGAAGTGCGCATGATGCGGGCCTACCTCCACTCCGTCCCCGACGCCGGATAGATCGCTCGATCTTCATCAGTGGCTCGCAATAGCAGTAGTTCGCGAGTGACACGTGCGGCCAGTTGGCCGTTTGAGGTAATGGTTACTAAGGTTACCTGCCCCTGGGTTGACCCGACGGTCAACCTGCCTCAGGATGGGACAGTAGGGTCGAAGCGCGGCAATATCTACGGTCGCGTTCTTCTCCCGCGCGTCCCATGACCTGGCACACCCATACCGCCTTGCTGTATTTATGGTACCCCCAGCCAGTCTTGCAATCGGTAGTCGCGGTGGTCTTATGGCGCCGAAAGCTGCACAAGCAGTTTCCCGCATTTTTCTCTTATCTGATTGCTCAGGTCGTGAATTTTGCCGTCATTTTTCCCCTCTGGGTCAGAGGCAACGATAATTACTATTTTGGGCTTTTCTGGCTCGGCCAAGCCGTCAACGCGGTCCTCAGCTTCAAGGTGATTCACGAAATCTTCCTCGACGTCTTCCGCCCCTATCACACTTTAAAGGACCTCGGCACTCTGCTTTTCAAATGGGCCGGCGTCGTCATGCTCATGGTTTCCGTGGTCGTCGCTTTTTCCAATTCGCTCGACAGCGACTTGCTCTGGCAAGTCCTCACCACGCTGCAGCGCTCGGTCCGCATTGTGCAGGTTGGCCTCATTCTCTTCTTGCTGCTTTTTTCCCGCTTTCTGGGAGTGTCCCGGCAGCAGATCAGTTTTGGCATCTCTCTCGGCTTCGGATTCTTCGCCGGAGTGGAATTGATGCTCTATGCATTGCATTCGGGGGGATTCTTCACTCTGATGAAAGTCAACCTCATCAACATGACGGCATATAACCTGGCCGTCTTTGTCTGGCTCGGCTATTCGCTCTCCCGTCAAACCTCGCGCGTCGCCGCCGTGAACCTGTTGCAGACCCAACGCTGGGAACAGGGTTTGTCCGACCTTCAGCATCCCGTGCCTTCCGATTCGCTGATCCCAATGTTCGAGAACATGGTCGAGCGCGCCTTCTCGCGGAGTTCGAGTCTCGAGGCCATGGAGGTCGCGGAGGTTCGCCTCCCGCTCCCGCCCCGTACCGCCGATCAACCTGAGGAACACCCCCACAAAGCCAACTCGGCCGCAGCCGGATCCAAGACTCGCCCATAGCATCCCGTCTCCGTCCTTGAAATCGGGCGCACAAGAAAAACTTGTCAAGCCGTTTTTTCCTTTTTTCATCCCCCTTCCCCGGAGCCTCAATCGAATCAGGTTTTACTGAAACTATTACTTTAAGAAACCAGCGCAAATGCCAATCCCTTGCCCGGTGTGCGCCCCGCCGAACTTTCGGCGCTCTTCCCGCTTGCTACCCAAGCCTGTGCACCTGACCTAACTTCCTCGGAATGAGAAAGTTGCACGGGTGTGTATAATGCACCACGCTGGAGGGTGGCAGTTTTCTGTTGGCCTCTGGCAAAGACCCTAAAGGAGAAAGTAAAACAATGAAACGTTCGCTCAGGGCGTTATTGCTGTTGGTAGGTTTGGTAGGTACGTTTGCATATGCTGCGGTCCCGAGAGTTCCAGCTCCCGATGGACCCATACCGTGCAGCCCCAGACCAAATAACTGCGGATAGTCGAACAATCGACAAAGCCACTTACGCAAAACGATGTGACTATTTGCATTACGAGCAATCTTCCGGGCCGGCCTTCGTGGCCGGCCTCTTTTTCTTACTTCCCGTTCGTGCCCGGAACCTCAGCTGCCACCTTCGCTCCGACCGCTGGAGGCTTCCCTTCCACCACTCCCTTCCCATCCTTCCCGGGAGTTTCCGGATCGTCGCTATTGCTGCTCATATACTGCACGATGATTGATATGCGCCGATTCGCCGGGTCCAGCGGGTTCTTTGCATTGCGCAGCCGCTGGTCGGCAAAACCCCGCACTTGCGAGACTTGGTCCGGGCGCAGTCCCTCCGCTTGCTGCATCAGTCGCCGCGCCGCATTCGCCCGGTCGGCCGAGAGTTCCCAGTTGCTGTAGCTGCTCTTCCCGCTGAAAGGTTTGGCATCTGTGTGCCCTTCCACCGAAATCTGGTTGGGAACTTTTCCTAATTCCGTGGCCAACAGCGTCAGCAGTTCCTGCCCGCTCTGGTTGAGCACCGAACTCCCGCTATCGAAGAACGTTCCTTTTTCCGATTCCAGCAACTCGATGCGCAGACCCTCCGCGGTCACCGTCATCTCGATATTTTTTTTCAGCTTATCGAGGTCGTTGATCTTCTGAATCGTTTTTTGCAATTTCTCCTTAAGTTGCGCCATGTCCTGCTTCGTCAGTTGGACACTCTCTCCCGTTCCGGTCATGCTCGTGCCCATCTTGTTAGCGGTTCCCATGGGATCTTTGAAATACCCCGCGATCGCCGCCTTGGTTTCCTTCGTGCTACTGCTCATGAGCCATAACACGATGAAGAGCGCCATCATAGCCGTCACGAAGTCCGCGTAGGCCACTTTCCAGGCACCGCCATGATGGCCGCCATGGCCGCTTTTTTTCTTGATGATGATGATGGGAGGCGTCGGCATGATCGTGGTTATCCTGCCGCCGCTGCGGCCGCCGCATCCGGCCCCGCATCCGAAGCCGCCGCGCTGTCCTTCGCGCCCCGGCAAGCTTGCTCCACAGCCGCGAAAGAAGGCCGCACATGCCCGGGCACCGTGCGCCGCCCAATCTCAACCGCCATGATCGGCGCCACCCCTTTCAAGAATGCAATCATCGTCACTCGCAACACCATGAGGAATGCATGTTCCTCCTCCACCGTTTTGCCGATGCGCGCCGCCAGCGGTCCCACCAGCCCGTAGCACAGCAGTATGCCCAGAAAAGTCCCCACCAGCGCCGCCGCTACTTTCTTCCCGATTTCTTCCGGAGGCCCGCCCAGCGCGCCCATCGTCACCACCACTCCCAGCACGCACGCCACAATTCCCAACCCCGGCAGGGAATCCGCCATCGTCGCCAACGCAGTCACCGGCTCACTGGCTCCATGATGATGCACTTCCATATCCGCCTCCAGCATCTGGTCCAGATCGAACACCTCCACTCCGCCGCTCACCGCCATACGCAGCGTGTCGCAGACAAACGCCATGGCATGATGGTTCTTCGAGAAATCCGCGTACTTCGTGAACAACGGGCTTTTATCCGGCTCCTCGATATCGGTCTCCAGCGCCACCAGGCCTTCCTTGCGCGCCTTCTGCAGCAGTTCGTACATCATCTTCAGAGAATCGATGTAACGTTGCGTCGTGTACTTCGAAGACCCAAAGGCCCCCAGCAGCCCACCCATCATCTGTTTCAATATGTAGACCGGATTCGCAATCAGTACCGTACCCACCGCCGCCCCTCCGATGATCAGCAGTTCCGCCGGTTGCATCAGCACCAGCAGGTTGCCGTGCTCCATCAGATAAGCCGCCACGATGCATCCGAATACCACTACGATCCCAATGATCGAAAACATGAAACATCATCCTCGCGCAGGTTTAGAAACGTTCAGAAACGTTCGCCGCCACTGCCCCCTTCGCCATCCCCTTGGAGTGCGTAGGCTTCATCTCTCGTAAAATCGATTCCAGATCGCTGCCCCACGTCGCCATCGCGTAGGCCACCTCAGCGTCCACCCGAAAAT
Organism: Acidobacteriaceae bacterium; assembly: GCA_003134435.1. GTDB lineage: Bacteria > Acidobacteriota > Terriglobia > Terriglobales > Acidobacteriaceae > Acidiflorens. The sequence goes on from PLBE01000136.1 coordinate 114,310, forward strand.
GGTCGCCCCACCACAAAACTTCGGAATGGCGCAGCAGATTCACCAGAATTTCCGCCGTCATCGCCACCATTACCGGGCTCGCCAAGGGCAGCACCACCAGAAACTCGTTCTCTCCCCAGCATCCCAGAAAATTTTCCGCATCCAGACTGTTGCGCAACGTCTGCGCCGCCGTCCGCATAAAGGGCACGACCGCCTGCGGACCATGCTGGGCGCGAAATTCCTCCAGCCCCAACACCCGTATCCGCAGCAACCCGAATCCCGTGTGCGCCTGCTCCATCCCCACCATGCATTCGTGCAGCACAGCTCGCGTCAAGCGCAGCGAAGGGACTCCCGTGGCCGCGTCCAGGCATCCATACATCGGCGGCCCGGCCGATTCATCGCGGTACACAAAGGCTTCTTCGAATAGGACCGTCGCGCCGCCAATGGCATCGCCATATTCCAGAATCGGCCGCGTACGAATTCGAACCGCCGTCCGGTACCCGTTCTTATGCAGGTAGTAAGCGGTATATCGCTGCGCCTTGCGCTGGCTGAGCGTCATCCTTACCGGACAACATTCGCCCGCCAGACTGTTGCCGCGCCGGTCGCACGCCCGCACCACCTCCTCGAAGTCGTGGCCCACGACATCGTGCGACAGATGCCCGGTCAGCCGCTCCGCGCCCCGATTCCAAAATCGGATCCGGCCCTCCCGGTCCACGATGTAAATCCCTACCGGCAGATCTTCCAGCAAGTGCCGGAATAGCTTCGGATTGTCGAGAAAGTCAGAAACCATAGCTGGCCGCGCCACCTTCTGGTTTCATCGGCAGCCATGCCCGGAACTTAAGGGACCAAAGATTGCGGCCGGAAACAGACTCGCACAGGTATAAACACACAACTCACTCAAAATAGGCGGATTCCCCGCCACGAAGCACCTTCACAACTACCTGCCTCGCGCCGTTGGAGTGCGTTCCTCCTACCGTGACGTAGCTCACAGACGGCCGGACACGCCGCCGATACAGTTAAAGCGAATCGGTTGCATCGAGGAAATTAAAACCAGAATCATTCAACTTCTACAGAAGGGCTTTCCATGGCGACCATCGTTTCCCCTACCAACACCCGGGTTTTGAACTCCAGCCTCGCGCGGAGAATCATGAGCGCCGAAGACGCCGCCGCGCTCATCAAGTCCGGCGACCAGATCGGCATGAGCGGATTCACCGGCTCTGGCTACCCCAAAGCGGTTCCCATCGAACTCGCACGCCGTATTTCCGAAGCCAATTTCCGTGGCCATAAATTTCAGGTCAGCGTCTTCACCGGAGCCTCCACCGGCCCCGAACTCGACGGCGCTCTCGCCATGGCGGGCGGCATCCATCTTCGCCTTCCCTATCAGTCCGATCCCGAAACCCGCAAGCGTATCAACGCCGGCGAAATGGACTACATGGACATCCACCTCAGCCATGTCGCCCAGTTCGTCGAATACGGATTTCTTGGCAAACTCGACGTTGCGCTCATCGAAGTCACCGCTGTGCTGGAGGACGGACGGCTCGTGCCCAGTTCATCGATCGGCAACAACAAGACCTGGCTCGATCAGGCGGAACGCGTCATCCTGGAAGTCAACTCGTGGCAACCGGCCGCGCTCGAGGGCATGCACGATATCTACTACGGCCTCCAACCACCGCCCAATCGTGGACCCATTCCTCTCGTCAGTCCCGGCCAGCGCATCGGCACACCCTATCTCGAAGTCCCTTCCGAGAAAATCGTCGCCATCGTGCTCACCGATTCTCCCGACCGCAACAGCGCTTTCAAACCGCCCGATGCTTCCTCCAAACTCATCGCCGGACACATCCTCGAATTCCTCGGCTGGGAAGTAAAGAAAGGCCGTATGCCGGCCCATCTGCTCCCGCTGCAATCCGGCGTCGGCAACATCGCCAACGCGGTTTTGTTTGGCTTGGAAGAAGGTCCGTTCGAAGGGCTGACTTCCTACACCGAAGTCATTCAAGACGGCATGATTCGTCTGCTGAAGTCAGGCAAGCTAACCACCGCCTCAGCCACCGCGTTCTCGCTTGGCCCCGACATGATGACCGAAGTCAATGCCAACATGGCCAGCTACCGCGACCGCATCGTCTTGCGACCACAGGAAATCTCCAATCATCCCGAAATCATTCGCCGCCTCGGCGTCATCGCCATGAACGGCATGATCGAAGCCGACATCTACGGCAACGTCAACTCCACCCACGTCATGGGATCCCGCATCCAGAACGGCATTGGCGGCTCCGGCGATTTCGCCCGCAATGGATATCTCTCCATCTTCATGGCCCCCTCCACCGCTCAAAAAGGCACGATCTCAACCATCGTACCCATGGTCTCGCACGTCGATCACACCGAACACGACGTGCAAGTCATCGTCAGCGAACACGGACTGGCCGACTTGCGCGGACTGTCGCCGCGTCAGCGTGCCCATCTCATCATCGAGAAATGCTCGAGTCCCAACTACAAACCCTTGCTCCTCGACTATCTCAATCGGGCCGAACGGCTGTCGTACGGCAAACATACGCCCCACCTGCTGACCGAATCGCTGGGCTGGCACAATCGCTATCTGCGCAACGGGAGGATGCTTCCCCAGGAAGAAAACTGAAGAAAACTTGCCATACTCCGATCTTGAAGGTCCCCGATCCTGATTGACAATCCCAAGGCCTAGCCGGCCCCACGTCCCAGCGCCTCCGCCAGTTCCCGCGCATCGAAAACCGGAGCCTGGCATGCAAACCCCGAGCACACCACCGCAAATGATTTCCCCGACGCCAGCGCTGGTAGATTTGGAATCGTCCCCGCCAAAGCCGGCGGTAGATTCTGCGCCACCGCTTTATCCCCGTCCAAACGTAGAACCGCCCGGCTCAACTCCAGTGGCCGCACCGCGAACCGATACATTTCCGCCGCCACTTCATCCTTCCCCACGACCACGACCTGCGCGTGCGGATGCATAAAGCGCGCCACCGCCAGCCCATACGTCGCCGCAAAAATTCCGTGCTGTCCCGCCACCCCGGCATAGACTTCCAGCGTCTGCTCGGCACGCTCGCGATACGAGGCATCGGGCGCATAAAAGTGCAGTCGGAGCAGCGCGATCGCCGCCGCCGAATTTCCCGCCGGAGTCGGCGAATCCTGAAACGGCTTCCGCCTCGTTCCCAGAATGCCGAGTGCGGTTCGCTCGTTCGACGACCCACCCGCGGTGCGCGTATCAAAAAATCCGCCACCCACCGGATCCAAGAATCCCGCCACCATGGCATCCCCAATCGACCGCGCAAAACGAAAATAGCTCAGGTCCGCCGTGGCTTCATAAGCGTCAAGACAGGCAATCACCGTGAAAGCGTAGTCATCCACCACGCCCGGAACCGCGTCAGCACCTTTCCTCGGCTCCGCCTTGGGATCGGAGTAGGCAATCACATGCTTCATGCCTCGCTCCTCGCTCCATCCCTCGGAGAGCAACCGGTCCAGCGAGCGCAACGCAAAGTGCCGGACATGCGCCAGATCCAGCACCCTGGCCGCTTCCAGATATGCCGAGACGCACATCGCATTCCAGCCCGCATAGACGGTCTTATCGACATACGGCGTCGGACGCTGCAAGCGCGCCGCATACAACTTCTTCTTCGCGGCCTCGAGCAGTTCCCCCCGCCCACCAGCAAGCCCGGCGGCAGAAATGTGCAGCACATTCTTCGCCGGATTGTGGTGCATGTCTCCGGTTTCCTGAATGTCGTAGTAAACTGCCGCCGCGGCAGCCTCTTCGTCACTCAACGCCGCTTTTGCCTCCGCCAGCGTCCAGGTGAAATAGTCGCCGTCATCTTCCATCGAATCGTCGGCATCCTGCGAAGCGTAGAAGCCGCCATGGGCGCGATCGCTCAGCCATTCATCCATCCAGCGAACGATGTCGCGCGCCACCTCCGCGAAGAATTCCTCGCCCGTCGCCTGATACGCGTGCACATAATTCTTCAGCAACTCCGAGTTGTCATAGCACATCTTCTCGAAGTGCGGCACGATCCAGCGCTCGTCGACCGAATAGCGATGAAATCCTCCGGCTAACTGGTCGTAAACACCGCCCCGCGCCATTTTCTCCAGCGTGTGCACAAAAATTGCCCGCAGATCCTCATCCTTGGTCCGGACGTACTGCTCCATCACCAGATCAAGCGCCGCCGGATGCGGAAACTTGGGCGCACCGCCAAAACCGCCGTTGACCTCATCAAACATCTTCTCCGCCGATTCCACGATCGCCTCAATCACTGTCGCGGATACCGTTCCCCCGCCCTCCGACGGAGATTCCGCTCTCGAGATCGCACTCTCGACCATCTTCGCTTGCTCCAGAACATCGCCCAGCTTCTCGCGATAGGCCTGCGCGATCGAGAGCAGTACGCGCTTGAAACTGGGCCGCCCGTAAGCGTCCGCCGGAGGAAAATAAGTCCCTCCATAAAACGGCTTGCCCTCGGGAGTAAGAAATGCCGTCAGCGGCCACCCCCCCTGTCCCGTAAGCGCGGCCACCGCTGCCTGGTAGCGGCTGTCAATATCCGGACGCTCGTCCCGATCTACTTTCACCGCGATGTAATGTTCGTTGACGATGGCCGCCACCTCAGCGTCGTCATACGACTCGCGATCCATCACGTGGCACCAGTGACACCAGACCGCGCCGATATCCAGAAGCATCGGTTTGTTGGCGGACCGCGCCGCCGCAAATGCCTCCTCCCCAAACTCGCGCCACTGAATAGGCTGGTGCATCGCCGAACGCAGGTAGGAAGAGGAAGCGCGCGCCAGAGCGTTGCGGGAGGAGTCCGTCATCAGCGTAGTGTATCCGAATCGAGCATCCGAATCGCCTATGCGAATCGCTCGGCCGCGCGGGCCTTTGCCTTCGCCGCTTCTTCTTCCCGATTCTTGGGCGGCGCGCTCGTGTCGAGCCCATGCAGAAGGCGGGATGAGATACCGGCGATTTCATCCACTGCAGCCAGGAACGCCGCTTCATTCGCCTTCGAGGGCTTATTGAAACCCGTGATCTTCCTCACGAATTGCAGCGCCGCCGCTCGAACCTCCTCGTCCGTGACGGGCGGATCGAAATTAAACAGGGTTTTGATATTCCGGCACATTCGACAACCTCCGACGCATTCACCGCACTCATTTTCTCACGTTCTCATGGACCCGCAGTCGCGGAACCGCCGGTCGAATCCCCGGCTACCCGCATCTTTCCCGCGGCACACCGGGATGCTTTGCGTCGATTAATGTACCATGGTACATTTGTACTATGATAACCGAATCGCAATTGCTGATTGAACGCGTCCAGACCGGGGTCCGCATGGAGAAGCGCCTGCTCAAAGTGCTGAAAGCCTTTGCCGAATACCACGATATGTCGTTGGGCGACTTGCTCGAAGGCATCGTGCTTCACGCCTTCGACGGCAAAACTCCATTCAGTCCCGAATCCCTCAAGCGTATTCAGGAATTGAAGAAGTTCTACGCCCTCGATTTGGATTCCAGCGCCAGTCACCGGCTCAGGGAAATCAAGCGCCGATCGGAAAACAAAGCGGCCCTTCGGAAGCACACTTCGGAGAAGAAAAAATGACCTACTGCTGAGGTGCGTTGTCTTGCGGCCGAACTGGTTTCGACAGGGCCTTGGGATCGCCCGCCGTGGGCGCGGCAGTCATGGCGCTTTCCGGGTTGAGCAGGTGATCGTGGCTCGGACCTAATCCGAGTCTGATCAGCGCCCGGGAATCGGGTGTGGTCTTTGACTGCCATCCTTGATCGGCCTGATAACGCTGCATCGCCGCCTGCGTATCGCTATCCCACAACCCAGTAGGTTCGCCCTGCATATAGTGCTCGCGGATGAGCGCGGTCTGAATCTCGCGGGTGCGATCCGAGTCAATCGCCTGCTGTCCCCGCTTCTTCGCCACCGGCTTCGAGCCCTTCTTCCCGCGGGACCTCTTGCCCTTCGAGCTTGAGGTTGCCGCGGGGCTCGAAACGTGAGTTGACGCTCGCCCTTGAGAACTGTGAGATGAACCCTTGCCGGTTGCAGGTGCGCTCGTGCGATGCTTCTTCGCTGGCAGAGTGGTTGGCAGTGTGGAAGTGTGGCCCTTCTTCTTCGTAACCGTCTTCGCAGTCGTTTTCGCGGTCGTCGCATTCTCCGACTGCGCCATCCCGAACCCAGGCACAATCAGGCAGAACAGGCTGCAGAGGCCACTCCGTAGCCAACGCCGAATTGTATCCGCCGCGTGCATGGTAACAGTGCTGCAACCTCTCATCAAGCGGCGCTCAGTCCGCTCTCGTCGCGCCTTCCAAACAAGAAAACCGGCGAGACTGGCCATCCTTAATCGTCCCCGAAACAGGGATGGAGCGCCAGTCTCGCCGGATTATCGTATCGGTTACGGAAGTGTCCCGGCCAGGAAAATCGTTCCATCCTGCGCCCTCGCCCCTCGCGGACGCACCAGGAACACGACATCCTGTCCGCTCTTCAGCGACGACTCGATCTTGATAAAGTCGTCCGGATTGTTGACCGGCTGCTTGTTCACTTCGAGAACTACGTCACCGCGATTCAATCCAAGATCTTCGGCGAACGATCCCTGCTTCACGTCCTGCACCACCACACCCTTACCCGCGGCGATGCTCAGGCGATCCGCCAGATCCGGAGTGATACTGCGCACCGTAACTCCAAACTTGCTCGCCTTGGGCGCTTCCTCGCTCTGGTTTTCGTCCTCTTCGCCTAAACGGGAAGCGAACAGTTTCGAACGATCGGCAATCGTCACCGTCGCATCTTGCTTCTTGCTGTTGCGCACGAAAGTAAGCTTGGCCTTGGAACCCGGCTTGCGCGAAGCGATATCCGCCACCAGGTCGTCGCCACTCTTCACGTCCTTGCCATCGACGGAGGTAATCGTGTCGCCGATCTTCAGGCCCGCCTCGTCGGCCGGACTCCCCGAAACCACGTTCGACACCGTCACCCCTGATCCGTAGATGCGCGCAATGGCGGGGTTCGGTTGCGCCGAAAACTCAATCCCGATCGATCCGCGCGCCACCCGGTGTTCCGGCCCAATCAGCTGGTTGTATACCTGCGCCACCGTGTTCGAAGGCATAGCAAATCCCACGCCCGCGTACGAACTCGTCTCAGTGAGAATCGCAGTGTTGATGCCGATCACTTCGCCCGCCATATTCACCAGCGGCCCCCCGGAATTGCCCGGGTTGATCGCAGCGTCTGTCTGAATAAAGGACTGAAACTGCCGGTTCGGAACGATGTTTCGTCCCTTCGCCGACACGATCCCGGCGGTCACCGTTTCCTGCAGTCCAAAGGGACTGCCAATGGCCAGCACCCAGTCGCCCACTTCCATGCCGTCGGAGTTGCCCAACTTCGCCGCCGGCAACGGGTGATCAACCTCAATCTTAATCACTGCCAGATCCGTCTCCTGGTCCATGCCGATCAACTTGGCATCGTGACCGGGAGAAGCCGGGTTCTCATCCTGCAACTTCACCCGAATGCGGTCGGCCTTTTCGACCACGTGCCGGTTGGTGACGATGTAGCCCTTGGAATCAACAATCACGCCCGAACCGAGCGAGCGCTGGCGAATCGTGCCCGCATCCGGCCCACCCTGGCCGCCGCCCTGCCCGCCAAAGAACTTGTCAAAAAAATCCTGGAACGGCGAGTCCTCATCTCCGCCCTGGTCCTGATCTGGATCGGGATGCACGGATCGCTGCCGGCGGTGCGGATTCTTGATCGTCGATTCCGTATTAATGTTCACCACACTCGGCTCGAGCTGCTTCGAAATCTGGGAAAAGGCGTTCGACAGCTGTTGCGGAGCGGGAATCGTCAACTGCGTCGCATCCGACGACTTCTGTCCCTCCTTGCCTTTCACTCCATAGGAAACCACCGTCCCGATCAGAATTCCAACCGCCAGCGTGGCCAGAATCGTCAAAGTGTATGCCCAACGGTTGGCTTTCAAACGAGCTAAGAAAGCGCTTTCGCGCGAATCCATGTATTGCCTCCTGAAACTGCCCAATTTCTTATTATACCTTCGCCCCCGGCAGAGATCGGATCGAAGGGCGCTAAATTGACCGGCGCTAAATCCATTAGACGCGGAAAAACCGCTTCGCGTTCGAGGACCGGACAGTAAAGTGGGAGAAATAAAATGCGTGGTGGCACAATCCCGCTACAGTTTCAGCGTCATCAGCGCCAGGAACAGTCCCGTGTAGCCCGCGATCACCAGCAACACCATTAACGCCCCGAAATTCAAGACGTTCAACAGTCCCCACGGCTTTTGCACCGCGCCCAGAGCCAGCTTCCACAAGCCGTAACTCCCCACCAGCGCGCACGCCGGCAAGACCAACAATGCGATCAGCCCGCCATGCGCCACTCGCGGGAAAACGATCAGAAACACCACCGCGGGCAAAAACACCAGCGCCGGAACGATGGCCAATGGGGCGCCTATCAGGAACGCGCGTTCCCGCTCTTTCAGAGTCATGGAGAATTCAAAGCTTTATTGCCCCCAGCTTACAGTGTGCTTTCGCCCGCCTATGGTTGCAGGAGAATTGTGACTGTATCGTGGAGAACATCCACGATAGCCAGGTCTAGTCGGCCATCGCCATTGAAATCCCCCGCCGCCACGTAATCGTTGCCCGTAGTCAGCGCGGACGCACCGGCCGTGAATGTTCCGTCTCCGTTCCCCACCAAGATGCTCAGGGTACTGTCCTGTTCATTTGCCACCGCCAAGTCGAGTTTCCCGTCGCAGTTGAAGTCGCCGGCAATTACGACTGTGGGTTCTTCCAGCACTGGGATCGGTGACCCCGGAGCGGGCGAAAATGTCCCATCGCCTTTGCCCAGCAAAATACTGACATTGTCGCTGAGTGGGTTGCTGACGGCCAGGTCGAGATTTCCATCTCCATTGAAATCCGCAATCAACACATAGTCAGGCAAACTGCCCACCGTAATCGGCGAACCGGCTGCCGGTGTGAACGCCCCGTCGCCCCGGCCACGCAGGATCTTCACGGTGTCAGGGGAGCCTGTCACGACCAGATCCAGCGTCCCATCGCCATTCAGGTCACCCACCGCAATCCCCTCCGGGGAGTTCCCTGCCAAAACTGGGGAGCCGGGCGCCTGAGCAAAAGTCCCATCCCCGTTGCCAATGAGAACACTGACATTGTTGCTGTTGGCGTTCGTCACCGCCAGATCGAGCTTTCCGTCGCCATTAAAATCGCCCGCCACTACCTGTTGTGGATTCGCTCCTACGCTACTCGGCGCCCCCGGCGCAGGCAAGAATGTTCCGTCACCATTCCCCAACAGTATCCTCACATCGTTTTCCAAAGGCTCCACGACCGCAACGTCCAGTTTCCCGTCCCCGTTGAAGTCCTCCACAATCAGGCAATTTGGTCCGGTTCCTACCGCAATCGGCGAGCCCGTTGCGGGTTCGAATGTCCCATCACCCTTGCCTAGCAGGATGTTAACGGTGCCGGATGTGTAGAAATTTGAGATGGCTAGGTCGAGCTTTCCGTCGCCGTTAAAGTCGCCCCCTGCTACCCACGCCGGATTGATTCCTAACGAGAACGGCGAGCCGGAGGCCTTCGAGAAACTCACCGTCGCCTCTGGCGCTGCTACCGGGAAAAAAACTACGTTCGATCTTACGCCCATTGGATTCACCACGCTGATCGAAGCCGTCTCCGGGACGGCGATCTCTGCTGCGGGAACTGTGGCCGTCAGTTGTTGACTGGAAATAAAAACGGTCGACAGGCTGATGCCGTTGAGGTCCACCGTGGCCCCGGCCAGGAATCCCGTCCCGCTCACCGTTAAGGTCAACTCCGAGACGCCCGGCGACGTATTATCGGGGCGCAACGGCTGGCTGATGAACGGTACTGGAACTGCCTCGGGATTTACTGCAATCTGTAATGACGCACTCTTCGTCGGGTCCGCGACGGACGCGGCTGTGACCACCGCGTTCTGCGCGCTCGACAGGCTCGACGGCGCGACGTAGGTGACAGAAGTAAGACTCTGGCTGGTCAGCGAACCAACTCCAACGAGGGTCCAGCTCACTCCTTTGCCGGAAGGATCATTGGCGACATTCGCGGTTATGCCGAGCGTTCCCCCAGGGTGAACAATTTGCGGCATGGAAGGCGACAAACCTACGAAAACGGGCACTGCTTCTTTTGACCCGGAACAACCACCGGCGAACATCATTGCAAGAATTCCCACCGACGACAAGGCAGAGACAATCCTTCTCATCATTTACCACCCCGCCGAGGTTTTCCTGGTGCACACCATATGCGCGTGCCCAAGCTAAGCAGTTAAGATCCGCGATCGCTAAAGACTTGGTTGGCAGGGGAAAACCGCCTGCCAACCCGAGGCAAGCGCTACTTCGCTTCGTAGACAGTCTTGCCGCCCACCACCGTCCGCAGGACTTTCGTCTCCAATATCTTCGCCGGCGGCGCAGCCGTGATGTCCTGGTCCAGAACGACAAAGTCGGCCAGCATTCCCGGTTCCAGTTTCCCTTTTTGTTTTTCCGCAAACTCCGCGAACGCCGCGCCCGTCGTGTAGGCTGCAATCGCCTGCTCAATCGTCAACTTCTGCGCCGGATAATAACTCTTCCTTCCGTCTTCGCTCTGACGAGTAATCGCCGCGTAGATCCCACGAAAAGGGTTCACCGGTTCCACCGGATAATCCGTGCCAAACGCCAGCACCACTCCATGCCGAAGAAACTCCGCCCATTCATACGAATGCTCCGCGCGCCCTGGCCCCAGACGCGACTCCGCCCAGTTCATGTCGGTAAGCAGATGGCTGGGCTGCATGGATGCGATCACCTTGAGATCCTTGAAACGCAAAATCTGCTGCGGCGTGGTGACCTGCGCGTGCTCGATGCGAAGCCGATAATCCGAGCCCCCGCCACCGGCCCCGTTCCCCTTACTTTGCTTGCCCGCTTTCTCCGCTGCGGCGAACGCGTCGAGAGCCATCTGCACTCCCAGGTCGCCGATGGCGTGGAAGCCGATCTGATATCCCGCCAGCAATCGCTCCTTTGTCATCGCGTCGAGCTTCGCCGCTTCGTACTGCGGCAAACCGCGGTTGTTGGGATCGTCGCTATAAGGCTCCATCAACGCCGCCGTCTTCGACCCCAGCGAACCATCCATGAACCCTTTCAGCATTCCGGTGTGGAGCATGTTGTCGAATGCGGGATGCGAATTGCGCTTGCGATTCAATTCCTCGATCGAGTCGTCGAAAGTCAGCCACTCTGAAATCCTCGCCGTCAACTTCCCCTCGCGCTCGATCTCCTCGTAAACCGGGAAATACTCCCAATACGAGAAGTCCTGCGCCGACGTGACTCCGTGACTCGCCAGATCGGCAAGCGCCAGTTCGATCGCTTGACGCCGCTTCTCATGGCTTGGCTTGGTGATCGCAGCCACCGCCAGGTTCTCGGCTTTTTCCCGCAACACTCCTGTAGGCGTGCCCGATTCATCGCGATCGATCTTCCCCCCCTCCGGATCGCGGCTGGCGACTGTAACCCCCGCGAGTTGCAGGGCGCGCGTATTTGCTACCCCAAGGTGTCCATCCACCCGTACCAGGTAGACCGGATGCTTGCCGCTCACTTCATCCAAGTCCCATCGCGTGGGTACGTTCTTAACCGGCCAGAGCGTCTCATCCCAGCCTTCCCCCACGACCCATTCGCCGGGCGCCGCCGCTTCCACCTTGGCTCGCAACCGCTCGCGAAACTCATCCAGCGTCCTGACCCCCAGCAGATTCACGTTCATCTTCTCCAGACCGGCGGTGGCGAGATGCATGTGCGCGTCGTTGAACCCCGGCATCACAAAGTGACCTTCCAGATCGACCACCTTCGTCTCCGGCCCCCTCAGCTTCATGACCTCGTCCCGCGCACCCACCGCGACGATTCGGTCACCGGAGATCGCCAGCGCCTCGGCGCGCTTACCCGCCCCCAGCGGAGACGTCGCTTCAATCACTCCCGTATAAATGTTGCCATGGGTAAAGATCGCGTCCGCTTTCTGTTTCGCGCCGCTCGCCACGGCCAAGCCGTTTTGGGCCCCGGCGCCACCGGCCGCCAACAGCAGGATCGCCGCAATTCCCTTCATCATTCCCCGACCCCCGATAGCGCGAGCATGGTCAGCAGAATGCGCCTCAGCCCAAGATCCCGGCCATTGCAGTCGAACCATTCCTGCAACGTGTGCGCCCCACCACCCGAACCGCCGCCGCCCATGGCGATCGCCTCGCGGCCCAGCGCTAGCGGGATATTGGCGTCCGTCGATGCCCGCTGCACTTGCGCCGTATTGCCCAACTGCGCATCGACCGCCCGAATCACCTTCAGAATTCGCGCATCCGCCGCTAGTTCGCCCGCCGGTCGATTCCCAATCTCCACCACTTCGCTCTGCAGCACCGCCGGCTTCCGCCCTCCGTGCGGCGACGCCGCAGCTTGATTCTCCAGTGCCACCGCCTGGTCGAGCGCCTCGCGCAGAGATCGCTCCATCCGGTCGATCTCCGCCATCGACGTCGAGCGCAGGTCGACCCTCATACTGGCCGATTCCGGAATCGAATTCACCGAAGTCCCGCCCCGTATCACTCCTACATTAAAAGTCGTTTTCGGCGAGACTGGCACCGGCGTTTGGCTGAACAGCTCGATCGCGCGCGACAGCGCGATAATCGGATTGGGCGCTCCAAAATCACTCCACGAATGTCCGCCCGGGCCGCGCACCGTTGTCTCAAAGCGACGGCTGCCCAACGCTTCGGCCACCACCGTGTCCGCTCCCGCGCCATCGACAATCACGCTGTAGGCAATCGCATCGCGCCAGTGCGGCGTCGCGAAAACGTGACGCATGCCGCGCAGGTCGCCTTCCCCCTCTTCGCCTACGTTTCCAATGAACACAAAAGGCAGCGCATGGGAGATACGCGCGCTGCCAAGCACGCTGGCTACCGCCAGCATCGCCGCAATGCCCGCCCCGTTGTCCGCGACTCCCGGACCATACAACCGGCTGCCCTGCTGCCGAATATGCAACGGCGTCGTCGCCGGAAATACGGTATCGATGTGCGCACTCAGCGACACCAGCCGCCTGCCATAGCCCGGACGAATGCCGAACACGTTGCCGACCTCATCCACCTGCACGTCAACCAGCCCCAGGTCGCGAAAACGGTCGGCCAGCCACAATCCTCGCGCCGCCTCGCCAAAAGGGGGCGCGGCCACCCGCGTCGCCTCCATCTGCCACAGCGCAAACTGCGACTCCTGCGAGCGGAAGCGCTCGAACGCCAGGCGAACTTCCGGCGAACCAGCGAGCCGCGCCACGTCCTGTTGCACCGAGGGATACAAATCAGAGACTGCCACTGGCGGAATCATCTCCATCCTGCGCCTATCTTATAACGTCGGCCGCGCACCAAGGGCCCTTGAGCGCCGGCGACCCACGCCCGGCTCTAATCGAGCGTGGACGGACCCTTCGCATCTGGTTTTGATAGACTGGCCATTCCCATTCCACCTCGCTTCCCCAGCCGTCCCCAGGAGGAATTTGCAGTGAAGACCGGTTTCAAGGTTGTCGGTATTGTCATCGTTCTGTTTCTGGTGGTCGCCATCGGGCTCCCGTTTCTGGTCAACGTCAACCATTTCCGTCCGCAGATTGAGTCGAACCTCAGCGCAGCTCTGGCCCGACCGGTAAAAGTCGGCAATCTAAGCCTCAGCGTTTTTTCCGGCAGCGTGGGCGCCGACCAACTCGCCATCGCGGACGATCCCAGGTTCGGCAGCGCGCCGTTCATCCAGGCGAAGTCTCTCCGCGTGGGCGTCGCACTGCTTCCGCTCATTTTCAGCAAGCAACTCAACGTCCTTTCCCTGACCATCGACCGTCCCGCGATTCATTTGCTGCGCAACCCGGAGGGTGTCTGGAATTTTTCGTCTCTCGGAAATCAACCGGCGCAACCCGTACCCGCTCCCGGCAAAACGGCGGCCGCGCCGGCTCCCGTGAACGTGGCCAAGGTTGACTTGACCGACGGGGTCATCACTCTTGGTTCCTTTTCCTCTCAACGGAACCCCCTCGTGTACGACAAGGTCAACGTCTCCGTGCGCAACTTCTCTTTGGTCCGCGCCTTTCCCGTGATCGTCTCCGCCAGCCTCCCCGCGGGCGGCAGCCTGAAAATCGATGGCTCCGCCGGCCCCATCAATCCCACCGACACTGCCTTGACGCCGGGGCAAGCCAAAGTGAAGCTCGGCAAACTTGATCTCGCTCAGTCAGCCGTCGTTGATCCCGGCTTGGGCATCGCTGGATTGGCTGATATCGACGCGAATGTGAAATCCGATGGCAACATCGTCAAGGCAGCCGGAACTTTCCAGGGCAGATCGCTCCAGCTCGCCCCGAAGGGATCTCCCGCCGCCTCGCCCGTCCAAGTGGTGTTCGTGGTTGAGCACGACCTGCGACACCAGACCGGAAGGCTGGCGCAGGCCGACGTGGCCATCGGCAAGGCGCTCGCCACACTCAAAGGCTCTTACGATATGCACGGCGAGACTGCGTCGATCGACACAACTCTCAACGGACAAGCCATGCCCATCGACGACCTCGTAGCGATGCTCCCCGCACTCGCCGTAAATCTTCCAACCGGTTCGCAACTCAAAGGGGGAACCCTTTCCATTGAACTCCACTCCACCGGCCCTCTCAACCGTCTGCTCTCTACCGGCTGGGTCAAGATCAACAATACTACCCTCACTGGCTTCAACCTCGCCTCCAAGCTGTCCGCCGTCGCCGCCCTCACTGGCAAACAGGTGGGCAACGACACTACCATCCAGAACTTCAGTTCCGATGTGCGCTACGCCCCCGAAGGCACGCGCCTCGATACCATCAACCTTGTGATCCCGTCGCTGGGCACTGTTACCGGCGCAGGCACCGTCAGCCCCAGCCATGCCCTTGACTTCAACATGGTGGCCAACCTGGCCGGCCCTGGAGCCGGCCTCACCAGGATTGCCGGCGCTGGATCGGGCGGTATCCCGGTGAACATTGGAGGCACAACTTCAAACCCGACGTTTACCCCTGACATGAAAGGGGTGGCGGGCAGTAAGGTCAAAGGCCTAACTCCTGGAGGCAAGACGGTGGGCGGTTTGGGCGGCCTTTTAGGAAAGAAACCCAACTGAATTTGCAGCCAACCGGCGGGACAAGCCAGAGGTGTTCCTGGGGCCCTCGTATTGCGGAAAATACTTGAGTCGTTTCAGCGCACCCCGCGCAGGGCAGCCTCCACGGGATGAGCGGTGAGGTTCTCCATGCCATTCAGAATGGCTGCAATCACGTTCTCGTCCCCAATTTCGGTGTTGATCATCAGGTGATAGAGACAGCGCCTCGGCCATTCGACATTGAAGTAGTGCTTGATGTAGGCGCTCCGTTCTTTATCCACGTTCTCTACCAGGTCTTCCGATTCTTCGCGGCTCTTGCCCATCGCCAGCAGACGCCGGATCTTCTCGTCGTGCGAAGCATAGGTAAAGACCCGGAAAGTGTCTTCGCGCTCGCGTAGAAAATACGGAGCGCCCCGGCCCACAATGACCGCATTCCCCTCGGCCGCAATCGTCTGCATGATCTCTTCCACCATCGCCATCATGCGGTCGGTATCGAAGGCGTGCGCGTCGGCGAGAGGAATGCTCCGTTCGTAACTGCCCCGCCAGAAAGCTTTCGCGAAACGGTAGAGGCGGCTGTCCACCCGCTCATCGCACAACGCCACCGCCGATTCCGTAACCTGGGCCCGCTTCGCGATCTCCGATGTCAGTTGCTGGTCCCAAAGCTTCCACCCCAAACGGCGGGCCAGTTCGACGGATATCGCTCCTGCCCCGCTCCCGAATTCGCGTTCGATCGTGACGATGCGGAACATTGCCGATCCCCCTTCAGTCCAACTTCACTCCCACTATGCGACCGACTTCTCACTCGCCGGAAACAGCGGCTGAGGGTGGCCGCTGCAAAATTTAGGGCGCGACCACTCTAGTGCGCCACAATGTCGCCTCCCGCCTTCGCCTTCTTGATCAAAAACACAAAAGGAATCAGGCAAAAAATCGCGGCCCCCAGCACCCAGAAATTATCGATGTAGGCCAGCATGGTCGATTGCCGCACCACATTCGCCTGCAGCATCGCATAAGCATGCTGCTGCGCCGAAAATCCTCCCAAACCAGGTCCCGCGCCACCACCCCGAAAAACCCCCGTCATTCCCCGCAATACCGACTGAAACTGCGGATTCGCCGCGTTGATCTTTTCCACCAGTTGTACCTGGTGAACCTGCGCCCGGCGCGCCAACCCCGTGGTCACAAATGAAATCCCAACACTACCTCCAATATTCCTGGCCAGGTTCATCAGTCCCGACGCCGCGTTGTTCTTGTCCCTCGGCAGCGACGAATAAGCCGCGGTGTTAATGGGCACGAACAGGAACGCCAGTCCCAGCGACTGCAAAACCCGCGCCAGCATCACCGTCCGAAAGTCCACTCCCAAGTCGAACGTCGTCATATGAAATAACGAAAACGAGAGCATCGACAAGCCAAACAACATAAGCCAGCGCGGGCTATACCGCGACAGCAGAAACCCGACGATCGGCATCGCCAGCATGATCGTAAAGCCCCCCGGCATCAGCGCCAGTCCCGACCGCTCGGCAGTGTACCCCAGCAGCGTCTGCATGAAAAGCGGCAACAACAGCGTGCTCCCGAGCAGCGCGAATCCCAACATGAACATCAGGAAGTTGGCCGCCGCGAACGTGCGCGTGCGGAATAAATGCAGATCGATGATGGGGTCTTTCTGGTACCACTCCCAAAACACAACAAAGATCAGGGACGCGGCCGACACCACGCTCAACCAGACGATGAAGTGCGATTCGAACCAGTCCTCGCGCTGGCCTTTGTCGAGAATCACCTGCAGCGTGCCCAGACCGAGCGCCACCAGACCGAGCCCGATATAGTCAATCCGCGTTTCGCTCAGCTTGCGACGCTTGAGGTACGGAGGATCCTGAATCAGTCGTTGCGTCAGCAGAAGCGAGATAATGCCGACTGGAATATTGATGAAGAAAATCCAGCGCCAGGTGAAGTTGTCGGTGATCCATCCTCCCAGCGTCGGCCCGATCGCCGGAGCCATCACCACTGCAATGCCATAGACGGCGAATGCCATGCCCCGTTTGGCGGGAGGAAAAGTGTCGGCCAGAATGGCCTGCTCGCTTGGTTGCAAGCCTCCACCGCCCACCCCCTGAAGCACCCGGAACACGATCAGCATGGCCAGATTGGGCGCGAATCCGCACAAAAACGAACTGATCGTAAACAGCGCCACACAGCTCATGTAAAAACGCTTGCGGCCCATGATCGACGAAAGCCACCCGCTCAGCGGCAGCACGATCGCGTTGGACACGAGGTAAGACGTCAGCACCCACGTGCTCTCGTCCTGACCCGCCGACAGACTGCCCGCGATATGCGGCAGGGCCACGTTGGCAATGCTGGTATCCAGCACTTCCATGAACGTGGCCAGCGTCACCGTAAGCGCGATGATCCACGGATTGACCGGCGACCGCCACGCCGCGGCGTCATTCATGGTGATCGAAGCGGCGCCCATTTACTTGATCCAAACCTTCGGCACCGCCGACATTCCGGGACTGAGTTCATGCCCCTTCGTCTCGTCCTTGTCGAATACGATCTTTACCGGGATGCGCTGCACCACTTTGACGTAATTGCCAGTTGCGTTCTCCGGTGGCAGCAGACTGAAACGGGCTCCGCTCGCCCCGGCAATGGAATCGACATGCCCCTTATACGTCTTCCCGGTGGCGTCGACCGCAATGTCAACCCGCAGGCCCGGCTTCATCTTCTGCAGTTGCGTCTCTTTGAAGTCCGCCGTCACCCACAAGTCGCTTTCTCCAAGCGGAATCACCAACATCATCTCCTGGCCGGCCTGCACGTTCTGCCCCACCTCAACCGTGCGGTTGCTCACCGCCCCGCTGACCGGGGCAATCACCTTGGTGTACTGCAGATTGAGTTCAGCCTGATCCAATTCAGCTTTCTTGCGCTCGGCGTTGGCTTGCGCGGAAACCGCCCGCGCTCGTGTCGCCCGCATCATCTGCGGCGCCGTGTTGGCCGTGCGAAGATCGGCATTCGCCTGCGCCAGTTTTTCCTGCGCCTGTTTCACCTGCGCCGCGAAAGCATCCGCGCTGGCCTTCGCCGACTGCAGATTCGCAGCCGCGCTTTGCGCGCTGGCCACTGCCTGGTCGTACTGCTGTTGTGATATTTCCTGCTTGTCGATCAATTGCTTGTAGCGCGCCAGATCATTCTGAGCTTTGGTGTTGTTCGCTTCCGCCTCTGCCACCTGAGATTTCGCAGCCTCAAACTGCTGCCGTGCAGCCGCGATTCCAGCCTCCGCGCTCGAAACTGCCGCCTGCGCTCCGCTCACCTGGCTCGTCGTACTCACGTCGGTAATCGGAACATTGATCCCTGCCGCATCGGCCTGCGCCTTGGCGTCGGCATACTCCGCGCGCGCCTGCGCCACCGCCACTTCGTAGTCGGCTGGATCGATTTCCACCAGCACCGTTCCCTTTTCCACGTACTGGTTGTCCTGCACGTTGAGCTTGATCACGTGGCCGCTCACGCGTGCGCTCACCGAGTTCACATGGCCGTCAACCTGCGCGTCGTCCGTGGATTCATAACTCGTCAGATACCGCCATAAAAAAAACACGCCCACCACGATCGCAAGAACGATCAGCGTCAGTCCTACTCTCGTTCGCGGGCGGCTCAAAAACTCCGCCCGCCGCTGATAGCGAGCTTCGCTGTCCGCCGGCGCTGGTGAGGGCGGTGACTGCTGTACCCGCGCCTCCGCCGCTTTGGTCTCGGCAACAACCGTGCTTTGCTCCTCCATGGTCACTTACCTTTCAAGTACTCGCGAACCCCTTCTTCCGCGTGTCCCAACGCCCGGGCATAGGCAACCTTGGCCAGGTTGTGCAGATAGAGGCTCGAAATCAAACTCTCATGCGCCGCCGCCAGCGCCTCCTGCGCTTGAATCACTTCCAGGTTGTCGGTGACTCCGGCGGAAAAACGGTCGCGCGATTGGGTGAGTGCCTCTTCCGCCAGATTTACCGAACTCTGCGCCACTTCCACCTGATCGCTCGATGATTTCAAGTCCAGCAAAGCGTTGCGGATGTCCTGGTCGATTTGAGCCCGCACGTCAGCCAACTGCGCTTGCGCCTGACGCAGCCTGGCTTCCGCCTTCAGCACATCCCCGTGAACCTTGCCCCCCTGGAAGATCGGAATATTCAACGTGCCAAACAACGCGTAGGTGGGCAGCACTCCGCCGGGCACATTCCCGATTTCACCGAAATTGGCCGCCACATCGACCGTCGGAAAATATCCGGCCGTAGCCGCGCTCCGCTCCAGTTGCGCCGCCACCAGGCGATCGCGCGCCGCCTTGTAATCCGAGCGCAAAGAGTACGCGCGCTGCAAACTGCTTTCCAGATCTGGGATCGGAAAAGCCTCGTAGGGAGCCTTATCCGCCAATTCGAATTCCTGCGTGGGCGCCAGCCCAATCACCCGCGCCAGCGAAATCTTCTGCTTGGCGAAGTCATTCGCAGCCGCGATCAACTGTTGCCGGCGGGTCTGGTATTCCACCTGCGCCC
>PLBE01000018.1 GCA_003134435.1 Acidobacteriaceae bacterium
GCCAAGGCCGCGCAACTCATGCATGCCGATATCGACAAGTTCGCCAAGCTGGCCTCGCTTGAGATGGGCAAGCTGATCAATGAATCGCGCGGAGAAGTAAAGTTCAGCGGCGACATCCTGGCTTACTACGCCAAGAATGGCGAGCGCTTCCTGGCGCCGAAAAAGCTTAATCCGACAGTCGGAACAGCTCATATGGAGAGCAGCCCCATTGGGGTGATCTTCTGCGTCGAGCCGTGGAATTTTCCCTACTATCAACTGGCGCGAGTGGCAGGCCCTCACATTATGGCTGGCAACACGATCTTGGTGAAGCACGCCGGCTGCGTGCCGCAATGTGCGATCGCTTTCGAGCAACTGTGGCTAGATGCGGGCGCGCCCGCGGGACTCTATACCAATCTGTTGATCTCGCATAAGCAGTCCGACAAGGTAATCGACGACCCTCGCATCAAAGGCGTGGCCTTGACGGGCAGCGTCGCCGCGGGCCGGAGCATTGCCGCCAGAGCCGGGCAGAACTTGAAGATATCGTCGATGGAACTCGGGGGCAGTGATGCCTTCATCGTGTTCGAGGACGCCGATCTCGACAAGACAATTCCCTGGGCACTGTGGGGCAGAATGTACAACGCGGGGCAAACCTGCTGCGCGGCCAAGCGCTTCATCGTCGTGGAAGAAATCTATGACAAGTTCCTGGAGAAGTTCAAAACCGCTCTCTCCAGCCTGACGCCTGGCGATCCGCTGGATGAGAAGACGACGCATGGCCCCTTGTCTACGGAGTCCGCGCTGGTGCAACTTCTCAAGCAAGTGGAAGGGGCGGTTGCCAAGGGCGCCAAAGTTGCGCTGGGCGGCAAACGCATCCATCGGGCCGGCTCTTTCATGGAGGCGACCATTCTGACGGATGTGAAACCCGAGAACCCAGCGTTCCGCGACGAGTTTTTTGGACCGGTGGCGATGGTATTCAAAGTCAAGAACGAGGATGAGGCGGTCGCATTGGCCAACGACTCCGACTTCGGACTAGGTGGTTCGGTCTTTACGCAGGATCTGGAGCGCGGGAAACGCGTGGCCAGCCGTGTAGAGACGGGCATGATGTTCATCAACAACATCGATTGGTCGGACGCTGAACTGCCTTTCGGCGGAATCAAGTACTCTGGCTACGGCCGCGAACTCGGCGACATGGGCATCCAGGAGTTCGTGAACAAGAAACTTGTGCGTGAAGCCGACGTTCCGGCGCCCGTCGTCTAACCCTACATAAACCAACCACGAGAGTGTGATGTCTCGACGAGGCGCTCGCATCTGCGAGCGCCCTGTCGAACACACAAAGGGACTGGTGTGCAAACGGTCCGCAGAGGCATAGGAGGTTTCGGAATGTTCGTCAATGTTGCAGTTCTTAAAGAGACGCAGCCGCATGAACGGCGGGTGGCGTTGGTGCCCTCCGTCACCGCTAGGCTGATCAAACTGGGCGCAGAACTGCACATGCAGTCCGGTGCGGGTGTGGCAAGTAAGTTCGCCGACAGTTCCTTCAAGGATGTTGCCTTTGTCGACGATCGCCACAAGTTGGTCGCCGACGCCGACGTAGTGCTCGCGGTGAATCCTCCCGCCGCGGATGTGGTGGATGCGATGAAAGAAGGAGCAATCCTTATTTCCTTTATTTATGCGGGGAAAGAGCACTCGCTGGTGCAGCGGTTGCTCCGAAAGAAGATTACGTGCTTCGCCATGGAACGCATTCCGCGCATCACCCGGGCGCAATCCATGGACGCTCTTTCCAGCCAGTCCGCATTGGCGGGATACTACGCCGTCGAACTTGGTGCTACGCATCTGATTCGCGTATTGCCCAAGATCACGACCGCAGCGGGAGCGATTGGGCCAGCCAAAGTGCTGGTCATGGGACTTGGCGTCGCAGGCCTGGAGGCCGTGGCGACCGCTCACCGTCTCGGAGCGATCGTCGAAGGTTATGACGTCCGCCCGGATACAGCGGAGCAGGTCGCATCGCTCGGCGCAACGTTTGTGGACACGGGAGTCGATGCCACCGGCAAGGGCGGTTATGCCCGCGAACTGACGGCCGAAGAGAAAACCAAGGTCGCCGCGGTTTTGACCAAACACATTCAGCAGTCCGACCTGATCGTCACGACCGCAGCCATTCCCGGCCGGCCCTCGCCGAAGCTCATCAGCAAGGAGCAAGTAAAAGGGATGAAGCCCGGTGCGGTCATCGTCGATCTCTCAGCCGAAGGCGGTGGCAACTGCGATGACACGGTGCCGGGCAAGACCACGCAGGTCGGGGACGTAACCATCGTGGCGCCGCTCAACGTGCCGTCGCTGCTCGCGCAGGATGCGAGCGAACTCTACGCCCACAACCAGTACAACCTGCTGGCCCTCATGCTCAAGGACAACATCATCAAGATTGATTGGACGGATGAAGTGCTGGCCAAGACCGCATTGACTCACGACGGAAAGATGAGCGTTGTTGCGGAAAAGACGGCTCCAGAAAAGGCCGCCTCCGAGAGCAACCATCCAGCAACCAAGCCGCCCACAAAAGCGGCCTAATCTTCACCCTGATAAGACGGGAGTTCATCATGCACTTTTCGATCGCCATTACCGGGTTCGTCGCTCTTTACATCTTCATGCTGGCCGCATTCGGCGGTTGGGTCATCATCGGCAATGTTCCCGCCATTCTACACACGCCCCTGATGTCGGGATCCAACTTCGTGCATGGCATTGTCGTAATCGGCGCCATCTACACATTGCTCAACGCCAGCACGGTCCCTGAGCAGTTGATCGCATGCTCCGCGGTGCTGCTCGGCGCGGGCAACGTCGCCGGCGGATACGCTGTGACCGACCGCATGCTCGCCATGTTCAAGAGCAGTGGAAAACAGTCCGCCAAGCATCCCCGCGCGGTTCACGCGAAGAAGAGCTAGGAGACCCTATGCTGATTTTCATTTCTCATCTCATTACCGGCGCAGCCGATCTAGCCGCGGCTTTTCTTTTGATGTTTGGCCTCAAGCGAATGTCATCGCCGGAGAGCGCTCGCTCCGGAATCAGAGTCGCCGGCGTGGGCATGCTGGTCGCGGTTCTTGCCTGTTTTCTCAACGTTGTCGGAGTCAGCGCGGCCGCGCGGCCGCATCTGATCGTCAATATCGTGCTCGCTGCCACCATGCTGATGATTGGCGTTGGCCTCGCCTGGTGGAAAGGCAAAACGGTAAAGCTCACTGCGATGCCCCAGATGGTGGCGCTCTATAACGGCATGGGAGGCGGCGCGGCGGGTGCAATCGCCGCGGTCACTTTGATTGGCCGCAAAGCTGAAGGACCGGCACTGATCCTCGCTCTGATCGGAGGCTTGATCGGTGCGGTGTCGCTGTCGGGATCGCTTATCGCCTGGGCCAAGCTGGATGAGGTTCTTAAGCAGCCGTTGCGTTTCAAAGGGCAGCGCTACTTCAACGCCCTTGTATTCCTGGCGACGCTTGCGGTCGCGGGATACTTGGTTTTCATCTGGCAGGGTGGCGCCGCGCCACTGTTACCGATCTTCGCGCTGATTGCCATATTCTTCGGCTGCGGATTGCTTTTCGGAGTTTTTATCACGCTTCCCATTGGCGGAGCGGATATGCCGGTCGTGATCTCCATCTATAACGCCCTTACTGGCCTGGCAGTGGCGCTTGATGGATTCGTGTTGCAGAATCCAGCGTTGATGATCGCGGGCATGGTGGTCGGGGCGGCGGGAATGTTCCTGACGTTGATCATGGCGCAGGCCATGAACCGCTCGGTCAGTAATATTCTTTTCTCCGACTTCGGCGATGCAACCAAGCACAAGCAAGGCGCGATCAAAGGCAGCCTGAAACCGGTGGAGGCGTCGGACGCCGGCATCTTCATGCGCTACGCCAAGAGCGTGATCATCGTGCCGGGTTACGGTCTTGCGGTCGCTCAGGCGCAGCAGAAGCTCTATGAATTTGTGAAGCTTCTGCAAGCTGCTGGAGTCGAAGTCAGATTTGCCATTCACCCTGTGGCCGGACGTATGCCGGGACAGATGGACGTTCTGCTAGCGGAAGCCGGAGTGCCCTACGACCTGATTTTCCAACTCGCCGACATCAACCCCGACTTTGCGACCACCGACGTTGCGCTCGTCATTGGCGCTAACGATGTCGTCAACCCGGCGGCGCGCGACGACAAGAGCTCTCCGATTTACGGAATGCCCATCCTGAACGCCGACAAGGCGAAGAAGGTCTACGTCGTCAAGCGGGGCCAGGGCAAAGGCTACGCCGGAATCGTCAACGCACTGTTCTACGCCGAAAACTGCAACATGGTTTACGGCGACGCTCAGGCCGTATTGGTGCAGATGATCGAAGCCGTCAGAGGACTCGGTGCGGCGGTTGCCTAATTGACCGGCGCCCCACCACAACGAATTCGCGAAACTTGAAAAGAGGAACGTCATGGCAACAAAAAAGATGCATGCAGCAGTAGTTGAGCAGTTCGGAAAGCCGCTTGTGCTTCGCGAGTGGGACATCCCCACGCCCGGAGTTGGACAGATCGTGGTGAAGACCGAGGCGTGCGGCGTTTGCCACACTGATCTCCACGCGGCTGACGGCGATTGGCCGCTCAAGCCGACCCTTCCGTTCATCCCAGGCCATGAAGCGATCGGCCTGGTCGCGGCTGTTGGAGCGGGAGTCACCCTTGTGAAAGAGGGCGACCGCGTCGGTGTGCCGTGGCTCTACTCCGCTTGCGGTCATTGTGAATATTGCCTATCGGCATGGGAAACGGTTTGTCCCGATGCGCAGTTCGGAGGCTACACAAAGAACGGCGGCTTCGCCGAATACATCCTTGCTGATCCGGATTATGTGGCGCACATTCCGAAAGGCCTTGCGTCCACGGAGGCAGCGCCGCTCATTTGCGCCGGCATCACCACCTATAAGGGAATCAAACAAACGGAGGCGAAGCCCGGCCAATGGATCGCGATCTCAGGTTGCGGCGGCCTCGGACATCTTGGCATTCAATATGCCAAGGCCATGGGCCTGTTGGTCTGCGCGGTCGACATTGAGGACAGCAAATTGGCCCTGGCAAAGGAATTAGGCGCCGATCTCACCGTCAACCCCAGGCATGGCGATCCGGGAGCAGCGGTGAAAAAAGGAACCGATGGCGGAGCTCACGGGGTTTTGATTACGGCACCGTCGCTCGTCGCATTCAAGCAGGGGATCGGCATGGTTCGGAGGCGCGGCACGTGCGTTCTGGTCGGTCTGCCACCGGGTGATTTTCCGGTGCCGCTGTTCGATGTGGTGGCCAACTGCATCACCATTCGAGGTTCCTTCGTCGGAACCCGCGAGGACATGGCCGAATCGCTCGACTTCGCCGTTAAAGGCAAAGTCAAGGCCGACATCGAACTGCAGCCGCTCTCGGCAATCAACGACATTTTCAAACGGCTCGAACACGGGGACGTTCCCGCGCGCGTGGTCATTGATTACAGCAAGACAGGGCAATCGACCACACGTTCCACTCCGGCCCAAGAATTAGTTCACGCTTAATTAGGGAGGTTCTTCAATATGAACTCGTTATATGCAAGGCAACTCAGAAACGGTTGCGGCGGCCCCGCTTTGGCTGCGCTCTTTGTCGTCGTAGTCTTCGCCTTCGGTTCGGCCGCACCTTCTCACGCACAGGCGCTGGGGTGGGAGGGAGAGACCGGCGTCTTCGTAACTCCATTGGCCTATACTGCATCGTCCGAAACCGAGAGGTTCCACCCCGTCCTGGCGTATCACTTCCTGAGCGCCGGCCCGGTCATCGGCGATTTCCATGAGACCTCTCTCGAACTCGGCATCGGCAAGCGCATGGAGATTGGCTACACCCATGAGTTCCACACTTTCGGCAACGATCCGGACCTCAGCTATTTGTGGCAAAGCGGGTTCGATATTTTCAATGCCAAATTCATGCTGGTGCCGGAGAATTCCTTCAAGACCAAGTGGGTTCCAGCCCTCTCAGTGGGAGGGATTGCCCGCGTTGGGGTTCGCAATGTCGGCGACTACCAACCGACGGGTGTGGGTCGGCCAACCTCCGGCGGACATACGAATGGCAGCGTATATCTGGTTGCCTCCAAGGCTATTCCGACCAGGCTGATTCCTATCTTGCTGAGCGCCGGAGTTCGTGGCACCGATGCCGAGCTTTGGGGCATGGGTGGAAGCGCGCCCGATTGGCAAGAACGCGCTTTCGGCGCGGTTGCATTTACTTTCAAGCTTCCGTCCAGGAGCACGCTCACGCTTGCCTCGGAAGCATCGCAGCAGCCTCACCATCCCTATGGGTTCGACGGCCAGAATGGTACGACTCCGTTGAACATTCCAACCACACTAACCTACGCAGCGCGCTTCGTTCCAACGTCGAAGTACAAACTGAACTTCGACCTCGGCGTAGCGCAGATCGCCGGCCAGGTTTATGGCTCCGGCGCGACCGGTATTAATCTCAAAGCGCGCCACCAGATCGGCGTACAGGTTTCGTACGGGTTTTGAGGTTATTTCTCGCGAACGTCGTTGCTGGAAACTACTAAATGTACTTAGCGCATAAAGCGCTAAAGCCCAAGGGTTGGCGGTTCAGCCATTTCCACCCGTCAAGGCAGAGATCTTCGTGATCGAGTTTCGGGGTCCAGTCATGGTCGAGTATTTTGGGACAATCCGTGTCGCCGTTTTTTCAATCAGTTATCGATGAGCGATCCTGTTCGTTCTTGGCGATCCGCTTCCCGTGTTCCGAAGGAGATCCACAACGCAACCAGCGACAGCCTCCCGCTTCCTTCCCACAGGATATTAAAATCGGCGTTAGGCCTTTGCTTCCGGCGAATCGGCCACGCTGCCTGACGGCAATGTATCGGGTACGTCA
>PLBE01000099.1 GCA_003134435.1 Acidobacteriaceae bacterium
GGGATATCGGCCGCAGTTTTATCTGCGGACGACGGACGTGACGGGGATTGCGGAGTTGCCGGCGGGGACGGAGATGGTGATGCCGGGAGACAACGTGAGCCTGGTGATCGAACTGATCACGCCGGTGGCGATGGAAAAGGGATTGCGGTTTGCGATCCGCGAAGGCGGCCACACGGTGGGAGCGGGGACGATTGCGGAGATTGTGACGTAAGGCGAGTCAGAGGTAAGAGATCAGATTGCGGAAGTGAAAACCTAATAGCGGCTTGCTTCCTGCCGCCAGTTCTTTCCTCCCGGAGAAGCCGGGAGGGGCAAAGAGAGTGAACAGTGACTGGAAAAGAAAGAATTCGCATTCGGTTAAAGGCTTACGACTACCGCATTCTGGATCAGTCGACAGGCGAGATTGTAGAGACGGCGAAACGCACGGGCGCGCAAATCGCGGGTCCGATTCCGCTGCCCACGATGAAGAACAAGTATTGCGTGCTGCGGTCGCCGCACGTGGATAAGAAATCGCGGGAAGCGTTTGAAATCCGCACCCACAAGCGGCTGCTCGATATTTTGGAGCCGACGCAGCAGACAGTCGACGCGTTGATGAAGCTCGATCTGCCGGCGGGCGTGGACGTGGAGATTAAGGCGTTCGGGAAAGAGCATAAGTAAGTCGATGGTGGTGAGCTGGTCGTTCGCCAGTGGCTGATTTGCTAACGACTGGCGACTAACGACTAACGACTAACGACTATCGACAAAACGACCAAGGACTTTGGTCCGAAGGGCGCCCAGCCAATAGCAGTCGCGGATCGACGAGCCAAGCTGGGAACGGAGAAGGAAATGGCGAGAGTTACAGGAATTCTGGGCAAGAAGGTCGGCATGACGCAACTCTTCGATTCGAAGGGCGATGTGCGGCCGGCGACGGTGTTGCAGGCGGGGCCGTGCGTGATTACCCAGCACAAGACCAGCCTCAAAGACGGATACGAGTCGGCGCAGATCGGCCTGGTCGAGTTTGTGAAAGAGAAGAAGCTGACGAAAGCGATGCGGGGACACTTTGCCAAGCACAACCTGCCGCCGGTGAAATTCCTGCGCGAAGTCAACATCGAAGTCGACGCGCCGGGCGAGACGACGGAAGGCGTGATAAAGGTTGGCGACCGGGTGCTGGTGGATATTTTTGAAGGCGAGCGCTTTGTCGATGTGATTGGAACCAGCAAGGGGCACGGTTTTCAGGGTGTGGTAAAGCGGCATCATTTTGCCGGTGGTCCAAAGTCGCACGGTTCGATGTTTCAGATAACGGGTTCGATTGGTTCGTCGGCGTTTCCTTCGCGTGTCTTCAAAGGAATGCGGATGTCGGGGCACATGGGCGATGCGCGGATCACGACGCGGAACCTGCGGATTCTCGGCGTCGATAAAGACGAGAATCTTCTGGTGGTGGAAGGCAGCGTTCCGGGCGCGAACGGCGGCTACATCATGATTAACAAGGCGAAGAAGCCGCCACGAGAGCGCCGCGGATTTGCGGGCTCGGCGACGGTGGATCCGCTGAAGGCAGCCAAGCGCGCGGCGAAGAAGGGGTAAGGGCAGTTGCCAGTACCCAGTAACCAGTGACCAGTACTCAGTAATGCGAGAAAGAAATATGGCGACGATTGATGTTTACAACCTGAACGGAGCGAAGGCGGGGACGCTGGACCTGGCCGACGAAGTTTTCGGCGCGGTCAACGAAGACTTGCTCTGGGAAGCGATCACGCATTATCGCGCTGCGGCGCGCGCGGGGACGCATGCCACCAAGAACCGCTGGCGGGTTTCCGGGTCGGGCAAGAAGCTGTGGAAGCAGAAGGGGACGGGGCGGGCGCGTATCGGCTCGATTCGTTCGCCACTGTGGCGCCACGGCGGCACCGTCCACGGGCCGCAGCCGCGCTCTTACGATTATGCTTTCCCGAAGAAGAAGCTGCTGGGCGCTTTGCGCTCGGCGCTGGCCTCGAAATTTGCGGACGGCAAGCTGACCGTGGTGAAGGCTTTCGACCTGAAAGAGGCGAAGACCAAACTCTTTCGCGAGGCGCTCGACAAGCTGAAGATCGAGGGCACGATCCTGCTGGTCGATGTTTCGACGACGGAAAACAAGAATCTGGAGTTGAGTGCGCGGAACATCGACGGGCTCGCACTGGTGAAGGCGAACGAAGTGCATCCCTATCACCTGATGCGCTACACCCATGTGGTGTTCGCGCAGCCGGCGCTGGAAAAGTTGCAGGATTCGCTGAAGAAGTCGGCCACGCGGCGGCAGCATGATGCGGAGCCGGAGCCGGAAAAAAAGAAACCCGCGCGGCGTTCGCGTAAGGCGCAGCCGGAGGTGGCCTGATGAAATCCGCCTATCAGATTATCCAGAAGCCGGTGATCACGGAGAAGGGTCTCGGGATTAAAGAGACCCAGAACACGCTGGTGTTCCAGGTGGCGCCGAAAGCGACGAAGACGGAGATCAAAGAAGCGGTGCAGGCGATCTTCAAGGTGAAAGTGGCGTCGGTGCGGACGGCGAATTATCCGGGGAAAGAACGGCGGCGGGGCAAGTTTACAGGCTACCGTCCCGACTGGAAGAAAGCGTTTGTGCGCTTGAAGAGCGGCGAGAAGATGCCGGAGTACGCACAGAATTTGTAGTACAGCCGCTGGTCGCTGGTTGTTAGTCGTTCGGAAAATCGAATCGCTAGACGACGAATGACGAGCGACCAGCGACAAAAAGAGTAGCGAGCTAGATATGGCCATAAAGACTTACAGACCGACAACGCAGACGCTGCGGTATCGCACGACCCTTGTAACCGACGATATTACGTCGAAGAAGCCGCACAAGCCGCTGGTGGAAGGCAAGTTGCGGACGGGTGGCCGGCGTAATTCCGGCGACACGACGATGCGCTTCCGGGGCGGCGGCAATAAGCGGAAACTGCGCACGATCGATTTCAAGCGCGACAAGCACGGGATTCCCGCGACGGTGGTGACGATCGAATACGATCCGGGGCGCTCGGCGCGAATCGCCCTGCTGAGCTATGCCGATGGCGAGAAGCGTTACATTGTGCAACCGGACGGATTAAAGGTGGGGCAGAAGATTTTGAGCGGTCCCGATGCCGATATTCTGATTGGGAACGCATTGCCGCTGCGGAACATTCCGCCGGGCACGACGATTCACAATATCGAACTGCGTCCGGGCAAAGGAGCGCAGATGGTGCGCTCGGCGGGCGGTTCGGCGCAGTTGATCGCCAAAGAAGGCGACTACGGACTGGTCAAGCTGCCTTCGGGCGAGACCCGCAAGGTGGCGCTGGATTGTCTGGCGACGATTGGGCAGGTTGGAAATACGGATCACGAAAACGTCACCTGGGGTAAGGCGGGGCGCACGCGCTGGGTGGGAAAGCGTCCGCATAACCGCGGCGTTTCGATGAACCCGGTGGACCATCCGCATGGTGGCGGCGAAGGCAAGACCTCCGGTGGCCGCCATCCGGTGACACCGTGGGGCCAGCCGACGCGGGGATTCAAGACGAGGAACAATAAGCGAACGGATACGTTTATTGTGAACCGCCGAAAAAA
>PLBE01000123.1 GCA_003134435.1 Acidobacteriaceae bacterium
GCCTTGAACCTGTTTCCCGACTCAATAAGGCTGTCTTCAAACATAGGCTTCTCCTACCAACAGACCGTACTAGAAGTTAGACACCGCCTGCGCCCTCTTTGCTCCCGGTCTCTCGTCTCCGCGAGTTTGACCTTCAGCCAACCCTGCCTCTCCGGGCAGGTCCATGATTCTACGCCACAACTGCCACTTTAAACCTTAACTTTTTCCTTCGCCTGCGTCGGCCCGTTGCCCGACCGCAGCGGCATCGCAATCGGCTTCTTCCCCCGCTCCCCTCGCCATTCCTGGTATGCCACCAGAATCGGCGCTGCTATCGCGATCGATGAATACGTCCCGATCAGAATTCCGATCACCAGCGCGAAGCTGAATCCATGCAGCACCTCGCCACCGAAAAGGAACAGAGCAAGCACGGTAAGGAAAGTCAGGCCCGCTGTCAAGATAGTTCGGCTCAAAGTCTGATTAATACTTTTATTGACGATGTCCGCCAGTTTGTCCCGCCGCAGCAGTTTGATGTTTTCCCGGATCCGGTCAAAGACCACGATCGTGTCGTTATTCGAGTACCCGATCAGGGTCAGGATCGCCGCAATCACCGTCAGCGAGATTTCCCAATTCAGCAGCGAGAACGCCCCCACCGTAATCAGAGTGTCGTGGAAAACCGTCAATACCGCCGCCACTCCATAAATCCATTCGAAGCGGAACCCCAGATAAATCAACATCCCTGCCAGCGAATACAGCGTCGCAAGAATGGCTTGCTTGCGTAACTGCTGTCCCACCTGCGGGCCCACAATCTCCACGTTGCGAATGCCAAAATCGGAGACAAAAAAATTGTCCTGTAGCGACCCAACCACCGCAGGATCCGCCACACCCTTTAATTCATCGATCGAACCCAGCACCCCGCTCTTCGTCTTGTCGCGATAGTCCACAATCGCCTGAGCAATCGCCGTGTAGCGCGCATTGGCGTCCGTGCTCAGATGTAGCGGATCCTTCTCCAAAAGATAATTCGTCACGGTCAACGAACTGGAGTTGTTGAGGTCCTGCTTGCCCGTGGCCGCGCGGCTTTCCAGCGCCTGAATGATCTCGAGTTTGCCCTTGTCCAGCGCCTGTTCGCTCGTCTCCTGAATGTCGAGCGCGATCAGCACTTCGTTATTGGCGGCCTGCCCGTACCGTTGCACCCGCGCATTCTTCAATCCGGCGCGCTCAATCTCGTTGTGAATCGACGAGGGATCCGGGGTGTGGGAGTACTTCACATACACCAGCGTGCCGCCGCGGAAGTCCACCCCCAGCGGGATACCATGCCAGAACGCCATGGACAGCACGCCCGCCACGCTGAAAATAAGCGAGAAGGTCAGAAAATACCACTTCTTCCCGAGAAAATCGATGTTTGTGTCTCTAAAGAATTCCACGCTGCTTACGATCCCTTCAAAAATCAGCTGTTCGTCGTTCGCTACTCGCTGATCGCGCACGCATTTGACTTGCGAAAAGCGAATCGCGAACCACGAACGACGCCCTCTAAATACTCAGCGCCTCGCCACGTTGTTTCCGGCTCAGCACCCAATCAAAAATCACCCGCGAGACAAACACCGCCGTAAACAGGTTTGCCAGCAGACCAAACACCAGCGTCGTGGCGAAACCCTTCACCGGCCCGGTTCCAAAAATGAAAAGAATCGCCGCCGACACAATCGTCGTCACGTGCGTATCCACGATCGTGATCCAGGCATGGCTGAAGCCCTGCTCCACCGCCGACGGCGGCGTCTTCCCATTCCTTAACTCTTCCCGGATACGCTCAAAAATCAGCACGTTCGAATCCACACCCATGCCGACCGTCAGGATCACGCCCGCAATTCCCGGCAGCGTCAGCACCGCTCCAAAATAGCCCATGAACCCCAGCAGGATCACCAGGTTCAGGATCAGCGCGATGTCCGCATTCACCCCCGCCCAGCGGTAGTACACCAGCATGAAGACCAGCACCGCCAGCATGCCGTAGATCGCCGCCTGCACTCCCGAACGAATCGAATCCGCTCCCAGCGATGGCCCCACCGTCCGCTCTTCCAGATACTTGATTCCCGCCGGCAGAGCTCCCGATCGCAGCGTCATCGAAAGATCCTGCGTCTCCTGCTGCGTGAACCGCCCGTTGATGATGCCGGTGTCATGAATCGCGTCTTTGATCACCGCCACTTCCTGCACTTTGTTATCGAGAACCACCGCCAGATTGTCGCCCACATGCGTCGACGTGAAGGAGTAGAACTTGCGACCGCCCTCCGATGTGAGAATAAAGCGCACCGCCGCCTGCCCATTCTCGTCCGTGCTCGGCTCCGCTGTCCTTAGATCGCGGCCCGTCACCGCCGACGCCCGCGAGATAATGTAATAAGCCTCGCCGCCTTCCGTATTGCGCGAGCCAATGCTCTTGCCCGCCATCACTACCGAGTCCGGAGGCAGCACCCCGCCGTGCTCCTGCAACGCGGCTTGCTCGCTCGAATACGGCCCCCCCAGCGATTGCCTGATTTCCAGCATCGCCGTCGACTGCATGATCTCCTTCACCCGCGCCGGATCGTCCACCCCCGGCAACTGCACCAGAATCTGATACTGCCCCAGCCCGTGCTCCTGGATCACCGGCTCACTCACCCCCAACTGGTCGATCCGATTCCGGATCGTCTCGATGGCCTGCGACACCGCCCGGTTCTTCAGGTCGGCCAGGTTCTGCGCCTTCATCGCCACCGTCCACGAGTTTTCCGCCCCCGAGGTGGCGTCATACTCCGGCAGCCGGTCCGAAATAATGCTCTTGAAATCGCTCGTCTGCTCCGGCGGAACCCCTTTCACCACGATCGTTTCCGGATGGTTCACCGCATCGGGCTTAAGAATGTCCGCGTAGTTGATCTTGCGCGTCCGCATGTCTTCCTTCAGCCGCGCCAGCGCGTTGTCGGAATCCACGTTCACCGCGTCATTGACCTGCACCTGAAGTATCAGGTGCGTCCCGCCCCGAAGATCGAGCCCTAGGTGAATACGGTCGGTGATCGAAGCTACGATGCCCTTGCCCGACCAGTCCTTCGGAATGCCGAAGATCCCCGCCAGAAACACCAGCAGGATGCCAACGATCACCACTAATTTCCAGGTAAGATTCTTATTCATGGAAAAGCAGTCGTTCTCCGCTCGCTTTTCGCTTTTCGCAAACCTTCACGGCTAGGCCAGGAATCATCGCCTCACCGCCCCGCGAAGAGCGAATGACGAACAGCGAACAGCGGTTACTTCCCTTCTTCCGCCGTCGTCACCGACACCACCGATGCGCGGCTGATTTCAAGCTTCAAATTGTCAGGCGGCACGCGCAACGTCAGCGCATCGTCCTTGAGACTGATAATCGTCCCCCGCAAACCGCCGCTGGTCACGATCTTGTCCCCATTCTTCAATTCGCTCAACATCGCCTGCCACTTCTTTTGCTTGCGCTGCTGCGGCAATATCAGCAAAAAATAAAAAATGGCAAAGATAAACAGCAGCGGTGCCAACCCGAGCAGACTGGTGCCCCCCGGTAGTTGCAACCAAAACGCCAATCGGCCAGCCATCGCCGATGCCATGCCACGCAATAGGATTTGCAGCGCCAAGTCGATCCCCTAGAACCAAATAGCAACCAAACTACCCAGCCGAAATCGAGCCCGCCGCAAACCCCTTCCGCCCGCTCGCCGAGCGGATCTCGGCACAAGTTTGCTGCTTTTCACCGCTCAACTTTTCCTGTTGAGTCTCTCGCTGTGAACTCGTGATGTGAACTCTCGCTAGGGCCGGACATCCTAATCCCTTGAAGCCTGCAAACGGCGATGCCGCCTTCCAGCTTCGTCCGGAACGGCACAGAAAGAAACGCACCTTATCCCTAAGCTCAATAGAATGCCGGACCGCTCGCATGGTGTCAAGGACACCTCCCCGAATTGCCGCCGACACCGCCGCCCAAACTCACCACGAATGCACCAGCTCTTCACTTCGGATCCGTCCGGTAGCTCCAAAAACCGGCCATGTTCTCCTGCAGAACATGGAAGGGCGCCTCGCGCGCCGCCGGCGCCAGACCCGTCACTGCGTCCACCCGCACCGCATCTTCAATCAGGTGATGCAAGGGTGCTAGCTCGCACACCGGGTCCGTCGCCCTGGCATCGCCCGTCAGCAGAAACGCCTGGCATCGGCACCCCCCAAAATCCTCTTTCCGCCGGTCACAGGAGCGGCAAGGCTCAGCCATCCACTCCTCGCCGCGGAACTTCTGAAATGCCTCCGAGCTTTGCCAGATCCAGCCCAGCGCGCGTTCGCGCACATTGTCAAAACGAAGGCCTGGAATCACCCCCGCCGCATGGCAAGGCAACGCTCGCCCGGCCGGATCGATCAGCAGCAACTGCCGTCCCCATCCCCCCATACAGGCCTTGGGATAGCGGGCGTGATAGTCCGGTACAACCATGTCGATGCGAACCTGCCCCCGCAAACGCTCCTCGGCCGCCCGAACCACAGCCACCGCGTCGTCGAGTTGCGCCCGCGTCGGCAGCAACGCCGGCCGGTTCTGCAGCGCCCATCCGTAATACTGCGCGTGCGCAATCTCCATGCGATCGGGACGCAGCGCTTCGAGCGCCCGTATCATGGCATCCAGATGATCGATGTTCTGGCGATGAACCACCAGGTTCACCGTAAATGCAATGCGATGTTCGCGGATCCACCCCGCCAGCTCCACCTTGTGGGCGTGCGCCCGCGTTCCGGCAATCCAGTTGGCTTGACCTTCGCTCGTATCCTGGAAACTGAGTTGAATGTGATCGAGCCCCGCTCCCACCAGTTGCGTCAGTCGCTCCCGTGAAAGTCCGATTCCAGACGTGATCAGGTTTGTGTACAACCGCGCCCGGCGCGCGCCTTCGATGAGCTCAGTAAGATCCGGACGCGCCAGCGGCTCACCCCCCGTGAGGTGAAGATGCAGTACGCCAAGCGCCGCCGCCTCGTCGAAAACCCGCAGCCAGTCGCCGGTGGCAAGCTCTTCCTGGCGCGACGTCAGCTCCAGCGGATTCGAGCAATACACGCAATGCAGCGGACAGCGGTGCGTGATCTCGGCAATCAGGGCCAGCGGATTGGAACATTGAGCCATGGAAGTATTGAATCATTGCAGCACTGACTCATTGATTCAATGATTCAATAGTCAACAATCCGCTTGGCGTGCAGTTGCTCCAAAAATACCAACACATCGGCCCGGATCTTTCCCTTCGGCGCCAAAATGAACTGCGTCTCCAGCTTCTGCACAATTTCCGCCAGCGAAAAATGGCCGTCGCAGAGTTCGAGAATGATGCGCCCCGTTCCTTCCACCCGTATCGCGCCCTCCGGAAACAGAACCACCGGCGCTTCCGTCGTTCCGCCCCAGCGGCATCCCGGGGCAAACTTTGGAATGCTCGCGTCGGTCAGCTCAGCCATGATCCGCCTCCAGCCGAAAAGCCCCCGGCGGCGGCCAGCCGGGCTCGACATAAGCGAAATAAAGCGCGTCCAGTTGCGCCCACAAAATGTCGCACTTGTCGCGCAATGCCTGGATCGCCCGCTCCTGCTCGCCCCGAGTCGCGGCGTGCTCATACACGTACTGGATCGCAAAGGCAGCGTCTTCCGGAGCCTCCGTCAGCCGCGCCTCAAAGTAGTCCAGCCCTGAAACCAGCCACGGATAATGCTGCCGCATTCGATCCATGCGCAGCGCGATCAGATCTTTCGAAAAAAGTTCGGTCAGCGACGACGCCACGCACTCCACAAACGGCCGCGTCCGCACCAGGTTCAGATACTCATTTCCGATAAAACGCGAGGCCGGCAGCACCTCTGTCCCACTTACCACCCGCTCCCGATCGAGCCCGGTTGCTTCCGCCAGCTTGATCCACCGCAGAATCCCGCCATTCCTTTGCTCATCGCCATCGTGATCCACTATGCGTTTCCGCCATACCCGCCGGAATTTCGGATCCAGCGCCCGCGAAAGTATAATCGCGTCTTTGATGGGAATGATCGACTGGTAGTAATACCGGTTCAGCGCCCACGCCTGCAACTGCCCCCGCGTGAGCTTGCCTTCGTGCATCAGCAGGTGAAAAGGATGTTTGTGGTGATACCGTTCTTCCCCCACCTGCCGCAGCGCGCTCCGCAATTCCTCAAACGTCAGCTTGGGAGCAGAAAACTCCGCCGCAACTTTTCCCGAACCTACAGTTCCACTTGCCAATTGTCCTCCGCCACTTCCCATCCGGCCTGGCGCACCGCCGCATGTTCCGGACTCGCTTCGTTCAGGATCGGATTCGTGTTGTTGACATGAATCAACATCTTGCGCCCGATTCTAGTCCCGGCATTTCGCAGCAGCCGCAGGCTTTCTTCCACCGGAATGTGCCCCATCTCGTGCGCCGTTTCGCTGCTCCCCTGAACCCGCTGCAGTTCATCGTCGCTCCAAAACGTGCCGTCGAACAACAGCAGGTCCACGTTCTCGATCTTCGCCAGCAGCCCATCGCTCAGGCTGCCCACCGCGGGAACATAAGCCACGCGTTTTCCCGACCCCGATGTAAAAAATAGCGCCGCCGTCGCTTCCTCTTCCGCGAGGCCTCTAGTTTTAACATATTTCGGATAGCGTCCCGCCAGGGAGTGGACCTCGCATAGCAGTCCAGATTCTTCGCCCTCGGTGGACAGCAAGGGAAATACGCGCCCTGCATTCATCGGCGTCCAAACCACCTGCGGCTCGACCCGATTCAACATCGCAAACATGCTGTTTTCTTCCCGCAGAATCCGCAGGATCGACGGAGCCGCATACACTCGGAACGGCTGGAACTCGCGCAGCAGAAGCAATCCAACCACGTGGTCGAGATCCGCGCTCGCGAGCACGACGCCCGCTATCGGTGAATCGCGCAGCGCCCGGGGATGAAGCGCGCTGCCGCTTTCGATTTGAAACGCTATGTCGGGAGAGGCTCCCGCCAGAAACCAGGCGGAGCCATCGGCGCTTACCGCAATTTGAGCCTGCGTGCGCGCCCTGCCGCGGAACGCGAGCCCAGACGCATCTGGCTTCGTGCGCCCGTCATCCTTGTATGCGTCTTTGTCTGCGCCATTTTCGCCCGCAACTCTCTTGCGCGCGAGATCGTCGTACCCAGCGCCGCGCACTGCACGGCAGTTCCCGCACCCGCAATTCCACTGCGGGAACCTCCCCCCGGCCGCAGAACCGAGGATCTGAATGCGCATCGCGACGACTTAGAGTTTTGCGCTCACGTAGGAATTGATTTCACAGCACAGAACTACTTCTTCGAATACTGGACTGGTCCAGCTCATAGGCTCACCCTTAAATGATGGATTTTCCCCGCCGTGCCCCACAGGCGCGGCATAGGTGGTTCATGAATCATACCATCGCCGGGACGATTCCCAAGAGAAACTTTGCCCGCCCCCATGGCCCAAACCGGCCATCAGTGTCCACTTCCGTAATCGGTGCTGGGGTTACCCCCGCGCGGCGGCAGCCTCGTCTGGTGACGGGGCTCGGCCGCGTCCGACGGGAAAAGCTTCTCGGGACCGGGATTCAGGGACCAGGATTCAGGGAAGGCCGCCCCTAGCCATGCCTGAGAAAAAACCACCCTCCGCAAGCCGTCGCGGAGGGTGGCGGGAGGAGCTACTGCAGATTGATCACGCCGAATACTCCGTCGGCGTTGTTCGCCGGGCCAGCCGTGTAAAAGAGTTGGTTGGCATTGCCGTTCTGCGCCGACCCGCCTCCAAACTCGATCCCCCAAAGCTGGTTGATGTGGATGGTCTTGTTCGCCGAATTCACCACGCTCCCCACAAATTCGCCCGTGCTTGCGTTGAAACCGTTGATGCTCCCGCTGTTGGTGTTATTGCTGATCAGCAGCGTGTCGCTGAGCGGGCCGAAGTCCGACGGAGCCAGCGCAATCCCCCAGGGCTGGTTGAGCGGCGTGCCATGGATCAGCGTCTTCACGAACGTCCCGTTTTCGTCGAAAATGTCGATGTATCCACCAGCCTTGCCGTTGGTAGCTGCGAACGCCACGTATACCTGACCTCCAATGTCCTGAATCCCGAAGGGTGCGAAGCCCGCCGGCAATTTCGTGTCAGTGAACGACATGACCAGCTTGAACGTGCCGTTGTAGACATCGACTTTGTTGTGCGCGAAATCGGCCGCATACAGCAGGTTGCCGGAACTGTGGCTGGTGATCGCCAGCCCCGTATAGACCGCCCCCGAACTGGAGTTGTTCACGCCAATCAAAGCGTTGCTCGGATCGAAGTGCGACCAACCGCTGATCGTGCCGTCTAGCGTGGCGAAAAGGAAGGCCGACGTCCAGTTGTCAATCTGGAATTCCGTCGATCCGTTGTACACAATCCCCGTCGGCGATCCGTGAGCCGTCCCGCTGGCCGGTGGAACCGTTACCACCAGACTCTGTTTTGCCCCGGTGCCGCTGTAAAGCGTCGACAGTCCGGAGCCCTCATCGCTCAGCCAAAACGGCCCTCCCGGACCATACGCCAGCCCCCACGGATTGATCAGCTGCGTATCCGCCTTCTTGCCCGTGTTTTTCACCAGCACCGTCGCCGTGTACGACTGAGGTTGGCCGCAAACCGCCATGGCCAGGTTGGACGTTAGAGACATCGCCAGCACGAACAGTGCGGCGACGAAGAGGTTGAGTCGGAATGCTCGACGCATAGACGCTCGATTCATAAACGGTTGTTGCATGGGAACTCTCCTTTAAGGCGAAATACGAAGCGAAATTCGATGGCGGTTTTCGACGGGCGCCACGCTTGCCCGCGCAGTGGGAGTCCAAGGCGATGAGAGGCCAAGGAAGTCTCAACTCTGCGTCGAAAGGGATGCTATCTGCAACTACAAGGTCGGGTTGTCAGGAGGAGGTCAGTGGTTTGTAAAATTGTTGTCAACGCCGGAACAAGCTCTAGCCGCGTTCGAAAGCGTGCTTTTCTTCCAGTTGGCGAAGCGCCAGCACCATCTCCGATTCGAAACGGTCCTTTTGATCCATCAGCCCGGGTAGCGCCGTCGCATACCGGCGCGCCAACGTCAGGAGTCCACGCTCCCCAAGCCCGGCGGCAATCTCGGCAATATGATCGGTCGTCGTATCGACATAGAGTGCCTCGATCGGGTCGCCCAGCCATACGTCTCCGCCAACTAGGCGGGTTTGCCAGTACACTTTGCGCTCGATCATGCGCGCAATCTCTTCGTCGCTAGCCTGGCCGAAAATCCACTTCTTCTGTTTGAAACTGTAGTGCCGGCTGGAGAAGGGCAGCGGCACCAGTTTGCCCGATTTCACGAACTCCGTTTGCTTGTTGTCGACCTCTTTGCGCAGCGCGTTGATCACCGGACCCTCCGTGTCTTTCGGTTCCAGCGAAGGCAACACTTCCCGCAATGTTACCGATAAATTCACCGCCACCAGCGCCCGCAGGCCTTCGGAATTCTCCAGCGTAATGTTCGCATGCAGCACGTCAAAGTCCGCCCCCGAGGTCGCATGCCGGAATGGCCATTCGAATTGGAAACTTAGTGGCAGGCCGGTGCGGGTTACATAGATGGTCTTCGATGTGGCAGTCCCTGTCAGTGTGCTCATCTCCGTTCCCTGCGATCGCAAAACACATTCTATCCTGTAGAAACCGGCCTTGCCGCATTGCAAACGGCAATCACAGCCGCCACAACTGCAACACGTTCCACGCTGCCGCCGCACTCAGCAATCCGCACAACCCAGCCGCCACCAGCGGCCCCTGTTTCGTTTCCAGCAGATCGGCAAACACTCCGCTCACAAACACAAAGAGGAACACCAGCATCGTCAGATGGAATCCTTGTCCCGGAAAATTGGGCGCAGCCAGCCCCAGAATCAGCATCAGCAGCGCCATCAGAAGCGGCGCGGTGTTGCCGAAATACCGGGTCCGCTTCCATCCCAGATATGTAATCAGCGCCACGGGCAGCGCCAGCATCAGCGGCGGACTACTGACAAACATGGTCTGCGCCACGTTCTCGTAGGAGACCGGCATCCCGAATGCCACCGCTTCGAAGTTGATCCAGCTCGCGTGCCTCAGGCCTTGCCAGAACAACGCCGGCCGAAAAAAATATCCCGCAAAAAGCAGCATGGCGGCGATCCCCATGGCCGCAACCCATATCGCCACGGCAGCGCGTCGCCGGACCGGCGCCACCCACAACATCACCGGCAGAATCACTAACGCCAGCACTCCCAGCGAGAACTGGTTGCCCGTCGCCAGCGCCAATGACAATCCCAGAAGCAGAATCCGCCGCCAGTTCCAGAGCACCACTTCGCGCGGAGCATAAAGCGTGTGCGCCACTGCGATCGCTGTGAAAATGCACCCGAACGCTCCCCACACCGCCCCCATTTCACCCAGACTGCGCGGGCCCCACACGTTAATCATGGCCGGCGAAAAGCAGTAGAGCGCCATGGCGATATATCCGCCCGCGTTGCCGTAAAGACGCCGCGCCACATACCACAGCGACCCTCCCAGCATCACCCCGAAAAAAAGATACGGAGTCACTGCCAATAGTGGCATGAATGCCGGCCCTAACCACAAATCGGGGCGCAGCAGCAGCGGAGCGCCCGCGATCAGGTAATACATTGGCGAGCGGTCCCGATCATAGCCGTCCCGCACTCGAAGATGGCCCGACTGCGCCGCCGATGGTAAGCCCGTCGCCGCTTCCGACCGCAACGATTCCGGCGTTCCCGCGATCCCGTCGCCCTTCCATTGTTCGTATCCCTGGTGTACCCGCACCGCTTCATCCGAATCCGGAATCCAGTCATGCCGCGTAGCCGCCCGCACCAGCCAGACGCACTGCAGTAGATACACGAGCAGCAGCGCTCCCCCAACCAGTTGCGGACCCCGGAAAGAATCGGAACCACGCCAGGCGCGCGACATTTTCGTAGGCTTCACGCTAACATTCACCCACCATTCACCGCGGGAAGGCGACCGAGTGTTTTACCATGTTCCAGACACCGATGGATAACAATCCGCTTCCGCCCCCTCTCGAACCCTCGCGTGAACCCTCAACCGCGCCAGCCAAAGACGAGTCCGCGCCGCTCGCTTTCCCGCCGCCACCGCCGCTCGCCGATCGTAGCCGCGAATCGCCCTTTCGCGAAATCTTGGTCGGGCCCGACGGCATGTATGCCGGCACTCGCTGGCTCATCTATCTGCTCCTCGCCGCCATCGTCTTGTTGATCGAAGGCGCAATCACCCATTCTGTCCGCGCTCATGTCGGCGAGCCTGTCTGGTGGAGCATGGTGACGGAAGCCTGCATGATGCTGGCCGCCATCTTGCCCGGCTTCGTCATGGCCCGCATCGAACACGTGCCATTCGGCGACTTTGGCCTTCCGTCGCGGGCTGCGTTTGGACGAAACTTCTGGGTAGGAACGCTCTGGGGAATCGTCTCGCTCTCGCTCCTGATGCTAGGCTTGCGCGCTGCCGGTGCCTTCTCTTTCGGCTCACTCGATCTCCATGGCGGACGCATCTTCAAGTTTGCGTTCTATTACGCCCTGCTGTTCCTGCTGACCGGATTCTTTGAAGAGTTCCTGCTTCGCGGATACTCGCAGTGGATACTCTCTCGGGGCATGAGTTTCTGGCCCACGGCAGCCTTGCTTTCCATTTCCTTCGGCGCCATCCATGGCGGCAATCCCGGGGAAGCCAAGACCGGCCTCGTAGCTGCGGGATTGATCGGCTTCTTTTTCTGCCTGACCTTGCGCCGCACCGGTGACTTGTGGTGGGCGGTCGGCTTTCACATGGCGTGGGATTGGGGAGAGAGCTATCTTTATTCCGTCCCCGACAGTGGCACGATGCTGCCCGGCCACCTTCTCAACTCCAGCTTCCACGGCCCCGTTTGGCTGACCGGAGGCTCCGTCGGACCCGAGGGAAGCTACCTCGTTTTCGCGGTAATCGCGGCACTATGGGTAGTGTTTGACCGCTGCTATCCCGAGGTAAAATACGACCGCGTGCCACACTCATCGCGCCCTTTGCGATGATGAGCCCAAAACGAGTGGGCTTTCACCACCACACTACTCTAGCTGCACCCGCTCGTGCTCCCGCAGCTCATGCACTTATAGCAACTCCCGTTTCTTACCATGATCGATCCGCAAACGTGGCAACTGGGAGCGTCTCCCATGTCGATCATGCTCGCCAGCGCATCCGCTGCATGAATGGAACCGGAGCCCGTCGCTGACCGCTGATCGTTAGTGGCTGGGATCGAACCGTTCAGGTCGCCAACTCCTTCCGGCGCCGCTGCCGGCTTCGGCCGCAGGTTCTCGAACAGGAACTGCTGCTGTCCGGTCATGAAGCGCAACTGCAGCCAGCGGAAAATGTAGTCCATGATTGATTTCGCAAATCCAATATCCGGATTGCTCGACCATCCGCTGGGCTCAAAACGAGTGTGCGCAAACTTCTCGCAGAAAAGTTTCAACGGCACGCCATGCTGCAGTGAGATCGAAACCGCCAGGGCAAAACTGTCCATCAGGCCCGAAACCGTCGACCCCTCCTTCGCCATCTTGATGAAAATCTCGCCCGGTTCGCCATTGGGATAGAGTCCAACAATGATGTAGCCTTCGTGGCCGCCAATGTTGAACTTGTGCGTGATCGACATGCGCTCTTCTTTAAGCTTGTGCCGCACCGCTCGCGGAGGAGCATCCAAATTCTCATCTTCCGCATGCCCATTCGCCAACGCCAAGCTCGCCGCGTTTCTGGCCGCGTCATCCTTCGTCGAGTTCGCCGTCTTGCTCCCCGCCGCCGATAGCGGCTGCGACTGCTTGCAGCCATCGCGATAAACCGCCACCGCCTTCAACCCCAGCTTCCACGCCTGAATGTAAGCCTCCGAGATATCCTCGACCGATGCCGAATTCGGCAAGTTCACTGTCTTCGAGATAGCTCCCGAAATAAATGGCTGCGCCGCCGCCATCATCTTGAGATGCCCCATGTAGTGAATCGACCGCGTCCCCTTCGCCGGCTTGAATGAACAATCGAATACCGCCAGATGCTCGTCCTTAACATGCGGAGCCCCTTCAATTGTCCCCGTCGCGTCAATGTAACTCACGATTGCGTCCGTCTGTTCGTGGGTGTATCCCAGCTTGAAAAGCGCCCCCGGCACTGTATTATTCACGATCTTGATCATCCCGCCGCCCACCAGCTTCTTGTACTTGATCAGCGCCAGGTCCGGTTCGATCCCTGTCGTGTCGCAGTCCATCATGAACCCGATCGTTCCCGTCGGAGCTAACACGGTTACCTGAGAATTGCGATAGCCATATTTTTCGCCGTGAGATAACGCCTCGTCCCAGCACGCTTTCGAAGCTTCGACTAACTCCGGCAACTGGGCCGCCGCTGAACTCCTCTCCGCTGGCGCCGGAGACACGCCTGTCCCCCCGCGCGCGCCGCCTATGTTGTTGACGCTTGCGCGGTGCATCCTGATTACATCCAGGAACGGCTCCCGATTGATATACCAGCCTGGGCACGCCGCCCCCGGCATATCTTCCGCCGCGCTTACTCCCAGTCTGGTCTGTACCGTGTCGGTGATCGGAGTCAGCGGCTCGCATTGCTCCGCGATCCGCGACGACTGCAGATACGCTTCGCCGCACATAATCGCGGTCACACACGCCGCGTAGTCTCTTCCTGCATCGCTGTCATACGGCAGGCCCGCAGCCATCAGCAGCGCCCCCAGATTCGCATAGCCCAGTCCCAGCGGACGATAGTCGTGCGAATTCTTGCCGATGATCTC
This sequence comes from Acidobacteriaceae bacterium, assembly GCA_003134435.1. Classification (GTDB taxonomy): domain Bacteria; phylum Acidobacteriota; class Terriglobia; order Terriglobales; family Acidobacteriaceae; genus Acidiflorens. The sequence goes on from PLBE01000123.1 coordinate 13,691, forward strand.
CGTCGGATAGCCCGCGTTGTCCACCAGAATTTCCTGCGCCGTGATCACCACATCCACCGCATGCCGGTAGCCTTCCACGTCAAACGTCCCGTTGGGCGCGAACTTCAGCAGGTTCAAACTCGCCAGATTGCACGCCGAGTCATCCAGAAACATGTATTCGCTGCACGGATTGCTGGCGTTGATGCGGGCTGTGTTCTTCGACGTGTGCCACCGGTTCACCGTGGAATCGTACTGCATCCCGGGATCCCCGCATTGCCAGGTAGCCTCCGAAATCTTCTCCAGCAGGTCTTTCGCCTTATACGTAGTCACCACCCGGCCGTCCACGATCGCTCGCGTCGAGAAATCCGTGTCGCGCATTACCGCCACCATGAAGTCGTCCGTGACCCGCACCGAGTTATTCGCGTTCTGAAAAAAGATCGAACTATAAGCGTCGGAGTCGGGATGCGACCCATCGTAGCCCTGCAGCACCAGCGCGTGCGCTTTGGCCTCTTCTTTGCTCTTGCACTCGATGAAATCCACGATGTCGGGATGATCGATGTTGAGGATCACCATCTTGGCCGCCCGTCTGGTCTTGCCTCCAGACTTGATAACTCCCGCGAAAGCGTCAAACCCTTTCATGAAGCTCAGCGGCCCGCTCGCCGTGCCCCCCCCGCTCAGAACTTCGGTCGACGATCGCAACGGAGAAAGATTCGTTCCCGTGCCCGATCCCCATTTGAACAACATGCCTTCCGTCTTCGCCAGCGTCAAAATCGAATCCAGCGAATCTTTCACCGAATTGATGAAGCAGGCCGAGCATTGCGGACGCGTGTATCCCGTCACTCCGAATTCCACCTGCTTGGTCGTGAAGTTCCAATGCCAGTTCGTCGCGTCCGACTTCGGCTCGACCCGTTCGCATCCCACATTGAACCAGACCGGCGAGTTGAAGGCCACGTGCTGCCGCACCAGCAGATGCACCAGTTCATCATGGAAAGTCCCGGCATCTTCGGCCGTCCGGAAGTATCCGTCTTTCACTCCCCAGTCCCGAATCGTTTCCGCCACCCGCGCCACCAGTTGCCGCACCCCGGTTTCGCGCTCCTCCGTCCCCACCTGCCCGTGCAGATACTTTGAAGCTACAATGTTGGTCGCCGTCATTGACCAGTCTTTCGGCACTTCCACATTCTTCTGCTCGAAGATCATGCCCCCTTGAGAATCCGTGATCTGAGCGTTGCGCAGTTCCCACTCCACTTCGCTGTATGGCGAGACGCCCGCCTTCGTGAAAAAACGGCGGAACGTGAGGCCGGGAGCCTTCTTCTTATTCGCAGGGCTGGCAGTCGATTGAGTCTTGATTTGGTCGCGCACTTCCGGCATTTCCTTCTCCTGAGATTAGATGATAGCGATTGACAAATGACAGTCGATCTAACTACAGCGTTTTCAAGCTTCTATGAAAGTTCCCACTTCAAGCCGACGCACCGTTTTGCCGATGCCCGGGCTCGCAAAATCAAAATATCCTCGAAAGTCTGGCGCCCCAAGGGTATAAATCGCCGAGTTTGCGAAAGCCGCGCAACGCGCCACTTCCCGCGATCCTGGCTCTCTGCTTTCCGCCCCTGCTTATGCAGCCGGATCGGCCTGCGGTATTTTCCCGTAGTTGTGGTCTGGGAGCGCCATGGGCTCAGCCACGCGTGTTGCGTGAACCGGCTCGGTCTGGGCCGGACCGGCCAACTGAGATTCGCCCGCAGGGCATTCGATCCCATGGCGGGCGAAAGAGGCGGCAACGAGTTCGATCAATCCTTCCATCATCGGGGCTCCTAAGTGCGGCGCTTCGGAATACCGGGCTCACCCCGCCTCCGCACCGTCGCTGATTTCTCTTGATGAATCCCCCGAGGGGATGCCTGGATCGCCAGACCGGGGAAAGTCACCGCTTATGTTCCATCCTCTAAGGAGGGATGGTTTCCCTCAAAAGGGGAAGACTGGAAGTCACCTCAACTCTGAGTCTTGCCCATGCCCTTGCTGTCGTGGCCTTCTGAAACCAGAAGGTCTGAAAAAGTGCTCCGGGATGCTTAACGTACTCCCGTATATGGGGGCTGTCAAGCAGGAAATACCATTCCTTGTGGCCCGAAAGTTGTAAGGGTACCGATTTGGAAAATACTCGCTTCCCTCGCACCGAAGATCGAAAATTCCGAAGTCCGACCGCTAAACCAAAAAATCAGTCAGGCCTCAGCAACGCAACGGCGACTCCAGGACGTGAATCAAGCCGCGGCACCCGTTCGACCCACCGGTACACCGCTGGCGCCGGCACGGGCCAAGCCCCCCGGCCCTCCGTTTTCTCTATTATTTTGCCCGCCTGGCACACTCGCAACCGGCACATAGATATCTTCAAAGAGGGCTCGGCTGGTGATGCGTCGTATGCCCGCCGGAGACTCAACTAAGTAGTCTCCCCGCTCGCCGCATTGTTCGCGGCCCAGGGCATCCGTGAACACGAGCGGTTCAGTCAATTGACGAGCACGCACCAGAAAACGCGTGCGATAGATAGTCCATGATTCTTCACAATATGCTTCAGTATGTTCTTCAGGATTCATAAGCCAAGTCTCGACGTCTCGTTCTCAGTTCTCCATAAACAAGCACCGCCGCACGAGACAATCACCCCTTGGGTTTCCGACTTTAACCCAGTTCGGTCGCCGCTCCGCCGCTGCTTGTTTTTCAGGTGGAGCGACTCTACCCGCAGACGCAGGTCGGGTCAATTCCATAAGAATGGTGCAACCGTGGAATTCCTGAATGCGAATTCGTTTCGAGGAATCTTGGATCAAGTATGAGTCGAGGGGCAGCGCGGTTGGCGCACAAGGGGCGGGGGTTGAGCGATGAGCGAAAAATTACGGGGACACCTCTGCTCACCGAAAACCGGAATTTGCACAAGCCGTGCACAGGTTAAGAACAGATACGCTTCAAGCTCGGGGCACAACTCCACAGCCTTCAGAGGAAACTCGTTTGGCGACGGGGCTCCAGTCACGGAGCCCCTGTCCTCCACCTGCCTCTTACTTGCAGCCCTCGCCGTTGATGATGGCCGTGAGCGCGTTAGCCGCCGCCTGCAGGCTCCGGCTGTAACAGTATCCGGTCGAATTGGACTGGAAGAATCTTTGCCCGCTCGACTGGTTCTCGTTGCCCGTGATTTGCCCGCTGGAATTGAACTCGAGCCCGTCCGTTGCCGTCACCCGGTTCTGCAGCAGCGTGAACGAAGTTGCCACCCCGTTGCGGGTCGCTTCCGAGTCTTGTTCAAAGTACTGGTTGCTACTCGTCGTTTGCACCCCGGAGCCGTCGGAGTTATACGTCACCGTGATGTTGAGCTTCAACGGCCAGTTGTGGTTCACCGTGTTGACGAAATGCCCGCCCGCGTTATTCGTGGTCACGATGGAATGGACGATCGTGTTCTGAGTAATGTCCTGCTGGTATTCCGCGGCCGTGATTCTGAACTGCTGCAGATTCGTGAATCCGATATTCTGCGCCACCGTCGTCGTCACCGGACCCGCCGCCGTGTTGATGTATCCCGAGATCTGGAAGTTGTGCGACGACAGCGTGTTGACGGTTCCGCTTACGTTGCCATTCTGCGCCGTATGAATATTCTCCGTGATGTTCGGAACCGGCACCGCGAGAGTGTTCTCCGTGACTGCTCCGCTGAATTGCGTGGCCTGAGCGTCTTGATAAAGCAACAGCGACCCGGTGACCGAGAAGTAGCTGTCCGCGTTAAACACGCTGAGGGCGATCGTGTGCGGCTGCCCGTCATCAAGCAGCGCCGCAAAAGGCGTCAGATTCACGCGATAGGGACGGAAGTTCATGGTCTGAACCCCGGGGATCGGAATCCATAGATACGGATCAATGCCGCCGGTATAGATCCACGGATAAACCGGCGAAACGCCCGCGGGAGTGCCGTCGATGGTGACCTCCGCCTCGCGGAAGGCGGTGCCGCCGCAACTGAAGAGCTCGCTGGACACGTCGTTCGGCACGCACGTGTACCAGAATTCGTCGCTCGATTGGCTCTGCGCGAACACGTCCAGGTAGACGTCGGTGATATTCGTCGGGAGAGTCAGCGTTTGCTCCAGAAGCGACGTCGTGTTGTTGAGAGCTACTGTTCCCCCCGTCGGACCGCCCGAGAACGCGATCACCTGACTGGCGCTCCGCGGCGGAAGTTGGTTCGGCGCCACCGGGTAGAAAAGAATATTGGCCGATCCGTGAAGCACGCCGGTGTAGGTGGAGTTCACGATGTTGAACAGGTCGACCGTGCCCGCTTGTGGAATCGTGAAAATCGAGGTGTAGTCGGTCAGATCGCGCTCGATGTGCCAACTCCGTCCGAGCCCCGGTTGCGGCTCCGCGGTCGTGCCAAAGTAGATGTTGGTCGGGCCGATCCAGATGTTCGCGGTGCGATCATATTGGATCCCTTGCGTGATCGAAAAGTTCGCTTCCAGTATCACTTTGGCCCATGGTCCCGGACACGCAGCCGGCGGAGTGTACGTAAAACTCCGCGGACTGTAGTCGTTGAAAGTAAGACCCGAGTAAAGTGTGACGACGCAGGGCGTAGTGTTCGGGTGCGGTACCGGCGGTTCGACAAACGCGGTGTTTTCCGAACCAATCTGCTGCGCCGCCGCCATCGTCGTAAGCGACAGCATCAGCAACGCGAGCAACGATGCAAACGACACAAACGCAGTGGCGAATTTCGAAAATCGAGAGTTGAGCATGGGTAGCCTCCAAAAAATTGGCCTTGGACTGGGACGGCCTGTGCGGCCAAAAGCCTTGCTGGTAGGCGAGTCTAGTCAGCCAGTGGAGCCTGTGTCAAGGCCGGGATGACGATTGCCGGGAATAACGATCGGCTGGGAGCGAGCGCTTCAGGCACCCCGTGAGCCTCCGTGTCCCTTCTGGTAAATGGTCTCGCGAATTCGAGCAGTCAAGTGTGGCGCCGACACTCCTGTCCGCGAAAAGTCCCCCTGCTGATACTCAGGCGAGTCCGTTCAGAGGCTCCTTAGTCGCTCTTTCTTCAAGGTTGAAGGCGGAACCTCGACTCGCCGCCCCCTCGTTTTAAACCGGTGCGAGCCTCGCGTTCGAATGATATCCTTTACCCGCCGCCGAGTACTTAGGCTAACGAGTTACCGGGGACGAGTTACTAGGCAATGACAAAAGCATTTTCGATTTTCGGGTCCGGCTCGAGGCCTCAACTGGGCCCCTTCGAGCAGCAGGTGCTGCAGAAGCTATGGTCGCAGGGCAATGCCACCGTTCGCGAGTTGCTCGCCGATGGCGAGATTCATCAGGCCTACACAACCGTGATGACAACCATGGACCGCCTCTACAAAAAAGGCCTCCTCGAACGCGTCGCCGAGGGCAGAGCCTTCCGCTACACTCCCCGCCACACTCCCGAGGAACTGCAACGGGTAACCGCGCTCCAAAGTATCCGGCAATTGTTGGGATCGGGCGATGCTTCAGCGCTNNCTAGCCCGGTTAAACAGGCGCGGGAAAATAAGGCCCGGGAGCGACCCTGATGTTTGCCCTGCGTGGAATCGCCGTCTCGCTCGCTTTTTTTGTGCTCCTCTACTGTCTGTTGTCGACGCTCGTTGCCGCCGCCTGGCGCTCCCTCAAGTGGCTGCGAGTCACCGAACAAAACCTGGCCACCTTGCTCTTCTCTCTGCGCGTTCTTCCGCTGCTGGCTTCCGTTGTCATTACCTTCGCCTTTGTCGTGCCGTCTTTTCAATTGCTGGAACCTCGTTCCATCGATGAAGGCACCGGCACGTTGCCGCTGGTGCTGGGGGTGTGTGCCCTGCTCCTGATTGCCTCGGGTTGTTTCCGCGTGATCGCCGCCCAGACCACGACTTCTCGCTTGGTGGCGCGCTGGCTGGAAGGCGCCCGCCCTCTGCCTCAGGGCCACACCAGCCAAACCCTCGCTTTCCGCGCTCGACGCCAGGCTCCGCCGCTCACCCTGGTCGGCGTGCGCCATCCCAAAGTCCTGGTTTCAGAATCCACAGTTGCGCTCTTGAGTCCCGCCGAACTGCAGATCGCCCTCAAACATGAGCTGGCGCACATGCGGTCTCGCGATAACTTGAAAAAACTGGTCTTCCGCTTTTGTCCCTTCCCGGGCATGGCTCGGCTCGAAAGCGCCTGGTCGCAGGCTGCGGAACTCGCCGCCGACGATGCGGCCGTTGCGAATCTCGCCGACGCCGTTGACCTCGCCGCCGCCCTTCTCAAACTCTCCCGCCTCGTGCCGGTCGAAGTGCCGCCCGCATGCACCGTCGGCTTTGTCACCGGATCCATCAGCGCCCGCGTCGCTCGCCTGTTGGCCTGGGATAAAGCCGGAAAAACCCCGTCCGCGCAAATTCAGCCGTGGTTCGTCGCTCCTCCCATACTCTTCGCTTTGTCGTGCCTGGTTGCCACCTATGTGCCAGCCCTCGCCCTGACTCATGAAGTGACAGAGTGGCTGGTTCGTTAGGTCTGCTCCCCTCGAATCACTACCGCTGGTAGTAGCTGACGCTCCCCGTTACCCTCGATGAACTGGCCCGCTCGCCGCAGTCGGCCACTTTCCTCGCCGAAATTTGGCAATCAGCGGCAATTCCTCAGGTTCCAGGGACGGATTTCTTAATGCTCGCCAGACCTTCGCTCCTTCATCCACACAGATCGAATTCGTCGATCTGCGCCGTTGCTCTTCCCGTCTTCATGCTCCTCTTCATTTTTCTTCCTTGCCTCCTCCTTGGCCAGAATCCCAACGGCGCCCTTCGAGGAGAAATTGAAGATACGAGCGCGGCGCGGGTCGCCGGAGCTCTCGTCGTAGCTCAGTCCCATGGATCTTCCATCGCTCGCCAAGCCACGGCCAACGACCGCGGAGAGTTCCGCATTGAGGGATTGATGCCGGGATCGTATCGCGTTACGGTTACCGCCAATGGCTTTGCCGAAGCCACCGCCGATGTGGATGTGGCGGTCAGTGTGGTGCGCGATATTGCGGTCACGCTCAAACCAGCGAAGACCAGCGAAACTGTCAGTGTCCAAAGCAACTCTTCTTCCATCACCACCGAGTCAATCGATACCGCCAGCGCCGTGCATCAGGGCATCGTTGGCAGTCAGGATCTCGAAGCCCTTCCGCTCCCGGCCCGTAGCTTCGCCAACATTGCTTACCTGGTGCCCGGAACCGAGCCCGTTGAACCTTCCGACCCCACGAAAGCAAGAATCACCGCAGTTTCAACCGGTGGCAGCTCGGGCCTCAACAACGAACTGTCGGTCGACGGCGCCGACAACTCCGACGACTGGATTGGCGGCTTTCTGCAGAACTTCTCCCCCGACAGCATCCAGGAATTTGCCGTCCGCACCTCCAATGAAGACGCCGACACCGGTGGGACCACGGCGGGATCGGTGGTGATTACCACCAAGAGCGGCACCAACGAGTGGCACGGCGACGGATCCTTCTACGAACGCGCCGCCCGGCTCAACGCCCGCTTCCCCATCGAGAACCCCGCCCAGACCTGCACCGCCGGACTCTGTGTCAGCAATCCCAAGCAGCCGTTCTCCCGCCAGAACTATGTGGGCACAGTGGGCGGCCCGCTGGCGAAAAATAAAGCCTGGATCTTCGCTTCCTTCGAACACGTCCACGAAAATGCCAGCATCGCCTACAGTCCCACCAATACCGCGCAGTTCATCGCGTTGTCGCAGTTGGCGACCGACGGCCTCATCCCCGGCGTTCCCGCCATCGCCGTTCCCGCCAACGTGCGCATTCCTTTCCGCGACTATATCGGATCGCTGCGCTTCGACTGGGCCCAGTCTCCGAAATCGCAGTGGTTCTTGCGCTCCTCCGAAGATAGCTACCTCACCCACAACGCCCTCGTGCAGCAGGCCACACTGCCTTCCACCGGACTCACCACCCATAACAATTACTGGAATACGGCGATCGGCAACACTTACACGTTCAGTCCAGGTTGGCTCGGCAACCTGGTCCTCGACGCCAGCCTGTTGCACCTCACCCAGGCTCGTAACTCCGACCTCGGCTTCGCCTTGCAATTCCCTTTCAGCGTGACCGCGTTGACGGTGTCTGGCTTCGAAACCTTCGGCGACAACCAGTTCGCAACCCCCATCACTCTTTTCCCGGACCTGCGCAATCAGGAAAAATATCAGCTGCGCTACGACCTCAGCCACACTGCCGGAAGTCACGCCCTCAAGATCGGTGTGAACTTCATTCACGAGCCCGTCCTCAGCGGAGCCTATGCCGCCAACCAGGAGACGCTCTATCAACTTCCCAGCGACCCAACTTTCTGGACCGAAAACGCCGGCAACCTCGCCGCCTTTGCCGCCATCGTCGCCTGCAATCCTGCCCTCCCCGCGAACCAACCGCCCAACCCCCCCTGCCCCTATACCAGCTTTTCTCCCGCCGGCGACGGCACCTTTTCGCAGAACGTCCAAAGGCTCGGACTCTACGCCCAGGATTCCTGGCGAGTTTCTCATCACCTGACCCTGAACTATGGCCTGCGCTTCATGGAGGGGCCGAAGGTCACCTTCCGGGGGACCGGGCAGGTGCTCCCGCCCGAGTACGTCACCGACCTCACCACCCCGAATATCTACCGGGTCTACCACGATGGGGCGGTCGACCCGGATGGGCGCGCGCTCACGATCGGCACGGGCAGCGGCTCCGGTTCCGTGCCCGTTGCAGCCGACGGCAAGACGAACACATGGGCCTTCATCGACCCCACCCAGCTTACGTCGGACGACTTCATGCAGATGCACATCTATTCTGCGTACATTCCGCAGATCAGCCCCGACCGGGTCAACGCGAAGGCCGGAATGGGCGCGGAACTCTATAACTCCATAGACATGGGAAGGTTGGGCAAGCGGCTCAAGTGGAGCATCTTCGGCGGCGCGAGCATCAGCGGGATCAACGGCGCCAACTACCTGAGCGAAAACGCGACTCTCACGACGATCACCGACAGATACATTCTCTACGGCCAGACGCCCGCCCCGTTGCCTATTGTCGGTACGCCGTACACCTCGCCCGGCCACACGGTCGACACGATCACCATGAACGGCGGCAGCACAGAGACGGAATCTGTCAATTCCCAGACCCTGATCTCGAACACCCCCGTCGACCGGGCTATCACCTCATCGTCCTTCTTCGTGACCGACCACTTCAAGGTGAGCGGCGAATACTTCACGGTCCGC
>PLBE01000108.1 GCA_003134435.1 Acidobacteriaceae bacterium
CAAGAGCAGAAGAAAGCGGCTCTCCACATCCTCAAAAGCCGCGATACCGTGACGGGCATCGTCGGAAAAGCGGGTACGGGTAAAACCACAATGATGAGGCAAACAAGAGACGCATTGGAAAGCGAACCGGGCCGTCGTGTGTATGCATTTGCGCCCTCGTCACAGGCCTCCAGGAACGTACTGGCGAAAGAAGGATTCAAAGACGCCGAAACCCTCGAAATGCTCCTTAAGAGCGAAAAGATGCAGGAGAAAACGCGCGGCCAGATTCTCTGGGTGGATGAGGCTGGCCTTGTTTCCAGCAAGGACATGCGGCGGTTGATGAGCCTGGCCAAAGCGAACAATAACCGCGTGATTCTCTCCGGCGATTACACCCAGCAGCTCGCTATCCCTGTATCGCTCAGCCCCCACGGTTCCGCGATTTTGATCGGAACACCAATAAACCGTTGAACAAAAGTAGGCGCGCGTGCCTTTGAAAGCCGCGCGCCGATTTTAAGGAGCCTTATGCCATCGCATTACGACCTTCTCAAGCGTCACGTGCTTTCTCTTTCTGACGTGGACCACATTTGCTGGGATTACCTGACATTGGGGTCACTAATAAGCGGGAGCGCCGGTTCGGGGAAACCCGCGTTGACGGCACTTGGAAAATTAGCGGGTAAGATCAGCGGATTTGAAGATGAATTCGATATCAACTCCGCCACCTCGCAGGCCGTTGCGCACAAAGAGGTCAATAAACTGGCGCTCGTCGTCTCTATCATCAACAGTGCACAAAATACACATCCGTTTGTTCCATCCCGCTTGAAAGAGCTACGTGAGTATAGCCAAACGGCTGAGTACCAAAAAGTTCTTCATGGCCAGTACGCACGAGATCCGCTTGGTCATCATGAAGGCGGGATGCGAGTAAAATGTGAATGCGATGCGGAGCTTAACATCAAGTTGGCCTTTTGCCCGAACTGCGGGCGACCGGTGGTGTCTGAATCTGCCTCGGAGCCCGCTGAAGTTTCCTTAACTTGCGTCAACGTCAAATGTAAAGCTATTCTCGCCGGTGAAGGAAACTATTGCACTCAATGTGGCACCAAGCAAGAATCCGCACGAGTACCGACCAAGACAGGGGCGCTCGGTAGACTCTTCAAACGGAACAAACTAGCGTCGTGATAGGCCATCGCGAAGCTATGGGGCATTGCCAACGATAGGCCGATTCGTTGCGGCGGGGGATTTAACCTCGGTCGCGCGGGCCTCTAGCAGCATCCCTATTCTTTTCAGCTTCCGTGAAAGAGCCGACAACCGGCTTGGTTTCGATCCCTGATGCACCCTTAGCCTTTTCAGCCATCCATTTCTGGGCTTCATAGCTAAGATCTGACGGTGCCTCTTTACCCTTCCATGCTTGAACCGTACGCCAAACATCATTAGCCGCATTGCCTACGCCCGCTGAGATAGAACCCAGTGGATCACTTACTTCCACCGGACCATTAATCCCAGGTATGACAGTTTTCTTCATAAACTCTCCCCCGACGGTTGTTAATCAAATCGAAGCTTAGCTCAGATGGGAGCTTAGATAAAGTTACGTATTTGTGACAATTATCCACTCTGTCGATCCCCGAGCCTCGGGTCCAACATAATCCATTGAAAATAGTCCATAAATTAGGTATCGAAGAAGTGAGCAGGACGAGAGAGAAATGCGCCAAGGCTTTTTGGCGGGGATGTAAAAGGCGTTAGTAAACATACCCGATACCCGTCGCTAACAGTGGCCCCGGAGGGATCGCTGTAGGACCGGACGGCACCTTGTGGTTTACTCAGGGCTTTGTAAATGATCTTGGCCAGATCGCCTTGGGCTTCAATCCGGCAACAGAAAATCAAGCACAACAAATAACACCTATTGCCTTGGGAACGAGCGGAAGCAATATTAATGACACAGGACGCACCTGCTGCGGCGGTACACTAGGATCTCTAGTACAGGACAACTCAGGTAATACCTACATTCTAAGCAACAATCACGTCATCGCGCGGCTTGGGTCTGCTCAAATCGGTGAGCAAATAATTCAACGGGGCTATATTGATACGACCCCCACTTGTTCGAGCACCGGGGTCATCAGCGTCGCTCAACTATCTCAGTTCGTTCCCATTCTATTCGGTGGGACAGCCGGTAACCAAGTGGATGCTGCTGTTGCGCAGACATTTCCAGGCAGTGTAGATCCCATGGGAACTATCTTAGGTGTTGGTACCATTAGCTCGACGATCACTGCCCCAGCGTTGGGAATGCAGGTCGAAAAATCGGGACGAACGACGGGAGTGACAACGGGAAGTATTGACAACATCGCCGTAACTGTCAAAGTTGCCTACCAAGCCTGCGGAAGCAATACTAAACAAGTCGCGAAGTTCACCAAGCAATTTACGGTGCTTCCACTGGAGACCGTCGGGAGAAGCGGTGATTCGGGTTCACTGATACTCAGAACGGGACTCAATCCTAACCCAGTCGGATTGCTATTTGCCAGTGATCCTACGGGCAGGACTGTGGCGAACCGCATAGATCAAGTTCTCCCTGCCCTCAGCTCACGCATTGGATCTCAGCTGAGTTTCGTTGGGACTACGCCGTTAGAGGCCGGGTCGTCAGACCTAAGCTATGGTACCCCGGACCCTCTAGTTGATGAGGTCGCCGCAGTAAAAGACCGTTACGACGACTTCCTGTTTAAGCTTCCCGAAGTTGTGGGACACGGGGTTTCGTATTCAAAGAACGTTCCTGGAAGGCTTGTGATCCGGCTCTTTGTCAAGAAGCTAACAAGCGTGGTTCAAAAGTCAACGCCAGCTGCTTTGGAAGGAGTGCCGATCGAAATCGAAGAAACTGGCGAAATCAGCGCACTTCAAACTTGTGCACTCGCGCCGCAGAGCAATAAGCCTACAGCGAAACATAAATAAGAGCGTCTCTTGACAACCACTTCTTCGGGAGTCATTACTCCAGCGCCGGCCGCTTCGAGAAGAGAAACCCCGCAGGCCCGTTTCGCTCCTGCCGCTCTTTCATAATCCAGTGCTGCAGAGCCTTTCCTTCCACGCGGTGAACCTTTCCGTCCACCACGACCTCGAATACTGAATTCACTGTTGGTTTCGGTATTCCGTTGAGGGGATCTCCCCTGGCATGGGTTACGAAGAGGTGAGCCGCGTCGAAGGTGCTGGAGGCGTATACGTCCACGCTGTATCGCCGGCCGCCAACCTCAATCATCGTGACCGTGGCCCACCGATTCCCCACGGTCGGCAGTGTATCGCAATGGCGAACACAAGGCGAATATAGAGAAATTAAGCTTCAGGGCTTGCCCTGAACGCGAGCGCAGGCGCACCTGCGGTAACGGTCTCAAAATCTGGCGGAGTCCCCCTCGGTGTGGCCGTTTCCGCCAGACTCGC
>PLBE01000012.1 GCA_003134435.1 Acidobacteriaceae bacterium
GGCGCAATTTTCCGTGTTGCCGGATGAGTCGCTCCAACTCGGGTACACAGCGCTCGTAATCCGCCTTGATCAACTTCCCGGTGACTTGAACGGCGACTAATTTCCCGCCGTTTTCTTGTTTGATTTGAATGGGCATCTTGGCTCCTTGAATTCGACTCAGTTTCCTTCTTGCGTTTTACTCCATTTCCAGTTGCGGATTTCCGGCATATCCTGGCCATGCTTATCGATGAAGTGCTTGTGTTCAATGAGCTTGTCCTGCATCTGCTGCCTCAGGTAAGAGCCTTTAGAGCCCAGATCCGGGAGGCGATTCACCACATCCAGCACTAAGTGAAAGCGGTCCAGATCGTTCTGGACTCGCATGTCAAAGGGCGTGGTGATCGTGCCCTCTTCTATATAGCCGCGCACATGCAGATTACGATTGGTGCGGCGGTAGGTCAGCCGGTGAACCAGCCACGGGTATCCATGAAAGGCAAAGATGATGTGCTTGTCTTTGGTGAACAGCGAATCGTAATCCTTTTCGCTGAGACCGTGAGGGTGCTCGGTGCACGGCTGCAGCTTCATGAGATCAACGACATTGACCACCCGGATTTTCAGTTCGGGTAGATGCTGTCGCAAGATGGAAACGGCGGCCAGAATCTCCAGTGTCGGTGTGTCTCCGCAACAGGCCATCACCACGTCCGGTTCAGCCGCGTCCTGGTCGTTGCTCGCCCACTGCCAGATGCCAATTCCTTCCGTGCAATGTACCACCGCTTCATCCATGGTCAGCCATTGCGGGAGGGCGTGTTTGCCCGCCACCACAACGTTGACGTAGTTCCGGCTGCGCAGGCAGTGATCGAAAACCGACAACAGGCAGTTGGCGTCAGCCGGAAGGTAAACCCGCACAATGTCCGCCTTCTTGTTGATGACATGGTCGAGAAAACCGGGATCCTGGTGTGTGAAACCGTTATGATCCTGCTGCCAGACGTGCGAAGCGAGCAGATAGTTCAAAGACGAGATCTTCCGGCGCCAGGGCAGTTCTAGGCACACCTTCAGCCACTTGGCGTGCNNTGAACATCGAGTCGATGATGCGGATGAAGGCCTCGTAACTGTTGAACAGGCCATGCCGTCCGGTCAGAAGATATCCTTCCAACCAACCCTCGCACTGGTTCTCGCTAAGCATCGAATCCAGCACGCGGCCGGCGGGCGCAAGGAATTCATCGTTATTTACTTCGCGCGCATCCCACTGCCGGTTGGTAACTTCGAACACGGCGCCGAGCAGATTCGAGACGGTTTCATCGGGGCCGAAGACACGGAAATTGCGTGCATCCTGATTCATCTTGGCGACGTCGCGCAGGAACAAACCCAGTACCTGCGTATCCTGGGCGCTAACCGCACCGGGTGAAGGCACGTTGACCGCATGAACATGGAAATCCGGCATGCGCAGGTCGCGCAGCAGGATGCCGCCGTTGGCATGGGGATTGCTTCCCATCCGACGTTCGCCTTTCGGCGCTAGTTCGGCTAGTTCCGGAAGGAGCCGCCCATTCTGATCGAACAACTCTTCGGCCTTGTAGCTCTTCATCCAGCTCTCAAGCAGCTTGACGTGATCGGGATGCTCGGGGTCGACGAGAAGCGGCACCTGGTGTGCTCGAAACGTGCTTTCGATTTGCAGGCCGTCGACGTATTTTGGTCCGGTCCAACCCTTCGGTGACTTGAGCACAATCATGGGCCAGCGCGGCCGCGTTGTGTCGTCGTTGTTTCGTGCGTTGCTTTGGATCCTACGAATGTCTTCGATGGCCGCTTCTAAAGTGACAGCCATGAGTTCATGCATCTTTTCCGGCTCATCGCCTTCCACAAAGTAGGGCGTCCAGCCGCATCCGCGCAGAAATTGTTCCAACTCCTCGTGCTCGATGCGGGCCAGAACGGTTGGATTGCTGATCTTGTAGCCATTGAGGTGCAAGATCGGCAGCACGGCTCCGTCAGTAATGGGATCGAGAAACTTGTTGGATTGCCATGAGGTCGCGAGCGAGGCGGTTTCCGCCTCGCCATCGCCGATGACGCAGGCAACGATCAGGTCGGGATTGTCGAACGCTGCGCCAAACGCATGACTGAGCGAGTATCCCAGTTCTCCGCCTTCGTGAATCGAACCCGGTGTCGTTGGAGCGACGTGGCTGGAAATGCCGCCGGGAAACGAGAACTGCTTGAACAGTTCTTTCATGCCCGCTTCGTCTTGCGTGACATNNACTTCTTGATGACCCGGTTCAAGTGCACGTAGATGAAGTTCTGGCCCGGCACCGTGCCCCAGTGCCCGACCACCAGCGGCTTGACGTCCGACAATTTCAGCGGTTCCTTCAGCAATGGATTGTCGTAGAGATAAATCTGACCGACCGCAAGATAGTTGGCGGCACGCCAGTAGGCGTTTATCCTGGCGAGCAGCTCAGGACTGAGCGCACTCCCCTTCGTGTCCGCTTGCGGGGTCAATTCCCGCTGGTTCGCTGTTTCGGTTTTGTGGTCGAGCAGTTCCGCCGTGAGTGTGTCGGGTGTCATAGTTCAGTTCTCCTTCTTGTTCTTGCCGCCAAGTCCGAGAACCTGGCAAACTGTTTTGGCAATCATGAGTTCTTCGTCCGTGCGAATAACGCGGACCGCAACCCGGCTGTGCTCCGAGGAAATCACGCCTTCGTTTGCAGCGTTTCGCTTGTCTTCCAATTCGATCCCAAGGAATCCCAGCCCGTCACAAATCCGGACCCGGACTGCGGGCGCGTTCTCTCCAATGCCCCCAGCGAACACCAGCGTGTCCACTCCACCCAACGCCGCTGCAAATGCGCCAATCCATTTCTTGA
>PLBE01000218.1 GCA_003134435.1 Acidobacteriaceae bacterium
ATTCTCGACGTGGCGCGGCGCAATGCGGTCAACGCAATAGTGTGCGTCGGCGACATATTCGACGATCCTGATCCGGCTCCGGACTTTTGGGACGGGCTTGCAAGGACCTTCCAAGGGCACGCTGGAAACCATCCCCCTCTGTTTCTGATTCCCGGCAACCACGACCCCTTGACGCAAGAGTCCGTGTGGGCCGCCGGTCATCCGTTCCGATCACGCCTCCCGGCTTGGGTGCACGTCGTCGACCGTGATGACTTCATGTATGAGATTGCGCCCAATGCAGTTTTATATGCGCGCCCGTGCCGGTCGAAGGCGGGCGAGAACGATCTGGCGATGGCGCTTCCCGCGCGTGAGGCTGGCGATGAACGCCTCCGCATTGGTTGTGTTCACGGTTGCACCTTTGACATTGATGGGTATCAAACGAATTTCCCGATTCGTCGAGATGCAGGCTTGCAACGCGGCCTGGATTATCTCGCGATAGGTGACACACACTCATTCCGCGACGTTACCGAAAATTTGGCGGTGCCCACGGTTTACCCAGGCGCTCCTGAGCCCACAAGTTTCGACGATGCCGGCGCCGGTCGCGTCGCGCTTGTCGCATTATTCAGACGTGGCTTGCGCCCTCGCGTCGATGCCGAGCCTGTTGCGTTCTGGCGATGGATCGACGTGCGCTGCCGTGACATGCACGAGCTTCGCGCCTTACTGACGACCCCAGATCTCGACCGCCACGTCGTTAGACTGCATCTGGACATGACGGTTACGCTATCCGAGGAGAGTGAGGTCGAACGGATACTACGCGACCTACGGGGGACGGACGCGACGCATGGTCGCGTTGGCGTCCTTGTGGAAGATCTGGCGAACCTGCGGTTGCAAGTCGGCTCCGGGGATGCTTTTCCGGAGGACCTCCCGCCGGTGCTCAAGGACACTGTCGCGCGACTCGACCTGCTCATCGCGGGTGCGTTAGACGAATCCGAGAAATCGCGGGCTACAAGAGCGCTCGCGCACCTTTATAAGTTGCTGCAGAGCCACGATGCGACAGGCGGTCGCGATTTATGAGACTCCACCGCCTGACTATCAACAGTTTCGCTGTGATCGGGAACGTGGACCTTGAGTTCGGTCCAGGACTTAACGTGCTGTACGGACCCAACGATCTCGGAAAATCCACGGTGGTTGCGGCAATCCGTTTGGGGTTGCTGCTTCCTCACACGTCAACGCATTGCGATCAGTACGTCGGATGGACTGGCGGTGAAGATCCGACTGTTGAGATGACGTTTGAAACCGAAGCGCAACGCATCTGGCGCGTACGGAAACAGTTCGGCAAGGGCGGTTCTTCGCTCTTGCAGGAATCGAGGAATGGTAAGGACTTCGATGATTTGGAACGTGGAAGGAAGGTGGATGGGAAATTGCGGGAAATCCTGCGTTGGGGTATTCCCGAACCGGGTGGTACGGGTGGCGCCAAGGGACTTCCGGCAAGTTTCCTCGCGACAGCGCTCTTATCGCCGCAAGACGACGTGAGCGCCGTACTGTACAGCAGTTTGCAGGGTGATCCGGCCGGTAGTGGTAAGGAACAAATCGCTGCAGCGTTGCAGGCGGTCGCGCAAGATCCGCTGTTCGTTGCTCTGCTTCGGGAAACGCAGTCGCGACGGGACGCAGCGTACACCGACAGGGGTGCGAAGAGTACTGCCAGGGGTAGCGTTTTCAAGATCGCCGCGGACCGACTGGTCCAAACCAGAGCCGAGAAGGAGAAACTCGAAAGGATTGTTTTCGAATCGGAAAGCGCAGAAAGACAGTTGCGGGAGCTGACCGAACGGCGCGCGCTGAAACAGGAGGCATTCGCTGTCGCGGCGGATCTCTTGGCAAACCTTGAGAGGCTTGCTTCGCAGGCAACGTGCCGCTCGGACGCGGCAGAACAGGTTCGAATAACAGAGGAAGATTTGCTACGTATCAAGAGGATCGGAACCGAAGTTGCAACGGCGGAGCGAGAGGTCGCGGCGCTGGCCGCAAAGATCAGCACGTCGGAGCTGGCTGTAGGGGTAACGCGCGGCCAACAAGTGGAGGCGGACGCCACTCTCGAAGCTGCCGAAGAATCGGCCCGGGCAGAAGGATCGGACCCAGGCTTGACGGATACAGTTGTTCGTCAGCAACTCGAACTTCGAAAGTCTGCGGCGGAACAGTCCGCGCGCGAAGCGCAGCAACGAATCGATGCCGCTTTAACCGCGCAGAAGCTTGGGGAGGCTGTCACTGCAGCCGAACGTGATCTGCGCGATCAACAAGCGAAAAGCGAAACCGGGATTGAGTCCGCTTCCAAAGCGACAGCGGCGGCTGAAAAAGCTGACGATGAACTTCGGCGATGCGACTTGGTTGAACGCGCCCTGGATATTCAGGCTGCTGAGAAACAGGTTAAGGAGGCTCAAGCCGCAGTCGATAACGAAACCGCTCTCCGAACCCGCCTGGAGGCGATCTCGGGAGAACGGGGAGTGTTGGCCACGCAGCGCTCTGCCATTACAGTTCCGATTCTTGGTGCACTCGGCCCCATGCGTAAGCTCGCTACAGATCTCGCAGCGGCCCGTGGCGCGCTTGACGTCGGTTTTGTAGTGACGGTGACTCCGAAGGCTCTCCTCGACATGCGCGTTCAAAGGGATGGGCAGAAGGTCGATTCGACTTCAACAGCGCAACCAGTCGATATCGAGGCCAAGGCAGAGGTTGAGATCGCCATCGCCGACATCGCGACGGTGCGCGTCCGAGGTGGCCGGCGTGAGGCACAAGACATGGCTCAGGGCTTGGAGAATCGGTGGAGCCGTGAGGCAGTACCTCACCTCATTGCGGCTGGTGTCACGGACCTTGAGGGCCTCGATACGAAGATCGGTGCGGCTCAGGAGCTTGACTCCGGTATCAGGGCGAAGGATGCAGAACTGGACCTATTGCGGGCTCAAGTCAACGCACTCTCCGGCGCCGGGGAAGCGTTGCGCGAAGCGTCTGACCGGGCGGCGGCCAGCCGCACCTCACTCGGAGACGTAAGACTCGATTCATTGACCGCTGATGTCAAGGCGCTTGGCGTTGACGCGACCGCAGGATTGCGGAAACGGCGGCAACAGTTGTCAAGAGAGGCCGAGGATGGGCGCAGGATCGCCGGTCAGGCGACAAACGACCGTGTTCTCACCGACGAGCGCACTCGGCACTCGAAAATGGCTTTGGACGCGGCTATTGTGGCGCGGGATGCGGCTCTGACGGCCTTTCCGGAGGGAGTGGATGAGGCATTCGTTTCCGCAAAAGCCGCTCTCGCCGCGGGTATCGCCGAGAGGGAAAACGTTGCCGCCGAGTTCGTGTCGCTGAACCGTACGATAGAGGAGAGAAAGAAGCGCCTCGACGCGGCCCTAAGCGGCGCGCGCATCAACGCAGCCCAGGCAGCGACTGCGGTCGAGACTGCCCAAGGCCAGTTAACGACCGCGAAAACCAACCATGCGTCGGCGCACGGTCGACTCATCGAGTTACGAAAACAGCAAAATGCTGAAAATCTCGTGGCGGCCGAGACCAGGCTGCAAGAAGCCATCAAGCGTCATGCGGCGCTGCCTGTCCCTGAGCGGATCGTTACTGAAGACAAGGTCAGCGCAGCCCGGAATGCCGCGGCCAGCGTGAAATCAGACCTTGACGGCATCGAGGTCAATATCCACGAGGCGCAGGGTGCTCTCCGCCAGGTTGGTGGCGCGGTAGCTCGGGAGCGGTTGCGCGATGCGAGCGAGGCATTTGAGCTGGCGGAGCGTCAGGAAAGAGAAACCGAGGCAGAATATGAGGCTTGGAAATTGTTGCTCGATCAGATGAAGGAGGCTGACGCAGCGCAGGCAAGCAACCTCGGACAGGCGCTTGTGCCGGCGATCGCTGGGCGATTCCAGGAATTGACTCAGCGACGATACCAGACCGTCCAACTCACTGCTCAACTTGCCACCGAGGGCATTATGGTCGGGGGAGCTCTGAGACCAACGAATCTGATATCGGTCGGTACTCGCGAGCAATTGTCTACTTTGTACCGGCTGTCACTGGCGGAGTACTTAAGCACCACGATTGTCCTGGATGATCAACTCGTTCAGAGCGACGACAACCGGATGGACTGGTTTCGAGCATTGCTTACGGACAAGGCCCATAGTTTCCAGATCGTCGTCTTTACTTGTCGCCCTAGCGACTATCTTGCCGCCACTTCGATGGTGCCGTCCGGATCGGGCTTTCATAGAGATACAGAGAATGGGTTCATCCGAGCGATTGATCTTGGGCGCGCATTACGGCCACGAAAGTAGCCAAATGAAGGGACTCTGTCGGCATGCCAATGAATGAACCCCGAAATTTCGATTTGAATATCGAAAAGATTCTTGAAGGGTGGGAGGTAAAGCACGCAATTCGGGAGGTGATAGCGAACGCACTCGACGAACAGGTGTTGTCGCACACGCAAGACATCACCATCAGCACAGATCGCTCGGGTAACTGGCATATCCGAGACTTTGGGCGTGGTATCCACTATGAAAACCTGACGCAGAATGAGAACCCTGAAAAGCTAAAGAACGCAGGTACGGTCATCGGAAAATTTGGAGTTGGGTTAAAAGACGCTCTAGCCACGCTG
>PLBE01000039.1 GCA_003134435.1 Acidobacteriaceae bacterium
CACCAAGCCTTTGAATCGGGAAGCCGACAATACTTCCAACGTCCGGTCTGGAGCAATACAAACTGTGTGGCCACTGCCCGGTATTGGACCCTCTGCGAACCTCGGTGTGAGTGGCAGCTGCCGGCCGACAACTATTTTTCCGCAGGACAAGGAAAGTACGGGTCAATCCAATCTCGGTTAGCTACGCGCAACTTCAGTGCGTTTTCAGTGATAAACCCTCCCGATCCCACATCGCCCTTGCTAGCAGAGTGTAGCAGCGGGGTGATGCTGATCTTGCCGGTATAATCCGCGCTCAATTCCAAGGTATTGAGACTTACGTATAGTTCGTGAACGAGCATGTCTGCCGCCTGCAATGCGGGAAGATTATTTGGCGAGTCAAACCCTAATGGCCAGACGCCTTTCTTGATGTAGCGCGACCAGGCCTTTAAGGTTTCTGCGCTTCGCTCCTGATATTCGTTTTGAGCAGCAAACACCATACTGAGTCGTCCAAATTGACGAATGCTGCGCTGCCAGCTTCTTAGCTGGCGCAATATTTCAAGGAAGCATAAATCGTATGGCTTTGGGAAGGCCACCCTGAATTCCTCGTTGGTGGCTGCATACCATACAGACGCGTCAACACCAGACCAAACGACATGCAACTCAGAAGTATTCAGAATATTGGCCAGCGCGTTGCAGATATCTTTGACAATGTAGGACTGGATTTGGTGGAACTCCCCTCTCTGCGCAATGGCGTCGGCCATATGAAAGGACTTAAGACGGTAGGTGTGGAGTATCCCCCGCCACTGCGCGTCGACAGATGCCCACGCTTTATCATCGCCAACATAACCGGCTATGACCGTGGACTTTGCATGCCCATGCGTACCGCTCTCATCGAAGTAGCCATTGAGCAATTTCGCAACCTCCTACGAAAACCGTGTTTGTAGAGGCGCTTTCGACCTATACCGGCCCGTGGCAATCGTCCGCCCCATCGGCAGAGATCTTACTCATCGAAGTAGCCCTCGCCAGTGGGAAAATAGAAATCGTAACGATGGCTGAGCCGTTTCAGGACAGGCTCGATGTCGGCGGCGAGTTGCAGGGCCTGTACCGAATCGGCGCCGTAAGTATCCCCAAGCGTGTCATCGGGAATTCCATCGAACTCGACCTTGCAGACCGCTGTACCTGGAGAGACTTGGAATGAAACTGAGGCAGGATCAACAGGTCTCGGGGCAAAGATCCGAATCACCAATGGCTTACGCTCGGATCTACCTTTCTCGCTGAAAACGAGATGCCGCTCTGCGATAGGAATTTCTTTCATGCCCCTATGGTAAAGCAATTTCTATAGACCGATTGCGGCCCACTGCTGCCTCTCGCCACGGTCCGCTTGGCGGCTCCAGAACTGCGCGGGACTACGAGCCCGCGGTCAGTTTTAGCCTTTTACGACCATACCTGCAGCAATTGGATCGAACCCTGCCGGAAAGACGGTTCGCTCGTCGAATAGGGCGCCCGACAGATTCGCACGATCCAGAACGGCATTTGTTAGATTTGCTCCCTGGAGGGATGAAGCGCCGCCAAGATTGTCCCGACTAAGATTGGCACCTCTAAGATTTGCGCCAATCAATGTCGCGTTAATTAGGTTGGCGCCACGCAATTCTGCGCCCTCGAAATTGCAGCCACTCAGGTCCGCGCCGGCCATCATCGCCCAGTACATGAGAGCGTTCCGAAAACTTCGCCCGCGGAGGGTGGTAAGGCCTGGAATAACGAAACCTTCCAAGTTTGCCGCTTCGAAGTCAATAGTGCCCTCGGGCACACGAACCGCGGCGACATGCCCGCCGTGCTCATCGGTGATGGCGATTCGACGCATAATTGTCATGGGTCAAGATTACGCGGCAACCACTGGCGAAGTTGTGACGGCACACGACATACGGCGCTTTCGACCCGTTGCAGGCAGTCCTGAATGGCCGCTACGAGCAAGGCAAAAATGAAATTGCGGAGCCCTACTCGTGGCTCGGCGGCTGTATTCATAGGACGGGCCAAGAGTCTTCAGAGTCGATCGGTATGTGCTTGACGTGCTCCCGAGCGGCCCGAATCAGCTGATCCCATTCTTCCTTAGGCCGCGGAGCGATTCCATTCGCTCCAAGTGAAGCCTCAGCCAGGTCCTCCAAAGCCCAAATCGCTCTGCGCTCTTCCTCGGCGTAAGTATCGAGAACTGCTGAATCGGCCAACTTGTTTGCCAGAACTTCCCAGACCACCAGCAAATGACCAATCGATAGCTTCAGCTCTACTTCTTTTGTGAGGTCATCAGTTGTTGTCATGATATTGGGCCTTTTGGGTTGGGTCTGATCCTGCTCGTGGCGCTGACTGGGCGCTATTGACCCGTTGCCGTTCGTGGTCCAAGGGCCGCTTCGGGTCACAAACATTTAACTGGCTCACGCCTCGGTAAGTGTCGACGTCGATTGATCCGCCGACTCGCGACATGAAGGACACAACCGGAGCATCGAACCCAATCGCGGGAGTAGAAACCGATTGGTCCGGACTAATCGTGAGCACGACTTCCAAAACAGCTTCCAGTTTATGCGCTTTCATAGCGGCGACGATCCTGGCCTCATGTGGAATCAATAATGCAATTACGGCAGAGGACATCGAGTAAATATCCACTACGTCCGCAACCACACGCTCCGTTGAGAAAATCCAAGACGAGTGCTTCGGGCGCGGATTCCCACGTCGCCGTGTCTCCGTCGGGCGAACACCCAAATCTAGTAGCTCTGGATCAAAATCTGACCCTAATAGCGCGAAGTAAACTCTGCCTTCGTTTGGCACCGCGATTCCTCTTGAAGCGGCGTCACTTTATCGTAACG
>PLBE01000043.1 GCA_003134435.1 Acidobacteriaceae bacterium
TTTGCCAGGTATCCACTGATTCCTAAGCCCTTCATCGTTGAGAAAATCAAGTTCCCTGAGTCTCATGGTCACTGTTCGGCAATCATTCTGCACCGCTGTCCGAAGCTCGCCAACTTTCTTTTTCTTCAATTCAGATTCAATTGTGTCAGAAGTTCCCAGCTTCAATACAAAACTCTTAAATTCTCCGAACGTATACAAAGTCAGCTGATCGTAGATGAAGGGATCGTTCTTGGCTAGCTGAAGGAGCAGTTTGCCACCGGCCCCTACTTCCTTGCCGTCTCCCAGGAATGAATTAAGTCTTTTACNNGAAAAGCCGATCGAAGCGGCCGGCGCGCTTGATCGCCTCATCAAAGTTTTCCTGGTAATTCGTCGCCATCAAAAAGATCAGTCGCCCCCTGTTGTGTAGCTTTGCAAGTTTCGGAAGCATATACGTTGTGAGAAATCGACTTTCAGTATCGGGTGAGCCACTCTTATCGCGCTTTTGAACAAGAGCATCAAGTTCGTCAAAGAGCAGAACAACTCCATACATATCCATCACGTCTGTGAAAATTGACTCTGCCTGAACGTAGATATTTTGAAAGGTGTTTCGAAGGAAATGCGACGGATCGACCTCTACCAATGGCCAGTAAAGTGAGGCCGCAATTGCCCTTGCAACTTCCGTCTTGGATGTACCAGGAGGTCCGAAAAGCAGAGCTGAAAGTGGCTTATTCTTAACTGGTTTCCCAAGTAGATCCTCTGCCTTGTCTCCCTTGTATGCTTTAAAAGAGTGCACTAGATCTTGCTCAAGAGCCCTGCGCAAACTTAATTCCTGCTTGCCAATCCGAATCTTAATATCTAACAAACCCCGCAAGCCTTTAGATTCAGGGTCTGGTTTTTTAGCATCATAGTCTCTGACAAGTCGTTCATGAATGTGACGCGACAAGGCAGCTATCAATTCGTGAAGAAACATGTGGACTACAGCAGTTGCCCACGATTCAGGCTGGCCGCGTTTTAGAGTGCCGAGATCCCCCCCGGAATTCCATCCGGTATATTGAATCGACCCGACACCATTGCCTCCCTTAAGACCTCGCGTCTCTAACCTTCCGGCTATACACGCGTCCACGGCGCGCTCTAATCCCTGAATAACCACTTCGTTGAGAAAGATGGCATTTTCTTTCTGACCGAACTCAAGGAGAATGGCCTCGAGGAGCTCAAAGGTGTAGCAAAAGTTCGAGCCGGCATTCTTATAATGAAATAAGGGAAAATATTTCGGCCAAATCCCAGAAGGAGTTTGTTCCTGGAAAAGCTCAACTATCGAACTTTCGAGTTCAATGATGGTTGGCAGGGAATCTGCCGTCACCGTAGGCAACTTTCTTCGAGACGACTTCAAGATTGAATGAAGCCTCGCGCATAGGCAAGCGGCCATTGCCATCGCGACTGGATCCATCATAGCGGTGTGACGCGCCACGACCAGCGATCGCTGTTTGCGAAATTCGTCCGCCGCGTACGAAAAGAGCTTCGCCCATCCGGCCCCCAGATTGATTCCCGCATGATGTACTCCGTCCACAAACCAGTACACAACTGCAGCAGCAGGGGGATACGGAGTAATGCCTAGGTTGTCGATCTTTACTGTTAGCTGTTTGGCAATTTCACTCAGCGTGCACCGAGCGCTCTTTGGCGCCTGGGCGTTGTGCCTCCATGGTTTCCGAAGCTTTTGTTGGTCGTTGGGAACCAGAAGGCCGGAGCGCGCTAGGGCTCCAACTGTGCGAATGACCAAAGGGCTTGTAAATGCATTGTTTTCGACCAGGCCGGAGCTCTGCCAAGGGGCGGCCATAATGTTCTGCATGAGATCCGTGACAATCGAGTTTGGCTCATTTTCGTAAAACTTCTTAAGCTTACCCGCATGTGCCAGTCCCATCAGGCAGGAGCAGGTTGTTGTCACATTCACGTCTTTCGGACCTTCGAGAACGGAAACTGGTGTCCGTCGGAAACCTAAAGCCGGATCCGTCGATTTGAAAGGTTCCAGGTCTTCGATGAGCGACCCGAGAAGTTCTTCCGCCTGGCCTCGGAGTTTTCGCAAACGTTCCAGATCTATTTCAGGCATAGCTGGCGATCGTCGTCCGTTCGCATTGATTCAGCGTTATTGCGTCGAATGTGCCGAATCCCGTACCTACCATCTCGACCGCGACACCTGTGCTTGACTCCAGATTCGCAATGAACGTCTGTGCACTTTCAGTTAGTGCTCCCCAGCTCGTGACGTTGGTGTTTCCGTAATCAAGGCGATCGAGGCCCATCACGGCCAAACTTGTTGGCCGATTGTATTGACAGGCACGTTTCACGGCTTCCATATCGAAGCGAGCGACCCGCCTCAGCTTGTGTGTGACGGAAGTAAATTTTGGCATTGCGTGGGGCGCTCCCGAGGATTCGCGGATTGCATCCCAGGAGATCTCATTGTTGAAAGGGCCACTGGGACCACTTACCCTGATAGGGTATGTCCGAATGACCAATACGACTTTATCGATCGAGTTCGGAGCAAGTCCTACTTCCGACGCAAATCCCGACGCAGTGGTATCGCGAGACGTAACAAACGGATATTTGTCTCCATGCAGTAGGGAAAGGGCGAAGCCCTGGCTGCCTTCAACTATTACGTCTCTTCGGAGGTCAAGCTCCTCATGCAAAAGAGGCGCGATGGTTTGAATGCGGCAGCGTTTCGCTAGAACTTCAGAATCTCCGGCGAGCATTACGTTTCCTGCACGTAAGAGACGGCGAGCCATAGCAGACCCCGTACCGCTGCATGTGCTGGCAATGTCCTTAAGCTCCCGCCTCTCGTCCTCGCGATCTTTATCGATAACGATTACGGCACGCGGATCAACGATGATCTTATCGCGAGGAATTTCTAGCAAGTCGATTTCGCGGAGCAAAACGGATTGATCGATCGCACAACCAGCAGACAACAAGAATGTAGCCCGATTCGGCTCTGCGCACGAGGGAACCTGACGAAGGACAATGTCGTGCCCCTGAATCGTTACTGTATGACCGGAGTTTGGTCCACCGCACCGCACAAGCCAAGGAGACTCTGACCGCTTCGCGAGAAGGGCGACAACCTTGCCTTTCCCTTCCGATCCGTATTGTCCGCCCACCACAATTGTTGCTGGCATGATGGCCTCCAATATTTCAGGTTGAGGGTGGACCGTCAAGTCGTAGAAGACAGCGCGCCACATCAGCGAGCGCTGAGCGGCGCCACCTTCCTGGGAGATTCATATCTCATCCTCAGCACCTTCAGGGCCGGGTGGCCCGCCCGTAGGCGCAAGAAGAATTGGGGCGGCTGGAAAGAAGAAGCACAATCGCGGATCTCAGAGAGAGAGACGGAGCAGGGCAAACGCTGGATATCGCGGAGAACCAGCGCACATCCCACACTAACGTCCAAAAAATATGATTCGAAATCTGTCTTCGAAATGCCAAGCTGATCCTTATACTCACTCCAAAGTGCTTCTGGTTTTGCACTGATCACTCGATCGACGATAGCCAGTACTTCCACAACAGCGTAAGGGGATTTGCTGTATATCCAGACCCTGGTGCCGCGCGCAACATGAAGGGCGCGGCGTCTCAGCTCGATCGTTTTCTTACCTTCGAGCATCCCTTGCACGTATTTCCTATGCACCGAAATCAGAATGTCTTCTGCGTTAGCCAGTGGAGAAGCCCTCCCTTAATACGCTCACAAGCTGTTGATCGCTGATTTGCCTTGGACAGACCAAATTCGATCCATCAACGCATCCTAATTCCCGAAGTCGGTCTAGAGGTACCGGATTCTCAAGGTGCATGATGTTATCGAAGTTGGTAACGCACATGGAGTCGTTGGCAGTCAACTGCTTCAAGTCATCGCTCTCCAGCACCCCGTGCCTAAGTAGATGCGCCGAGATGTCGATTTTCTTCAGCACTGTGGTCTGCACTACACGTGCACATGCTGTCGCGGCAGCAGATCCACCGTCCCGACCCGATTCGTAGAAGAGCAGTGGCGTCCCCGCCTTAAACAGATTGGCGTTTCTTGATGCACTGAAGTAAATCCGTTCAGAAAATAGCAAAGCCTCCCGTTTAGGTAGCAGTGACATTTGGCGTGATGCGCCGAGAAGCTGGTCGGCAAATATGCGTCTGATTGGCACTATATTCCCGTAGCGGTTTGGAAGGATTATCAAGGTTGGTGACAGCAGCTTTTCCAGGTCACTGAGTTTAACGTTATAGGAGATGCCCTGCTTCGCGCGAAAGGGCACTTGTTGGTCATATGCAGCGAATGTTGGAAGGGCATCCGGAAAATCAAGCCCACCGTAGTGGTGGAATATCGTCTGCATCATGGCCCAATTGCCAATGTGGATTGGCCGCCCCACGCAGATCTTTTGAAGTTCACCCTCGGTCGCGGATTCACTAGTTCTAAACCCATGTGATGAAGCGATCTTCCTCGCGATAACATGCCCCGGCGGTAGATCAAGCCGCATCAAAACTGGGCGGGCGCAACTAGCCTGCGTACAGATGGTCCCTAGAATACAATCGATGGCTGCTTCAGCTGCGGGATTGTCTTCATCTGCGACCAAATTCACATGGGTACGGTTCTGTAAAGCTGCACCCGCGTCCCAAGAAGCCAAGCAGACTATATCCGACTCCGATGTGACAATCATCCGTTTGCGAGTAGGTGTCACAAGTGACGTAGCCAAGAAGTCGTCACGGAATGCTTTAGGGGCGGCACAATCGTCCAAGAACTTCTTAATTGCGTTGCTATCAGCGCTAAGTGAATCCCAGACCCGCAGCGTGTCGCTGGACAATTGAGCCGCAAGCAGCGGCACACTCACCTCGGCCGATTTAACCAATGCAGCAAACTCTTTTACGTGGAGCACGGAGATACCGTGTTTCTTATAGATGGAATCGCGAACGCGCAACAGCGCATCGTCGCTTGTTACAAACCCCGTGGTACGGTGGTGAATTGCAGTCGCAAGATGCACGAGATCGGACTGATCTTGAGGTGTTAGCGTTGCACTTTCCGAACGGGTCGGGAAAATGAGATTGCCAAGTTCGTTCTGCAAATGTTGGAGTGCTGTGGCGTCGGGTTGTGGCAATGTCGGAAATTGCAGAGCAAACTCCAGTGCTGGATCGCTGAGATCAGGTCGGGTAGTGCGCTGAAGTTCGTTTATGAATTCTTGTGCGACCACGATCTTAATGAGTTGGTTAAAGGCCGCGCCAATGACATCCGCAGCATATTCGGATCTGGGTCGCCGCTTGACCACATCCCAAAAGACGTTCAAATCGATAGCGTAAACGGCCGCATGCGTTCCGAGCCGTTCCGTCAATCCGAGATCCGAAACAGTACTCGAAAACTGAGGCTGAAACAAATTTGGACTGTTGAGCTGCTTTATCCGAACATTAAGTAGCCGCTTCCTACTAACACCGCCCGGCTTCTGTCGTGCGACTAGGAACCCCAGCTTTTCCCAAAATCCATTCGCGATCAGGTCGTCCGCCACAGTCGCAGCGGCACTCAAATAACCGTAGCGTTCTAGCAGCTTCACCAGGTATTCGATCAGCTCACGCGCGACTCCCCGGTTTCTGAACTCTTGGCGGACAAAAACCTGGAATATGCGCGCGTGAGGGAATGTGCCGCCAAATAACAAGTGGCCTGCGTATTCCGGGGATGCAGCTCTGGGAATGAGCGCGATCAGTAGGTTTCCTCGTGCAGCGGCGTCGTCATACACCGCCCCAGGAAGAAATCCTAGGGCATCTCGCTCACGATCAGCGTGACTACGGGCCGTTTCCACGAACGGTGCTACATCTAGTGGGTTAGCTTTAATGACCATTAAATCGGTACCGAGACGAGGTCCTTTGTGACATGCATCAAAGGCTTTGGGGGGGAAGGCAAATTGTACACCCATTGCGAACTGGATCTAGATTGACTTCGTTAGGAGTTACGGCCAACTCAGATCGTTGAGTTGTTGGCAATGCGGACACGGGCGCTGGAGTATCCCCGCCGGCAGAAGTGTCCGTGTGTCGTAGCCGGCCACGAACGAAACAGACGTGGCCAGGAACCGGGGCCGCATCGTTACCCAAGAAGCTTCAAGTTTCGCTACTACATCCATTGGCTCCCCTCGGTGACATATCGGGGCATGTCGCGTCGGAGCACAGTGCCGACCTAGCGATCCTGATCGTTCCACAAGCTCATTTCAAAACCTCGCAAGAAGCTTTTGCCAACATCTTAAATGGTTGGCATCGTCAGATCCCTATCCCAATTCCGATACCGACGGATGAGTCCTGACTGATTTCCAAAGCGGAGGTCTTCGAGACATCGACTCCAAGTTGCGAAGCAAGTTTTGGCATGTCGTCGGTGAAGAGCGTAGCGTCGTGGC
>PLBE01000101.1 GCA_003134435.1 Acidobacteriaceae bacterium
TACTCGGGAATTCCCATTCCCACCAATGCTCCCGCAATTCCGCCGACCGTGCCTCCGACTCCCGCGCCCGCGAGAGCTGCCATGATCGGGCCGGCAGCGATGAAGGGTCCCAGTCCAGGAATCGCCAATGCGCCAACTCCCAAGAGCCAGCCCATCACGCCGCCCAATACCACGCCTGTCCCGGCGCCCGTCGTCGCTCCCTCCGGAGCTTTGGTCCCCTTCTCATGCGCGAAATCCTTTGACCCCGCGCTCTCCGGAAACAGCACTGAAATATCTCGGTTACTGAAGCCGGCCGCCTTCAGGCCGTCGACACCGCTTTCCACGTTTGCATAGCTCGGATAAATACCAAACACCGCTGTGTTCTTAGACATTGTGAAGTTCTCCTATGTTGGAAGTTGGCGCGCAGGGCGCTGTCTAGAGGAAATGGTCAGTGCTTGGACTTGATGTCCAGTTCACTCGTCACCCGGTTCTCACCCGCGATTTCCGTAGCCTTCGATTCCACCGCCCGCTTTTCCTCGTCCGAACGCACCGGCCCTTTCAAGGTCACCTGGCCGTTTTGCGTGATCACTTTCACGTTGTGCGCGTAAGTCGACAGCGATTTGTCCTGAATAATCGCCTTGCGGATTTGCTGAGTGATGTCGCGGTCTGAACGATTGTCTTTCTGACTGTCCGCCGTGGGCGCGTTTGTGTTCCGGTCGCGCTGATTGACAGTCGTATTGTCCGCCGCCGCAGAACCATCCTGCCCGGCTGACTGCTGCGCGATGAGGGGAGTTCCCGCAACCAGCAGGCAGCTGACTGCGAGAAGTGTTCGTACACTTTCCTTGACCTTCATGGATTACTCCTTAAACTTGAGTTCTTGAACCGCTGCCAGGTTGAACCATAACTCCTCAGGCCTCGCCACCCCATCCCGTTGAAGCTGTAGTTCCTCCGCGGAATCTCTGTAAGGCGGTGTGTGGTAAGGCGGTGAATGAAATGCGCGCCAAAGCTATTACATGGTTCCAGCTGCACTTGTCAGTGCCGCTACTACTACAATTCCTAGTGTCACCAATATCGCCACGCCACTAACGATCAGGACAACCTCGCTTAGCAGATCGGCTTTCAACAGTTCGTCTTTGCGCATAGCCGGTAACCCCTTCCTCTCTCCAGCTTGGGTCTTTTCAGAGTTTCGCATCGCTTAGACGCACAGAACGAGGCATGGGGGCCCGTGTACTAGCAATATGTGCGCCCTCTACAGCATCGAGGGTATGCGCGCAAAACTGCATCTACGGTAGGCTTCTCGCGACGCTCCACCCTGCATCGGGCCGCGAGCCTACCGGAGCCGGTGCAGTTTCTCAGCGC
Source organism: Acidobacteriaceae bacterium (assembly GCA_003134435.1). Lineage (GTDB taxonomy): Bacteria > Acidobacteriota > Terriglobia > Terriglobales > Acidobacteriaceae > Acidiflorens. The sequence continues at coordinate 1,339 of PLBE01000101.1, forward strand.
GGGTCTGAAATGGGTTTTCTGTGCTTTCTAAACATTCTTTAACCAGGGAGAGAAGACATGCTTTGGACAATCTTTGTCATGCTGCTGATATTGTGGTTACTCGGCTTGGTTAGCTCTTATACACTCGGCGGATACATTCACTTGTTACTAGTGGCGGCCCTAGTGGTCTTAGTCATCAATCTCATTACCGGCCGCAGAGGAGCAATCTAAAAGCGGAGCGGCGCGGGCCGAGGTGTCGGCCGGTCTGGCAGAAGGGGCGCTAGGGATGTTTGTGAGCCGGTTTGGTGGTTACGAATGCTCAGCGGATGGCGCTCCCCTTGGCGATTGCACTATCGCCTTTGTAGCCAAAGTCGGAGCCGAAGTGAGGTTCTGAGTGCGTGCCTGTAATCTTCACGGGAAGCTCGGTTCCCGCCCAATTCTTACTGAAAAATGGGTCTGCTGGCTTCAACAGGATTGATTTCCACCCCGTCACCATTTGCGAGAGTCTGGCGTCCATCCGAGCCTTACCATGGAAATCAAATTGGTTCCCATCCAAGCTGTACGTTCCTGTCAAACGAACGCTGGTTCCGGGAACCTGAAACTGTAATCGTGAAAACGACAGAAGCCCGCCGCCCAGATCGAACGTCCCTTTCATCTGCGAGAGTACGTCGGCGGCAACGTTCTGCTTGGCGAGCTTGGGCTTTCCCTGGCTTCTCAGGCTCAGAGCATCGAGTTTCGCTTGAATCTTATCGTTTGCGAAGTGCGCTCCAGAAACTTGAAAGTTTCCAGCCAGCTTTATGCGATGGGCAACATCCGCCTCGCCTGGCCGAAGCGCGAACTTGGTCTTCAGACGAACCCATCCCAGCATGATCGGGGGATCTGTCTTGATCGCAAGCTTTAACAGATCTTCAATCCTCCCGCTCTCGATCGCGACATCCAAATTTACGGAGTGTCCATCCGGGTCCTTCGTTCGCACCACCGCCCCATTCGCCACCAGCGATGAGTCAAGGATTCTTGCTTTGACCGGCTCCAGGTATGTGTCTCCGCTGGTGCCGTCGACCAAGGCGTGGAAATCGGTATGCAAGGGCACGTTGCGCCCGCTCGTCGCAAGGCGAAAATCCGGAGTGTCGGTCACGCCATTGACCACAATTTTGTCGAGAGTGCCAACATACTTTCCAGTGGAAGCCAGAATCCCGCCGATTCCCTTTATCGTGCTCAGATCCGCGTGGTCAAATGAATACGTCCCGCTCACCGGAGTGTATA
>PLBE01000261.1 GCA_003134435.1 Acidobacteriaceae bacterium
GCACGCTAGCCGAAAACTCACAGTGATCTGCGAATCTGTAATGGACTTTGCCATCCCCAGGAAAGAACTGACAGCAGCCAAAGAGCAAGTAGATCGAGGGGGCAGCAGTGCGGGCAACGTTCGCCTCATGAAAGAAGCTACCGCCCTTTTCACTGACATCACTCAGACGGGGGAGGGAGGGGAGCTTTTGTTGTTTGTCATGGCGGAGCATTTGCTAAAACTGCCGCAGTTAATCTGCAAAATGGATCTTAAAACGAATACCCGCATGCATGTTCATGGGGCTGACGGGTTGCACGTCGGAGTTGACGCCAAGACTAAACATCTCGTGCTTTATTGGGGCGAATCAAAAATATACCAAGATGCGAGCGACGCAATTCGCGAATGCCTCGCATCCTTGGCGCCGATGCTTAAAGCGGATGAAAACGGCAAAGGGCCTGCCGATCGAGATTTGCAACTTCTACGACGATACGCGGACCTCGATGATGAGGCGCTTGAAGAGGCGTTTAGGCATTTTCTCGACCCCAAGAACGAAGCTTCCAATTCCCTCGAATTTCGGGGTCTGTGTTTGGTGGGCTTTGACTCGCCGCATTACCCCACTAAGTCTGGCGACGACCAAATCGACAAGATGCTGGAGGCTATGAAGGCCGGGCTACCGCCGCTGAAAGCACAGATCAGCAAGAGGATCGAGGAAGAACAACTTCAGCCGTTCGGAATGCATTTTCTCTGTGTGCCGTTCCCGTCGGCAGAAGATTTTAGAAAAAGAGTCAGGATAGAACTTGGAATAGGGGAGGGAGAACCAAGTGGCGTTGCGTGATCTAGGGCCATGGCTCCTCACCAATCCTGGCTTTAAAACGAAATTTGAGTTACTGACCGCGGACGCCGTGTGTGCTGAGATTGGGCCAAACTTGTCTCGACTTTAACATCTCACTGGCTTAAAGCACGATTGGCGCTACTTGTTATTCGCAGCGAGTGTTCTCTGCGTTTCTACAGACGGGGATTGTCAGGCTGCGGCGTTGCGTATTGCGCAATCCTGTCTTTCAAGTGACGATTTAAGTGCGGAGCGCAAAAACTCAGCCGCCCTAATTTTGGATAGTTTGGCTAATCTTCCCGCTATCAAGCTCGCCGTTTCGCGTCAGTTTCTCCTTCCACATTTCGAGCAGAGGCTTCCGATTCCGGCGCGGATAGAATGGACGCGCCGGTTAATCGAGAATTCAATTTTATTGAGAGACGATTCGTTTCTTTCCGTGAATAGATTTCAAAAGAAGTTCTGGGAGGCGATGGACTCTCACGAAAAAGTAAGCGTCTCAGCCCCAACGTCGGCAGGCAAGTCGTTCATAATGTCCCGATGGATTAGAGAATTCGTCAAAGCCCACCCGACCGCAACAATCGTGTACCTTGTGCCTACCCGCGCTTTGATAAGCGAAATCGAAAAATCCCTGAGCGTTATGTTTGAGCAGGAAAGAGGTGCGCCGGCAGGGGCGTCAGTGTCGAGCCTGCCAGTGTCGGATTCGATCTCTCCTAATCAGGCCACGATCCTTGTGTTCACGCAAGAGCGCCTGCATCTATTGCTTACCGCATCGCCACAGCTATCTATTGACCTGTTGATAGTTGACGAGGCACACAAAGTTGGTGATCTCCAGCGTGGCGTATTGCTGCAATCGGTAATTGAGCGCTCCGTCCAAATTAATCCGAACGGAGTCGTGATTTTTGCCAGTCCTATGACGGGCAATCCCGAAGTGCTGATTTCTGACTTCGGCGCGACTGCCGAGTCGGCCGCCTTCGCCAGCAACGACGTGACGGTGAACCAAAATCTTATATGGGTCTCTCAGGTTCCACGTCAACCGGTGCGCTGGGCGGCTAGTGTGTGTTTGCAAGATCAAGTTGTGAATCTGGGGCTGATTTCGCTGAAAAATATCCCTACACCGGATACAAAACGGCTTCCCTTTGTTGCTCATGCGATCGGTGGCTTGCAGAGTGGAAATATTATTTACGTTAATGGGGCGGGAGCTGCGGAAAAGACTGCAACCCAGCTTTTCGATTTGCTAGGCGCAGAGGGAGAAATTCAGAACAGTGAATTGGACGAACTCGTGGACCTAGCGCGCAAGATCGTTCACGCAGAATTTCTGTTGCCTAAAGTTCTCAAGCGAGGAATCGCATTTCACTATGGCAATCTGCCTCTGCTGATAAGAGAGGAGGTGGAGCGGTTGTTCAGCTTGGGCGTAATTAAATATCTCATCTGCACCTCAACCTTGATTGAAGGAGTGAATATGTCATGCCGCAACATATTTCTGCGAGGACCCAAAAAGGGAGTCGGCAATCCGATGTCAGCTGAAGATTTTTGGAATCTCGCAGGCCGGGCAGGCCGTTGGGGTAAGGAATTTCAGGGCAATATTATCTGTGTCGATGCTGCCAGGTCCGATATTTGGGGAGCAGAGGGCCCGCCGAAACAGCGCGTTCGAGCGCAAATCAAGCGAACAACCGATTACGTCATGGCCGAACCGGCAAGCCTAATCAAGTTCATAACCGAAGGCGCGCCCCGAGGAACATCAAAACTTCGGCCTGAGATCGAATATGTATTTTCCTACTTAATGGCGGAATTCTTAAGAGCCGGATCAGTCAGTAAATGCGTATGGGCATCCCGATACGACGGAGCAGAATTGTCCGCTCTCGACAGTGCTTTAGAGGGCGCAGCAAAAACGATTAAGACACCCCAATCCATAGTGGAGAGAAATCCCGGCATTAGTCCCTTTGCAATGGATGCGCTTCTCGGTGAATTTTCGGAACGCTCCTCGCGAGTCGAGGAACTCCTTCCGGCACCACCGGCAAGCGATGATGCCGTTACAATTTACACACGCATTTTCAGTTTGTTGTCGAGACATACGAGTCCGAAACTTGGGCCTGAAGGCCCCCGCGCGTTTTCTTTGGCGATCTTAGTGACTAGATGGATGCGGGGTTTTCCGCTATCCAGGCTGATTGTTGATCGGCTGGGGCGGCCTCACACACAATCGACCGCTTCAATTATCAGGTCCGTCATGGAGGATGTGGAGCAGATTGCGCGCTTTGAAGCTCCCAAGGGCCTCAACTGCTATTCGGATTTATTGAGGTTTCATCTCACATCTGCCGGGCGTTCAGATCTTGTGCAACAAATCCCCAATCTAAGCCTACTTCTCGAATTTGGGGTAAGCCAGCAGACACAGCTGGCTCTGATAGGCTGCGGATTGTCTCGCACTTCGGCTATTGCGTTGTCGGAGATTATCGCCGCTGATGATTTGACGGAGGAGGGCATCCTGGAGTGGTTGCGGTTGAACAATCAGCTCTGGAGGCAGTCCGATCTGCCGGCGCTGGTTAAGAAAGAAATTAGAACAACCATTCTCGCGGAAGATGGAATCTAGGATACACAGTGTCATGAATTTATGAGGAGCACCGATCATCGTTTCAAAACGGTGTGGGGGAAAAAACGGGGACGTGCGGCGGATAGGAGTGACGTTGCGGACTTCAACCCACGGCTCAACCCACAGAGGGTGGTGTCTTACGCGACTTTAAGTGACCCTTGGCGGTCCTCGCGGTTCGTGTAAGTTGTTGGAAGGCCTAAAAGCGGTGGACTGTCACGGCAGCGTTCTGTTCCCGCCGATTGCTACTTACTGTCGGTCATCCACACGATGCACTCTTCTGGTGTTTGGAAAGGATTGTGTGTGCCACATGTGGGCGGCATCAGCCCCGAACATCCGTAAGGTCAAGGGTCAAGGTAGAGGGACAGGCGCAGAGCCTCAGCCATTTGCAGCGATTGACCCCTGCTCAAAACTCGCGTCAATCTTCAGCTGTCCAGCCTGAATCGCTGCCTCGATCGCAGACTCCTGCGTGGCAAAAGTATTCGGCACGTAGAACTGCGTCTCGGTCACGCCACTCGCATCGTGTTCCTCGACGGAGAACTCCGCCGAGAATCCGCCGTCTCTTAGCTCGTGTGAGCGTGCCTCAATGATGTAACCCTTATAGCCCAGTCTGCGCTTCACGCCGAAACCTCGTGCCCAATTATCGCACTCTGGGAATGTGGAGCTTGCCCGCAATAATGTCTGGCTACCATCAATCACGCCCGATTGAAGTGGAGGATTATGCTTAGCTTCTGCTTCAGGAGCTAGGTTTCCTCGAACGGGATTCGGGTCGAGTTCCTGCTGGCGCACGCCGGGCAGTTGCTTCACGCTTTTCCTGCGGGCCGTTCCCACGGTTCTCGACTTGGCTCGTTTTACTTCACGCCAGAAGGCTGCCCGGGCTGCAATGTCCGTCATCTGAAGGACATCAGCAATTTCCTTCCAGTCGAAACCACTCCGGCGCAAGTCGAGCATCGTTCGACTCTTATCATTGAGACTGCGTGTCAATTTCTCCAAGTCCAACCGGAGTTCCACAAGAGCCGTCCAGTCGGGAGC
>PLBE01000221.1 GCA_003134435.1 Acidobacteriaceae bacterium
CACCACTCTTCGCAGACGATGCATTCCGTGGCCATCGCCCATGGAAGACAGCGGCCACGGTCGTAGAAAGCGGTACCGATCCGGATGGGCTGAGTGTTAGCGCTCACGTCCACCACCCAACCTTTTGATTGGGGCGAAGTCTCCCAGATCGCGCCGGTTGGACAAACATCGGAGCACAAGACGCAACTGGGCTCGCAATAACCGACGCGAGGCACAACAACGGGCGTCCAGATTCCCTCCAACCCAGCTTCAGTGAGTGCGGGATGCAGGGCGTTGTTGGGGCACACCTTCATACACTCGCCACAGCGAATGCAGCGCGCCAGAAAATCCGATTCCTCCAGCGCACCGGGAGGGCGAATAAGGCGATCATCTTTTTCCACTGCGAAGGCGGTCGCGCTGCGCACCAGTGGAATCGCAACCGCGCCCGTGGCTAGCGCTGTAAGAGCCTTGCGGCGAGCAAGGTTGGGGCCGAGGGCGACCGCATGATTTTCGAGTTTGGGGAAGAATTTGAACTCGAGTCCTTGATGCGGACACTCGCCAATGCAGTTCAAACAGAGGTGGCATTCCGCCTGGTGCCAGGGCACGCCGCCGATCGGATCGTCGCCGCCCTGACAGTGCCGCAGACAACGGTTGCAGTCGTCGCAGGCGGCTGCGTCTTTCCGCAGACTGAGAATCGACCAGCGCGACAAGGCACCCAGCAGCGCGCCCAGGGGACAAAGCGCGCGGCAGAAAAATCTGGTAACACGCAGATTCAGGGCCATGATGCAGATAAAGATCAGTCCCAGAGTCAGGCCCTGCCGGAAGTGCGGCTGTTTGAAGCTGAGTACGGCGGCGTTGAGAAGGGCGTGCAGTCCGCCGCCTATTTGACGCACGACTCCGGAATCGGCGTTTTCCGCCACTGTCAGGCTGGCGTTTGTCAGATAGTTGAAAGCCGGAAGAATCGACAAGCTGATAGATCGCGTTAGAAAAGAAAACGGATCCAGCCATCCGACTAATCCCGTCCCCAGAAGAGCGGCCATCAGCGTGGCAACCAGAATGTAGTACTTTGTCGTCTGCCAGCGTTTGTAGCGGTTGGAATCGATGAGCAGTTTGCCGCGCTTATTTTCCGACTTCAGGCTTCCGAAGAAGTGGTTCAGGGTGCCCATCGGGCAAACCCAGCCACAGAAAAACCGGCCCACAAAGAGCGTTGGGATGATGATCAGTAGGCTCCACAGCAGGCCGCGATACAGAGCGCGGCTGGCCAGAGCGTTGGAGATCGCGATTAGTGGGTCGAGTTCGAAGAACAGTCGCACGGGATAACCGAGGTGGATTTCGCCGGCGCTGGAGCGCAGGGAACCGCGAAACTCCGTCCGCGAGAGGAGCAGAACGAAGACTAGAAGAAAAGCGATCTGACAGAGACGACGCAACCGCCTCAGCGTCGCGTATTTCACAATTCATTCTGACGATTCGCAGGGCACACCGGCGGTGATTGTCATCACACACGAAGGTACCGTAGATCACCGCTGCCGAGCGGCGCCACGATTGAGACTGAGCGGGTAGCTTGAGGACGGGAGGATTGTCATGATGATGTTGTATCGTCTCGTTCGGATGATCGAGACCCACTCCCAATCGCTGGCCGCCTGCCTTCTCGATCGCGTCCAGCATTCTGAATTGACGCAAAATTACCAGCGCAACGTTCCCCCCGAAGACCTGAAAGAACGGGTTTACGAGATCTACCGCCATCTCGGGGAGTGGCTCATCGGCAAGGATGAAACTCACCTGGAGCAACGCTACCTGCAGATTGGAGCGGCCCGGGCGGGCCAGCATGTGCCCTTGAGCGAGTTGATCTGGGTGATCGTTTTGACCAAAGAAAATCTGTGGGAATTCATCAAGAAAGAAGCGGTTTTGGAACGTCCGGTGGAGGTATTTGGCGAACTGGAAATGTTACAGTTGCTGGAGCAGTTCTTCGATCGGGCAATCTATTACGCCTCGGTCGGCTATGAACTGGCGGTCGCTGACCCTCTCGGGGAACCAAGCGCGCCATCCAAGAAAGCATAAGGAGACTACGGGGAATGTCGATGTCGTGGGAAATTGACTACGCTACAAAAGTGCAAACCGCGGACGACGCTTTGCGCTGCGTCGAATCGGGTATGCGCGTTTATATCCAGCCGGGTTGCGCCGAACCCGAAACGCTGGTGGAAGCTCTGATGCGGCGCGGCCCGTTCGTTCGTGATGTCGAAATTGTCCACATGATGACGATGGGATGCGCTCCCTACGTGTCGGCGGAGATGGCGGGACATTTTCGGCACAACGCCATGTTCATCGGCGCCAATGTCCGCGAGGCCATCAATGAAGGCCGGGCCGACTATACGCCCATCTACCTGAGCGAGATTGAAGGACTTTTCGAGAGCGGCGCGATGCCGATCGATGTAGCGCTGATCGAGGTGTCTCCGCCGGATTCGCACGGTTTTTGCAGCTTTGGCGTCGGTGTCGACACCACGCTGACGGCCGCCAAGTGCGCGCGTTTTGTAATCGCCCAGGTGAACGGGCAGATGCCGCGAACTTATGGCGACAGCTTCATTCATGTAAGTGACATCGACAAGGTGGTGGAATCGACACGGCCTCTGTGTGCACTGAAGCCTTCGCAAACTACCGATATGCACCGCGCTATTGCGCGCAACGTTGCCGGGTTGATTGAGGATGGTTCGGTGCTGCAGACCGGCATCGGCGGCATTCCGGATGCGGTGCTGCCGTTTCTGATGGATCGCAAGGATCTCGCCGTCCACAGCGAACTGGTGTCGGATGGCGTGATTCCGTTGATCGAAGCGGGAGTGCTCACGGGCGCGCGCAAGAATTTTAAGCCGCGTAAGATCATTCTCGGTTTCGCGCTGGGGTCGAAGAAGCTGTTCGACTTTGTCGACAACAATCCCATCTTTGAGTTCCACCCCACGGCCTACACCAACGATCCATTATTCGTTGCTCGCAACGACAACATGGTGGCCATCAACTCGGCGCTGCAGATCGACTTGACCGGGCAGGTCTGCTCCGACTCCATTGGCAACCATTTTTACAGCGGGATCGGCGGGCAGGTCGACTTCCTGCGTGGAGCATCGCGCTCCAAGGGCGGCAAGCCGATCATTGCCATCTCTTCGACCGCGAAGAATGGAACGATATCGCGGATTGTTCCAATGCTGAGCCCGGGAGCGGGCGTGGTCACCTCGCGCGGGTTGATCCGCTACGTAGTGACGGAGTACGGAGTGGCATACCTGCACGGCAAGACGATTCGGCAGCGGGCACTGTCGCTGATCGAGATCGCGCATCCCAAGTTCCGCGAAGAACTCTACGAATATTGCGAAAAGACAAAGTGGCTGCATCGGCCGCAGGCCGCGGTGAAGCCATAGACCGTTAGGACGGCCGGGCGGGAACGCCTGGCTCCGTTGTCCGGATCAGATGTCATGGGACCGGCCAGATAGTGGCCGCGCAGCTTCCTGCTTAGCCAGCCTTGCCACCAACGCGGTCAACTTTGGAAGACCGTTTTCGACCACAGCGGATAACGCCTCGCCGTGGTCGAAGCATTCTCCGCACAAAGAAACAACGTAGGCCCGCGGAGTGCGACCATACAGTTGCTGAACCAGGGTCAGAATTCCCGCAGGTGAGCCGTGGTGAGACGACCCGGTTCGCGCTTCCGGAATCACGGGCGCGCAGGTCAACTCTCCGGGCTGGCCACCTCGAGCCGCGTCAATAAAGAAAATGGCATCGGCATGCCGGAACTTGTCGGCCAATTCAGGAGTGAGTTGATGGCGGACGATCACCTCAACTTCAGCTTCTGGAAGCGAGAGGTCGCGGGATAGTTCTTCCGCTGCTCGCCAGCCCAAGCCGTCGTCGGAGCGTAGCGGGTTACCGTAGCCGACGATCAGGATGCGCGCCATAAGAGATGGTGGTACGCCGAGTTTCGAGGCTACGCTTCTTCCGCCAAGAGTCAGGATTGAATCAGGAGTTGATCATTTTTTCGAGCGCGGCTTTGTCCCGGATGATCAGAGTGGCGCCCTTTAATTGCAAAAGCTGCTTCTTCTTGAACTGGGAGAATAGACGGCTGACGGTTTCGCGTGTCGTGCCGATGATCTCGGCGATTTCCTCATGGGTGAGCGTCAACTTCACCTGCAGCGGATCGCCATTACGGTTGGTGTTGGACCATCCCAGCAGCAATTGCGCGAATCTTTCGGAGGGGGAGTTGGTGAGTCCCAAGGTGCGCATCCCCTGGTAAGCCGCGTAGTAGTTGCGGCTGAGTTGCTCCGCCACGCGCACCGCAACCTCTCCATATTCCCGCATAAAGTGCAGCAAGGCATCGCGGGTAATGAAATTTGCCTGGCCGGGCTCGATCATCTCGGCGGTGACTTCGTAGGGGCGATTGGAAATCGTTGCGCTCAGCCCGAGAACGTCCCCTGCTTCCGAAATTTTGGTGATGACGGTCTTGCCTTCGGAAGACGATGTCGACAACTTGGCTTTCCCGGTGCAAAGCAGAAACACGCCACGGGGCTGCTGGCCTTCGATAAAAAGCATGGCGGATTTCGGGTAAACGGCGGTGGACTTGATGTCATTCAACCGCTGCATGGCCGCCACTGGGAGTGCGCAGAATAAATGTTCCTCCCGCATCGGGCAGGTGAGGCAGTTATCGAGGATGTTCAGCCCGTAGGGAGCGCGCATTCGGCACAACGATCCGAGCAAATTGTATCACCGATCGCAGAGTGATCATGATCACGATAGGCCGTGACTTCAACCACGGTCAGCGGCCAACGATTGCGAGGAAAATCCGACTGTAAAGGGTCTATGCACCCCCGGGGGCTCGATCGAGGTTTCCTGGAAGACCACAATCCCGGGAAATCTCAAACTTTTTCGCTGCGGTCACGCTAGCCGTGACTTTGAAACAGGCGACATAAGGATGGTGATAGCACATGGAAGAAGCACATCGCTTTCGAGTCGTGGCGTGGTGGGCCTCGGGCCGGACTGGGATTGCTAAGTCCACTTCCGCACCCAATGCAATCCATTTCACCTCACCGCCAGCGTTCGGAGGTCTGGACGGGAGGTGGACCCCGGAGGATTTGCTGCTCTGCGCGATCGGCAGTTGCTATACCACCACCTTCCAGACCCTCGCCGAATACTCGAAGTTCGAGTACACCGATCTGCAGGTGGAAGTCGACGGCGCGATATGCAAGGCGGACACGGGCTACAGTCTCGGCGAAGTACTCATTCGCGCAAATCTGACGATTCCGCAGGAAGAAGAACGGCCGCGGGGGATAAAGCTCTTACATAAGGCTAAGGGCCTATGCCTGGTGTCTCGCGCGCTCTCGCTCGAACAGCGCTTTGAACCGCATGTGCGGGTAGGGGAAGCGCGGACGGAAACTGACGAGCCTTTGTCCGTTTCCGGCAAAGGGGACGGCGTCCACCCCAACACAAAGGCGCAATGATGGCGTGCTCGCCAGACCCGCTGCACGCCTTGATCGTCACGGGGAGGATGACGGCCCCAAAGGAGTGCGGTCACCTTCTCCAGTAAAGACATTTTCTGGGAGGCGTTTTATGCGTACCGTCGAAGCGGGTAAGAGGATCGATCTCAAGAACATCCTGTTTGCCACAGATTTTTCATCCTGCTCGAATGCGGCATTGCCTTATGCTTTGTCGATTGCACGCCGGTTTGGAGCGACGTTGCATGCGGCTTACGTGAAACCAACCGACGCGGAGGTTTTCTTCGCGTCACCGGAAAGCTGGCCGACGGTAGCCGAGGCGGACGAAAAGAGAGTTCAAGCGCGTATCGAGCAGATGGAAAAGCAGCTCCACGATCTGCCCCACGATGTGTTGACCCCGCGCGGTAAGGTCGCGGAAGCGGTCGCCAGCATCATCGAAGAATGGAGCATTGATTTGCTTGTGCTCGCCACGCACGGCCGTTCGGGCCTTGGAAAATTGTTAATGGGCTCGGTGGCCGAGGAGATCTTCCGGCGCGCAGCCTGCCCGGTTCTGAGCGTGGGGCCAAATCTCTGCACCAAACCGGACGACGAGATTCACCTTCAGCGGATCCTGTTCGCCACTGACTTCAGCGAAGATGCGCTGGCGGCCTTGGCCCACGCCATCTCGCTCGCAGAGGAGGATGAAGCACAACTGACATTGCTGCACGTGGTTGAGCAACCGGCCGCCGGCATCGCGGACGCGGAAGAGGTCAACGCCTCCCTGATGTTCCGCCTCCGGCAACTGGTGCCGGCGGAAGCGGATCCCTGGTGTCACGCGGAATGCCAGGTTGCATTCGGACGGCAGTTCGCACCTGCAGCGGAGAGCATTCTGGAGGTCGCGAAAGATCGAAAGGTGGACTTGATGGTTCTCGGTGCGCGTCCCCTGCATGGCAAGTTCGGACAGGTCATGACGCACCTGGCCAGCACTACGGCGCAGATATTGACCCAGGCGACGTGCCCGGTACTGACCGTCCGGGGCGTGAGCACCAAGTAACGGTGGGAACGTACCTGGGCTGCCCCGATTGCGAACCCGAAATTTCACTCCGGGTTGCGAACTGCCAAACATTCGGTGATAGACATTCGCCGATGGTCTATCCTTGCGTTGACGGACTTCGACGGACCGTGACGACAAAATCACAATACAACGTAAGGAGCTGCTATGAGTTCGACCGAGGCTGGAGTAGCGGGATGGCCGCCCAACCATCAAGGCGAGAAGACTAACGCGCCCGTGAGCTACGGTTTGGAGGCAATCTTTAGTCCCGCCTCGGTAGCCGTGATTGGCGCGACTAGCCGTCCCGGGACGGTGGGCCGGACCGTACTGGAAAATCTGCTCAATGCCAAGTTTCGCGGGAAAGTGTATGCCGTCAACGCGAAGCATCCGGAAGTGCTGGGTCTGAAGGCCTACGCGAGCATCCGCGATATCGCTGAGCCAGTCGACCTGGCCGTGATCGCCACGCCAGCGGCGACTGTACCGCAACTCATTGCCGAGTGCGTGGATGCCCACGCCAAGTCCGCGGTTGTGATTTCCGCGGGATTCAGAGAGCGTGGCGCGGCCGGGGCAGCCATCGAAGAGCAGATTCAAGAGCAGTTGCGGCGCGGTTCCATGCGCCTGATTGGCCCGAATTGCCTGGGGATTATGAACCCGGCGATCGGATTGAATGCGACCTTCGCTAAGGATGCCACCAAGGCGGGGAACGTCGCGTTCCTGAGTCAGAGTGGAGCGCTCTTGAGCGCCATCCTCGACTGGAGCCACCGCGAAGAGGTGGGGTTCAGCGCGATTGTCTCGACCGGTTCGATGCTGGATGTAGGTTGGGGCGATTTGATCTACCACTTTGGCGACGACCCGCGGACCAAGAGCATCCTGCTCTACATGGAGTCGGTGGGAGATGCGCGGTCGTTCGTGTCCGCGGCACGTGAAGTTGCGCTCACCAAGCCCATTATCGTGATCAAGGCCGGTCGATCGCAGGCTGCCTCGCGGGCCGCCGCGTCGCATACGGGCGCGCTGACGGGCAGCGACGAGGTACTCGAAGCTGCTTTCCGCCGCTCCGGTGTCTTGCGCGTACACAACATTGCGGACCTCTTTTATATGGCGGAGGTTCTCGGTCGCCAACCCCGCCCTAAAGGTCCCCGGCTCACCATTCTCACGAATGCAGGCGGGCCCGGAGTTCTGGCCACCGACGCCCTGGTGGCCAATGGCGGAGAACTAGCCGAGCTTTCTCCGGAGAGTCTGCGCCGTCTGGACGAGTTCCTCCCGGAGCATTGGAGCCACAACAATCCCATTGACGTTCTTGGCGATGCAGATCCGGAGCGCTATGCCAAAGCCCTCGAAATTGCGTCTCAGGATCCGAACAGCGATGGATTGCTGGTGATTCTCGCCCCACAGGGCATGACGGACCCGGCCCAGATTGCGGAGCGTCTGAAACCTTACGCCAAGCAGACGGGCAAACCGGTGCTCGCCAGTTGGATGGGAGGGAGCAGCATCGCTGCCGGAGAGGCTACCCTGAATACGGCGGGCATTCCGACTTTCCCTTTTCCAGATACCGCGGCACGCGCCTTCACCTACATGTGGAGATACAGTTACAACCTGCGCGGGCTCTACGAGACGCCGGCGCTGGCCGAGCAATCTGAACCGGAGTGCGTGTCCCGCCAACGGGCTGAGAAGATCATTCAAGACGCGCGCAGTCGGGGTCGCGTTCTGCTTACTGAATTGGAATCGAAGGAAGTGCTTTCGCTCTATGGCATTCCCACGGTAGAAACGCACTTCGCCGGCAGCGAAGACGAGGCCGCGGCGCTGGCGGCGACTATCGGCTATCCGGTGGTGCTGAAAGTTTTTTCCGAAACCATCACGCACAAGACCGATGTGGGCGGAGTGAAGCTGAATTTGCGCGATGAAATGGCAGTGCGTTCCGGTTATCGCGCCATCCAGTCTTCGGTGGTGGAGAAAGCGGGCGTCGGCCAATTCAAGGGCGTCAGTGTCCAGCCGATGGTAAAGTTCGAGGGCTACGAATTAATTCTGGGCAGCAGCGTGGACCCGCAGTTTGGGCCCGTGATCCTGTTCGGCTCCGGCGGCCAACTGGTCGAAGTGTATGGTGACCGGGCACTGGCGTTACCTCCGCTGAATACGACGCTGGCACAGCGAATGATGGAGCAAACCCGGGTTTTCACGGCGCTTAAGGGAGTCCGCGGACGCAAACCGGTCGACCTGGGGGCGCTCGAGAAACTGTTAGTTCGTTTCAGCCAACTCGTGCTCGAACAACGGTGGATTGCCGAGATTGACATCAATCCTCTTCTGGCTTCATCCGATCAGATCCTGGCCCTCGATGGCAGAATCGTATTGCACGGGCCCAGCACCACGCTCGACCAGTTGCCCAAGCCCGCCATCCGGCCTTATCCGTTGCAGTACGTCTCGACGTGGACGATGAAGGATGGAAATCAGGTTACGATCCGTCCGATCCGTCCCGAAGACGAACCGCTGATGGTGAAGTTTCACGAGACACTTTCGGATCGCAGCGTGTATTTGCGCTACTTCTCGACTCTCAGCCTGAGCCGGCGAGTGGCTCATGAACGGCTGCTGCGCATCTGTTTCGGAGACTACGACCGCGAGGTTGTACTGGTTGCCGAGCGCACCGATCCGGCGACGGGAGAGCGCCAGATTACGGCTGTGGGACGCATGACCAAACTTCATGACCGAAATGAAGCGGAAATCGCGGCGCTGGTTTCCGATCAGTATCAGCATCTGGGTTTGGGAAATGAACTATTCCGGCGTGCAGTGCAGATTGCCCGCGATGAAAAAGTAAGCCAGGTATCCGCGGAGACGTTGCCTGACAACCTGGCGATGCAGGCCATCCTCAGGCGGCTTGGCTTTCGGGTTCGGCCGGACGAGGATCTGAGTTCGGTCCGGGCGTTCCTGGACCTCAGGGAATGAGTGCTGGGGGCCTGCCCAGAGCGTTAGCCATAAGAGAGACTGAGGTAACGGAGTCGTCCACACTTCGGGCGGGTGCGAGCAGAACTGTTCGTGCAATTCTGATTTGCATTTCTACTCTTTTCCCATTGTGACCCAGATCACACTTCGCTGTGAGCCATGTACCCGACAATTTGAGCTCCTTCCGTCATTCTCTATAGGACCGCTCGCTCAGAGTGGCCCAAGCTCCAAAGTCCAGAAGGGAATGTCATGAAGCGCAAGTTCAAGACCATGGACGGCAACGAAGCCGTCGCCTATGTCGCGTACCGCCTGAACGAAGTCATTGCCATTTATCCCATCACGCCCTCGTCGAACATGGGCGAATGGGCCGACCAATGGTCGTCGGAATCGGTGCCCAATATCTGGGGCTCCGTGCCCCACGTGGTCGAAATGCAAAGCGAAGGCGGCGCTGCGGGAGCGGTTCATGGCGCGCTCCAGACCGGGGCTCTCTCCACTACGTTCACCGCGTCCCAGGGCTTGCTGTTGATGATCCCGAACATGAACAAGATCGCAGGCGAGCTTACACCCACGGCATTTCACGTCAGCGCGCGCACCATTGCAACCCACGCCCTCTCGATCTTCGGCGACCATTCCGACGTGATGTTCTGCCGCACCACCGGCTTTGCCATGCTCTCGTCGAATTCTGTACAGGAAGCGATGGATCTGGCGCTCATCGCGCATTCGGCCACGCTCGAAACCCGCATTCCTTTCCTGCATTTCTTTGACGGCTTCCGCACCTCTCACGAAGTCAACAAAATCGAATTGCTGACCGAAGACGACATGCGGACCATGATCAACATGGATCGCGTGTTCGAGCACCGGCAGCGGGCGCTTTCTCCCGACCATCCGGTCTTGCGCGGCACCGCGCAGAACCCTGACGTGTATTTTCAGGCGCGCGAGGCCGGCAATTCTTTCTACGACGCGTGCCCGGAAAAAGTGCAGGCGGCAATGGATAAATTCGCCCAGACTGTCGGCCGTTCCTATCATCTCTTCGACTACGTGGGAGCACCCGATGCCGAGCGCGTGATCGTCATGATGGGTTCCGGCGCGGAAACCACGCATGAGACTGTCGACCACCTCAATCAGAAAGGCGAGAAAGTCGGACTGTTGAAAGTTCGCTTGTATCGCCCCTTCTCGGTGCAGCGTTTTATCGAAGCGCTTCCGGCCACTGTGCGCAAGATTGCCGTGCTGGATCGCACCAAAGAAGCGGGAGCCGGCAGGGAGCCGCTGTATCTGGACGTAGTCAACGGACTGCAGGAAGGCATCAAACTGGGCTATGGCAAGTTGAAGGTAGCGCCCGACACCATTGGCGGGCGTTACGGCCTGTCTTCCAAGGAATTTACACCTGCCATGGTCAAAGCTGTTTATGACAATCTGGCCGCAGCGAAGCCCAAAGACCATTTCACGGTCGGCATCCAGGACGATGTAACCCACACCAGCCTCAACTACGACTCGGACTTCTCCATCGAGCCAGAAAATGTAGTGCGGGCGATGTTCTACGGTTTGGGCGCAGACGGCACGGTCGGCGCCAACAAGAATTCCATCAAGATCATCGGCGAAAACACCGACAACTACGGCCAGGGATATTTCGTCTACGACTCCAAGAAGTCGGGAGCGATGACCGTATCCCACCTGCGTTTCGGACCCCAGCCGATTCGGTCCAGCTACCTGATTACCAAGGCGAACTTCGTAGCCTGCCATCAGTGGATTTTCCTCGAGCGCTACGACATGCTCAGCGCGCTGGTTCCGGGCGGAGTCTTTCTGCTCAACAGTCCATTTAACAAAGACGAAGTCTGGGACCGGCTGCCGCGCGAAGTGCAGACCCAGCTGATCGCCAAAAAAGCGCGATTCTTTATCATCGACGCCTACCAGGTGGCTCGCGACACGGGCATGGGCTCGCGCATGAACACCATTTTGCAAGCCTGTTTCTTCGCCATCTCCAAGGTTCTGCCGCGCGATGAAGCCATCGAGGCAATTCGCGAGTCGATCCGCTACACCTACGGCAAGAAAGGCGACGAGGTCGTCCAGCAAAATCTGCGCGCCGTGGATGAGACTTTGGCGCACATGTTTGAAGTCAACGTTCCCGAAAAAGTAACGAGCCATGCCGAAATGCCGGCCGCGTTCGCTGCGGGAGCGCCTCAGTTCGAGCGCGATGTGCTCGGCGTAATCTACGCCGGCCACGGCGACGAAATACCCGTGAGCGCATTCCCCGTCGACGGCACCTTCCCCACCGGCACGGCTAAGTGGGAAAAGCGCAACATCGCGCTCGAAATTCCCGCATGGGACACAAAGACCTGCATTCAGTGCGGCAAGTGCGCCATGGTTTGTCCCCACGCCGTGCTGCGCATCAAGGTATACGACTCCAAGCAGTTAGAGGGTGCGCCTCAGACGTTCAAATCCACCGAAGTCCGCGACAAGGACTGGCAGGGGCAGAAGTACACCATCCAGGTTGCGCCCGAAGATTGCACTGGGTGCGGCATCTGCGTCGACGTCTGTCCGGCCAAGAACAAGAGCGAGACGCGCCTCAAGGCCATCAATATGGTGGCGCAACCCCCGCTGCGAGAACCGGAACGCGAGAACTGGGATTTCTTTCTCAAGATTCCAGAGCTCGATCGCCGCAAGATCAAAAACACCAGCATTCGCCAACAACAGGTGCAGGAGCCTCTGTTCGAATTTTCGGGAGCTTGCTCCGGATGCGGCGAAACGCCCTATCTAAAGCTGGTTTCACAGCTCTTTGGAGATCGCACCGTAATCGCCAACGCCACGGGCTGCTCCTCGATCTACGGCGGGAACCTGCCGACCACACCGTGGTCCAAGAACATCGATGGCCGGGGACCGGCGTGGTCGAATTCTCTGTTCGAAGACAACGCCGAGTTTGGCATGGGCTTCAGGCTCTCCATCGACAAGCAGACGGAATTTGCCCGCGAGTTGGTGCATCGCCTGGCGGCCTCCATCGGAGAAGACCTGGCCGCCGCCCTGGTGACCGCGCCCCAAAAAGACGAGTCCGACATTTATGAGCAGCGCCAGCGCGTGGAACTGTTGAAGCAAAAGCTGCATGGCGCGAACTCGATAGAAGCCAGGCAACTGCTGTCGGTCGCCGACTTGCTGGTGAAGAAAAGCGTGTGGATCATTGGCGGAGACGGTTGGGCTTACGACATTGGTTACGGCGGCCTCGACCACGTCCTGGCCAGCGGACGCAACGTGAACGTGCTCGTACTCGACACCGAGGTCTATTCCAACACCGGCGGGCAAGCCTCGAAGTCCACTCCCCGCGGAGCCGTAGCCAAGTTCGCCGCCGGAGGCAAGCCTGGTCCCAAGAAAGATCTTGGACTGATGGCCATGACCTACGGCAATGTCTATGTCGCGAGCGTTGCCATGGGCGCCAAAGACGAGCACACGCTCAAGGCATTTCTGGAAGCCGAAGCCTACGACGGCCCCAGCCTCATCATTGCTTACTCCCATTGCATCGCACACGGCATCGACATGACGACGGCCATGTCAGACCAGAAAGTTGCGGTGGAATCTGGCCAGTGGCTGCTCTACCGCTATCACCCAGAACGCGGCCTGGCCGGCGACAATCCGCTAACCCTCGATTCCCGGACCCCGACGCGCAAAGTCAAAGACTATCTGCAACAGCAGACTCGCTTTAAAATGCTGGCCAAGAGCAATCCGGAACACGCCAAACTTCTGTGGCAAGAGGCCCAGCAGGACGCGGAGACTCGATACCGTCTGTACGAGTATCTGGCGCAGCGCAAGACAGAGAAAGCCGCGGCTCCGGCTGCGACGGAAAAGCCGCAAGCTTCTCCGCTGCCCGTGGTGACCGGGAAATAGTAACGCTCCATCGTCAAGAGCCAAGGTTCGAGATTAACGAATACCAAGTTAGAGACAGCACAAGGGAAACTTTATGAGCTTAAGCACCAAGTATCTGGGCCTGCCGTTGCGCACTCCGCTGGTGGCCTCCGCCTCCCCGCTCTCCCAGGAAGTCAGCGGCATACGAGCCCTCGAAGATGCCGGAGCCTCAGCCGTCGTGCTCTATTCCCTTTTTGAGGAACAACTGCGTCAGGAAGCCATGGAACTGGAGCGCGATCTTAACGCCGGCACCGAGAGCTTTGCCGAAGCCACCAGTTATTTTCCGCGGGCCAGCGAATTTCATACCGGATCCGAAGGCTATCTCGAACACATTCGTCGCGCCAAAGCCGCGGTGAAGATCCCCATCATCGCGAGCCTCAACAGTTCGACTATGGGCGGCTGGACGAAGTTTGCCAGGCAGGTTGAGCAGGCCGGCGCCGACGCGATCGAGTGCAATATTTATTCGATTCCGACCAACACGGAGGTTTTGGGATCCGATTTGGAGAATGCGTATCTCGACATTGTCCGCGAAGTGAAGACTTCCGTTACCATTCCTGTGGCCGTCAAGCTCAGCCCGTTCTTCAGCAACTTTGCCAACATGGCAAAACGTCTCGACCAGATCGGCGCCGACGGCCTGGTGTTGTTCAACCGTTTCTACCAGCCCGACATCGACCTGGAGGAACTCGAAATCAAACCCAGCGTGCTGCTCAGCAGTCCGCAGGAGTTACGACTGCCGCTGACCTGGATCGGCATTCTCTACGGACGAATCCGCGCCAACCTGGCCGCAACCAGCGGCGTCTATGGCCCCAAAGACGTTATCAAGCTCCTCATGGTCGGCGCCGATGTGACCATGCTGTGCTCCGCGTTATTGCGCAATGGCGTCGGGCATCTCCGCCACGTCGAGCAGGGCCTTCAGGAATGGATGGAAGAACACGAATATGAATCCGTGCAACAGATGCAAGGCAGCATGAGCCAACTCCGATGCCCCGATCCCGGGGCCTTCGAGCGCTCCCAATACATGCGCGCCGTCAAGGGTATGGAGCACGTGCTGGTAAACAGCTGATGCTGGAGTGAGTTTCAACAGTTTGATACCAGGGGAGTCCCGATTTGTTTTGGAATAGCGGAATCCGGATGGAACGAAACTAGAGGTTCTGTCGTATAAACAATCGAGGGCAGGCCATGAAAACTCTACAAATTTCTTTGATTGCTTCTTTGATTGGATCTGCGGCTGGGTTGGGAGCATGGATCTTCGGCCTCGGGGGAATTATCTGGCCCGGTCACCCTCAAATGGCCAGCTTTCTGCTCACACTGGTTACGACCATAGTGATTCAGATTGCCTGGCCCCG
This sequence comes from Acidobacteriaceae bacterium, assembly GCA_003134435.1. Classification (GTDB taxonomy): domain Bacteria; phylum Acidobacteriota; class Terriglobia; order Terriglobales; family Acidobacteriaceae; genus Acidiflorens. The sequence goes on from PLBE01000221.1 coordinate 14,634, forward strand.
GCTGATGGAAACGAATTCGCGGTGATTCGTGAAATCAAGGGTACTGAGTCTTAGTGTGCCTCGGCAAGCTTTCTTTCTCGCCCTTTTCACCAGACCACATTGCAAGCTTAAGAAGATCAAGTCACGAAAACGCTATCAACAAACAGCGCAACTAAATATTTCTCCCTAACCCGCCGTTCCTTCGAAGTGCGCTTCGATTTCTTCCAGGGTCTTCCCTTTCGTTTCCGGCAGGAAGACTGCCGCGGTAATGAAGTAGATCACCGTACAGGCGGCAAATCCGAAAAACATGGTTGCGTACCCATGCTTGCCGACCGTCGGAAGGAAAACGGCGGCAATGGTCGTCGACACAGCCTGGTTGAGCAGCAACGCGATGCTCATGCCGTTGGAACGGATGCGCGTCGGCATTAACTCGGAGAGCGCCAGCCAGACGCATACTCCCGGACCGATCGCGTAGAACGCCATAAATACAAAAAGTGTAATCGCCACCAGCCAGCCATTGTGAGTGCTGGGCACGGGAGTAATCAACGCGTTGTCAATTTTCAACGAGGCCGTCCGGGCCGCTTCGAGATTGCTGAAGGGATTGGAGAAAAATGCGACCACTTTGTTGGCAGGTACACAGCTTTCGCGCGTGATCTCAATCGGCGCGGCCGCTTCGTCATCGGAACGCGCCACCTTGGTGGCCGCGCGGAAATCCCCATACGAATAAATGACGACCAGCGAGGTGGGACGACTGCCGAGCGCCTTGCCTGCCTCCCCGCTGGCATTGAGCAGCGCGTCCGCAGTCTTCCCGTCGTAGCGCAACGTAACTCTCTGGTCCGGGTCCACCATGGTTTGAACGGCTTGGCGTGAATCCACTCGCAAGCTTTCAGTCTGGCGAAACAGCAAACCGGTGCAGACGAGCGACACAATGATGCCCGCGCTGCCCACCGACAACAGGAACTTCCGCCCCTTGCGATCCACTAGCAGCACGCCGCCAATGGTCATCAGAAAATTCACGATGGTGAATATTACGTAACCCCAATGGGCATGGACGTCGGAGAGGCCGCTCTGCAGAAGGATGTTGGTGTTGTAGCCGATGATGGAGTTGACGCCGGTGGCCTGATTGCAGGCGAGAATGACGCAGGCGAGAACAAACGGGATTACATACCTGCGCCGCAGCAACGATTCCTTGACCCTGGCGCCGTTTGAGCTGTTTGCTTTTTCGGCGGAGGCCGCCTGCTCCATTTCAGACAGTTCGACATCCGCCTGCTCGCTGGTGCGCGAGCGGAGAAGCGCGGCATAGGCGGCATCCCGTCTCTCCTGGCGGAACAACCAGCGTGGAGACTCCGATACCATAAAACTGCCAATCACGAACAAAATTCCCGGTGGCAACGACACCCAGAAGATACTGCGCCATGCCGTGTCTTTGAAGGCAAAGAGTCTTGTGGCATCGCCCAACTTAGCCACTTCTTCGACGCGAAAACTGAAATACATACCCACGATGGCCGCGGTCACGATCCCCAGGGTCAGCAGCCATTGGAAAATTCCTGTCCCCTTGCCGCGACTCGACGCCGACAGGCACTCCGCCAGATAGAGCGGGACAACGACACCGATCAAGCCGGCACTCACGCCTTGCAAGAGGCGGCCCAGCACCAAGGATTCATAGCCGCGAGAAAGCGCAATCGTTGGAATGCTGCAGACAAACAGCACGCCACTGAGGATCATCAGAGGCTTGCGTCCCATCCAATCCGCCAGCGCGCCGGCGAACAGAGTCGAGATCACGCTGCCGAGGAGCACGGCCGCAACCACGATGGAGAGCTGGCCCGCGTTTAAACCGGACGTGGCTTCCAGATAGGGCAAGGCCCCAGCGATAATGCCCACGTCCACGCCGTAGAGTAATCCGCCCAGCCCCGCTACCAGCAGCAGGAAGCGGTTGTAGCCGACTTTTTCGTTGCTCAGCACCATGGCAGCCCTTTCGACCCGACAATTGAAGCCAACAATTCATCCCTCCGGAAGTAAGTAGTCAGTCATGACTGTGTTGGAGGAGAAGCAAGCATGACCTCCGACCTACGTGGATTCGCGAGCAACCCACAGATTCAGTACGCATGTGAAGAGGGAATGCTATCAGAGATCGATGGCCAAAGTGAGGTGGCTCGCGGCTCGGCAAAGACGCGCCTCGGCGCGAAACCTTTGTTATGCGTCCACTGCAGGAAATGCCGGCAGCGGCTCAATTCTATGCAAGCCACATTCCGTCTTGTTCGAGCCCGACCAGCGGCCCGCTCTGGGATCTTCCCCGGGCAGGACCGCACGCGTGCAATGGATGCAGCCTATGCTGGGATAGTTTTTATCGTGCAGCGAGTTGTAGGGTACGTCGTGTTCGAGGAGATACTGCCAAACTTGTTGCGAATTCCAGTCGGCAACCGGATTCAGCTTCACCAAACCGGACTTTTCGTCCATCTCAATTTTGCGGGCGCTCTGCCGGGCGGCGGTCTGATCGCGGCGAATGCTGGTGATCCATGCGCTCAGTCCACTAAGTTTGCGGCGGAGCGGCTCAACCTTGCGCAGGTTGCAGCATTGATCGGGATTGCGGGCCCAGAGTGCGGCACCGTGAACTCGCTCCTGCTCTTCCGGCGGCAGCAGCGAAAAGACGCGCTCAACTCTGATTTCATATTTCTGCTCGATCCTGTCCATCAAGCTGTAGGTCTCCGGAAACAGAAATTCGGTGTCCAGCGTAAATACGCGAAACTTCTTGCGCAACCGTGACGCCATATCAATCAGCACCATGCCTTCTGCGCCGAAGGCCGACGCAATAGCCACGCTGTCTCCAAAGGTTTCAAAGGCCCAGGCCAGCACCTGTTGCGGACTCCAACTCTCGGCAATCAAACGAATTTCCGCGATCTGGTCGTTCATGCAATCCACTCCTTAGCCGCACGGGGCGGCCATGGCGAGCGGGGAAACATCTTGCCGAGACGCGCGGGCAAGCCTTTGTCTCTGAACTCGATTTCTGGGATCGCCAATCCATCGACCACCGCGGCCGGATTGGCCAGGCGCACCACCTCGCCTACGACCAGCAAGGTTGGAGACGCGACTCGCGGCATGCGGGGAAGATCCCACACCGTGGCTCGCTCGACTTTCTGATACTGAGTGGTGGCGCGAGAAACCACAACGCACGGAGTCTCAGGACTAACTCCCGCTGACGTCAGCCGCAGCGCAACATCCGAATAATCCGGCCCGGGCATATAGATGACGAGCGTCGCTCCACTGGCAGCCAACTTGCTCCAGTCAGCGCCACATTTCTCGGAAGCGCATGGTTCACCAGTTCGCGATCTGGACGCTCGATGGGCGGTAAGGAAAACAACCGCGTCTGACGCGCGACGATGTGTGAGCGGAATCTGGGCGGCGGCGGCCGCACCGAGGGCCGATGTCACTCCCGGCACGATCTCGAAAGGAATGCGGTTTCGGCGCAGGAACTCGATCTCTTCCCCGGCGCGCCCGAAAATCAGCGGATCACCGCCTTTGAGACGAACAACGCCCAGACCCGACTTCGCCAGCGCCACCATCAGACCGTTAATTTCGCCTTGAAGAATTCTCTTTTTCCCGCAGCGCTTGCCCACGTTGAGAATCTGCGCCGTCGGCGAAATTAGCTTCAGAACCTCCAACGAGACCAGGTCGTCGTGCAAAACCGCTTCTGCGCCCTGCAGCAGACGCAGCGCCTTCACGGTCAGCAACTCGGAATCACCCGGACCTGCGCCCACCAGATAAACTTTTCCCCTCATGGTCGCCCACCTTGCGGGTCTATCGCCGCCTTCGCTCTTAATGCCGGGTTTCCAGCTAAATGCGCTTCGACCGCTTCCCTGCTCGCCAGGGACTGCAGCAAATTCCACTTGGTCTCGAGATCAAGAGCGCTCGCCAGAATCAGCTTTCTGGTCTCGCCAAGTTCCTCCACCCAAGCCGCGTATCCCGCGCTGAACTGTCGTTCCAGTTGGTGCCGAAGTCTCTGCGCCAGCGATGGACTCCGGCCACCGGTCGAAATCGCTACCTGCAAGCCTCCGCGCCGCACCACTGCGGGATAAAAGAAATCGCAATACTCCGGCACATCGACCACGTTGCACAGCACTCCGCGCCGCTGCGCTTCACGATAGATCTGTTCGTTCAAGCGGTTGCAAGACGTTGCCACGACCGCAAGGAACTTGCTATCGAGGTCAGATGCCGAAAAGGCTCGCAGTTCCAGATCGATCTTCCCCAGGTCGGACCATTCCCGAACCTGTGGGCTGGCCTCGAGCGCAACCACGCGGAGGTGCGCGCCGGTATCCATGAGGCCTCCGATCTTGGGCTCGCCGACCTTCCCCGCACCGACAACCAGGCACTGCCTTCCAGTCAAACGTATGAACATTGGGAACAGGCTAGTCACCTTCGCCTCCTGCGGCTCGGGCAATCGCTCCTGCCGTCACCGGCGGCGTATCGCGAGCAACCGCGTCCACCGAACCGCCCGCTAGAAATTCACGCAACTCTGCGTCCGTGTGCCGGCCAAAAAACTGACGCAGGTTTTCGCCTGGCGAACGCGACGCGAGATAGCGCCTAAGCAATCTCTCGATTGCATCCGGAACCTCGGTCGCCAGGCAGCGATAGCCGACGGGCCGCGCGGTCGCCTGATGCAAACCGAGCGCCCCGCCGACGCAGAAGTAATAGGCATCTACAAGATGGCCATCGACTTTCATCTTCTTGCCATCGATGCCAATATCCGCAATCCAGTGCTGGCCACAACTATTCGGGCATCCCGTAACGTGCAGTTTGAGATGCTGATCGAAGCCCGGCAGGCGTTCTTCGAGTTCTTCGACCAGCCAGCGGGAAAAGCTCTTTGTCTCCGTGATCGCCAGTTTGCAAAATTCCGTACCGCTGCACGCGACCGTCCCGCGCCAAAATGACGATCCGCCCACGCGCAATCCAACCGCATCCAATTCCCGTGCCAGCGCCTCGGCATGGAACTCGGGAACATTCACGATGAGCAGGTTCTGCATGTTGCTGGTACGCAGTTCGCCAGCGGCAAAGCGATCCGCCAGATCGGCTGCGACACGCATTTGTTCAGCGGTAATTCGACCGCGGAGCACCGCCGCGCCCACATAGCGATAGCCCGCTTGCTTTTGCGGATGAATTCCCACGTGGTCACGATAGACATCTTCGGGCAACTCTTCCTCGACTGCGGCATCGAATCGGAATCCAATCCGAGTCTGGAGTTCATCGAGAAATCTCTCCGCCGTCCATCCATGTCGCAGAAAGAGAAATTTCAGCCGGGCTCGTTCGCGATGTTCGCGCAATACATCGGAGTCGCGAAACAGTTCGGCAATCCCGAGGACGGCGGGCAAAACCTGGTGCCAGCGGACAAATGCGTTCAATCGCGCCCCCAGGTAGGGCTCGGTGGAGAGGCCGCCCGCAACCCGCAACGAGAAACCCACCTCGGGCGTTCCGCGGCGCACACGGGTGGTCGCGGTCAACCCGACATCGTTGATTTCCGGATACGGGCACCACACGCGGCATCCCGTAATCGAGATCTTGAACTTGCGTGGAAGATTGTAGAAGTCGGCATGGCCGGACAACATGCGCGAAGCTTCGAGCGCCAAAGGCGAAGCGTTACAAATCTCGTCCGCATCCACGCCAGCGACTGGGCAGCCGGTAACATTGCGCGTCACATCACCACAGGCGCTGGTGGTGTTCAATCCCACCCGCCTGAGCGCTTCGAGCAAATCCGGTAGCGCCTCGATCGTGACCCAATGCAACTGAATGTTCTGGCGAACCGTGATGTCGGCAATTCCGTGAGCGTAGCGTTGAGTAAGGTCGGCAATCGTGCGCAGTTGCTCGGAGCGCAAAAAGCCGTTGGGAATCCGAATTCTGACCATGAAGCAAGGCAGCGCCCGGCCTTCGCCATTCTGCCCTCCGGTGACGCCAGCACCGTCGCCCTGGGTGTAGACTCCCCACCAGCGGAAGTAGGTTCCTATCCACTCTGGCGGAATGGATGCGAATCCCTCACGGGCGAAACGCCGGATTTCTTCCAGCCCTTCCCACGGATTCTTGGAGCGTTTGAGACGCTCGACTCTTTGCGCCTTGGTTTCCTTCCCTGGATCTGTCATCGCCTGACTGTCCCCCAAAAATGAAAAGCCCACCGCCAGTGCTGCTGGCGGTGGGTTATAAGTGCCGGTATTTTAATAACTTACTTCAGGTCGGCAACCTCCCCGCGCCAGCGCACAGCGATGCGACAACAACAACACGCGCACATGCACATAGCGGAGAAATTGAGTTTCATCCTATTCGGGATTCTAGGTTCCCTGGCTGGCGATGGTCAACCAACTTCAGCCATTGCCTCGATTGATATTTTCCATTCGATGAATCAATATTTCTGCATTGCCATTCTCTTGGATTGCGATTCGAAGTACGTCATGTCCCGGACGCGGGCGGGCCCGAATCCCGATAATGCTGGGCTGGAACATTGCGCAACCACTGCGCGGCAGTTTCGGCGGTGATGTCGCGCTGCGGCATGGCCAACATCTCGTAGCCCACCATGAATTTTCGGATCGTCGCCGAGCGCAGCAACGGCGGATAAAAATGGGCATGCAGGTGAAACTCCGGATAGTCTCCGCCATCGGTGGGCCGCTGATGAAAACCCATAGTGTAAGGAAACGACGTGCGAAACAGGTTGTCATAGCGAATCGTCGTCTGTTGGAGAATCTCGGCCAGAGCGGTGCGCTCCTGGTCATGCAATTGATCGATAGCGGAGACGCATCTCCGGCTGATCAAAAGAATCTCGAAGGGCCAAACTGCCCAGAAAGGCACGAGCGCAACGAAATGATCGTTGCTCGCTACCAGGCGCTCCTGTTTTGCAAGCTCAACTTCCAGATAATCACGCAACAGCGTCGTGCCGTGTACCTTCCGGTAGTCACGGAACGCGGTCAGTTCCTTTTCTAATTCATTGGGCAGAGTTTCGTTTGCCCAGATTTGTCCATGGGGATGAGGGTTGCTGCATCCCATCATGGCTCCACGATTCTCAAAGATCTGCACGGAATGAATGTGTGGATCGCTTGCGAGGATGGAGAATTCCTCGACCCAGGTATCGACCACCCGGCGCAGTGCGCCGACGCTCATTCGCGACAGGGTGAGGTCGTGCTGGGGCGAGAAGCAAACCACGCGGCAGCGCCCGGATTCGCTGTGCGCAACCAGCAGGCCTTGCTCTTCAATCTTGCGGGGCGGGGTATCCGGCTTCAGCGCAGCGAAGTCGTTATCGAAAGCGAACGTCCCCGCGTAGAGAGGATTTTCAACCCCACCAGCCCGCGCATTGCCGGGGCAAAGGTAACAGCTCGGATCGTAACTGGCAGTCGTCTCGGGCGCGATCTCTTCAACCTGTCCCTGCCAGGGCCGCTGCGTACGGTGAGGCGACACCAACACCCATTCCCCCGTCAGCGGATTCAAGCGTCGATGCGGCTGCGAAGCCAGATCAGAGAAGTTCATGGAATCACTTGGATTCTTGGCGCCGATGCCTTACTACATCCTTCGATTGCCCTCGTATCCATTCGGATGCGCGCGATGCCATTGCCACGCGCTTTCGACGATCGCGGTCAAATCGTGGAATTTCGGCTGCCATCCCAGTTCGCGTCGAATTTTGTCCGAACTGGCGATTAATACCGCTGGATCCCCTACGCGGCGCGGCGATTCAACGACCGGAACCGCATGCCCGGAAATCTCTCGCACCACTTCGACCACCTGCCGCACACTGAAACCCTGGCCATTGCCCAGGTTGTAAATCAGCGGCGTGGAATCCGCCGGGCCGTCCTGCGCCAGTTTTTCGAGAGCCAGCAAGTGCGCGCGCGCCAAGTCGCTGACGTGAATGTAATCGCGGATGCAAGTTCCGTCGGGCGTGGGATAGTCCGTGCCGAAAATGTTTACGTGATCGGCTCGGCCAAGCGCGACTTGCAAAATCCTTGGGATCAGATGCGACTCCGGCTGGTGGGCTTCTCCCTGGTCGGGACGGGACGCGCCTGCGGCATTAAAATATCGCAAGCTGGCGTAGCGCAGGCCGTGAATCTGATGCAACCATGCGAGCATGCGCTCTACCAGCAGCTTCGATTCACCGTATGCGTTGGTTGGACGAAGAGGGTCATCCTCTTCAATGGGCGTACGCTCGGGATTACCGAACAACGCGGCCGTCGAAGAGAAAACAAAGCGCTTGACCCCGGCCGCCAGCATCGCCTCCAGCAGGGCCAGAGCGTTGGCGGTGTTGTTGCGGAAGAACTGTTCCGGGACCTTCATCGATTCGCCCGCTTCGATCAGCGCCGCGAAATGCATGACAGCATCAATCGGGCGGGACTGGAATAGTTGATCGAGCGCAGCTCGATCCGCCAAATCACCAACGACCAAGCCCGCATTCTTTGGCACCGCCTGGCGGTGGCCCCGGCTCAGGTTATCGAACACAGTAACCTCGTGTCCGGTCTGCAGCAATTCATGAGCCACCACGCTACCGATGTAGCCCGCTCCTCCTGTCACCAGAACTCTCATTCAATTCTGACCATTCCCAGGAAAGATTTGGAGGACTCTCAAAACATCTGACCGACTCCGTCGGCGGCGTAGCAAACATAGATCTCGGGTTTGCAGCCAGTGGCGCGAGTATAGCCCTCCTGCACGGTTTGCTGAAACGCTTCGACGCAGGCGCTTTCGACGAGCGCGATGGTACAACCACCAAAACCGCCTCCGGTCATTCGCGTTCCGTAAACACCCTCGGCCTGCCCCGCCAGTTGCACCATCAAATCGAGTTCCGAGCAGCTCACCTCGAAGTCGTCGCGCAGGCTGCGATGCGATTCCAGCATCAGCTTGCCGAAGGCCGGCAAGTCTCCACTTTCCAGCGCCGTCGCAGCCTGGCGGACGCGCGCATTTTCACTGATTACGTGATGGCAACGCCGACGGACCACATCGGGCAAGTTGTGCCCGAAGGTATCCAGATCCTCGGCAGTCACGTCCCGCAAGGCAAGCACGTGGGGCAGACATTTCGAGAGCTCGCGCACACCCGCTTCGCATTCGGCTCGGCGCTGGTTGTATTCGCCCTTGGCGATGCTGTGTTTGACCATGGTGTTGCAAATCGCAAGGGCGACACCGTCCGGCAGCGGCAACAGGCGATAATCGAGGGAACGGCAATCGAGCATCAGTGCCTGACCCTGCTTGCCATGACTGGATACAAATTGATCCATGATGCCGCAGCGCGCGCCGACAAACTCGTTTTCGGCCTGCTGACAAAGCAGAGCCAGTTTCGTCCGGTCAATGCCGGTTCCATTGCACATGGTTCCGCTGGTCTGGTCGGGCCTATGATCGGACGAGTCCAGCAGTGCATATCCGATGGCCACTTCAAGCGAAGCGGAGGAACTCAACCCCGCCCCCTGCGGTACGTCTCCAACGACCAGCACGTTAGCTCCGACCAGCGTCTTGCCCGCCCGCTCCAGCATTTTCACGACCCCGATTACATAATCGCTCCAGTGTCCGGTTCGCGCGACGGGCAAATGATCCAGATCAAGTTCAATATGTTCGGAATAGTTTTCCGAGTAAATCACCAGCTTCCGGCCTGGACGGGGAGCGATCGAGACCATCGTATGAAACCCGATCGCCGCCGGCATGACAAAACCACTGTTGTAATCGGTGTGTTCGCCGATCAGATTGACTCGCCCCGGCGCCTGGTACGTCCGAGAGCCCCCCCCAAAGAGCTGAGAGAACCTCTGCTTCAGAATGGAGGTGCGATTCTCGGCTGTCAATTTCGTGTTATCCATGAAGATTAGCCGCAAGCTCAGGTTTGCCAGGGCCATTCAAGCGGGAGCGATTACCTAACCGTGGCGCGTTCATGTTGAAACGGTGAACACTCAATGGTACCAAGAACGCCGCCCCCTATCGAATCGTTGTGCCCGAGCACCGGGGACCGGATAACATCAACTCGGACACTGCCGGACCTGCTAGCGATTAGCGCCCAAGCGTCGCATAAAAACAATGGTTGTATTCGGGTAATAATGGCTAAGGATTTGCGCGAAATCTGCACCTCCCTTCGCCATTGCCATCGCTCCCGACTGGCAGAGCCCGATGCCATGTCCCTGTCCAGTGCCTTCCAGAATGACATGCTCGCCCTGCTTTCGCCTAATGTAAGTATTGCTGGGAGCGGTACCCCAGCCCAGCCGTCGATTCAGTTGCAATCGTGACGACTCATCGGAATCGCGCAGGGTGGCGGCATTGCGCGCCGAGATTCGGCTCTGCCAACGCGATGGGTGCAGGCGGCAGTACTTGCAATCAACCGAATAGTAGGGATAGACGCCGGAAGGAAGGCCGAGTTCGAGAGGCGTGCGGGTACGGCCACGGCAACTGCGAGTGTACATTGCCGCAAAAGGCTGCGAGTCGTAGGCCAGCACCAGTCCGCGCGTGGCTAGAGCGGCCTCGGCGACGCTGCCGGGACCGGGCGGGTCGCGCAGAAACTGACAATGCGTGCTGTCGCAGAAATCGAACTCGGAGTGGCGCCCCTTGCCGGCGACCAAGTAGGAACGAGCCGCAACCGCCTGGGCTTTCAGAGCCTCGATCGGCGCTCCGGCTAAGCCTTCGGCCCCCACCACGGAGGCAACCGCGGTTTCGAGATCCATACTGACCACGGCAACGACAACGCCGGAGACCGGCTTTAATTCCAGGGTTCCGCGATAGTGGCGCGCGATCTTTCCTGGAACCGAAAGTACAAAACCTGCCGGGCCGCCGTCCCGACCGGTGATGGTCAGTGTGGAAGTATGTACAGTGCTGGTTCCGACGCGGACCGCCAGGACGCTCCCGATGGAACGCACCTCGGCGACCTGCACACCAGAACTTCTTTCCAGTACTGAGGTTTGTTGTTCACTGTGCAAAATGAGCGCGTTGTTGTCCTCCGCACTCACGGTTAGCTCGCGCGGTTCGAACAGACCGAGCACACCGATACGAACGTTCCCGTTTCGCGGCTCCTGAGTTCGTACGCGCTCGACGCGAGCATCCTCTGCCAACGCTACCGCCAACAGCATCACTCCGCAGGCGATAGCCAGTTTGATGGCACTCTCAATTCGTCCGTGCTGTCTTGGCGCATGTCGGCTCATGGCTCAATGCTGCGCAACATCCGTCCGGCGATTCCGGCGGCCTGGCTACCCGGAACCCCATGAACACGAACCAGAAGCAGAACGGTCGGATGGCCGGCTGGGAACAACACTACGGTGAAACCGTCGCCCGGGGCGTGCCGCGCATGAATGCAGGGTGCAGTGCCAGTTTTGGCGAGAGCCACGGAGTTTAGAAGAGCGCGATCGACATCAGCGGCAGTTCCCTGCCGCGCCGACTGCGCCATCCCGTCCAGCACCAGGCGCACTCCCCGGTCGTAACGGCTTCGAATCAACTCCCGGTATGCACGAGCCATGTTTAGCGGCGCGATCAACCATGCCGTGTCGGAACCGTGATCAGGACCGGGGTCCGCGGCAACATGATTGCTCAATCCGGCGAGGGCAGGACCGGAGTTTTCTTTCGATGGAGGCTGCAGTCCGAAGCGGGCCGCGAACGGAGTCATCTCCGCGGCAGTCATCTGTGCTGTAAGCATTCGAAAGTAAGAGTTGCACGATTGCGCGATGGCAGACGTGAGATCCATCTTGCCGTGGCCGCGAGGGCGCCAGCAACCGGTGCTTGCACCGCGACAGATATGCACGGGATATCTGAAATCGTGCCCTTCACCGTAGGCTAGGGCCGTGAAAGGCTTAACCAGCGACCCCATCGCAATAGGTATCTCGGGATGATCCCAACGCGAGGCAAGCACCTCTCCAGAGGGAATGTCAATCAGCAGAAACGAAATATCATCGCTGGGGAAATCGCGATGGAGCGTCTGGGCGGTGGATTGAGCAAACAGCGAAGTTCCTCGACTGTCACTGCTCAAGTTTGAGCGCCCGTCCATGCCACTGTCACTGCGACCTGGCGTGGAACGCTGCGCGCGCTGGCTTCCAGGAAACAGCAAGCAGAGGCCGACGATTACCAGCAGGAGCGCGAGAATTCTCATCGGGACCATTCGTAGGTAACCGTTTGCAAGACTCGGTCTGGTTCGGCGCGCAGCACCACTCTCTCCGCGGAAACACCGGCGAGGGTCGCGCTCAGGCTCGTCATGTTGTCGGAGAAGAATTGCGGTTTCTGATCCATGCCGCGAACATCAGAAAGCGACCCGGTCGGCCGGTCGACCAAGCCAAAGAAGCGCGCGAAGTTGCTCTGCTCCTGCCTGTGATTGAAACCGGCGATCAAGGTTGCGGACTTGACATCCGACTTGCGGTTCAGTCCTGCCAACATGGCCTTGATCAAGGCAGGGTCGTCAGCAATCATAAGAACCTTGCCGCGAACAGCCAGCGCAAGCGGCCACAATCCATCGAGTTTGTAATAGCCTGACGACTGCTCCCAGACAAGTCCATGCTCGCCCGCGGTGAGACCGGGTCGCAGGAAGTCCGTCAGTCCGGCCTGAACGGCAGGCTCATTCCAGTCCGAGGCCGCAGCCAGACCAATGGCGGAGTGAATTCGGATGAAGACTCCCGACGGATCGCGCTCGGTCGATTGCACCTGGAGCGAAGCCAGAATCTGTGTTTTCTCAAACAATGCTTTCAAAAGCCCTGTGCCTTGAGGCCGGACGATCGGTGCAACGGCTTGTTGATCGATACGAGTCTCAAGATCGGACCCGCCACCGGTTTCGCCGGAGGTGAGTTGTACTTCGGGAGCCATCTCGGAAACAAGCGAAGGGCCAGAATGCGGGGCCAGGAGCTTGGTTTCAATCAGGTCGAAACAGGAATCGCGGGAAGGATACGCCTTGGTTTCGTAGATGGCCGCACGTTCTGGGATCAGGCGGATCAGGCTGGCGGCCTCCTCCAATCCTGTATCAGCGACCGGCGATGCCGGTGATTTCCGAAGCAAAACGCGCTCCTCGCGGTATTGCTCGAGGGAACGAAACAAGTCGGACACCGCGGCGGAGTACTGCTTCATTTCGGTAATGTTCTGCTGAACCCAGTAGGTTCGGAAATACGGGCTGGGGACAATTTTCTCGAGATTCATCACCATGCGGAGATCGCCCGCCGGTCCGGCGGACGCGACCGCTTGCGACCACCATGGCTCGGAGGCCAAGTCGTGAACTTGCGTCTGGGTCTGGCTTTTCGACATCAGTTGCAGCGCGCCGGCCAGAAGATCTTCGCGGGTCGCCAACAGCAGGTAGTCGCCGGAAACGGCAAAGGCGACTTGCTTCTGCGATTCAGGATCGCTGCGCACGTAGAAAGCGACTCCGCCAGCGTTCCGCGGTTCAAACTTCGCGCGCGTTTGCCAAAGCGTCGTTTGCATCGACCTCGCCGATGGCAAGTAGGTCACATAGAGGAACTCGAGGTTCCCGATGTCATACAGAGCCAGCGCGCTGCGCGTTCCGGCGACCTGCGACAGGAAATCCATGCTGGGAGGAATTCCGGCAGCGGCAGCGAATTGGGCGCTAGCTCCCTGAAGACGAAGAAGAAGGCGCGAGCGCGAGAAGACTTCGTAATTGCTGGTCGTGACCCATTGTTTTTTTTCAGTGGAGGAATTCCAATCCGCCAGCAATGAAGATAAGTCTCGCGCCTCGAGGTACAGCAGCGAACCAGCGGGAACGTACTTGGAAAGCGCCTTTTCCGGGGCGGTCGCGGCATGGTAAGCGGCCCGGCCAATGGCGGCAAGCAGCAGGGCGAGGGAAAGAAAAAGGAAGATGCGTTTCATTGCTTAACTCCTCCTTGCCGCAAATTAGCGTCGTCGAGTGCGACCTTCATTGCCAGCGCCTCGCGAACTGCAAGCCGCGGCCGAACCACGCCATCCTGTTCCAGAGCTTCATGCAACAGCGGTTGGCGAGCGGCGTTCTGACGTTCGGCCCACAATTCGGCCTTGGCGACTGCGATGTTGTGGCTGAGTCGCTTGCGAGCTTCTGGCGAGTTCTCAGCGCGACGAGCTATTTCAAAATATGAGACTGCATCCGCCAGATGATGGAGGCGCATCATGACGTCACCAATTGTCCGCGCCAACTCCGCCTGCTGGGTGCCGGTAAGAGACTGACTCGCACTCGTTGGAATTGTTTGGGCAGCCTCATCCTCATCGCCGTCATCCTCGCGGCCATCAGAACTATGCGGCGGCGCGTCGTCCGCAGTGAGGTTGCCCCCCGGGCTTAAATCTAGCCTTGCACTGTGGCGCGAACCGAAGCCTGGGCCAAGGCTTGAAGTGGGAGAGCCGAGGAAATGCCTCTGGATCAGTGGATCGAGAATGGCCACGGCGAACTCGTCCGATCGCAGAGCGGCCGCCGCCATGAACAGTGGGACCAGAGCTTCATCGCGGCGCGGAAAATCGATGATGCAATGGCTGAGCAGCCGGACCTTCGTATGCGCGTCCGCAGCGTTGTGAGCGGCGCGGATGCGAGATTCATAGAAGTAGAACTGATCCGTTTGAGCTGCGGTGATGGCCTTAGGATCTCCGGCGAGCAAGTTCAGCTCGCCACTGCCAAGATCCGGGTGCGGATGCCCGGCCAAAGCCAGCGCAGCCTCGATTCGAACATGGTAAGCGTCCTTCGCTCCCGCGGCGATCGACGCCAACATGGCTTCGGAGCGAGCGGCGTCCTTACCGGCGGCGATCTTCGCTTTGGCCAATCGCAAACGGTAGGTACCATCCCATGGCGCTGACTGGACGAGTTGATCGAGAAATTCGATCGCTTCGGCGTTGTGACCGGATTTCTCCAGAAGGGCGGCGGCGGGATCGAGATTCTCAAAAGGATTACCGACAACAACCACCAAGCGGCGCAACAGACTGAGCCCGCCGGGCGTATCCCCCGACGCGAGCCGGGTCTCGGCGAGACCTAAGAAGTTGGCCGCAGTCAGTTGATGGTCGTCGATTTCCCGGGCAAAGACGAATTCGAGAATCTTGCGGGCCGCCTGCCTGTCGCCGCCTTCCAACAGTTTTTGCGCGGCGCGGCGCAGGATCTCCGGAGCTGGAACGTTCTGGGGCTGGTTGCGATACCCCGCTATGGTCTCATCGAGCGTTCCAAGTTTCGCGGCCACTTTGAGAGCAAGTGGGACCAGAGCGCCCTCCCGGGAATCGCGGGTCTCTTTCGGCAAAGCGCCTAAGGCATCGGCGGCCGATGCGTACTTCTTTGTGCGTACCATGTACGTGATCCAGCGCACTTGCCAGGAGTCAAGACCCTGCTGCGCGTTGTCGCGTTCAGCCCCATCCAGTTTAACGAGCAGGTCCTGTTTGGACTCAATAATCCGCCGATAGATGGGAGCACGCACGGCGAGCGGGATCCAGGCAGCATCGACGACATCGGCCAATATCTGCGTGGAATCGTGAGCGGCAGAGGAAATATCCAGAAGCCAAGCGGTCGCGGAAACTGGATCGCCGATGGCGGTATAGGCGGGTTGCAGCATGGCGTTCGAACGCCAGTTGCCGTATTGATGCAGATAGGCGCGAATGATCGCATCGGCATCGGGCTTGAGCTCAGGGTAGAGCCTGCGGACGCGAAGCTGATCGCAGGTACGTCCAAAATCACGCCAGAAACTCTCGGGAACGTGAGTGCTGACCAGCTGTTTGGAGAGCGCGTCGAAGGCCTGTTTCCACTGGGCTAGAGCGGCAGCGCGGTCGCCTTGCTTGTAGTACGCGACCGCCAGGTTGTCATAAACATCGGCGCGGTTCGGTGTAAGTTCAAGGGTGTGCTGGTAGTCGACAATGGCACGCCGCGTTTCACCAGCGTCGGCATAGTAATTGGCCAGCGCCAGGTATTCAGAGGGAGTCGCCGGACTCTGTTCCAGAAGGGCCGGCAGAAAGTCTTCGGAATGGCCGCGCTTGCTAACGTCCAAATACTCACCATACCGCGAACCGTAGTAGAACCAGGTGTTACCCGCGAGTTGCTGGGAGCGATCGACCGGCTTCGTGAGGCGCTCTGCAACAGTGTTGTCGCCCAGGGTATCGGTAAAAGCGGTGTCTGCGGTGGCAGTGGGCTCGGCAAAATAAAGTGCGACGAGCGCGTTGTAGGCCTTGTTCCATACGGGTGGGCGCGCCGCTCCGCGGGCTTGTACAACGGAGTGCGCCAGTTCGCCACTCCCGTGCGCGACCACGTAACTCGCCGCCTGCTCGCCCGATGGCCTCGGCCAGATCGATGCGATGCGAACCAACTCCCGGGGTTGATGCGCGAGAAGCAACTGGAAGAAACGTTGTTGGCGCGTCGGATCCAAACCGCTTGCGGCAAAAACGCCGGCGAGGACACGTTGTTCGTCGGCTTCGTTGCCGGCGGAACGATAAGCATCGGCGGCGGCGAGGGGCGGGGCATTGCCAAACGCCGGGGGCACGCCCTTTTCGTACTGCTCAAGCTTTAATCCAAGTTCGGCAAACCGGCCGCGGCGGCGCTCCAGATTGATAAACGGCTGCACCTGAGCATACGAATCTTTGAAGGCGGTTGGCTTCTCCATCATCAACTCAAAGCGCCAACGCGATTCCTGGTCGGCGAGAGCGGCACTTTCAGCGAGAGGAATGGCAAACTGCTCGACGTCGAGCGCACTCATGACCCGGCGCGTGTTTTCGGCAAAGGTGGCGAAAGTCTGACGCTCCTCGGGAGTGAAGTAAGCATTCACCGTGCCACCCATCTCTTCGAGGACGGCAGCCATGCCGTTGCGCGCGGTAGCGATGCGGTTCTGGTGGACTCGTTCGCGCCACTGGGTGTCGGTTACAGCGGCAATCCCCTGCTTTTCGACTTGCTCTTTGAGAACGGGCAAACTCGCCGGGGCGTCCGCGAGGGCGTTCGCGACGGTCATGTAGGCCTGCTCGTGCTGGCGCAGGCGGGTCATGATGTGGACGTAGGTTTTAGCGCCAGCGTGATTCTCCGCAACGGCCAGCAGGTCCGAGCCCGCGGCCTTGACTCCGCGCTCGGCAAATGTACGCGCTTCAGTGAGCATGCCCCACGATTCGAGCCGCCGGGCAACCTCAAAATAGTTGGCAGCATTTTCGGGACGCCCATCGATGAGCGTGGTCTGCAGCGCGGCGACCACGTCTTTTTCTTTGCCCTGACGCGCGCGCACTGCCGCGACCTTCTCCATCCACTGCGGATCTTTGTATGCCAGCTGAAAAACACGCTCGTAGTCCGCTGCCGCATCGTCGAAGCGCATCAACCGCTCTTCGAGTCCGGCGCGAGCAGTGTACAGATCGACGCGATCGGGGCGGATAGCAATCGCCTTGGCATAAACATCGATCGCAGCCGGATAGTTCTCCAGATTGGTCTGGATGCGGGCCAATACGGTCGACCAGCGATCATCGCGCGGAGACTGGACCACGGTCCTGGAATAGAAGTCCACGAGTTGCTGCCGGCGCTGGTAGCGGAGGGCATAGAGCGCGGCCTCGCTTGCGGCCGCTTCGTCTTCGGGGAAATTATTAATCAACTCGATGTACTGGTCGACCGCGCCCGGGTAGTCCTTTAAGCGGGTGAGCGCCGGGATCAAACCGCGACGCAGAGCGGCAATTTCGTTTTTGCGCGCATCAGCCGAAAGAGGCGCACTACGCAGGAGCTCAATTTCGTCGACATAAAATTGCTGAAGTCCGTGATCGTCGCCCGCCTGTGCATAGGCATCCGCCATGGCGGCCAGATACTCCGCGTTGTAAGGAGAATCCTTCAGAAGCCGGGTAAGCAAATCGCGCGCCTGCTGATACTGTTTCGCATCGGTCGATTTCCGAGCCGCCTCGTAAGTGAACTGCTGGCTCAGTTCCGGGTAGGCGTCTCTCGCCGCCTGCAGCAGGACAGCAATGACTTGCGGAGTTTTACCGGTGCGCCAGTAAAAGTCAACGGTCGAGCGAACTACACCAAGAATCCTGGGATTTTCTCGATAGAGTAGCGCAACATTCTTCTCGGCCGACTGGAAGTCCTTGCGCCCTTCGTACAACTGAATCACCGCATACCGAAGTTGCAGCCGGGTGACGGGGTCGGTGGTGAGCGCCGCCTGTCTTTCCAGAGCGTGCTGGCGCACGGTTTCGAGCGATTTCTGTTGCGCCAGATTCTCAATATCCTGAGCCTGTTCAATCGAGGAGGTGCGAGTGACAAGCGAGTCCAGTAGAGCTTCCATTTCGGGCTTGCGATTCTGCGCTTCCAGCACTTTCGCGCGCAGGAAGACGGAAGAAGTCGATACGGTAGGTATAGGAGCATTCGGCAGCGTGAGGATGTTGGCGGTCGCCAGATCGACCAGATCGCGAAACTTGGGACGTCGCGCCAGAGCTAACAGCCTGAGTTGGGCAGGAGAACTGGGAAGTCCGCTGAGCGATCCGCGAACGTATTCCTCGATCGCGTGGGCGTAGTCGCGCCGGTTCTCAAAGATCGCGCCAGCTTCGTAGGCGTAAAGGTTCGAATCGTGCAGGCGGTCACGACCCCGATTCAACATGCGCAAAGCGTTGTCAAAATCGTAATAGTCCCAATAAATCGTGGCCGATTCCAGATAACCGCCAGCCTCGCCCGGGGCAACCTGGGAGATACGCTCCCAGTATGGCGCGGCATCGGCGAAGCGCTCGCGGTCGGCATAGATGTCGCCGATTCGCGCCATGATTTCGGTATCGCGGGGATTCGCCCGCAGCCAATTGTCTTCAATTTTGACCGCGACCGCAGTGTCAGCGGGCTCGAAGTAAGCCAGAGAGCGAAAAACAGACGAGGCGCTTCGAGCAATCTCCGGTTCGGCAGGATACTGGGCGGCCAGCGATTCGAGCACGGGCGCGCTCGCTTCAAAGTGCGACTGCCAGAGTTCGGCGACAGCGATGAAATCAGCAGCAGCGGGATTGCGTTCCCAACTAACGTCATCGGGCGCACTCTGGCGCAAAGCGCTCAACTCGGGTTCCAACTTGCCGGTTCGTGAAAGATATTCGAAAAACTGGTTGCGGAGTTCTGTTTCTTCGAACCAATGCTGGCGTAACAGCGCCTCCCATGCGATGGGATCGCGAGTCAGAGGCATCTGGTATGCGGAGAGAAGGTTGTGAACAAATACGGGGTTGTGCGGGAAGCGCTGGTGGGCGTACTGATTCAACCGGAGATACAGAACCGGGCCATCACCATACACATTATCGTTGAAGTACCGTTCCAGGTCGCTACCATTAAAGCTTCTCACGGCTTCGCGGGTCAGTTGCTCGAAATCTGAGTTTCGCCGCTGACGCAGATAGAAGCGCGCCATCTTGTCGTACCAGGACTTCGCCGGGAAGCGGGCGATTGCCCGGCGGTAAACTTCTTCCTGTTCAGCGCCGAGTTGGTTCTGATCGAGGAACTCGGCAAGCCGCTGGTAGAGTCCAGGATCGTCGGGATTGTGGTCAATCTCCCGCCGCAGAACCATAAGCGCCTGTGGAATCTGTTTCAACTGCACCAGGCGAGCCAGATAGCGATCGAGAACGTGCGCGTATTCGGGTGAGCGGGCGTCCGTCTGAGACGTGGGCGAGGCCGCTGAACTGACTTGAAACGCCTGGCTTGGCGGGCGTCGCGCGGTTGCGCTCTGTGGCGACCCGGCGTCCTCTCCCTCACCACCCCGGTCGTCTCCGCGGTAAATTCCGTTTTCAGCATCGGCGGCTGACAGGTTCAATGCTGCTTCCGCCGAACCCAGAGGCACGTTCTGCGCTTTGCCGGCTAGCTCCTGGAGCACGGAATCGTAGATCGCAAATTCGCTGACACTGTCGTCCTTGCGGGAATAAGCATCGGCCATGAGCAGCGCGACGGAAGTGCGCTCGGGAGCGTTAGGGAAATTCGCCAGAAACTCGCGGCCTCTCTGAATGACAGCATCGCTTTCGCCGGCACTCGCATAGAAATCCAGCAGTTCGTAATGAAGCTCCGGACGGCGCGTCGAGGCGGGGAATTTAGTATCGAGCAAGGCCAGCAGTTCCGCCGCGCGCGCGCGGTGAAAGTAGGGTACGGCGCGTTGCTCTTCCTCGGAATATTGCGCCGCCGGCGCAGTCGTGTTCAAGAGCAACGAAAGAATACCGTTCAGATAGCCCGGGCCCTGGTCCATGGTAGCGATATCGCGGTACATCGAGAGTTCTCCCGAACCAAAGCGGATCGGCGTCTCCGGCGCAGTCAGCAGGAGATTTGCAAGTCCGGAGATAGCCACTTCCTGAGCGTCGGGCAATCCCTTGCTGTTGTAGAGCGCGAAGTAGTAGCGCGCCGACTCGGGATAAGCGTGGATGTCTTCGAGCAGGCGCGCGCAAATGAATAGCTCCTGCGAAGTCCAAGGCGACTTGCGGCCTTCCTTGTGGCGGCGGAAATCGGCGATCGCCTGTTGCGCCACATCCAGCTTGCCTTGCTGCTGGTAGTAATAAAAAAGACGCGCCGTCGCGTTGAGATCTTCGGGGTTGGCGGTCAGCGCAGCGCGCGTCTGATCGAGAAACTTGCGCAGATTGTCGGTTTCACGCAACAGGTCGAAATAGCTTCTGACCAGTTCCGGATCCCAGAGGGGCTGGAAACTTTGCTCGTAAACCGCCAAGCCCTCACGCACCGAGCCCTGGCGGTACTCAACCATCGCCTTCGCTTTCACGGGGAAAATACGGTCGCCGGGAAATTGCTGCGTATAGTCGGCAATAAGTCTGGCGGCGGCAGCATACTCTTTCTGCGAAACTAGAAACTGCAGGAAACGGGCATAGAGCGACTGCTCGCGCGGGTAGCGGGCAATCCAGGCGCGGTACTGGGCAATGGAAACATCCTTCGGCAGACCCTGTTCCTGAATGATGCCAAAGATTCGATCAAACGATTTCCACGAGCGCTGTTCGGCTGGAGCGATAAGCTTCTCCGCTACACTCGGTGGCGCGTTGGCGATCAGCGCTAGCGTCTTGATTTCATCGGCCGGACGCAGGCGCCGGTGATAGAAATCCGCGAGGGCCAACTCGGCGTTCGTTGTATCGGACGACCTCTCGACATAGGCCTTCCAGTCAGATTCGGCCGCGGCGGAGTCGAGCTGTTGCTCGTCCTCAAGCGCGCGCAGAGAGTAAAGCTCGGCATTGCCGGGCTGGGCTTTGATGAGGTCGGCGAGCGCCGGACGAGTTTCGCGCGCTGGGCGGCGAAAGAGTACATCGCCTCCGGGCAGCGCCATGACGCGAAAGAACACGTCATGGAGCGCGCTCCCCGCCTCGATGTTCCGAACCCAGGAAGGCAACTCGCCGACGGCAGAGATGGCAGAGCCAATTGCGATCACGAACGCAGTCACCGCCAGCAGGCGCCTACGCCGGCGCGATGAAAAACTGTATCGGCGATCACTTTGCAAACGATCAAGGAAGCACTTCAATCTGCACCTCCTGGGTCCCAATGTTGTGCGCTATATCTTCGGCGGTTACAGTCAGCGCGTACCTACCGGGAATGGTTTGTGCTGGAATCAACAGATCGCCCGTGTTGGCGGCAGCTGTCGCATTCCACCTCAGTTCGACAGGCGCAGCGCCTTCGAGTCGCGCCACCAGCGTACGGGTGCTCTGCGAGGCTCCAACCTTCAGCGTTATGGTCTGGCCGCGCTGAAAGAGCTTGCGATCAAGCTTCACTTCGACGATCGGCGGCCGGCTCGCGATCACGAATGTCTTCGACGCCCGATAGGCATGCCCCAGGCGATCGCGCAGAATCAGGCGTACCGTGTAGGTTCCATCCCGCATCTCGGCGGGCGCAAGAAAGCGAGTCTGCCAGACATCTTCGGACGAAAGATGGCGAAGCGGCTGCACCAGGCCAAACGGAAACAGCGCGATGACCGAGACCATCGACGGATCGGCCTTAACCCGCAGCACGGGATCGCCAGGGCGGATAACGCGAGGCCGCAGCAAAGCGCGCGGAGCGGCCAGGAACGATGTATACGGCGTGACGAATTTGTACTGACGCGCAAGACGGATGATCTCGTCAATGGTGGCTTGATCTTCGCCATCGCGCTCGATCTTTTCGAGCAGCGCATCCACTCGGGCGCGCGCCCACAACCGCGGCAGTTGCGAGTGTGCAAGAGATTCACCCGGCAAGTTGACATTGCCTTCCATTCCGAGCGCTGCTCCGTCACGCACCCCGCTGACCTTAAAGCTGACATTTTCCTGCGGCCTCTGGAAACGCCCCACCCATGAGGCGAGAGACCCGGAAAATATTGCGCCGTGCAGCGGGTAGACGCTATCGACAGCGGATTCCGGCGCTACCGTAAGCTGCAGTTGCCCAACCGGACTGCGCCCAATTTTCGCGAGAAATGAACTCAGCTTGAAGTCCATCGGTTCCGTGGAGAGTACATGTTCCAGAACCCCGTCCTGGCGCGCGAGCAGGCGAAACAAGGGCAGGTTGGCATCGTCACCCACGGCGAGAATGTAGGTGCGCGGGCGCTGCGTCTCGGCGAGTCGTTGCCATGCGGAGGCGTACCACGCTGCCAGCTTTCCATTCTGAATAGGACCACGCGTGGCGCCGCCATCGCTGAGAATGACCAGATACGCATTGTTTACTCCAGCAGCAGCCGCTTGCTGCAGTCCGGTCTCGAGCGCGCGTTGAATATCGGTGCCTCCACGCAGGCGGCTGGAGCGGACGAAATCAATCGCATGTTGAATGTGAACCGGGTCAGCGGTGGTCACGGGTAACACTTGAGTTTCACTGTTGAAGAGCACCAGGCTGAAACGATCGGTGGGACGCAGCGTCCTCAGAAGTGTTTCAAAAGCCCGGTAGCTGCGCTCTAGTTTTTCCCATTGCATCGACAGCGATGTATCGAAAAGGACAACGATTGTCTTGGGGACGATCGAGTTGGAAGCGGCGATTTCCGGTTTTTGCCCCACCGCCGCCGCTTGACCCAATCCCAGCAGAGCCTCCACCTCGAAGAAACCGGGTTCGTTCGCGCTGCGGACCGGGGATTTCTCCGTCGGCGCGGGCTGTCCACTGACCGCGTTGCGGTAGGTCAGAACCTGCAGGCTGTCGGATGCGGCGGGATCGAGGTCGTAGGTAATGGCGAAGTCTTCCGCCAGATTTACGTTCTGTGCTTCGAAGTGTCCGGCAACGAGGTGGGGCGTATTGTGATCGAATTGCAGCGGGAAGCTCTTTGCCGGCGACTGGAAGTTGCGAATGGCGTGCGCCGAGCGCAGTTCGAAGTTGACACGAAGATGGCGGGCCACCTGCGCCGAATAGGCGTCGGGACGCAACGGGATGGCGAAGTAGGACTTCAGATTCTCCACCGCAATCGACTCGTGATACTCGATTTCGAGGCGCTTCGTGCCGAATGCGGGGATTGGAACAATGCGCGCGCTGAAGACGGACGTGCGTTTCGCTTCTTCGGCGCCGCGCTCCCCCATCTCCAGCAAACCAGGATCGATGGCCTGTTGCTTGAGTTGGTTGTAGATCTCCTCCGCCCGCTTGCGCTCGAGAATTACCGCGGGGATGCGAATGGGGCCATCCCACGTGGCGAAATCAGACACAGTCGCGTGGCTGGGTAGCGCAAAAATGTAATTCCCTTCTTCGATGCTCGCGGTGTGGTTGGCAAAAACCTGGCGCACGAAGACGCGAGCATCCCCGTTGTCGATCTGGACTGTAATTTCCATTTCTTCGAGCGAGAGAATGGAAGAATCGGGCTGCTGCTTGTCGCGGGGAAGCAGCACGCCCGCGTCAGCCCGCAGCATCGCCGCAGCCAGCAGCGAAAAAAACATCGAGAGTACTATGCGTTTCATGAGTGCAGCTTCTGTTCTGGAATTCGAACCAGCCCGTTGTCAGTGCCGATGTAGAGATAACCGCCGCCAACCGCGAGCGCGGTCACGTTCAAGGACGGCAGTCCGTGGTCGATGATCGACCACCGTTCCGATTGGCGATCGAAAACGTACAAACCTTTCCCCAAAGTCCCAGCCAGCACATGATTGGGCGTCACCAGCATCGCATTGGGATTGACTTCGAAGGCGCCGGACGCATTCTCGAAAGTATGGAAATGGCCCGAGCGATCCAGACCGAGAATGCCTGCACCGTAGGTTCCTACCATCCAATCGGAACCGACGCGCACCACGCCGGTAATCCAGTTGTGCTTCAGGTTCGAACTTGTCGTGGTGTAATTCATCGTGACGTCGCCCTTTTCCAGCACCGAAAGACCTCCCAGTGTGCCGGCGAGCAGTTCGTCGTCCGCGACGCCGAGCGCATAAACATGGTTGTTCACCAAACCCTGGAAGGCGTAGATACTGCGGGCTCCACTGGGGTCGAGAAAGGTCAGGCCTGCGGGAGTCGCCAGGGCAATGCCGTCGCGATAAGCAGCAACGTCGGTCACGTGGTCGGCAATGAGCCCATCGGCGCGAGTGAGAACCTGCTGCTCGCTGCCGGCGCTGTCAAAGCGAACCAGGCCGTTCGCGGTGGCCACGTCAATCGTGCCCGCCTTCGGATCGAGCAGGATACGGTTAATGCAGAACACGTGTTCGTCTTCGATATGAGATGCGCGCGCATTGTCGGGCTCCAAAAGGTCAAGCCCGCGGTCGAAGTATCCCACCCATAGCCTGCCATTGGCATCCTTTGCCAGGGCGGAAATATTGCGATCGCTCAGCACCACTGGACCTGGTTGCAGCACTTGCTCCCATCCGAAACCGTTAGAGTTCATGCGGTAGAGTCCGCTGCGAGCCACCGCGAATACGGAATCGGCGGAGCTGAAAAGCTGGCGCACTTCGGACAACTGGGGTCTTGACTCCGAGGTCTCTTCAGCAGCCGGCCCCGGATTCGGACGTCGCCCTTCGAGCGCAATCGGAATCACGCCTTGATCTTCGGTTCCGACGTAAAGCTGTTTCGGTGTCGCGAGCAGAGCGGTAGCCATGACTCCGGGAGCGAGCACGCGGGAAAAGCGTCCGCCCCTAAAGACAGCGACACCGATTGGCGTGCCAACGTAGGTGGTATCGCCGGAAATGGCGAGCGACTCGACCTGCGGATCGGGCAGTCCTTGCGCTTCGGAGAAGTCGTCGGTAGCGGCGGCATGGAAATGAAGAACACCCCGGTCCAGAGTCCCGACCCACAAGTCCGACTCACTGCCGGCGAGGGCGGTCACATAGACATCTTTCAATGAGGGATGCAGGACGGCAATCTGCTTGCCGTCGTAGACAAGAACGCCTCGCCTTTTCGTGCCGATCAGCAGATGGCCCGAGGTATCCGGCAAAATGGCGGTGATGGCGCGCGCATCGGCGCCGTCAGGAACGATCTGCCGAAACCCGCGGCCGTTGAAGGCGAGCAGGCCATCGTTCGCGGTGGCCAGAATGATCTCAGGTTCACGGGAGTCAGCCAGAACTGCGGAAACCAGAGCGATCAGCGGCGATCCAGGAAGATCGCGGCCTACCGCATATTGGTGAACCAGAACGCCGCGCGGATCATATTCGAGAAGTCCGGCCGGACCGGCGACATAAAGATGATCCTGAAATCGAGTCGCCTGGAAGAATACCGCAGGCGAACTGATGACTTCGAAATCGGCGTTGGCAGAGGAGGCCAGCGGACGAACGACAAATCGAATCGCGCTGGCCGATCGGACGTCCCTGGCTGCCGAATGCAGAGCGCTCGTGGCGCGCCAGATTACGAACGCTCCCACTGCCATGGTGAGCAGGAGCGTGGCTGCGACTGCTCTGCGCACTGACGGGACGACCGTCCGCTTCATGACTACCTTCCTCGCAGAAAGTGAACTATAAACCTCGAACACTTCGCGGCAAATAGAAAGCAAGGTTCGTACCAAAATGTAATCTCGCCACGCGCAAGGGGTTGCGAGGCAAGCAGGGGCCGTGGGTTGTGTCACGCAGGAAACAGCGTATGGATTCAGACACGGGGGAGAAAAGAGCGTTGCAGAACCGAGGGATCAAAGAAAACGTCCCGGGGGAAATCCCGGGACGTTGATGATTGGACTTCTTTGCGCGTTGCTAGTGAGAAACGGCGGCGAACAGCGGCGAGTGCATCAGGGACTGAAACTTCTGGTCGTCACTTTTGAAGTGCAGTTGCACATTGGAGCTGTCGGAATCGACAGTGGTAGCGTCGAGAGCTGTTTTTTCAATCGGGCTGGCATTCAGTTTCTTGTAGAGCATGCCGGCCTTGACGACAGACGAGAGCGTAGCCGCCGTCATCGAGTCGGCGGTGAGGACGCTCAAATCGAAATTGACTCCACTCTGGAAGTTCATGGTATAGCGCGAGGCCAGGATGCGCTTCTTGAGGGTGTCGTAGTCCGCAACTTTGGCGGCATCGCCCAGGGCGGAAAACATCATGGCCTGGGTTCCCTTCTGGTCGAGAACACTCCACACCGGCGCTCCATCCACCGCGGCCATCTGTTCCGTCATGGTCGGATTGGAATCCAACGATGGACGCTTGCCATCGCGAGTATCGAGCGCGCTCTTCAACGAAGCCTCGGTGCCGAAGGCCAACGTGTTGTCGTCCATGAAGGTCATCACCAAGCCGTTATCCATCGGGTAGATGCTGGCGGTACCGTATTTCGTGGCCGCGATCTTCTTGAGCTTCAGTTTCTTGAGGACAACTTTGGCAGAGAACGAGCCAGCCGCCACGCCGATGGTTTGAATTCCCTTCTTGTCAGTGCGGAAAGAGGCGAAGTTGAGCTGGTCGAGATCGTGCTCAGCATCAATGCCAATGCCCTTCAGGGCAGTTTCGAGCTCCTTGAGGTTGTCGGGCAGGACTTGCTGTTTGAGCGCCTGGGCGGTGGGCGAATCCTTGAGCGCGCGATAATCGACGCCGATCAGTTGCTGAATCTCAGATGGCACCATGGAGCGCGCCGAGGATGCAATCGGCATGGCGTAGCCAGCCGTGGCGCACAAAACCAAAACTGCAAGGCATACATTCTTCATAGAATCCCTCAAAAACAAAATCCTCAACACCAGCCTTTGAAAATGGGACTGTCAAGGTTTGTCTGCAACGGTTAGATGCAAGTTGCGAAACACTCGTTGGCGACCTTTGCAGTCTTTAAATCCCGTTATGACTTTGATTCTAGCCCTTAATCGGCGGGGCAGTAACGTTACTAAAGTGCGTCCTGCCCGGCGTGTTCCTAGAACGTTCTCATTCGCTTCACCTTGCGTGGGAAAATCGGGCTCTTGTTGAATTGCTCCTTAAGCCTGGAGCGCAGCGGCGCGCTTCTGCGTCTCATTCACAAAGACCTCGTCTTGCGGAGAATCCTTCTTCAACGAGTCGAGATTGATCGCAACATTCGCCAGCGCGCCTTCGAGCGCGGCTCGTGCCAGAGCAGTGGCGGTGATCAGGTCGGACTTCATATTCGGGTTGGTGATCGGCCTCAGGCTACTCGCGATCTCGGCGATCTCCGCAACTTTTCCTGCTACGCCCAGAGGGACGCTGGTCGCTTGCTTGAGCGCGGCACTGATCGCAGCGTTGCCATCTGAACCTTCTTTGGCCGACTTATAGGCCCTCATGACCACGTTATAGGAGTCGGCGTCAGCATCGATCGCCGATTTAAGCTCTTCGCGAAGCTGGCTGAGTCTGGCGATGGCTGCGCTCAGTTGGGCTTCGTATTGCACATACGCTTTTTTGCCCCGCGACATGGACGCAACCATGCCGGCCAGTCCGGCGGCCATGGCTCCGCTGGCGGCGGCGGCGCTACCGCCTCCCGGAGTCGCGGTCGGAGCGGCGAGTTGTTCAATGAACGGTTCAACGCCGGCGCGCAGGCCGCCCACCGCCGTCTTGCCGCCCATTACGGCGGTCAGGCGATTTTCCAGGATGAGCGACGAGTCGAAGTTTTCTACTTGCAGAAACCATTCGGCGGCTTGTTCCAGCGCCTTCTTGGGAATCAGCCCCACGATCTCGCTGGAGACGGGGATGACGCCGTAACGCTGGGCTTCGCGCCTCACGAATTCGAAGACGCGGTGGACCGGCGTCTGTTCGAAGTCGGTGAGGTTCATGGAAACTTGCGCCAGCCCGCGGACCAGGAATCCGGCGCCTTTGACAAAGCGTAAGCCTCCATTCGAAAAGCGCACGGCCTTTGCGATCTTCTTCGCGATGTCTACGTCGGTCGTGTTCAGGAAAACGTTGTAGGCAACCAGAAATTTACGTGCTCCCACGACCGTCGCGCCCGCGGTGGGATGAACGCGGGCTTCGCCGAAATCAGGTTTGCGCGCAGGATTGGTCGCAATGTCGGCGCGGATGCCTTCAAACTGGCCGCGGCGGATGTTCTCCAGATTCTGGCGCTCAGGCGTGGCCGCGGCGGCTTCGTAAAGATAGACAGGGATCTGAAAGCGCTTCGCAATCTCGGCTCCAACGTGGCGGGCCATGGTGACACAGTCTTCAATGGTGACACCGTCGATGGGAATGAAGGGGACGACATCGGCCGCACCCATGCGCGGATGCGCGCCTTGATGTTTGGTGAGATCGATCAACTCGGCGGCTTTGCCTACACCGCGAATAGCGGCTTCCTGAACGGCATCGCGTTCACCAACCAGAGTGATGACGCAACGGTTGTGGTCGGAATCCATCTCGCGATCGAGCAGATAGACTCCCGAGATTTTCATAGCTTCGATGATGGCGTCGACTTTGGCGGGGTCGCGGCCTTCAGAGAAATTAGGAACGCATTCCACAAGAGTGCTGGGCATGGCCAGAAGGATAACGGGCAGTGGAGGGGTCGGGCAACTGGGGGTCCTTAGTGGCGTGAATGGCGTCTTGTCCGTCGAGTGTCGTCCCCGGCAATGTGGCAAACGGACGACCGTGCCCGGCGCTCCACCCAGCAGTGGCAATGAACGCCCCTGGCACTGCCGAATTAGGCGATGCCGAATTTTGACAACGTGCTCGCACAACAGGCAGACTGCAACACTGAACGAGATCGGCGGCAAGGAATAATCCGAATGTCTCCATCGCGTTCTCTTTTGCGGATGCAGATTCAGCGGCCACCAACGTTAGCACTTTGCGATAGAAACGTTCTTGGTTTTCCGCGAACCCGAGAGCAATGCTAGAATCCGGGATCGCAGTTGCAAGGGGACGACAATTCCAACAGCAGGAGCCTACTATGCCGAAATACGTAATTGAGCGCGAGATTCCCAACGCCGGGAAACTGACCCAGCAGGAACTCCTTGGCATCTCGCAGAAATCCTGCGGCGTTCTGCAGAAGCTTGGTCCGCAGGTGCAGTGGCTTGAAAGTTTCGTCACCGACGACAAGATCTATTGCATCTATATCGCGCCGAATGAAGAGATGGTTCGCGAACACGCCCGTCAGGGAGGGTTCCCGGCCAATCGAATTTCCGCCGTCCGATCCGTCATCAGTCCAACGACTGCGGAAGGTTAGAGCTTGACCATTGTGCCCAAATCACGCCGGCCAACCATTGGCGTCTTTGATTCCGGCGTTGGCGGCCTCACGGTTCTGCGCGCGCTGCTCGACCGCATCCCCGACGCCCATTATCTTTACTTCGGCGACACGGCCCGTCTGCCTTACGGATCGAAGTCGGCAGCCACGGTTGCGCACTACGCCGTCGGGGCGGTGCGCTATCTGCAAGATCACGGAGCCGAGTTGCTGGTGATCGCCTGCAACACGGCCACTGCCCTCGCGCTCGACGAGATCAGAGCTGCGGCCGGGGTCGAAGTGATCGGCGTCGTCGAACCGGGAGCGCACGCCGCAACGGCGGCCAGTCGCAATCGCAAGGTGGTTGTCATCGGCACCGAGGCTACCGTCAGCAGCCATGCCTACCGGCGGGCGCTCGAGGCCCGATCCGTCATGGTGCGTGAGATGGCTTGCCCTTTGTTTGTGCCGCTGGTCGAAGAGGGGTGGCTCGAACATCCCGTGACCGAGCAGGTGGCCAGGATTTATCTATCGGAAGCTTTTTCGGAGGATGCGGGTGATGCCGACGTTTTGGTGCTCGGCTGCACCCACTATCCGCTGATTAAGCCCTTGCTGAGACGAGTGGCGCCGGGGCACGTCAAAATTGTGGATTCAGCCGAATCGACTGCCGAGGACGTGGCTTGTTACTTGGGAGAGCAAGCAAAGACCGGCCCGCCGCGTTCTTCGCCGGAGACACAGAACGTGGAACTAGGCGCTTCCAATCTCAAGTTTTTTGCCACCGATTCGGCGGAGAAGTTCAGGAAGATGGGAACCCGTTTTCTGGGACTTCCGGTCGAAGATGTAGTGCATGTGGATTTGAAAGAATAGACGGGACCCGTGCTGCGCGTGGCTGGACGAACGCCCGTGCCTCAAAGAAAAACGGCCGCTTGTGGCGGCCGCTATCGGGGCTCCTAAACCTTATTCTCTCAATTCCCTTCCCGCCTCAGTACAAATGGAAATCAACTTCCACGCTCACAAGCGCGGCCACCGGCTTGCCATCTTTCTTGGCCGGTTCGAAACGCCATTTCTTGACTGCTTCTATCGCCTTTTCATCCAATCCCAATCCTAAAGTGCGAACTACTCGAATGTCGCGAGGAGTGCCGTCGGGGCTCACGACCAACTGCAATACCACCGTGCCCATGTGCTTAACTTTGCGGGCTTCTTCCGAGTACTCGGGTTCCGGCGCGTAAATTTCTTTCGGAGCGGAAACGCCGCCGCCGACACGAAATACACCGCCTCCGGTACCACCACCATGACCGGGACCGTATCCGGGTCCCTCCCCCGAACCCACACCACCGCCGCTGCCCGAGCCAATGCCCCCGCCCGAGCCCGTTCCGTTCGAAGGCACCGACGGAAGATGTGAAAGCGGGTCGCCCAGTTCCGGCATATTCGGCTGCTGCAGATGGATGTCGGGAGGAACCACAATCGTCGGGGCTACCGGCAGTTTCGGATCGAGATTGCGAATCACGGCTGCGGGCGGAGTGATCTGCTGCATGGATTGTTTGGGCAAACGGCCCTGCGACGCCTGCAACTTATCGCGATCGCCGCCACCACCCCCGCCTCCGCTCACCGACTTTGATGGCGGCAAGACCGGAAGATCATCGGGTGCAATCAACAAAACGGTCTCCTTCGGCTTGGCGACATCGACGATCCGTCGCCCCAGGAATGTCGCCGCGATGATCACCGCCACCGCGAGCAGGTGGATGACCGTCGAGCCAGCCGCTCCGCGTCCCTTGTAGTTGTAGAAGCCCCAGATATCGCGCACCGGCACCGGCTTCGAAGTCAGCACCAGGGGCGGAAGTTTCTTGGGAAAAAAGAAGTCGTCGACGTTGCGGAACAGGGATTTCCACAGAGGCTCGTTCAGAGTCTGGTTGTTCAGCAGAAGATGAAGCTCGGGTTCTGGACCCAGCGGATTCTGCGGTGATTCGAGTTCTGCCATATTTTCCCGAGCCGAAACCCAGTTGCAAGCTTCAGGGAGCCAATCAATTTGGATGCGCGAGCTGTCCCCAAAGGTCGCTCGTAAATCGCACTCACTCTGCAGCCTATACGTATCTTATTTCGTTAGATGCACGTTGGCCTTTGATCTACTAAAAATTGTACACGGTTTTTCACGGGCGCAAACAGTACTTTTTGAATTCGTACCTGGGCCTCAACGCGCAAGCGCGTATCCTACCGGATTCCCTATATAATGAGAAGATTCAATCAGTTGGGAGAACCTTGCGAGTGCCGATGGATCTGAAATCCAGCATCAATTTGCCTAAGACCGCCTTCCCCATGAAGGCCGGCCTCCCTCAAAACGAGCCCAAAATGCTGGAGCGATGGGAACAGATGGGGCTCTACGAGCGCATTCGTCAAGCGCGGAAAGGCAAGAAAAAGTACATCCTGCATGACGGACCTCCCTACACTAGCGGGCCGATCCATCTGGGCACCGCTATGAACAAGTGCCTCAAGGATTTTGTGGTCAAGTCAAAGACAATGTCCGGGTTCGACGCGCCTTACGTCCCCGGCTGGGATTGCCACGGGTTGCCGATCGAGATCAAGGTCGACAAAGAACTTGGTGGCAAGAAGCTGGAGATGCACCCCACCGCCGTCCGCGCCGAGTGCCGCAGGTACGCGCAGAAGTATCTCGACTTGCAGCGCCAGCAATTCAAGCGCATCGGCGTCTTCGGACGCTTTGACAGACCTTACGCGACCATGACGCCGCAGTACGAGTCGGTCGTGCTCCAGACTTTCTTCTCTTTCTATGAGAATGGATTCGTCTACAAAGGACTGCGCGCCGTTTACTGGTGTATGCACGACGAAACGGCTCTGGCCGAAGCCGAAGTCGAATACGAGAACCACACCAGCTCTACCGTGTGGGTCAAATACGCGTTGCTCGATGACCCCGCAGGCATCGATCCGGCCCTGGCAGGCAAGAAACTTTCCACCATCATCTGGACGACAACCCCATGGACGCTGCCCGCCTCCATGGCCGTGGCTTTTCATCCCAACGAAGAGTATGTCGGGCTGGAATCGGGTGGCGAAGTTTATATCGTTGCCTCCAAGCTCGCGAAAGATGCCGCCGAGAAGTGCGGCCTCGCCAACCCGCGCGAAATCGCCCATTTCCCCGGACGCAAACTGGAGCGGCTGAACTTTCAGCATCCATTCCTCGACCGCAAAGTCCTAGGCGTCCTCGCCGATTACGTGACCATGGACACGGGAACCGGAGTCGTGCACACCGCGCCCTCGCACGGTGCGGAAGACTTCGCCACCGGGGTCAAGTACGGACTCGATGCCACCAGCAACGTCGACGAAAAAGGCATCTTGCGCAACGGCCTGCCTGAATATGACGGCAAGCGGGTGTGGGAGGCCAATCAGCCCATCATCGACCTGGTAAAAAAACGCGGCGCGCTGCTGCACACGGAAAAAACCGAGCACTCGTATCCGCACTGCTGGCGCTGCCACAATCCCGTGATCTTCCGCGCCACCGAGCAGTGGTTTATTTCCATGGAAACCCCAATGCCGGGCGGCCATGGCAAAGACGACACGCTGCGCACGCGCACGCTCAGCGAGATTAAGAGCGTGAAATGGGACCCCACCTGGGGTGAAGAACGTCTCTCCAACATGATTCAGACTCGCCCCGACTGGTGCATCTCGCGCCAGCGCGTTTGGGGCGTGCCCATCGCCGTCTTTCTTTGCGAAAGCTGCGGCAAGCCGCTCAACGACCGCGCCATCAATCGTAAGGTCGTCGAACTTTTTGGCCGATCGGGCGCCGATGCCTGGTTCACTTCCGAACCCGACAGCATTATTCCCGCTGGCACCAAGTGCCCGCATTGCGGCGGCGCGAAGTTCGAAAAGGAATTTGACATCTTCGACGTCTGGCTTGAATCCGGTGCCAGTTATCTGGCCCTGGTTGCGGACGAGCCCGACTATTATCCGTGGCCTTCCGATCTCTACCTTGAAGGCGGCGACCAGTACCGCGGTTGGTTCCAATCGTCCCTTCTATGCGCCATGGGCACTCACGCTACCCCTCCGTATCGCGGCGTGGTCACGCCCGGCTGGACGCTGGACGAAAAAGGGCAGGCCATGTCGAAATCGCGTGGCAACGATGTCGATCCGGTCGACATCGCCAGCCGGCTGGGCGGAGAAATCGTTCGCCTGTGGACAGCTTCGGTAGACTTCCGCGAAGACGTGGTTGGCTCCGAAGCTCTGATGCAGCGCGTCGGCGAAAACTACAAAAAGATTCGCAACACGTTCCGCTACGTACTGAGCAACCTCTACGATTTCGATCCGGTGAAAGACGCCGTGTCTTTCGATCAGATGGAGGAACTCGACCAGTACATGCTGCGTCAGACCTGCGCGTTCGCGGCCGACGTGCGCAGCGGCTATGACGAGTTCGCCTTCCACCGGATCTATCACCGGGTGAACCATTTCTGCATCGTGGATTTGAGCGCGTTCTACTTCGACGTGCTGAAAGACCGCCTCTACATTTCAGCGCCGAAGTCGCACGGCCGCCGCAGTGCACAAACCGCGATCTGGCGCATCGGGGAAGCGCTGACTCGATTGCTGGCGCCGATACTGACTTTCACCTCCGAGGAGGTCTGGCCATATTTGCCCAAGGCCGAGGGCCGCGAAGAGAGCGTGCACCTTGCAAGCTTCCCGAACGCAACCGAAATTGCAGGCATGGGAACGGCGCCGGCTGATTCGACTCAGCAAGCCGATTGGACGACGCTGCGTTCCGTCCGCGACGAAGTGCTGAAGGCTCTCGAAGAAGCCCGTAACAGCAAACTCATCGGCGGCGGCCTGGAAGCTCAAGTCCTGCTCACCGCTCCCGATCCCGTACATTCGGTTTTGAAGCGCTACGAGGCTCAATTGCGTTACCTGTTCATCGTCTCGGCAGTCAGCGTGGCTCAAGGTCCCACCAACGGCACAGGCAGCGTACAGGTGGAAGTCAAGAAAGCCGGCGGCCAAAAATGCGAACGTTGTTGGAATTACTCGATCCACGTCGGCGAAGATCAGAACTATCCGACGGTATGCGAGCGCTGCAGCGCCGTGCTCAAAGAAATTGCAAGCGCGTAACCGGAGCATCCTCAAACGCGATAAAGTATAAGAGGAAGCTCCCGGGTCATGCGCAAATATCATTTTCTGATTGCACTGTCGGTCGTGGTTCTCGATCGCTTCACCAAGTGGACGATCGCGCGCCGTCTTTCCCTGCATGACAGCATCCCGGTGATTCCCGGATTCTTTCGCATCATCCACGCCGAAAACCCGGGGGCGGCGTTTGGCATTTTTGCGGATTCTCCTTCGGAATGGAAAGTCGGATTGCTGATCGCGTTTTCCGTGATTGCGCTGCTGATCGTCTCCGTGCTGCTCTGGAAAAACAGTCACAGCCTGAACTCGACTGGGATCGGGCTGTCGTTGATTCTGGGCGGCGCCATGGGGAATCTGTGGGACCGCCTGGTCAGCCGGCATGTGGTGGATTTTTTGCTCTTCTATGTCGGCCCACATCAGTGGCCGGCCTTCAACGTGGCCGACAGCGCGATTGTGGTAGGAGCGGGACTGCTGGTGTTTGAGATCGTGTTCACCAAATCGCCCAGCGAGCAATCAGCATAACGCAAATGGTTGCGGCTTGGGCGATAGCAAAAACCTCCGTCTCAGCGCTTTGCTGACCTCTGGTCTTGCCCTCCCTTACCTCCGTAACTGGAGTCTCCCGCGCCGCAATGCCAAGATCGGGAGCAGTTGGCCGGAGGCTCTTGATGCGAAAATATGTGGTCATCAGCTTTTCTTTGATCTTGTGGGCGGAAATGTGCGCCGGCCTATTGGCCGAAACCCAGATTCCGAAAGCTCCCCAAACTGCCCGTCAGGCGCTGATGGAAATGTTCTTCAACCAGGAACCGGGAACCTTTCTCAAACATCTGCCTGCCGTCACCCGCGCCGCGCTCGAGAAATCGGGGACACTGACCAGCATGCAGCAGTATTCCGCACTCGCCGGGCAGATCCAAACCCAGGGAAAAAGTTTTAAGACTTTTGAGACTGGGCCGGTCATGCTGGCCACAGAAGATACCAAGACCGGCCAGAAGTTTGAGATCGTGGTGGACAAGGACTCCCGGCAAGGCGATCAGGACGAGATCGAGGTATCCTTCCGCAGCTATAAAGACAATCAGGCGCAACCGACCGCCTTCAAGCCACGCATCGTCTTCTCCATGAAAATGGAATCGGGGTTGTGGAAATTGAATGACATTGCCATTACTGTCAATCTGCCCCTCGACGACGCCGATTTCTTGAAACGCATCTCGGATGGCATAGCAGCGCGGGCCGCAGCCGCCAGTCCGTTGCTCCACACCCAAGGCATCGGCCAGGCTCCGGGACAGATTACGACACCCATTACGACCCGCATTCCCAACAACACTTTCGGGAGCGATACCAGCACTCTGACGGCACTGCGCAAGATTCTCAAGGCAGAATCTACCTACGCCGCAACCTATCCCGCGGTCGGGTATACCTGCAGCCTCTCCGATCTCGGTGGCTTTGGCGCCAGCGAACCCAACGAACGCCAAGCCATGCTGATCGATATAGGACTGGTCAGCGGCAAACATCAGGGCTACAGTTTCTCGCTGTCGGGGTGCGCCGGTACTCCCGCCGCGAGTTTCCAGTTGACGGCCACACCCATCGGCAACAGTTACGGTCGCCGCGCATTTTGTAGCGATCGATCAGGCATCATTCGCTTTTCGACCGATGGCCAGGCTGCGACCTGTCTGGGGCAT
The DNA here is from genome assembly GCA_003134435.1 of Acidobacteriaceae bacterium. GTDB lineage: Bacteria > Acidobacteriota > Terriglobia > Terriglobales > Acidobacteriaceae > Acidiflorens. The sequence continues at coordinate 50,638 of PLBE01000221.1, forward strand.
GGGACGGCCTTGCCGTAGACGCTGTCATTGGACTTCACCTAAGTTCGGCTTTTGGTTGCGCTAAGGCGTCCCGTAGAGCTGGCGGTAGACGTTGGCATTGCGCAGGATGGCTTGCACGTATTCGCGGGTTTCAGTAAAGGGGATGGACTCGACGAATTCTTGCGGATCGCGGTAGTGACCCTGTCCCAGCCAGTCTTCCACCCGGTCCGAGCCGGCGTTGTAGGCGGCCAGCGCGTACTCGAACTGCCCGTTGTACCGATCGACCATATCCTTGAAGTAGCGCGTGCCGAGTTGGAGGTTCACGGCAGGCGTGTAGAGTTGCGGCGCCGAGTATCTCTTAAGCTTGACTTGCTTGGCAACGCTTTTCCCGGTCTTCGGCAGAAGCTGCATCAGACCCACGGCGTTGGCGCGAGAGATGGCCGCGGCATTAAATTCCGATTCCTGCCGGATCAGCGACGCAACCAGGTAGGGGTCGAGCCCGTTCAGATCCGAATATTTGCGCAGATCAGCCCAGTAAGCTTTCGGGAAAAGCGCTTCCCAGTAAGGACGCGGCAGGTCGGGAATGTCGACGGCAAAATAGTTGGGCGTCGAGTGCTTCATGATCTCGATGCCGCGATCATAGCGGCCAAGATCCTGGTAAACGCGCGCCATCGCCGGAGGCGCCCAGGAACCGCCTTCCTGGCTGGCAGCGGCCTGAAGTTCCCGCACAGCCAAATCGGCCAGTCCGCCATTCGAAAGCAGACGCGCCCGGGCTACACGCAGATTGTCCTCGGGAGGGTCGGCGGCGGTAATCTTTCCCGCGCTTGACAGCGGAGAAACGCGGTCGAGCAGGGCGTAGTGAGGCGGAGGTTCCTTCATGGGTACGTCATTCAGCGACGCATCCTTGAGCGAGCTTTCTTTCGATACAGCTGGCTTCGACGCCGCTTCCTTGGCCATCGCGGCACCTGCGCCCGGCAGGCTTCTCAAACGCCGCCTTCCGAATTCCGCGTAGTAGTAGTTGTGAAAGCGGTCGGAGAGTTTCTGATAAAAGGCCCGCGCCATCGCCGGATTCCCATCTTCTTCGGCAATGCGAGCGCGCCAGTAGAGCGCGGCTGGCACCTCTGCGGAGTCGGGATAGAGGGCGATCTGATTTTCGAAACCCTGGCGGGCTTCATCGGTGCGGCCTTGCCGAAAGGCGAGCCAGCTAGCCTTCCAGTGGGCATACGATGCCTTGCTGCCATTCGGGAAGCGCTGCTGCAATTCGCGGAAAGAATCGATGGCCTTATCGTAGTCGCGCTTCAGAAGGTGCATGTTCCCTGCCGAAAACAGCGCCTGTTCGAGCCAGGGGCTGGTGGGACCAAAGCGCCGCAGTTCGTTGAGCGTCTTTTCCACTGCCTCTTCGTCGCTGGACGAACGCTCGGTCTCGCTCAGCAGGTAGAGGCGCTCAGCTTCGGAGTCGCCGACATTCTGCACCCCCATGGCCGTCAGAATCTGCCGGGCATCGTGACTGCGTCCATTTTTTTCCAGCGCTCCAGCCAGAGCCAGTTGGACCTCCGGACGAATCGTGGGACTGACTTCGGCGACCAGCGCCTGGTACTCGTGCACCGCATCGCCGTAGTGCTTCGCTTTGAGCAGCAGATCGGCACGAGCGCGGCGTTCGGCGACATCGCCGGAGATCCCAAGCTTGTGCAATTCCGCTCCCGCCGCGTCTGCCTCGGAACTGTTGGGCAGGTTGAAATAAACATTGCGGAAAGCGCTGGCCGCCTTCTGATTGTCGCCCGCCGCTTCGTAGGCGCGGCCCAGGGCAAATTCGAGGTCGCTGCGCACCGGCGCGCGATCTTTCTCGAGCAGCGCGGCTGCTTCCGCCGCGCGATCCTCATTGAGCAGCGCATCGGCGTATACCAGATCCGCATCGCGAACCAGCAGCGAGTCGGGAAAGTTCTTGCTGAAATCAGCCAGCGTGGAGAGCGCTTCGGCGTTATGAGCCGTTTTCAGGTAAGCATCGCCCAGATAATAGGCAACGTAGTCGCCGAGTTCGCTGGCGCCCGCCTTGGCCCGATTGAGCGGGTCGATTGCCTTGCCGTAATCGTGGTCGAGCGTGTGGGCATACCCAAGAACGAGCCAGGCCAGGGCTCCGGCATCTTCTTTGGCGTGACGGCGGGCGTAGGCTTCAACTCCGGCGTAGGCAGGGGCGGTGCGTTCCTGCAACAACTGCTGCGCCATGAAACGGAGACTGGCCGAGGCAACAAAGGCCTGGCGCGCCCGGCGCACCCGCGGAGAGACGCTTTTATGCTTCTTCCGGGCCGTGGAAGCGGCGGCCGTGCCCTTGCTCTTGCTCGGGGCTGAGCCGTGCGGGGTGGGCGTGCGTTTGACCGCTGAAGGATTCGCGGGTGTGCCGTCGGTCGGTGCGGACGTGGGCGATTGGGATTGGGCGTTCGCGGGCGGCCAAGAGCCGAGCGAAAACAGGAGTAAAATTCCAGCGAAAGCCACCACTGCAAAACAGCGCACTCAAACCCTACCTACTGCCTGAAATCGGCACCCATGATGGAGAGATCGTCTTCTGCGAGACTTCGTATTATTTCATGCTGAAAGTAATCGCCGGAAGCAGCAACCGTATTCCCGTAACGTTTCTGGTACATGGCTCGGCTTTTTTCAATCGCTTCCTGCAGTCGGTCGTAAAGATCCTTGTTCTTCCGCCCCTCCACGACCTTGGCCTGATTGTAGAGCTTGATCTCGTCGACCAGGAGACGGGCAAAACGCTGCGCCTTGCGATGCACATCCTGTTCTTCAGGCGAGATCGTGGCCACCGGCAAATCAGAGGTCGCGAGAGTCGGCGGAAAAGAATCCGGCGCAATCGGCGGCAACCCGACAGACGGAGCCTCGGCTTCGCCCCCCGAGGCAGCCAACGCGGACTGAACTTCGGTGACGGCACTCTGCGCCTCGGCCCTTGTACTCTCGGCGATTGTGCCGGCAGTGACCTGTGGCGCGTCAACCGGCGTGTTGGCAACACATTCGGAAGGTGTTCCCGCGGAGGCCGATGCTGCCATGGCATGTCCGACCGCATACACTGGAGCGGACGCGGCAAAGGGGTCATTAAATGCAGGTGCTGCAGGTGCCGAGGACGAGCGGGCTGCCGGTTCGTGCGGCGAGGTCTGCGGCCATGTCGGACCGTGACTTTCGCTATGACTGTCACCATGACCGTCACTCTGCCCCTCCGACTGTACGGCGGACGAGTCTTTATGTGCCTGCTTCCGCAGGGAGTTGACCTCAAGCCATGCGCTCGTCGAAAGCACGAGAAGTTCGAGCGATCCGGAATCAAGCAAGCCTGAGTCCTCGGGACCGCCGTCCGCGTATACCAGCGCGGCTACTTTGTCTTTCAACATCAGAGGCAGAATCCAGGCTTCCCCGCTGGCTGGCGCTCCCACTTCCCCCAGGAAGCGTGCATCGAGATCGGCCACCTTCGCGCTGGCCGCGACCTGGTCCGCGAGGGTGCGAACGACCGCAGGCGCGTTTTGGTCAAGCGCAAAGTCTTTGACCGCATCGCCCTTGGCAAAGCCGCGCGCCTGCCACCCGGTGGCATGGCTTCCTTTGACCACGAAGAGAGCGATCCGCGCGGCGTAGCGGGCACCCGTATCGAGCAAGGCCCGCAGTATTTCCCGTTGCGAGGTTCCCAGCTGGATTTCGGCCACGGCTCGAGCCAGATCGGCCGAACCGGGAGCGAGCGCGGTGCCAGAACTGGTAGTTGCGGCCCCCGGAGCAACCGCGATCTCGTCCATCACCCGGCGAACAATCTCGGTGCGGATTTGGGCCGCGTGGCTGTCCAGAACCTGACCAGCCACCCGTTCTACAATTGCTTCAATCCAACCGCGCTCCTTCATGCGTACTCCCAAGTAAAAGTATTGTCGGGGGCGAAGGAAGTAACCTTCTAACCTCTTATTGTATGGCGGCTTGCGTCTATTAGCGGCGCACCTTGGTACCTGCCCTAGTGGTGCCGTAAAGCGGTCAATCTCTTAGGAAAGGAAACTTTTCTGGCATCCACGCGTCGAAACAGCCTACTGCAAACCACCGTTAGCAAGTACAATAGCACTGCGGATTCCGTGGCGCTGTCGGAAAAATCTGCATCAAGTTACGAATGAGTACCATCCAACCCAACATAGAGCAACCGGTCAGCGAAGAGATGCAGCTGGTCCGGCGCGCGAAACGCGGCGACGATCAGGCGTTCGAAGAGTTGGTGAGGCGCTATGATCGCAACGTTTTCCGCATTGCACAGCACATTACGCAGAATCGCGAGGATGCTGAAGATGTGGTTCAGGAAGCCTTCCTCAAGGCGTATGGCAACCTGGCGAAGTTCCAGGAACAGTCCAAGTTTTATACCTGGCTGGTGCGTATTGCGGTCAACGAAGCGCTGATGAAGTTGCGCCGGAGAAAGCCGGAACGCACGGTTTCTCTGGACGAGGAAGTAAAAACTGAAGACGACTCGCTGCCCCGTGAGGTTGCGGATTGGAGCCCCAATCCAGAACAGATGTACAACCAGGCGGAGCTGCGGGAGATTCTGACTCGCACCATTCAAGGATTGCCATCGGGATTCCGGACCGTGTTCGTACTTCGCGACGTGGAAGGCCTGTCGACCGAAGAGACGGCGCAGGCTCTCGAACTCAGCATTCCGGCGGTGAAGTCTCGGTTGCTCCGCGCCCGCCTGCAATTGCGCGAGCGGCTGAACCGTTACTTTCAGAAAAGGGCGAGTGGAGATGGCGACCAGTGAAGTGTTCTGAGTTTCTCAACGAATTAACCAACTACCTTGATGGCGCGCTGGACGCCCGCACCAAGACCGAACTCGACGACCATCTGGCATGGTGCCACAACTGCTACGTGGTCTGCGATACCACCCGCAAGACCATCGAGATTTATCGCGACTCCGAGCTTTATGAGTTGCCCGACGATCTGCGGACGCGGCTGCGCTCTGCCATTATGACCAAGTGCGCGGCGCATAAGAAGTCCGACCCGCCGCACAGCTGACCGGTCATAGTGCACGTCGACATATTTCCTGTTTTCCCTGTGTATTCCCGCTGCTGGCCCCGGATGCGCCCAAGCGTTTGATTCCGTGGCGCGTGAGATCCGTACCTCCTCTGCTATTGGCCTCGCGAACCTTTTTCGTCATCCTCGAATCTAAACAGTTAGATCTCGCCTCGCTGTTGCAATGCAGGAGGTGGTTCGGCTTTATCGTTTTAATCTGTGGAGGCTATCCGATGTTTTCAAAGTTGATGGATGCCATGTTTGGTTGCCGGCACGAGCGCTACAGTTTTCCCATCACGGTGCGCGCCGGTTCTCGACGCGCTCAGACCGCGCAGCGGACGGGCACTTATGTTGCCTGCCTGGATTGCGGCAAGGAATTTCGCTATGACTGGCAGGAAATGAAGATTGTGGGATCACAGGTACGAGAGATCGCCCGTTCCCTAGTCACGAAAGAAGCCGCCTGAGGATTCCAAAAGAAGGTTCGCGCTGTTCCCCCGCAGTGCCTTCTTCTTAGCCCTTAGCGTCTGAAACTGAACATTCCACGCGAGTCTCCCCGAGTTCTTGCTCTTCGTTTTCCCGTTTTGGAACAGCCCCTGCCTGACTGCATCTCGAAGTGGCTTCCTGCGCACTCATTCCGTCCCACTGATTTCATCGTAGAAGGCACAAAACATCACATCCGATTGTGACGGAAGTGTGGCCGTCATTCGAGGCATGGGCTGGAAATTTTCCTACCTTCCCGACCGCGCCAAAGCGCATAATTAAATCAGTTCCGAGCCCGGAGCACGCTTCTCTTTTTCCTTCCAGAAGCTTTCCCGCTCTCCCGCTCGGACGGGAGGTGTCTGTGCCTCTTTCCATGCTTCGGGAATTCCTCGATCGTAATCGCATTCAATACCTGGTGATCTCGCACTCCGTGGCCTACACCGCGCAGGGGATTGCCGCCCTTACTCACACACCCGGGAAAGAACTGGCAAAAACCGTCATGGTGATGCTGGATGGACGGCTCGCGATGGCCGTCGTGCCAGCTTCATTTCGAGTGGATCTATACCGGCTCAAGAAATACCTGGGTGCAGTCTCGGTGGAACTGGCCAGCGAACTCGAATTTCGCGGCCGTTTTCCGGACTGCGAAACCGGGTCGATGCCACCCTTCGGCAATCTTTACGGCATGGATGTTTTCGTGGATCAGTCGCTGGCCGAAGATCACGAAATCGCCTTCAACGCTGGTTCGCACCGGGAACTGGTGCGCATGAGGTTCGCCGACTTCAATCAATTGGTGAAGCCGGTGCTCCTGCCGCTGGCGGGGAAGGCCCATGTTCACGCGGCTTGAGTGCTGCGGGCAGTGGGTCGTTGGTCGCTAGTCGCTAGGCTTGTTCGCTAGAGCCGTTGTTCGCCAACAGCCAACGACCAAGGACTGCAGCCGAAGCCTCCAAGCGGGCGGTGCTTCGGCGAACTGGGATATTCCTGTTTTTTTCATACAATCTTCATAAATCACTGTGTTAGATTTGCCCCTCAGACTAAAAACAGCTTTTTTTCTGGAGGAAACTGCATTGGGCAAGGACATGGTCCCCAAGAAAATCTTCTTCACCAAAGGAGTGGGGAAACACAAAGAGCGCCTCACCTCTTTCGAACTTGCGTTGCGTGACGCCGGCATCGCCGCGCAAAATCTCGTGCGCGTCTCTTCCATCTTTCCGCCCAACTGCAAACTTGTTCCGCGCTCGCAGGGACTCACTTACCTATCGCCTGGAGAAGTTGTATTCGCGGTCGTCGCCGAAAACTCCACTCACGAACCCCATCGCCTTCTGGCCTCTTCGATTGGCGTCGCCATTCCTGCCGACCGCAACACCTATGGCTACCTAAGCGAGCACCACTCCTTCGGTGAGACCGAAGATGCCGCCGGAGATTACGCGGAAGAACTCGCCGCTGAAATGCTGGCCACCACTCTGAACGTGGAGTTCGATTCCGACCGCTCGTGGGACGAGAAAAAAGAGATCTATCGCATCTCCAACAAAATCGTCCGCACCGCCAACGTAACGCAATCCGCGGTAGGCGACAAACGCGGGCTGTGGACTACAGTGATCGCGTCGGCTGTGCTGATCTTCGACTAGAGGCTACTTTTGGCTCTTGTCGAAGCGCAAGTGTACTAGCGAGTCGACCTCACTATCGAGCTCACTTTGCGACGGCGCGCCCGCTCTGACCACGAGGATTCGTCGATCGGACAGAGTAATCGCGATTGCTGAGTTGTAGCGGGGCACTTGATTCGGAGTGGAGAAATCCAGCCGCCGATAGTCATAGCTTGGCTCGGGAACCTTGGTTGGACCAACGATTTTGACGTCTTTCACGCCCAGCCACATTCCTTTAATCTCGCCAATATAGGCCAGCGCAACTGTATCGTGAGTCTTGTCGCTGCTCCGCTGTTTTGTGTCGTAAAGAAACGCCATTCTGAGTGCACCGCCGCGCTGCGGTGGATCCCAGAGAGTCAAGATCATGCGTTCTCGGCCAGTGGTGTCGTGACCGAAGAGTTTATCGTTCTCGTCGACCTTCGGGCTGAATTTCTCCGGAAACTCGTACGTCAGCCCCATGCTCTCTTCGCGGAAGACATTTCCACGAACGCTGCCTTTACCCTGAGCAACGCACAGTGTGCAGATAACTATCGCGCCGACCAACGCCCCAATGAACCACCTCATTCTCCCGCCTTCGCCAGCTTCTTCTTCGCGGCCGGCTTCTTCTCCAGTCGCTCCAGCACGGCGGCCACAATCAGCGGCAGGCCTACCGTAGCGTCCACAAAAACTTCGCCAAACTTCCCGCCTTCCGCTGGAGGCACGAACTTACCCCACGAGACCGCTTCGCTATACGGACTGCCCGACAGCCCGCCCCAGTAAACCGGTTCCGGGCAGATGCGCAGTCCATAGTGATAGCGCTTCAGCGGCAGGTCTTCCCCTCCCCGGCGGTGGCGCAATTCGATGAACGGGCCAAACTGCTGCGACCAGTTGCGCGGAACACCGCCGCCAATGGTGAAGATTCCCAGCCGCTTCTGACCGAGCAGGGTTGCGGCGAAGTGTTCCAGGTCTTCAAAGGGATCGAAACGGAATCGCGGCTTACTTTCCTTGTCGCGCTCGCGGTTGGTCAATGCATAGTCGAGTCCGAGCTCGGAATCGGAGAATGCGGGCACAAATACGGAAACATTTTTTTCGTAGGCCGACTTCAGAATGCCGCGTTGCCCTTTGGCGCGCTTGGCCAGATGCGCGCCAATCGCGCGGTTCAACTTATACGAGCACATGACTTCGTCCGCGTCCCAGCCGCCAAACACCGCGGCCATCACGCGCTCCACGTCGTCGAGGTTCTGCTCGGGTTCGAGCGTGTCGTAGACGCGGTTGTATCCCGCCTCGTAGAGTTCCTCGTCACTGAGTTCCGGATTATGCCGGAAATGAGCGCGCCCGGTCGCTTCGACCAGCCCATGCGCCATCAGCGCGCCAGTGGAAACGATAGCATTCACGATACCGCGATCGATCAGCTCCGCAATCACCAGGCCTTGCTTGGCCACGGTCATCGCGCCAGCAAGCGTCATAACAACGAAGCATTCTTTGTCGCGCGCCATGGCCTCCAGCACGTCGGCCGCTTCGCCAAGCTGGCGGCCGGTGAAGGCTGTCTTCGACATGGCGCGCACCAGGTCGTCGATGGATCGAATCTTGCCGAGATCCAGTGGCTCCAGCGGAATCAGACGATCAGCCACCGGGTCGTGCAGCTTGCGATCAATGCCCGCGCCTTCCTCATGATTAGCGTGCTTCGAACTACTCTTGTGCTTCAAGGGCAATTCCTCCGCGGTAGGGATGCGTTTTGGTGAAAAACCAATGTACTAGAAGTTCGTGAATGCGGCGAAACGCATCGCGGACGTTACGGCCTGATGTCTGTTTGAGACAGCGATGCATCCGTCTGTCCAGTCGTGCAGAGTGTGCGTTTTCCCGACCCACGCATACTCTTTGGGAAGCCCGTGCAGCATGATATCGCCTCCAGGACTGACTCCGAGTTTCTTTGCGGCCGCGACGTCTTTCGGGGCCGGATAAGAAATGTGAAAGGCTTTGTAGTAATGGCTGCCAGGGTTTCGTCCATCGAGTACATAAGTCCCCTCGGGGGTTCGATGATCTCCCTGGCGTATTTTTGGCCCAACAGGTTCGCTTCCGAGCGCGACCTTGTATGACCGTACTTCCTCCCCCCCTGACAGAAGCACCAGCTTGCGCTGTTGCTTGTAAACGACGACCCGATCGACTTCGACGCGCGTGTTCTGTGCGATAAGGAATAACCCGGAGGTGAACAAAAAGAAAGCGGCTGCGAGTATTCGCATTCACATAATTCTATCCGCAACGGCAGTCACTCGCTTTGGTATCCTAAGGCCTAGTTGTTGTGCTGTGAAGTTGCAGTCCGTTTGCGGATGCGCTGAATGAACAACCCGGATGGAGAAGCAATTGACGGATCAATTCACCATCGCCCTGATCCAAATGTCGTGCGGCCCCGAGCCCGCCGATAATCTGACTAAGGCGCTAGATCGCGTAGCGGAGGCGGCACGAAAGGGCGCCCACGTCGTCTGCCTGCCCGAGCTTTTCCAGACGCAGTATTTCTGCCAGCGCGAAGACGCTGCGCTGTTCGATCTCGCGGAGCCGATCCCCGGAGCCACCACAGAAATCCTCGCCGCCGCCGCCCTCAAGAATAAGGTTGTGCTGATCGCGTCGCTCTTCGAGAAGCGCGCGCCGGGGCTCTATCACAACACGGCGGCCATTTTCGATTCAGGTGGCGCTCTCGGCGGCATCTACCGCAAGATGCACATTCCCGACGATCCGCTTTACTACGAGAAGTTTTATTTCACTCCCGGCGATCTGGGCTTCAAGGCTTTCGAAACTTCCGCCGGAAAACTCGGCACGCTGGTCTGCTGGGATCAGTGGTATCCCGAAGGCGCGCGCCTCACAGCTCTGCAAGGGGCGAGCATCCTGTTTTATCCGACCGCCATCGGATGGCATCCTGCCGAGAAGGCCGAATTCGGCGAGGCGCAACACGATGCCTGGCGCACCATCCAGCGAGCGCACGCCATCGCGAACGGCGTTTATGTCGGCGTGGTGAATCGCGTCGGCCTTGAGACCGGTGATATCCGTGGCAATTCCGTGCCCGGCAAAGGCCTCGAGTTCTGGGGAGGGTCGTTCTTTTGCGACCCGTTCGGCCGCGTCCTGGCCGAAGCATCACACGATAAAGAAGAAATTCTGCTCGGCGAAGTGGACCTGAGTCATCTCGAAGACATTCGCCGCAACTGGCCTTTCCTGCGCGACCGTCGCATCGACGCGTACGCTCCCATCACCAGCCGCATGCTCGACGGAAAATAGCAATGCCCAGATCTTCCGCCACGCGCGCCAAACTCCCCGCCGCCCAGGGCTACCGCATGCCCGCGGAATGGGAACCCCACGAATCCACCTGGCTGGCCTGGCCACACCTTCGCGATGACTGGCCCGGCAAGTTCGAGCCGATTCCGTGGGTCTATGCCGAAATCGTTCGCAACCTGGCGCGGCATGAGCGTGTAGACCTGATCGTCAATGACGCCAACTGGGAAAATCGGGCGCGCACGGTGCTCGAAAAAGCAGGCGCGCTGTCTGACAACGTTTCCATCCACCGCTGGCGCACGGATCGCGTCTGGACGCGCGACTCCGGTTGCATCTTCCTGGCGCCGCCCGCCGATCGTCACCGTGACAAAGTGGATTCCAGCCTGCTGGCGCTGCACTTTCAGTTCAACGCATGGGCGAAATATCCAAATTACACGCAGGACGAAAAAGTCGGACACCGTATGGCGAAGTCGGCTGGGGTTCGAGTCGTCCAACCGGTCAGCGTGAGTCCGTTCAGCGACCAGCACCGTGTCGTGCTCGAAGGCGGCGCGATCGACGTCAACGGCTGCGGCACCTTGCTGACCACCGAAGAATGCCTGCTCTCGACCACGCAGCAGCGCAATCCGCCCATGGACCGTGCGGCCTATGAACAACTGTTTGCCGACTATTTTGGTGTGCGGTCCGTCATCTGGCTCGACAGCGGCATAGCCGGCGACGACACGCACGGACACGTGGATGACATCACCCGCTTTGTCGCTCCCCATACCGTGGTCACCATGGTCGAAGCGAACGAGCAAAATGAAAATTACGCGGCCCTGTATGCCAACCTGGGCCGTCTGAGAAATGCTCGCACTGCCGATGGCGAAAAACTCGAGATCGTAGAGATTCCTATGCCCCGTGCCATCGTCTTCGAAGGCCGCCAGTTGCCCGCCAGTTACGCGAACTTCTATATCGCGAATGGCGCAGTGCTGGTGCCCGTCTTTAACGATCCTAACGATCGCATCGCGCTCAACACGCTCGCGAAAGTTTTCCCATCACGCGAAATCGTACCCATCTATTCCGGCGATCTGATCTGGGGATTCGGCGCGCTGCACTGCATGACGCAGCAACAACCGGCGAGATGAAGCTCGAAGCCCGCAGCCTGTGACAAAAGCGAGACCTTTCAAGGGATTTGTCATCCCGACCTAAGCGAAGGATCTGCAGGCCGCCACAAAATGCGGATCCTTCGCTTCGCTCGGGATGACAATTGTGAAGGATTGACATCTACTCCATCATTTACACTCTTACCCGTGGACGCAGAGATTATCGCCGTGGGATCTGAATTACTGACTCCCCATCGTCAGGACACCAACTCGCTCTACCTCACCGAGAAACTTAACGAACTCGGGATTGAAGTCCGCTACAAGTGCATTGTGGGCGACGACCTTGTCGGGCTGATTGCAGCCGCAAAACTCGCCATGCGGCGTTCCGACATCATCATCTTCAGCGGCGGCCTCGGTCCCACTGAAGACGACTTGACGCGCGAGGCCGTGGCGGATGCGCTGGGATTGAAACTGCAGCGCGATCCCACAATCACCGCCAAGCTCGAAGAACGTTTCGCTAAGCGCGGCATAAAGATGACGCCAAACAATGCCAAGCAAGCCGATGTCCTGACCAGCGCAGCGGCGTTGCCGAATGCGCTCGGCACCGCGCCCGGCCAGTGGATCGCCGGAAAGTACGACGGGGAGGAGCGGCTGTTGATGCTGCTTCCCGGGCCTCCCTATGAACTCAAGGCGCTCTTCGAAACCGAATGCATCCCGCGCCTGCGCGCCCGAATTCCGGTACAGCACATTGCGACGCGCACGCTCAAAATGGCCATGATGCCGGAATCGCAAGTGGACGCTCGAGTCGCGCCCATCTACAAAACCTATACCGACGTCGAAACTACGATTCTGGCAGGAGCGGGCGAGATTCAACTCCACCTGCGCTGCCGGAAAGATTCGGCGGCCGATGCCGAGGCGCGGGTCGAGGAACTGGCTGAAAAAATGGAGGACGAACTGGGCGACGCCATCTTTTCGCGGAAAGGCGAAACCATCGAACAGATCGTCAGCTATCTGCTGCAGATGCGCAGCTTGACGCTGGCAGTGGCGGAATCCTGTACCGGAGGCCTGCTGGCCGAGCGCATCACTTCGATCAGCGGCAGCTCGCGCTACTTTCTGGGCGGCGCGGTCGTGTATTCGAACGAACTCAAGACCCAATTTGCAAATGTGCCCAAGGCTCTGATCGACCGGCACGGAGCGGTCAGCCGCGAAGTCGCGGCTGCGATGGCCGAAGGCATTCGCAAGCGTTGCCTCGCCAGCTATGGAATCGGCATCACTGGAGTTGCGGGCCCCAGCGGCGGCACTGAGCAGAAGCCAGTTGGCCTCGTTTACATCGCGCTGGCGGGAGAGGAAGGGACACAGGTCGCCGAACGTAATTTTCCCGGCGACCGAAAACGCATTCGCCAGTTTTCGACCCAGCAGGCTCTGGAAATGATCCGGCGGGCCCTTTTGTAATGCGTCCCTGCGATTACTGCATGGTTCCTGTGTGAGGGGACATCCGGTCACCACAGGAACATAATTAAAGAATAAAGAGATGCGAATCTTCGTCGGCATCGACCTCGACCCGGAAGTCCGCGCCCGGATCGCTCGCTTTCTCGAAGGCGTCGAGAGTTTTGCGCCCGATGCGCGCTGGGTGCGTCCCGAGTCGCTGCATATCACTTTGAAGTTCATCGGCGAACAAACGCCAGACCAGGTAGCGGCCCTCGCCAAACGTCTGCCTCGAGTCGAGAACGGCGAGTTCGAAATTCGCGCCGGAGGCTATGGATTTTTCCCGACGGCCAAAGCGCCCCGCGTATTCTGGATCGGAATCGACGGCGGCCCGCAACTCACAAGACTGGCCCATAACATCGATGCGGCCACGGCCGAACTCGGTGTTCCGCGCGAGGACCGGCCTTACAGTCCACATCTGACCCTGGCCCGCGGTGGCGCTGGCAGAAGATCGGGCTCACCGAAATGGCAAAACGGCGATGCCCCCAACGCAGCGTTCGCAACTCTTGAAAAACGGCTAGCCGCCATGGGCGACCTCGATTTCGGCACGATGACTGCCCGTGAGTTTATTCTTTATCAGAGTCAGCTTTCACCGGCAGGATCGAAATACACGAACCTCGATCGTTTTGCCCTCGGGCATGGATAAAAGCTGGGATTGCGCCCGAATGAGGATAAAGCCAGCCGGCTTGTATCGAATTTAAATCGGCGAACATGAATCCCTACCTCATCACCGCCGCCGTGAGCTACTTGCTGGGATCCATCCCCTTTGGCTACCTGCTGGTTCGGATTTTCACGGGTAAGGACGTTCGCGCCAGCGGCAGCGGCAACATTGGCGCAACCAATGTTGCCCGCCAGTCGCCCGCCCTCGGAGTTGCAACCTTGATGCTCGATGCCGCCAAAGGGCTGGCTGCGGTTCTGATGGCGCAGATTCTAAGCAGCGGACCGCATCAGCAACTGATCATGACCACGGCGGCGTTCTTCGCCGTGCTCGGGCATCTCTTTCCCGTATGGCTTAAATTTCGCGGCGGCAAGGGCGTCGCCACCAGTCTCGGGGCTTTTCTATTACTGACTCCCAAGTCTATTTTGTGTATGGTGGTGCTGTTCCTGATCATTGCCGTCGCCTTCCGCTATGTTTCGCTTGGATCGGTCGCGGTGGCGGCTGCATTTCCGTTGCTGGCTTGGGCATTCCACGAATACAGAGACGCGCGACAACTGGGTTGGATCGCCCTGGTTTCGGCGCTGGTCATCTGGAAGCACCGGCAAAATATCGGGCGTATCGCCGCCGGAACGGAATCAAGATTCGGACGTAAGGTAGCGAAAGCCGGAAGCTCAGTCTGAAACTGGTTCCCACAAATCCGGATAACAATCCGCGAACCTTAGGAGCAACCCGCACATGAGCCGTGTTGCCGTAATCGGAGCAGGAGCCTGGGGCACGGGACTGGCAATCGTCCTGGCACGCAAAGGAAGGCAAGCTGCCCCTCACGACGTCTGTCTCTGGGCCAACGAGCCGCAAGTTTCCCAGAGCATCGGTCGAAGCCGTATCAACGAGCGCTTTTTGCCGGGATTCGTCCTGCCAGATTCGATTACCGCAACCAGCAACTTGAATCGCGCGTTGGATGGCGCGGAGATCGTCGTCAGCGTCATGCCCTCGCAGCATTGTCGAGCGCTCTTCCAACGGATGGCGCCCCTGCTCCGCCCGGAAACGATCTTCGTGAGCTGCACCAAGGGACTCGAAGACGGCACGTTGCTGCGCATGACGGAGGTGATTACCGACGTCCTGCGCTACCGCGAATTCACCACTCGCGTGGCAGCCCTCAGCGGACCGTCGTTCGCCAAGGAAGTGGCGCGGGGCGATCCCACGGCTGTGACGGTAGCTTCCATCGACGGCGACGTAACGCGGGCCGTGCAGCAGACGTTCAACGACTCGCGCTTTCGCGTCTATACCAACGACGATGTCATCGGCGTGGAACTGGGCGGCGCTTTGAAGAACATTATCGCCATCGCCGCTGGAGTTTGCGATGGGCTGGGACTCGGACACAATTCCGTGGCGGCGCTGATCACACGTGGACTCGCCGAGATGGCGCGGCTGGTCGTGGCCTGCGGCGGCCGCCTCGACACCATGGCCGGACTCGCGGGACTGGGCGACCTGGTGCTGACCTGCACCGGGGATCTCTCGCGCAACCGCAGCGTGGGCGTGGAACTGGGCAAAGGGCGCAAGCTTCCCGACATTATTGCCGCCATGCGCGGAGCGGTTGCCGAAGGAGTTTTCACTACCAAAGCGGCGGTTGGTTTGGCGCGCAGGAAGAACGTCGAGATGCCGATCACCGAACAGATTTTCGCCATTCTCGAAAAAGGCAAATCGCCACAGCAAGCCATCGAAGACCTGATGACACGCGCCGCCCGGGCGGAAGTTTAGCCGATGACCTGCGAACGCCGGCTTTGACTTCACTCTGGTGTGGGTTACCATCCTTAGCGATGTATGTGCCCGAAACAAATCTCAGCGCCAGCCAGATTTTGAGCGTATTCCACCATGACGAGCCCTTCCTCTTTCTGGGGTCGGCATTCACCACAGTGGCGCTGGTAACCGCGGCGTTTTGCCTGCTGCGCCGCAAGTTCGACGCTTTGCTGGTTTACTTCGCGCTTTTCGCGTTTCTCTACGGCCAGCGCTTGTGGATTCAATCCGGCCTGCTCGACATTCTCATCCCGCAGTCGATGTTTTTCGACAAGCTGCGTTCGGTCTCCGACTACCTCGTCCCCATTCCTGCTTTTCTCTTTTTTAGCACCGTCGGCTTTATCAATCGTCGAATCAAGGTTGCGGGCTACACCTTGACCTTAATCATGGCTGGACTGGCAATCGCGACCGTCGTTTTCGGGCCATCCCACAGCTATCACATGATCAACAATGTAGTTGTAATCGTCGCGCTGGTGGGCATGATCGCGCAGTCGATTCGCAACCCTACCGCCGATCGGGATTTTGTAGTAATCCGGGCAGGCCTGTTCGTTTTTGTCGCATTGGCCTTATGGGACAACGTGGCGGGCGCGTTCGGACTCAGATCCAAAATTGAGCCCTACGGGTTTGTGGTATTGCTGGGAGCGTTGGGATATGTCGCAGCTCGCCGAACCTTGCAACGGGATCAGCAACTCAATCAGATTCAAAAAGAACTGGAGGTCGCGCAACGAATTCAGTTATCGATTCTGCCGGCGGATTTTCCCAACTCCGCAAACTTCCGAGTCGCGGCTCGCTACCTACCGATGAGCGCGGTAGCGGGGGACTTCTATGATTTCATCGTAGCGGATGAGAAACAGGCCGGGCTGCTGATTGCCGACGTATCCGGCCACGGGGTTCCGGCGGCGTTGATAGCCTCCATGGTCAAGCTGGCCGCTACCGCGCAGCGCGCCCATGCTTCGGACCCTGCCGGATTTTTGGCCGGGATGAACGCGGTGCTGTTCGGAAATACCCAGCAGCAGTTCGTGACGGCCGCGTATGTTTATCTCGATTCCGAGACGCGGGAACTGCGGTATTCGGCGGCGGGGCATCCCGCCATGCTGCTGTTGCGCGCGGGCCAGGTGACTGAAATCGTGGAAAACGGCCTAATCCTTGCGGCCTTCGACCCAGTTACCTACTGCAACGTTACCCACCGTCTGGAACCGGGGGATCGCCTTCTGCTCTACACAGATGGAATTCTTGAAGCGACGGATGCCAAAGGCGATTTTTTTGGCAGCGCTGCCCTGTGCGCGCTGGTGCAGCAGACCGGCAAACTCTCGCCCGCCGACGCCGCCGAGCGGATTGTCTCGGTAGTCAGGCAATGGTCCCCTTCGCAGGAGGACGACTTGACGGTTATGGTTTGCGACTATGCCAGCGATTGAAATGGCCAATGCCAATTGCTCCAGTTGGCGGGGCATTGAGCGCGCCGCGAGACGGGGCTACTCCCAAAGGACTCGGGTTGCTTGCCTCCCAGGCTCCCCGGCTGCTATTTTCAATGAGCAATCGAGGCTGCTACCGGCTGGGGCCTAACTGCGGCAATCCAAAGCTCTTTTTGAGACGTACTTCAGGAGGATGAAGACCGGCTTGGCGAGCGTTGACACCAACGCGACACCGTCTGATCTGGCGCTGGTGACGGCCATACGGTCGGGCGATCAAGGCGCCATGGCGGCGCTTTACGATCGTTTTTCATCCATCGTCTATTCGGTAGCACTGCGTGTGCTGCAGGATACCGGAGCAGCCGAAGACGTGTTGCAGGATATCTTCATGCAGCTTTGGCGCAACCCCGGAGCTTTTGACGCCAGCCGCGGCAACATGGCGGCGTGGCTGGCGGTGATTACGCGGCACCGCGCCATCGATGCTTTGCGGCGGCGGCGTCCGGAAAACGATATCGAAGATGTGGTGGTTTCGGTCGAACCCGACATGGCCAGCGACGCCGATCGTTCGCGAGCCATGGATAAAGTTCGAGGAGCGTTGCGGACCATGCCCTCTTCACAGCGCTCGGCCCTCGAGATGGCGTATTTCGAAGGACTGACTCATTCCGAGATCGCCGACAGAACCGGCGAGCCGCTCGGGACCATTAAAACGAGGATTCGCACCGGATTATTATCTTTGCGAAAAGTGTTGGCCGCATGACAGTACACGAACAATTCGCGGACGATCTGGCGCTTTACGCGCTCGGATCGTTGGACGGAGCGGAACGCCAGGCGCTCGTCCGCCATCTTGAGGACTGCTCCTCCTGCCGCCGGGAATTGGAACTCCTGCGCGGCGATCTGGGCATGCTGGCCCTGACCACGGCGGGACCCAAGCCGCCAGCGCGGTCGCGGCAACGCCTGATGTCGGCGATCGCCAATGAGAATCGAGCGACGTCATCACGACTGCCGCTCGCAGTAGCCACGCCCGCGCCTCCGGTCCGGCGCCGTTCATGGTGGCCCACGTTGGGCTGGGTCGCGGCGGCGGCGCTGGTTCTGCTTTGCGTTGGCCTGCTGCGACAGAATTCAACCCTGCAGCGGAACCTGGCCTCGAACCGAGCGCAGTTCGAAGCGCAGTTGAACGATCAGGCTAAGCAACTCGAACGCACAAGTGAGGTGGTGGCAACGCTGTTGGATCCTGAAGCGGCCACGATCGAACTGGTGGCGGCCGGGGCCAAACCCCAACCCCATGGCAAAGCCATCTACCAGCAGCGCAACCGCAACCTGATTTTCGTGGCCAGCAATTTGGCTCCTCTGCCCCCGGAGAGAATTTATGAGCTGTGGCTGTTCCCCGCCAACGGCGGCGCGCCCATCGCGGCCGGACTGTTCAAGCCTGATGCTCGGGGCAGTGCGACCGTGGTCAATCCTCCCCTGCCGCAGGGAGTCGAGGCCAAGAATTTTGTGGTCACTCTCGAGCCTGACAGCGGTTCGCATGAGTCTCCGCGGGGGACGCCTGTGATTGTTGGACTAGGCGCGGGTGAGTAAGTAGGAAATTGAAATCGCGGAAGAACTCTTGACGGAAGGGTTGAGTCGCCTGGGATGAGCACGATCGCACCTGGCGGTCAGTTCGAAATCGATCTACCGGTTCCCGCGAGGGGTGCTGCCTTCAAGCTCCGTACCGGCAATTTTGTGATGGCAGGGATGGTCGGGGTTTGTTCCCTTTTCCTGCTGAGCGGAACCGGACTATTGCGAGCTTCCGGCAGCCATCATGTCGCGGCTGCGAATGCTGCGTCCGCCAGCTCAACCGCGAAGATCACGATTGACTATCCCCTCGACGCCTCGCTGTTCCCTCCCGAAATCACGCCTCCCACTTTTCTCTGGCGCGATGCCACTGACAGCGCGAAACGCTGGGTGATCGAAGTCTCGTTTGCGGATCACTCCGCCGGAATTCGCCTGGACGCCCCCGGCGAGCGTCTGAAAATTGGCGAAATTGATACCCTGGCCGGACCGGGCAATGAGATTCTGACTCCGGAGCAGCAAGCCACGCGGACATGGAAGCCGGACACAGAGACATGGACAAAGATCAAGCGCCACTCCGTAAAATCGCCCGCTACCATCACTATCAAAGGCTTCTCCGACGACGATCCGAAGGTTCCAGTCTCAAGCGGCACCGTGCACCTTTCCACTTCAGTGGATCCCGTCGGCGCTCCCGTGTTCTACCGCGATGTCCCGCTGATACTCTCGCCGCCCGGTGACAAGGGCGCAATCCAACCGCTGCCCCCGTCCGCCATTCCCCTGATCAAATGGAAGTTGCGGAACATTGGAGAGCCCCAGAGCCGAACCGTGATGGAGAAGCTCTACACTTGCGCCAACTGCCATTCGTTTTCGCGCGACGGTAAGACGCTGGGCTTGGATGTCGATGGTCCGAAGAATGACAAGGGCCTCTACGCTATCGTTCCGGTGTCGAAGAATATGGCCATCCGCAATCAGGATGTCATCCGCTGGAGTTCTTTTCAGGAAGATCTTGAATCCCGAACCTCCGCGCCCGCGGTAAAGCGCTTTGGCTTCATGTCGCAGATCTCACCGGATGGCCAGTACGTCATAACTTCGATCGGGCCTCCCGCCGCCAAGGCCATTCACAAAAAAGAAAATCCCGATTTCGCGCCCGGTCTCTCCGATCGCCTGTTCAGCACCAACTTCAGGGACTTCCGCTTCAACCAGGTCTTTTATCCAACCCGCGGCATCCTGGTCTGGTACGACCGCAAAGAAAAGAAGTTGCGCCATCTGCCGGGCGCGGACGACCCGCGCTACGTGCAGACCAGCGCCTTCTGGTCGCCGGACGGAAAATACCTGATTTATAGCCGTGCCGAAGCGCGCGATCCCTATCCGCCCGGAGCCAAAAAGCCGGAGTACGCGAACGACCCGAATGAACCGCAGATCCAATATGACCTTTACAAAATCCCTTTTAACCAGGGTCGAGGCGGAAAACCGGAGCCGGTCATCGGCGCATCCGGCAACGGCATGAGCAACAACTTCCCCAAAGTATCGCCGGATGGCCGCTGGATTGTCTTCGTGCAGAATCATAACGGGCTGCTGATGCGCCCCGACAGCAAGCTTTACATTGTGCCTTTCGAGGGCGGTAAAGCGCGCCTGATGAAGTGCAACACTTCACTGATGAATTCGTGGCACACGTTTTCTCCGAACGGGCGCTGGCTGGCGTTCTCGTCGAAGGCGCGGTCGCCCTATACGAGGCTCATGCTGACCCACATTGACGCCCAGGGCAACGACACGCCTGCGATTCTGGTCGACGACACCACCGCCGCCAATCGCGCCGTCAATATCCCGGAGTTTGTGAACCTCCCGCCGGACGGCCTGCAGAAAATCGACCCGCAGGCCGCCGAGTTTTACAAGTTGTTCAACCAGGCTTTCGAGTTAATGGAGAACAGCCGCATGGCCGACGCCATTCCAATCCTGCGCCAGGCCGTGGCGCTGGATCCGGAGGACGCCCTGGCGCACTCCGCGCTTGCAACCGCACTGACCGGCAACGACCAGGAGAACGAAGCGGTGGACGAATACCGCAAAGCCTGCACGCTCGACACTCAGCATGCCGCGTGGTTCGCGCAATTCGCCGTATCGCTGGCCCTTACCGGCCATATCGACGAGGCAGTCGTGAACTGGAAAAAAGCGCTGGCTCTCGATCCTACCGACGCCGGGTCGGAGACGGACATGGGCTCAGCGCTGTTCGAAAACGGCCAAACTCAGGAGGGATACGAGCACCTGCGGAAAGCGGTCGAGATGGCTCCCGAGTTTCCCGAGGGTCACAATCGCCTGGGTTGGGAGCTCGCCACAAAAATGGGACGGATGGACGAGGCGGTCGATCAGCTGCAAAAAGCGATTGCACTTCGTCCTACCTCGGTCGAATACCGCTTCAACCTCGGCTATGTGTTGGCTTTACGCGGGGACTATGCCGGCGCCGTGCCGGCCTTTCAGAAGGCAGTCGAGTTGAGCGAGGGGAAAGACTGGCAATGCCTCGACGGGTTGGCGAACGCCTACAGCAAGTCGGGCCATCACGCCGAGGCCATGCAATTTGAGCGGCAGGCGCTTGATGTTGCCCTGCATCAACACGACGAGGACCTGGTTAAGAAGTTGCGCGGCAATCTCGAGCGCTACGAACGCGAAGGGGAAGAGTCGAAGCCCCAGTGATGAAAAGTTCTGCCTCGAGATTCCGTAGGTGCTCCACCAATCAAATATGAGTGAAGTTGTCAGGATGTGGCGCACCGGGTTGGCAATCCTTTGGCTGGTCTCGGCCTTGGCCGCCCAGACGCGGAAGCCGTTTCCCGTCGTCTCGACCGTGGATCAACCGGAGATTGCAGGCCGCACGGTGCAACTTGACGGGCAAGGGAAACTGCTGCCTTGGCCCATCGCAGACGATACGGGCTATTCATACTCCTCTCACTTTCTCACGCAATGGACCATCTTGTGGGATCAATACAATCGCCAGAGGCTGCCCTATTACTACTGTTGCTTCGATTTTGATCGCGCGACGTATGAGATGGTTCCCGATCGACATTGGGCCAACTCCACGGGCTACCTCCGGGCCATGCTGCAGGGGTTTATGGAGCGGCTCTATCC